>CACJLA010000003.1 GCA_902594145.1 uncultured Alphaproteobacteria bacterium | reverse complement strand
GAATAGCTGAAAAAAATTTAATAGGATTAGGTTTCACAAATGCACCAGCCTCAATAGCACCTATTGGAGGTATTAAGCCAGTGATTGGAACTAACCCTTATTCAATAGCAGCACCCTTAAATGGAAAACCTTCAGTCATTATTGATCAATCAGCTAGTGTTGTCGCAAAAAGTGAAATTTCTGTCAGGGCAAAAACAGACGAACCAATACCAAAGGGATGGGCATTTGATAAAGATGGCAAAGTTACAACAAATGCAAAAGAAGCACTTAATGGAACGATGGCTCCTAGTGGTGGCTACAAAGGTTTTAGCACAGGATTACTGGTTGAAATTTTAACTGCTTGTGTTGCTGGAGGAAGCTTGGGTACACAGGCCTCTTCATTTGCGGGGGATGATGGTGGCCCACCATCTACAGGTCAATTTTTTATAGCTATTAACCCAAAAAAATTTAATCAAGATTTTGACTCTCATTTAGAGCAACTCCTGAATTCTATTTCATCCCAGGAAGGTCCCAGAGTACCCGGTTCAAAGCGATTAAATGCATTTAATGAAAATATTAATAAAGATATTTTTATATCAGAAGAGCTTATGAGTAGTATCGATCAAATTTAATATTTTTTTATTTTTTCGTAACTGCATATGGCGCAAACGTAGCATCATTTTTCTTTCTACCTGAGCTAATATTTTTAGCAGGAATACCTACCATTATTCCACCTTTAGGAACATCTTTAGTAACAACTGCATTTGACCCAATACGTGCGCAACTCTTTACTAAAATAGGCCCCAAAATTTGTGCACCAGATCCTACAATCACATCATCTTCAAGAGTGGGGTGCCTTTTTAAACCAACTTGTTCTGAGGATCTGATGGCAGGAGATATTCCACCTAAAGTTACACCATGATAAATAGTAACATTATCTCCTATTTCAGCTGTCTCACCAATCACAACGCCCATTCCATGATCAATAAAAAAATTTTTCCCAATTTTTGCTGCTGGATGAATTTCAATTCCAGTCAAAAATCTAGATAATTGAGAAATCATTCTTCCCAAAATTTTTAAATTTAGCCCCCAGATGAAATTAGCAATTCTATGAAAGAACAATGCTTTAATTCCTGGGTATGTTAAAATTACAATTAGTAATGTGGTTGCAGCAGGATCTCTAGTTTTAATGGACTCAATATATTTTTTTAAGCTCTCAAACATATATTTATAGAGATAAGGCTTATCGCCCTAAGATCAAGTATATAATCAATAATATATGTAAAAGAAAGGAATTAATTGTTAGATTAGTACTTTATGTTTATAATTGAAAAACCAAAACAAATACACCTCAGGAGCTGGAGAGATATAATAAATGAGAGTGCTTCATCCTACTCTTTTCAATATGATGAAGTTAACTTTGATTTATTTTGGAGGTGTGTATTTCAAGATGATTATTTTGCATTTGCAGCAAAAAACGAAGATAAATTTATGGGAATCGCTGTGGCTAAAATTAATGAGACTTATTATGAAAAGAATATTGTATTGGATGTCCTTTACGTTTTACATGATTTTAGAAAAATTGGCGTTGCAAGAGCTTTAATGAACAAGATTGAAGAAGTAGCCAAAAATCAAAAGCTTGATCTAATTATTAAGGATGTAGAAAAAAGTAATTTACTCGCTCAAAAGTTACTTAAAAATTATACTGTTGTAAATAGGACTAGATATCTAAAAAAGCATAATTGATTTTGATTAATATATATTATATTTAAATAATATGGCTGATCCTAATAAAAATGGAGAAAACTATGATAAGAAAAATAGATGGGTATGGATTATAATTGTTCTAATTGCCTCGAGCTCTGTTTATGTGATGTCAAAAATATTTATTCAGACACCTTGGCAGTACCTGCAGTAGCCTTAAGTTTTTTCTCAAATTCTCTTAACCTTTTATAAACACTAGCTAGCTCAATAATTGTTGGCCAAGATTTTAATAAGTATTGCATCGATCCTTCAACTCTTCCAAAGGCACGAATAATTTGCTGCATAACACCAAGGGTAATAACTCCTGCAACTATTGCTGGAGCTAAAAATACATATGCACTTAAAACATTTGCTTGTAAATAGGCAATTCTGCCAATGTTAAAGTATAAGTATCGAATATATGATATAAAATGAATTTTTCTTACATCGTCAAATAATTCTTCAATTGTCTTTGGACGAACAGTTTCATCATCTTCTGCAATCACTAACACTTTTCTGTAAGCTGCCTCTTGCTTTTGTAAATCATATTCCACTCCCACTAGGCGAAGAATAATTCCAAGAAGAATTAAAAAAATAGTTCCACCAACTGACCATATTAAAGCACCAACAACTAAACCATATTCCCAATCTCCAAAAAAGAATATTGGAATACCAGCACTAAGTCCCAGTAAAATTGGTAAGAATTGAACAATAATCATAACAGACTCAATTAAGCTCGTTCCTAGACCTTCCATTATTCTTCCAAACTTAATAGTATCCTCTTGGACTCTTTGAGCTGCTCCTTCAATGGTGCGAGCATAGTTGTAAACGCTGTGATACCACTCCACCATGGCAGTTCTCCACCTAAATAGGAAATGAGCAGTGAAGAAACTCACTAAAACAGCAATTGCAACATAAATACCAGCAAGAGTGATAAATGACATTAGCCCCGCCCAATATTCCTCAATAGTAATTGAATTGGGCTCAGCCAGAGCTTTTTGAATCATATCATAAAAAGTACCAAACCACTCATTGATTTTTACATCGATTTCTACCTGAACCCACAGGCTTCCTAAAATCGCAGCTGATCCAGCCCAAGCCCATAAAAACCATTTTTTTGAATTAAAAAATCTAAACATTTGTTTGCAACAATATGTGAAAAATTACATTTTTTGAAGAGTTAAGTGCTTCAATACGCTTAATTTATTTTAAACACTTATTACTTATATAATAAGACCATGCCTAGTATAAAAGACATAAAAAAAATTAGAATAAATGATGAGTTTGTGTATTTTGGCCCAGAGTCAATTGTTAGTGAAATTGCAGATAGTATGGATTTAAAAAACATTGGAGCAGTACCTATATTAGATGATCATAAAATTTTATTAGGTGTTGTATCTGAGAGAGACATAGTCAGGAAATGTGTAAAAGATGGAAGAGATCCTGATTTAGTCTCAGCATCAGACATCATGACTACAGAAATAATAACTGTAGACTTAAGAACATCTTCGGAGATTGCAATTAAAATTATGGGCGAAAATAATATTAGGCACCTTCCAGTTGTTGATGAGCAAAATAAGTTAATAAATTTTATATCTCACAGAGACCTAATTAGCTCTGTAAGAGATAGTACTAAGCTTAATATAATTTTGATTACATTTATTTGTATGATTATTCCAATAGTATTTTTAACTAAATCATTTGGCTTAATATGAAAACTAAAGGGATTATCCTTGCTGCTGGTAAGGGTACAAGATTAATGCCTGCAACAATACCTGCCTCAAAACCATTGTTACCATTATATGATAAACCAATGATTTATTATCCTTTAGAAACATTAATAAGATTAGGTATTAAAGATATTTTATTTATAGTTCAGGAGGATGACCTTTTAACATTTAAAAAAACATTTGGTTCTGGTTCTGATGTTGGTCTTAATTTTTCTTACGAAATACAAAAAGTTCAAAGAGGTATAGCTGATGCATATTTTATTGCTGATAAGTATTTAGATGATAGTCCATCAGTTTTAGCACTGAGTGATAACATCTTTCTTGGAAAAAAATATTTTGATTATGCTAATTCAGCTCTTCTCAAGATGCAAGATGTAGGAGGAAGTATATTCGGATTACCAGTTCCAGATCCAGAAAAATTCGGTGTTATAGAACTAGATAATAATAATAATATTATTGGCATAAAAGAAAAGCCATCGAATCCTAAAAGCAATTTGATCGTTCCAGGGGTTTATTTTTTTGACTCCAATGCCTCAGAGTATGCAAAGACACTTAAACCGTCTGATAGAGGGGAGTTAGAGATAACTGATTTAATTGAGATTTATTTATCCAAAAAAAAACTAGCTTTGGAAATTTTAGATAACTCAATTGTCTGGCACGATACTGGAAATGCGAATGCTTTATTAGAAGCGGCACAAAAAGTAAAACTATATGAAGAGAATAATGATCTAAAAATTGGTTCTTATGAAATTGCTTCTTTTGAACAAGGGTTTATCAATAAAAATGAGTTAAATAATTTAGCTGAAAAATTAATTAAATCAGATTACGGAAAATATATTAAGGAATATTTAACTAAAGTATAATTTCAACCCCATTTTGCTGACTCATTGTTTAAAAAAGTTATAACTTTTTGCTTAAACTGAATTTTCTCATTTTCATCTATTATCATCTTATCTAAGTCAGCGTCTAAGCTAGAAAGTATCTTGTTTTTAGAATTCCATTTAGATTTCTCATCGTCATTAAAACGTTCTTTTATCTCAAATTCATAGTTTCTCTTATCTTTTTCAGGGAGAGTATGAGGCGCTATTTCATACAAAATTCTTATTGCTATTTCTTTGTATCGGTCGTCTTTGAAGTGTTTTGCAATTTCATACTTCTTTTCGTTTGGAGCAGTATGAAATTCAATCATTAGTTTTTTATCTTGATGCGATGGAAAGCTCTCAAAAATTCTATCTTCAACATTAAAAGGCTCAGGCCACTCTTTTTGATCAGATAGATGGAGTTTGATCAACCTTGAACAAAACTCTTCATTTTTTTTTATAAAATTTGCTCTATTTCTTAATTCATCCACTCCTAATTCTGCATATTTAGTATCTTTGAAGGAATAACTTTCATTTAAAAGTGTTTTTGATTTTGAGCCATCAAAAACCTCACATATTCTCATAGCACCATCATTCATCTTTTTAAGTAGATCTTTGTCATCCAACTCTATCAACTTAGCTGGATTGGTATGTAAATTATAAACTAGATAGTGATGATTCCTTCCTGGAATACCACCTATAAGAGTTTGAGATTTAATCGTCGGTCTTCTTCCCCAAAAAGTAGTATTGGTAAATACTAAATTTTCTAACATGTATTTTTTAGGAGCATCTCTGTGACGAAACTCATAGGCTGCATTCCAAATTTTTGGACATCTTAGATTTAGTATCTTATTTAGCTCTAAGGTTACAAGGCTATCAAAAACAGCATCGTGTGGCCCTGCTTCATAGCTTATTGAAATCTTGTTGAGCTTAAAAATCTCTTCTAATTTGAGTATGGGATAACCTTGATCATCAATATTAAATTTTATGTGTTCTGGGCTGTATACCGAAACCAATCTTAATATATCAAAAACGTCCATGCGGACATTATTGTTTGTCACTGTCATATAAATTTCAGGTAACAAATTTTGATAGAGTGCCTGCCTTAAAAAGGGCTCATCAAAGTTTATATTGTTAAAACCTACAAAAATTGCAGATGACGATGACCACTCTTGAAAAGTTTCATACAATTGAGCGCTTGCTTCGTAATAATTTGGATAATTATTTTGTATTAAACTTCTTGGATCAACACCAGTTGTGATTAAAGCACCTGGCTCAAACCATTTTCCCTCTCTTAATTTGCTATGTATTTCTAATTTATCTTTAACTTCAAAGTTATGATCTGTTAATACGGCGCCTACTTGAGTGATTTGATTAAATTTATCATTTCGCCCAGTTGTCTCCAGATCCCAAAAAATAAAACAATCACTCATATTTTAAAAATTATATGCATTCAATTTTGATAATAAAGTTCTACTTAAAAAATTTAATATTTTGGAAATTTAAATAAAACTAGCTCCGGAGGAATAAGTAAGGATAGAAATAAAGGTGAAGCTAGTTTCTTGAATAACTAAAAATTACTAATAATCTGTTCAAAATTAAATTGCAGAAATTAAAAAGTAGCTGTGCAAAATATGCATAGCTATAAATAATGATTTTATTGATTTTTAAATAATTTTTTAATTTTCTTATAATAAATTAGTGAGCAATCAGCACCACAAAAAAATACTTTTTTTGGAATATTATAAAATTTTGGATCGGCCCAATATAGTGGCTCTATAATTTTCTTTTTGCATACTTCACAATTATCATTCATAAAATTATCTTAAAAATTTAACTCTACAATTCTACTTTCTTCAATTGGTTCAGGGTTAAAATAAGGGACAGACCCATAAAGTCTGTTGTTTAAGTCCAATATTTCATCATAATACTTCATCATAATTTTATTAGGACTAGCATGTGGTGCTATATCTTTGAGATTTTCAATGATTAATTCAATGTTCTCAGGTGCAAATTTTCCTGCAACCCCTAAACTTGTTGCGGTAGAGCGACTTATACCCATATGGCAATGAATTAATATAGGTTTGGTCTTATCCCAATCATCAGTGAAATCTAATAATTCTTGAGCATGATGTTTTTCAGGTAATATAAATCCATCTCTGGGCTCAGATATATCATCAATTAACATTTTAAGGTGTTTATTTTTATCCATACCTAGGGGTGTCTCAGGTTCAAAGTTTTTATTTATGATGGTTAGCATTTTATCCGGATTGTATTTGTCAACACAATTTTGAATATCTGCTAATCCACAAATAATTATTTTTTTTTGCATAAGAAGTTTTATTAATATATAGCTTTAATAACTATTAAGAAACAATATTTATTTTCATGATATCCCAATTAGAAAGTCTAAAAAAATTTTCTTCAGTTGTTGCGGACACCGGAGATATAGACAGTATACAAAAATTTAGCCCTGATGATTGTACGACAAATCCATCTTTAATATTTAAAGCAGTTCAATCCAATAAATATAAAAAACTTTTTGATGAAGTATTAGCTAATTCAAAAAGTAGAAAATTTAATCAATTAAATGATCAAGTTGATTATATTGCAGATCAACTTGCAATAGCTTTTGGAATACAATTGACAAAAATAGTGCCAGGTTACGTTTCAACCGAGGTGGACTCTGATTTATCATTTAATACAGAGGCAACTGTTGAAAAAGCTAAACAAATTATCAACAGTTACGAACAATCTGGAGTTCCTAGAAATAGAATTTTAATAAAAATAGCTGGCACTTGGGAAGGCATTCAAGCTGTAAAAAAATTAGAAGCAGAGGGTATATCATGTAATTGCACATTAATATTTTCTATAACCCAAGCTGTAGCGTGTGCAGAGGCGGGTGCTTTTTTGATATCACCATTTGTTGGAAGAATTCTTGACTGGTTTAAAGCAAACAGCTCAAAAGATTATGATGCAACTAACGACCCTGGTGTCGAAAGCGTTGAGAAAATCTATAATTATTTTAAGAAGTACAATTATAATACGATTGTAATGGCTGCATCTTTCAGAAACAAAGAGGAAATAATCAATTTAGCAGGTTGTGATAAATTAACAATAAGCCCATCTCTGCTTGAAGAATTAAATAAATCAGAAGGGGAATTGGATCAAAAACTATCACAAAATCAGTCTAGCCAAATAGATATTGATAGAATAAATGTAAACGAAAGTTCTTTTCGTTGGCATTTAAATGAGAATCAAATGGCTTCTTTTAAGCTTGCTGAGGGAATTAGATTATTCAACAAAGACCTACTAAAACTCAAGGAAACTATTAGAGAACAATTATAATTATTGCCAAACTTCAAACAAAATTATAAATAATATCTATGCAAAATAGAAAAAATATCACAATTCTCAGTCAATATTTATCTAGCAATATTTCTAAATTAGGTTTTTTCTTATTAGGCATTATCCTTTTGTCTGTATCTAGTAAAATAAGTATTCCATTTTACCCAGTTCCTATGACTCTTCAAACCTTTGTGGTTTATTTTATTGCCGCCTCTATGGGCATGGTTGGGTTCTACTCAACTTTATCTTATGTTATTCTCGGGTTAATAGGACTGCCTATTTTTGCTGCTGGTGGAGGATTTGGTTATATGATGTCGCCAACCTTTGGCTTTTTGTATGGCATGGTTTTAGCTTCTTTTGTAATCGCTTATTTTTCAAAAAATTTATTTAATAAAAATTTACTAAAGGTTACTTTTTCAATATTAATTGGGGCGGCTATAATTTTTGTTTGTGGATTATCTCATCTTGCTGGTTTTATTGGTTTTGAAAAATCAATTAAAGCAGGTTTATATCCTTTTATTTATAGTGAACTTTTAAAAATAGCATTGGCTATCTCAATTTCTTATTTGTTAATAAAAAAAAACTAACTTGGAATAAAATTTAAGGCAAAACCATTATTACAGTATCTTAGTCCAGTTGGTTCCGGACCATCTTTGAAGACATGGCCATGATGACCGCCACATCTGGCGCAATGATATTCTTTTCTTGGTATTACAATTTTAAAATCTGTTTTAAACCCTAGTGAATTTGGAATATAATCAAAAAATGATGGCCAACCAGTTCCACTATCAAATTTCATATCAGAATTAAATAAAGGAAGATCACATCCAGCACACTGATAGACGCCGTTCCTCTTTTCGTTATTTAATACACTTGTACCAGGGCGCTCTGTTCCTGATTGTCTAAGTATGTAATATTCCTCTTCTGTGAGTTTTGCTTTCCATTCTGTTTCTGTTAACACTAATTTTTCCATGGATAATAAAGGTTTCAACCCAACTAAACACCCTCCTAAAGTAAAAGTTAAAAAAAATCTTCTATTCAAAATATTAGTTATATTTTAAGAATAAAAAATTAAAAATGAATATAATTATTTCTTTTTTGCTCTTCGTTTGGCGCGACGTTTTCGTGAACCGATTTTACGTCTGCCACGATGTTTTTTAGGATAACCCATGACGGCGTATAATAGATATTTAACTTAAAAAATAAACATATTTTTTTTCAACCATTAATATAATTTATGCTGATGAAATCGTTTTTTCTCATATTAATCAGTGGATTAATACTATGCGTAGGAAATGGTTTTAGAATGTCTTTAGGTATTTACGTTCCTGATTTATTAGGTTCAACTGTTTTTAGTGCTTCATTAATCGGACTAACATATGGAATTTTTAATTTACTGTGGGGCTCCATGTCACCTATAGCAGGGGCATTTGCTGAACAAAAAGGGTATGTAAAAACTCTCTGCGTTGGATTTATCGGTGTCTCTTTATCATTTTATGTAGCATCATCCGCCGTTGACCCGATTCATTTCTTATTTGGCATTGGTGTTATAGGTGGACTTTCTGCTGGAGTAATTTCTGTACCAGTTATTATTGGAGGCGTGTCAAAGTTTTATGCAGACGATAAAACACAAAGTACTGTAACAGGGATATTAATGTCTATTGCTGCCTCTGGTATGTTCATATTTACACCGATAAATCAATTTTTAGTATCCACATATCAATGGAGTTTATCATTTCAAATAACATCTATTTTTTTCTTATTTATGATACCTTTATCCTTAATTTTTTTACTACCTAAACCTGAAAAGGAGAATAAAAAAGAATTTACCAAAAGAAAAATCTCAAATGTTCTTCGAGAGGCTTTCAAAGATAAAAGTTATAAATATTTAATCTTAGGATTTTTTGTTTGCGGCTTACATGTAGCTTTAATCTCAAATTATCTTCCAGTTTTTACAAAATTAAAAGGACTTGAAACTACAATTGCTGCAACTGGATTAACATTAATTGGAATATTTAATATGATGGGTACTTTGATATCAGGAAAGATTTCTGGAATTATAAAAAAAAAATATGTCCTTTCCTTTATTTATTTTTCAAGGAGCATAGTGATTTTCTTACTATTAATATTACCAACTAATAATTATGTTATTATTGGCTTTAGCTGTTTAATTGGCTTACTCTGGCTTTCAACAGTTCCTCCAACTTCAGGCATTGTCGCAAATAGATTTGGAACACGATACCTATCAACTCTTTTTGGTATTGTAATGGTTTCTCACCAAGCAGGTGCTTTTTTTGGATCTTTTGTAGGAGGCTTAGTAATAGATATCTATGGTTCTCTTGACTTGGCATGGATTATGGCAATAGTTATCTCATTATTTTCTGCATTTATTCATTTTCCTATTGTAGAAAAAGAAAAATCAGAAGAAGTTTTTGCCTAAAATTAACCCATTCTTTATTTTAATATCAGGAGCTATTGCGATTGCTTTTTCCCCGATATTCGTAAGATTTTCTGATGTGGATCCAATTATGACTGCTTTTTACAGAATTTTCATAAGCTTGCCCTTTTTTTTATTTTTTTCATTTTTTAATTTAATTGAGAAAGTTAAATTTCCTCAATTTAATAATACTCTCATAATTTTTCTAGTTTCTGGTATTTTTTTTGCTCTAGACTTGATTTGTTGGCACTGGTCAATAAAACTAACAACTGTCTCAAAAGCTACCTTTTTATCAAACCTTGCCCCAATAGTGGTTATTATCTTTTCCTTAATTTTTTTAAAAGAGAGATTTTCTAAATTTTTTTATGCTGCAGTATTCCTTTCTATGGCGGGAATGTTAATGCTTCTAGGTGAGAGTTTTCAATTCAATAAATCACAATTTATAGGAGATCTATTAGGAGTGTTAACGGCAGTCTGGTATGGAAGCTATATAGTTATAATTAGTCATTTAAGAAAAAAATATAATTCGACTACAATTATGTTTCTTTCTGGAATAGTGACAGCAATAATTCTCTTAATTGTTTCAATACTTTTTGAGCAAAGTTTAATTCCACAGTCCTTATTTACAATTGTGATAATATTTCTTTTAGGATTTGTTTGTCAATTTATTGGACAATCATTTATTACGTATTCTTTGGCATATTTATCAGCATCTTTATCATCTTTATGTCTTTTAATACAACCTATCGCTGCAACAGTTCTAGCCTACTTCTTTTTTCAAGAAAAACTGACAACAATACAGTTTTTGGGAAGTGCTTTAATATTAATAGGAATTTATATAGCTCGAACAAAATATGAAAAATAAAATTATAAATGTTGTAGTAGGCTTGATTATTAAAAATCAAAAACTATTAATTTGTCAGAGGACAAAGAATAAAGATCATGGTTTTAAATGGGAATTTCCTGGAGGTAAAATTGAGGATAAAGAAACAATTGAGATAGCACTAACTAGAGAAATACAAGAGGAGCTATCAATAACTATTCAAAATTATAGTTTTTTAATAGATTACTCTCACACATACAAAGACTTAAACAAGCATATTCATTTAAATTTCTATTTGATTTCAAAGTATAAAGGTAGCATTAAAAATAATTTGCATAATAATCTGAATTGGATTGAAAAAGAGGACTTACCTAGCTATGATTTTCTCGATGGTGATAAAAAAATTATAGATCAAATAATCAATAATGAGCTTAAAATTTACTGACTTAAAACAAGATGGATACGAAAGAGTATTACTAGCTGAAGAAAGTGTAACTGGTTTTTATTCTATAATAGCTATTCATAATACAAAAAGAGGTCCTGCTCTGGGGGGATGTCGTTTTTTTGGTTATCAAGGTGAAGATGATCAAAAAAAAGATGTTTTGAAACTCTCAAAGGCCATGACCTATAAAAATTCTTTAGCTGACTTAGATTTTGGTGGTGGAAAAGCTACAATTAATTCTAGGGTTTCTAAAAATAAAATGTATGAACTTTATGGCAAAATGCTAGATCATCTTGATGGTTCTTACATTACAGCTGGAGATATAGGCATTGTAGATCAAGATTTGGTCGAACTGAAAAAATATTCTAATTATGTTTGTAGTACAAAAGGAACAGACTCAGGTCAAAGCACAGCATACGGTGTTTTTAATGCAATATTGGGCTACAATGAATTTAAATATGACTCAAGTTCAATTGAAAATAAAAAAATTGTTCTTAAAGGTTTTGGAAAAGTTGGATCTAGACTAGCTCATTTTTGTAAAGAGGTAGGGGCTATAGTTGAGGTTGTTGATTTTGAGTCTAATAGAAGTCTCATTGAAAACGCAGGATTTAAATTCCTCTCAAAATATCAGGATACATCTTTCGATAGTATAGATATATTCTCTCCTTGCGCAACAGGAGGAGATTTAAATACAGAATTTATTGAATTTGCAAATTCTGTTAAAGTGGATTGTGTCATCGGTGCAGCAAATAACCAATTAGAAAATAACATTATCGAGAAAGATTTATTTGATATGGGTATTACTTTTTGTCCTGATTACTGTGTAAATGCCGGAGGGGTAATTATTTTAGCGTTACGTTCAAGTATTAAAGAGGATATGGAATATTCAGACTCCGAAGCAAAAAATAAACTTATTGGTATCAAAAATAAGCTCATAAAAATTTTAACTCTCTCAAAAGAAAAAAAACAATTCACAACTGTCTCTTCAAATGAATTAGCTGAGGCAGGATTTCAATAGTTGAATTATTTTCAAATATTTTCTCGGCCAGATCAAGTTGAACGGATGACATTTCTTGGATATTGGATAGCTTCTTTAATTATTTGGTCTTTTATGATGAATATTAGTCTTATTATAGTGATTTTATTCAGTATTCTTGGATATCATTTAATTTGCAAACCTTTAGCCTACGTTCTTCATAAATCAAAAAAAATTGTTATCAAATATCTATTTGATGGATTTAATATTTTTGAAGCCTATTACGCTGGTTTTGAGCCAGGAAGAATAATAAGAATATTTTTAAAGTTAATATTCTTTTTTATTACCTTAGCAATCGCAAAAATATTTATGGAAGGATATTTAGCTTTTATCAAATAAACTCTTTGTAACAAACAAAAACTCTAGATATGAAAGTTATTAAACATAAAATTCCAAATATGATTGATATAAGAATATAAAAATTAGGGAATAACAGACACAAAACCATAAAAATAATTGTTTCAGTGCCTTCAATTAATCCAGATGAGTAATAAAAACCTTTAGGTAATTCTTGATTAGACTCTGAGCTAGGAGGAATTTTATCTAACTGCGTTTGCAGAGCTGCTTGCGCAAGAAAAGTTGTACCTGTACCTATATATAAAAAAAGTAAAACCATGGATATGATTGTGTAATTAATATCACTTAATCCAAAAGCTAAAACAAATCCCGAGTAGATAGTAAAATCAAAGACAATATCTAAGTATCCACCCAAAGGTGTAGGATTAGTAAGTCTAGCCATTGTTCCATCTAAGCCATCACATAATCTATTTAGCAATAAAAGTATAAGAGCAGTAAGATAAAATTGAAAAAAAATTAAAACGCACATCAATATACCAAATATGAAACCTAATATGGTCATATGATTTGGTTTCATAAGTTTTAAAAAAATTTTTGCTATGACTGCTAGTGGCTTTTGGGTAAATTTTTGAATTTGGTGATCAAACATCTGTGTTATCGTAAGGACAGTATAATGTTATATTAATTTTATGGTTCAGGATATTCCTCTAACTATTGCTTTTTTAGCTGGTATTTTAAGCTTTCTTTCTCCATGTGTCTTACCTATTGTCCCAGGATTTATATCATACATAGTTGGTAAATCTTTTGCTGATTTACAAAATTCATCAAGTGTGAACAGTCTTAAGTTGCTCCCCTATGTCTTATTATTTACACTAGGTTTCTCCTCTGTTTTTATAATGATGGGAGCGTCAATCGATTTTTTAAGTGATATTTTTTTTGATTTTAAAAGGCAGTTAAATTTTATATCAGGAATATTAATTATTACTTTAGGGCTTTACTTTATTGGTATAATTAAAATTCCTTTTTTGGATTTTGAACGGAAATTAAAGTTACAAGGTTTTCAAAATAACCATTTTTTTCCTTTTTTAATAGGAGTTGCATTCGCTTTTGGTTGGAGCCCATGCATAGGACCAATTTTAGGATCTGTATTGGCTGTTGCTATTAAAGATAGTGTAAATGGAATTATATTATTGTCTTTTTACTCAATGGGTTTGGCAGTACCTTTTATAATTGTTGGTCTTATGATGAGTAAACTATTAATTATGACTAGTTTTTTAAATAGATACATTCGCTATTTTCAATTTATTACTGGTATAATTCTACTTATAACAGGTGCATTAATTTTTAATGGGTCAATTCAATCCTTAGGTTTTCAACTTAATTCAATTTTACCTTCATTAGAAATGCTTCTAATCTAGTGAATTTTTCAAAAAAAAAATTAATTTTTTTTTTATTACCTTTAATTATAATTTTATGGTCTATATATTTTTTTAATAAAGATATATTTCAACTTCAAACTTTGTTTTCTAATATAGAAATTATACAAAATTTTATATTTCATAATTTCTATATTTCAATATTTATTGTTATTCTTTCATATAGTTTTTTAATAATATGTAATTTCCCAATTGCTTCTTTGTTATCTATGATTAATGGTTTTCTATTTGGAACATGGATAGGGGGAGTTATATCTATAGTTGGTGGTACAATTGGTGCTTTTGGTGTTTTTTTAATAGCTAAATTCTTTTTTTTAAATTTTATTAAAAATAAATTCTTAAATAAATACTCACATATAGAAAATTACTTTAACAAAAATGATTTAGAATTAATGATTTTAATTCGTATTATTCCTGGAATTCCTTTTTTTTTACAGAATTTAATTTTAGCAGCTCTTGGTGCTAATAATAAAAAATTTTTTTATACCACTTTAATTGGACTGGCTCCATGGTCATTTATTTTTGGAAGCTTGGGCCAGGGATTAGAGGAAATATTTGTAAATAAAACTGAACTTAGTTTCTCTCTTATAGCTCAGCCAGAGTACTTATTTCCTCTAGGTTTTATAACTTTTTTAATAATTATGATTATTTTATTTAAAAAAAAATTTAAATAATAAGTTTATTAACCAATTACATTGATTAATTTACGTTTAGATTTTTTGAATTCTCCTAAAAGTATAGGGTTAAAACCAAGCTCTAATTGAAATTTCTTTTCAAACTCAACTTGATCTTTTTTATGAATGGATAATAAAAGAGGGCCATTAGTTTGAGGATCATAAAGAATGTTTTTAAACTTATTTTTATCTGATATTGAAATATCATTTACAGAAGATGAGTAATTATTTTCAAAGCCTGTACTTTTAAAGTTTATTAATATCTCAGTATTTTTATTAATCAGTATGTCTTTATTCAGTTTAATTTCAGCTGATAATTTAGAAGATTTACAAATATCTGATAAGTGAGATGCTAGACCAAATCCACTAATATCAGTTGTAATATTACTTTTAAAATTTTTTGAAATCTCAGATGCTTTACTATTTCCCTTCTTAAGCCATTCAATTAAATTTTGAAAATCAATACTTGATAAAAGTTTTGAATTATCAAAATATGCGGCTAAGAGATATCCAGTGCCTAAAGGTTTTGAAAGATAGATAAGGTCATTTTCTAATCCTTGATTTTTAGAAATTTGTTTTTCGAAGACCCCATTCATAGTAATCGTAATACCCGGTTCTTTTGATTGGTAACTATGTCCTGAAACAATAACTGAGTCGTCTTTAATGGATTCAGATTTTATACCCTTCATAAAATATTCCATATAAAAATTTTCAATTTTTCCCTCTGAAAATGGCAAGGCTTGAGAAACACTGATTGTTTGAACAGATCCCCCACTTGATAAAATATCATTTTGGGAATGCAGATAGCTAATAATTCCAAAATCAAAAGGATTGAGTGATGTAAACAACTTTATATGATCAATACTTTGTAGAAGAGAAGAGGTGTTTGTACCTATGATTGACGCATCTGATAACTCAGGATTTGAATTTTCTGCATTCAAATAATTAACCAAGGTATTCTTTGAAACCTTAGAACCACAACCTTGACAGTACATTTTAATATCTTTTGACCTTTCTAATTCAAAATTTTTTTTAGGCATATCTTTACCACTAGAAAATTTAAATTTGTTAATAAATCCTTTATCAATCCATTCTTTTAATTTCCAGCACCATGGAGCGTGAAAAGATAAGAAAAAATAGTTTAATAATGCATAATTTTCATATGTACCAATTAAATAAAGCCAATTTTTTTGAGGCCTAAATTTAACAAGTGACTTACCAGTTAATTTAAAAAAAATATTTTCCTTTAATACCTCACCTTGACGAACTGCCATCACTCCTGATTTAGGTCTAAAATTATTTTCTATACTACAGGCATCACCTGTAACAAAAACATTTTTATCATTAGTAGATAAAAGATAATCATTAACAGCTATAAATCCTTTTTTGTCTTTTTTGAGATTACTCTTTGATAACCAGGTTTCAATTTCAGCGCCAGAACAAAGTAAACTTAAATCACACTCAAATATAACACCATTTTTTAAAGTTAAATATGTTTCTGATATTGAAACAACTTCTCCCAAAATCTCTTTGATACCTAAATAATTAGAAATTTTCTTTAGATATTTTTTTGTTTTTTTATTTAAATTTTTTTCATTTAAAATATTTTTTCCTATTATTGTTATTTCTATGCCTCTTTTATATCTCCTTAATAAACTAAAAGCTAATTCATAAGAAGCTATCCCTCCACCAATAATAGCAATTTTGCTTTCTTTGTTTTTAATAATTTGATCGATCTCACTAAGATTTTTTACAAGTAAGCTAATAGGTTTTACATAAAAACATCTAGATGAATTTTCTATTTTTATTCCTTTTGTATTAGAGATTGAACCAGTATTAATTGATAATAAATCGTAATGTATTGAGGGTAGATTTTGCAATTCTAATTTTTGATTGTTATTTTCTATCCTTACCACTTTATCCCTGATAAATGTTGCACCAGCATTAAAACACAGTCTTTGAAGATCTATACTTATTTCCTCTTTGCTGAAATCTCTATGAATATATCCAGGTGTCATTCCTGAATAAGTAGCCTCAAAATGTTCGCTAATTAAAATTGTATGAAGTCCTTTTAATCTGCTTGTACAAAGTTTCTTTAAAACATGAACATTTGCGTGCCCCCCACCTATCAATACTAGCTGTTTAGTGAAATTATTTTCAAACAACTATGATAGCCAATCTACAAAAAGACCATAAAAAATGAATAATTTAGCTAGGTTATTAAAATTTGAGCTATTATGCATACAGGGATAATTATGTAATTAGGAGAAAATTTCAATAATTTTAATAATTTTTAGCATTTTTTTGCTTGAAACCAGAAATATATTTACCATTTACTAATAAGCATTAGCACTCTATAAAAGTGAGTGCTAAAAACTAAATTTTAGATATAGAGGTAAAAAATGAAGTTAAAACCCTTACACGATAGAGTCTTGGTCGAAAGAGTTGAACAAGAAGATCGTACAAAAGGCGGTATCATTATTCCTGATACTGCTCAAGAAAAACCTATGGAAGGTAAAGTTGTGTCTGTAGGTGGTGGTGCTAGAAACGAAAATGGACAAGTTGTTGCCTTAGATGTAAAAAAAGGCGATCGGATATTGTTTGGTAAATGGTCTGGCACAGAAGTTAAAATTGATGGTAAAGAACTCCTAATTATGAAGGAGTCAGACATCATGGGAATTATTGAGAAGTAATTGAAAGGAATTTATAAATGTCAGCAAAATTAATTCAATTTGGCACAGACGCTAGAGCAAAAATGCTTAAGGGCATAAATATACTGGCTGATGCAGTTAAAGTAACTTTGGGACCTAAGGGTAGAAATGTCGTAATTGACAAATCTTTTGGCTCACCAAGAACTACAAAAGATGGTGTAACAGTTGCAAAAGAAATCGAGTTAGCCGATAAATTTGAAAATATGGGCGCCCAAATGATCAAAGAAGTAGCTAACAAAACAAATGACTCAGCTGGTGATGGAACGACAACATCAACTGTATTATGTCAAGCCTTAGCTACCGAAGGAATGAAGGCAGTAGCTGCTGGATTAAACCCAATGGATTTAAAAAGAGGAATGGAAGCTGCCACTGATGCAATTATTTCTGAGCTTCAAAAAAACTCCAAAATTGTTAAGTCAGATAAAGAAGTCCAACAAGTTGGAACTATTGCTTCAAATGGTGACGGTGAAGTTGGAGGAATGATATCTGAGGCAATGCAAAAAGTAGGCAAAGAGGGTGTTATTACAGTTGAAGAAGCCAAAAGCTTAGACACAGAATTAGATGTTGTAGAGGGTATGATGTTTGACAGAGGCTATTTAAGCCCATATTTTGTGACTAATGCAGACAAAATGAAAGCAGAAATGGAAGACTGCTTAATCCTTTTACACGAAAAAAAGTTAGCTAGTCTTCAACCAATGTTACCATTATTAGAGTCAGTTGTTCAGTCAACAAAGCCATTACTTATTATTTCTGAAGATGTAGAGGGCGAAGCTCTTGCAACTTTAGTTGTCAATAAACTAAGAGGTGGACTAAAAATTGCTGCAGTAAAAGCCCCGGGCTTTGGTGATAGAAGAAAAGCAATGTTAGAAGACATCGCGATATTGACAGGTGGTCAAGTTATTAGTGAAGATTTAGGTATTAAACTAGAGTCAGTGACTATGGATATGCTAGGTAAAGCTAAAAGAGTTGTTGTAGACAAAGAAAACTCAACAATCGTTGGTGGAGCTGGTAAGAAAAAAGATATTGAGGCGAGATGTGATCAAATTAGAAAACAAATTGATGAAACAACATCTGACTATGATAAAGAAAAGCTTCAAGAGAGACTAGCAAAGCTTGCTGGTGGTGTAGCTGTTATTAAAGTTGGAGGAGCGTCTGAGGTTGAAGTTAAAGAAAAAAAAGACCGTGTTGAAGATGCTATGCATGCAACTAGAGCTGCTGTAGAAGAAGGAATATTACCTGGAGGTGGAACAGCTCTTCTATACGCTACAAGTGTTTTAAATAACTTGAAAGTTGGTAATGACGATCAAAGATATGGTGTAGACATTGTCAGGAAAGCTCTTTCAGCTCCTTTAAAGCAAATTGCTCAGAATTCTGGTTTTGATGGCGCCGTCATTGCTGGTAAAATTCTTGAGAGTAAGGATAACTCTCATGGTTTTGACGCTCAATCTGGTAAATTCTGTGATCTGGTCAAAGCTGGAATTGTTGATCCAACAAAAGTTGTTAGAACCGCTTTGATTGATGCTGTATCAGTTGCCGCTTTACTAACTACAACTGAGGCAATGATTACTGATAAACCGGAAGACAAATCATCAGCACCTGCGATGCCAGATATGGGTGGAATGGGTGGAATGGGCGGTGGTATGCCTGGTATGATGTAACCATAATTCATATTTTTAAAAAAAAAGCCGCTTTATGCGGCTTTTTTTTTGAGTTAGTATAAATTTATCTAATGGATCTTATTAATATTTTTTTTACGCAAATCCTCAAAGTATTCAGTGATGGAGTTTTTGGGATAAGTTTAGGTAACTTATCGATTATTTTTTTATCCATAATTCTATCGCTTTTAATAAGAAGCGCCGTTGCAAAAATTATAGTTAATAAAGTTAAAAAACTAGTATCTAAAACTGGTAATAAAGTTGACGATAAATTATTTGAAGCACTTTTGCCACCATTTAAGCTTCTTCCAATCGTTATCGTTTTCCTTGCTATCACACTATACTTTGATATTGAGTCAACATTGGGAATTTATTTCAAAAAAATAAATAACACTCTATCAACTATATTTGTTTTCTGGTTAATACATCAAGCGTTAATCCCATTTTCTGATTTATTTAAAAGATTAGAAAAAATTTTATCAAAAGGATTAGTGCTTTGGATTATTAAATCACTAAAGTACCTTATCATCTTTTTAGGAATAGTAGCAGTTCTTGAAGTATGGGGTATAAAAATTGGACCTGTAATAGCAGGTTTAGGTTTATTTGGTGTAGCAGTGGCTTTGGGAGCTCAAGATTTATTTAAAAACTTAATATCTGGAATTATGATATTATTAGAAAAAAGATTTCAAATAGGAGATGTGATAAGTGTGCCTGGTCATACTGAAGGTACAGTTGAACATATAGGTTTTAGGTCAACATTAATAAGAAAATTCAACTCCACTCCAATAACTATTCCAAATTACATTTTTGCAGAGGCTCCTATATTAAATTACACTAATAGGAATTATAGAAGGATTAATTGGACTATTGGTCTTGAATATAATTCAACTTTAAGTCAAATTAAAACATTTACTGAAACCATATCCTCTTATTTAAAAGGAAATGATAATTTCATGGTTGACGATAACTATAAATCATTTGTTAGGATAGATAAATTTAATGATAGCTCTATCGACATATTGGTGATTTGTTTTACTTCTACTAAAGATTGGGATAAATATTTAAAAATTAAGGAAGAATTGGCTATTAAAATTAAAGAAAATGTTGAAAATATTGGTTTAAATTTTGCTTTTCCAAGTCAGTCAATTTACATTGAAAAAACTGAAGACTCATAGTCAAAACCTCAATCTTTAATTAATGAAAAAAGTTATTCATATTTACAAAACATATAAACCTTTTACTCAAGGAGGAGTGGAGGCTTATATTGACTCAATACTCAGCTATCAAAAAACTAAATATGATCATAATTTATTAAGCATAGGGAATGTAAATCAATCAAGTGACAAAAAAAAAATATTTAAAAAAAGTTTTTCATTTAAATCTGATATTATATCTTTTCAGTTATTTTTTTATTTGTATAAAAAAGTTAATAGAAAAAAAGTTATTTTGCATCTTCATACCCCATGGCCCTCCATGGAATTATTTTTAAATTTTTTAGGTTTTGAAAATATTGTTGTTACATATCACTCAGATATTATAAGACAAAAATTTATAAATTTTTTTTATAAAAAATTAAATATAAAATTATTAAGTAAGGATAATATAAAAAAAATAATTGTTACAAGTAAAGTTTATTATGAGACAAGTAAGATATTAAAGAATGTTCCTTTATCAAAAATTAAAATTGTACCCATAGGAATAGATAGTCTAACTTCTCCACTCAAAAATTTACTTAATAGTAAGAGAAAAAATATTCTTTTCATTGGTTCGAATAGAACATACAAAGGTATAGACTTATTAAAAAGATTAATAAAAGAAAAAAACTTTAATATTGTTATTATTGGATCTAATTTGAAAGATTTAAGAAAATTTAAAAATGTAAAATTATACGAGGATGTAAATGAGTCAGATAAAGAAAAAATTTTATCTGAGTCATATTTATTGCTTATGACATCTACGTCAAGGAATGAAGCATTTGGAATAGTACTTGTTGAAGCACTTAGATCTGGAATACCTATAATTTCACCTAATATTAATAGTGGTGTTAGTTGGATAAATAAACATGATGAGACAGGTTACCAATACGATACTAATAATTTTGATGATATGTGTGATAAAATTAATAAACTTATGAATATTGATGAACATAGTTACAATAAAATGATTAATAAAGCTCAAATTCGTTATGAAAGGTATTTTAAATTAAGTGAAATGATTATTGAAATTGAAAAAATTTATTCTTCAATCCCTAATAATTAATTCTTATTATTAAAATTAGAAATAAAAAGACTTGTTAAATGAAAAATCTTCTTAATATATCCGATATTTCCTCCGACGATCTTAAAGAAATATTCAATTATGCAGATAAGTTAACCAATAAGCTTGATGAAAGTTTAATTGGAAAAAATATAGGTTTAATTTTTGAAAAAAATTCCACCAGAACAAGACTCTCTTTTCAAGTTGGTATAAACCAATTAAGAGGTAATTTTATTGATATAAAACTTAATGATTTAAATATGCAAAGATTTGAGAGCTACGAAGACACCTTTGAAATTATGTCTTGTTATTTAGATTATTTAGTTTTTAGAACAACAGACCATAAAAAAATAGAACTGGCTAGCAAGTTCTTTAAAAAACCAATTATTAATGCTCTTTCCGATTTATCTCACCCTTGCCAAGCAATTTCAGACATTTATACCCTAAAAGAACATTTTGGCCGTTTAAGTAATTTTAATATTATTTGGATGGGAGATATGAACAATGTACTTTTCAGCCTAGCTGAAATAATTAGTTTTATTGATAATTCAAAAATTGATGTATTCACAAATGAAAAAATCTATGACGCTTCTCACAAAAAATTTAAAAATTTCCCAAATATTAATTATCACTTTGAAATAAACGATAATATTCTTAATTCTGCAGATTCTGTAATGACAGATGTTTTTAACTCTATGAATGACACAGATAATAAAGAGGAAATTCTAAAAAAATTTCAAGTTAATGAACAACTTATGTCAAGTACAAATAAAAATACTGTATTTATGCATTGTTTACCTGCAAAAATAGGTTCTGAAGTGACAAAAGAAGTTATTAAAGGTCCTAAATCAATTGTGCTAAAACAGGCAGAAAATAGGTTAATAGCACAGAGAGGCATTCTAAAATGGTTAGAAACTTAACAATTTTATTTTTTATTTTTTTTATTGGTTGTGAAATTAATAGCGAACAACTTATAGTAAGTGAGAGAGTCAATTTTGAAAATATAAAATTTAATACCGTTTCAAAAAACTTAAATTTTGATAATCCACAATCAGGAATTGATGTTAATTATACAAAAAATCTTATTACTGATTGGTTTAATAATAACATTAAAACAGATGGTCTTGAGGGCAGCTTAAACGTTAATATTAAATCAATAGATATAAATAAAACAAGAGAGGAGGAATATTATAGATTTGAAATTAATTTAAATATTGAATTTACTGAAATCAATCAAATCCTTAATAAAACCAAAACTTACAAAGTAAATTCTAAAGACTATGGTGACATCCAAGGTAGTTTTTCATTAAATGATACAGAGAATTTAAATAAAAATATTATTTTAAAGAGCTTACAAAATATAAATCAAAAAATAATGAATATGTAATTAGTCTTTCCAAAAAGATGGAATTAGTAAGATAAATATAGTTAATAGCTCTAGTCTTCCTAGAAACATTGTTATAATTAGTACTAGCTTAGAATAATTATCCAATATTCCATAGTTGCCATCTGGGCCTATTATAGATCCAAGACCTGGACCCACATTTGAAATTGTAGATGCTGATGCTGAAATACATGATAAAAAATCAAGTCCACTAAAAGATAATAACAAAGCAGATATAAAAAAAGTCAATATATACAGAAAGAAAAAACTCATTACAGACTCATAAGTTGTTTCATTTATTATTTTTCCGTTAAATCTGCTAGCACTTATCGAATGAGGTTTAAGCATTTTTTTTAAATGTAAATTTATGTACTTAAATAATATCTGAAATCTAAAAACTTTTAATCCTCCAGTTGTAGAGCCAGCACAACCCCCAACAAACATTAATATAAGGAATAATACCGAAGCATAATTTCCCCAATTTTCAAAATTTTCACTTATATATCCAGTTCCAGAAATTATAGATATAGTATTAAAAGATACTGCAATAATTTTACTTAAATAACTCCCATCTATATAACTATTTGCAAAGAAAAAAATCATAGTAATAGCTATAATTAGCACTATAAAAAAAACCCTAATTTGGTGATCTTTAAATATAGCAAATAAATTCTTGTGAGATGTTTGTACGAGCACTAAAAAAGGTAAACTACCTAAAATCATAAAAACTATTCCTATAACAAGGATTTTATCACTATCAAAATTAGCAAATGAGTCATCATACGAAGAGAAACCCCCAGTTGAGATAGTAGTAAAACTATGGGTAATGGCGTCGAAGAAATTCATTCCAAAAATGTAATACAAAAATATTAAAATAATTGTCAATATTGAATATATGGTAAATATTTTTTTTATAACTGATGATATTTTAGGTAAAGATTTATCGTATGGGTCATCTCCTTCTAAATGAAAAAGTTGCATTCCACCTATTCTTAAAAAAGGAAGTATAAATAAAGCTATTACAACTATTCCTATCCCACCTAACCACTGTAAAAAAGACCTCCATATAAGAATTCCTTTTGGAAGTGCATTTATATTACTTAATATTGTTGCTCCTGTGGTAGTGACGCCACTCATTGACTCAAATAATGCGTCTACTAATCCAAGATCGACTTTAGTGTACAAAAAAGGAACAGCACAGAGAAAGGTCATAAGAAGCCATGATAAAACAGTCATTACAAATGCCTCCTTTAGGGTAATTTTTAGATCTACATTTTTATTTGTTATTACAAGCGAACCCCCGACGATAAGGTAAAGCAGTATAGGTACAGCATACGATTGCCATGTCTCGGTTTTATAGATTACTTCAGTTATTAGAGGTATAAATAAAAAGAAACCAACAGCACAAATAACAGTCCCGCATACCAGTGCAATAGGTTTGAGATTAAACATATATTTTTTTTAATGAACGTTTTTTTTATTGTAAGGGCTATCTAGTGAAAATGCAGGAATATCTATTTTTAAATTTTCACCATTATCCTGAGAAACTAAATAAAAACCTTGCATTATTCCACTATTCGTTTTTAAAGGAGTACCACTTGTGTATTCAAAGGTTTGTCCAGGTTCGATTATTGGAAACTCTCCTACAACCCCTTCACCTTGAACATTAATGACCTTACCATTAGCATCAATAATTAACCAATTTCTATGACTAACTTGAATTGATGAGTTTCCCGAATTGGTAATGTTTACTTGGTATGCCCATACAAAGTGACTTTCTTGAGGAGAAGATTGATCATCTAAAAAATAGGGTTTTACAGTCACTGTAACCCCATTAGTTGTTTTAGAATACATTATTAAAATATACCCCATTTATGGGGTATATAGAATTAAATTGATAAATTAAAATAGTCCTTGAATTAATCCTTTTTCATCTAACATTATAGAATTAGCACTTGGAACCTTAGGAAGACCTGGCATTGTCATAATTTGACCTGTTACTACAACAATAAATCCAGCTCCAGCAGATAATCTTACTTCTCTTATTGGAACAGTAAAACCATTAGGTGCACCTCTTAAAGAAGGGTTTGTAGAAAAACTATATTGTGTCTTTGCTATACAAATAGGTAGGTCTCCATAACCACTTTCTTCAAACCCTTTAAGCTGATCACTCACTGATTTATCTATCACAATATCATCAGCTCTATAAATTTTTTGAGCAACAGAACGAATTTTTTCTTCTAATGAAGCGTTGTCTTCATATATGAACTTAAAATTAGAAGAGTCATTTGATTCAGTAATTTTTACTACTTCTTTAGCCAACTCAAGAGTACCACTACTACCATTTGCCCAATGAGAACAAAGGATAGCTTTTACTCCTAATTTTTCACATGCATCAGAGATAACTTTACTCTCTGACTCAGTATCCAAAGTAAAACTGTTAATAGCCACTATTGGCTGAAGTCCGAAAGATTGAATATTTTCAATATGTCTTTGCAAATTTTCAAAACCCTTTTTTACAGCAGAAACATTCTCGTTGTTCAGGTCACCTTTTTCAACACCTCCATGTGATTTTAATGCCCTTACAGTTGCTACAATGACAACCACACTTGGAGCCAATCCAGCTTTACGACATTTAATATCTAAGAATTTTTCAGCACCTAAATCTGCACCAAATCCAGCTTCAGTAACAACATAATCAGCAAGTTTTAAGCCAGCTTTAGTAGCAATAACTGTGTTGCATCCATGAGCAATATTAGCAAAAGGACCACCGTGAATAATTGCGGGGTTATTTTCTAATGTTTGAACTAAGTTAGGCATTAAAGCGTTTTTTAGCAAAACTGTCATTGGTCCATCCGCTTTTACATCTCTTGCATAAATTGGAGATCTATCTCTTTTATAAGCAATTATTATATTTCCAATTCTTTTTTGAAGGTCATTAATATCATTTGCTAAACAAAAAATAGCCATTATTTCACTAGCTACTGTAATATCAAATTTGTCTTCTCTAGGAAATCCATTTGAAATTCCTCCAAGATTAACATTTACTTTTCTTAACGATCTATCACCTAAATCAAGCACTCTTCCCCAAGTAATTCTTCTTTGGTCTATCTGTAATTCATTTCCCCAATAAATATGATTGTCTATTAATGATGATAATAGATTGTGAGCAGAAGTTATAGCGTGAAAGTCACCAGTAAAGTGAAGGTTTATTTCTTCCATAGGCACTACTTGAGCATAACCTCCTCCTGCAGCCCCACCCTTCATACCAAAACAAGGGCCTAGACTAGGTTCTCTGAGACAAACAATAGATTTTTTTCCAATCTTATTTAATCCATCATTTAAACCGACAGAAGTGGTTGTCTTGCCCTCTCCTGCAGGAGTTGGATTAATAGCAGTAACCAAAATTAATTTTCCATCAGGGTTAGATTTGCTTTTTTCAATAAAGTCAAAATTTATTTTTGCAGCATCATGACCATAAGGAATTAGATTTTCCTCAGGAATGTTTACTTTAGCAGCAACTTCTCTTATATGAATTTTTTTAGCGGCTCTTGCTATTTCTATATCTGACATCTAATTTTAGATCCTTTCACAAAAAAAACGTGGTATACAATATACCAATAAGTTTATAAATATTTAAGTAAATTAAGTTAATTAAGTAAAAAAAATTCAAATTACTTCATTAATTTATAGCCTATGTGTCGCATTAATATCTATTTCATAAAAAAGTCGTTGTTACATACTAAATATTTTATACTTTAAAATTTTGAAAATAATAGTTATAGGGCTTGGTTATGTAGGAACTGCAAATGCAGTTCTTTTGTCGCAATTAAATGAAGTAACCTGCTTCGATTTAGATTACTCAAAAACTGATAATATAACTAAAGGTATTTCACCAATTGAGGACAAAGAAGTATCATATTATTTATCATCAAAAAAATTGAATTTGAATTCTTCAAAAAATTATCCTGTCGATATTGATAACTTTGATTTTGCAATTATTGCTACTCCAACCAATTACGATGTCAACACAAATACATTCGATACCTCTTCAATTGAGAAATCTTTAGAAAATATTAAAAAATCTAATTCAAATCCAACCGTAATTATTCGATCAACTATACCTGTTGGATATATAAAAAAAATACAAATGAAATATAATGATTTTGAAATAATTTTTGTGCCAGAATTTTTAAGAGAAGGTAGTGCTTTAAAAGATAGCCTTCATCCATCAAGAATAGTTATAGGTTCACATTCAGAAAAAGGAAAAGTGTTTGCAAAACTTCTATTAGACTCTTCTTTAGATAAAAATGTCCAAATTATTCATACAAATTCAATAGAGGCTGAGTCATCAAAATTATTTTCCAACGCTTATCTTGCTATGAGAGTAGCATTTTTTAATGAACTAGACTCTTTCGCTATATCAAATGATCTAAGCTCAAAGGAGATAATACATGCAATAAGTTTAGACCCAAGAATTGGAGATTTTTATAATAACCCCTCATTTGGATATGGAGGTTATTGCTTGCCTAAAGATACAAAACAATTACTTGCTAACTTTGAAAAAACTCCTCAGAAAATTTTTAAAGCAATTGTTGACTCCAATGCTATTAGAAAGGATTTTATAGCTTCGGAAATTACCAAATTAAAACCTAAAACTATAGGTATTTACAAATTAGCTATGAAAGAGGGATCAGACAATATAAGGGAATCAAGCATGCAAGGCATAATGAAAAGAGTTAAAGCAAAAGGCATTAAAGTAATCGTTTACGAACCTTTGATAAAAGAAAAGCGATTTTTGAACTCAGAGATTTATCGAGATTTAGAATTATTTAAAAAAGATGCCGATTTAATTCTTTGTAATCGTAGTCACCCAGATTTAAAGGACGTGCAAGATAGGATTTTTACAAGAGACTTGTTCAACCAAGATTAAGACAAAGATTATTGATTTTCATTTATTTATGCAAAAAATACACCAATTATATGGCATTTTTGTATTTTAGTTTCAGTTCAGATAGGTCTATACTGCCCAAGCTTATAATTATAAGGAGGAAACGATGACAAAAATTAAATCGTTGTTTATTTCTCTTCTATTAACTCTTGGTGTTTCTACAGCTATAGCTGGAAGTCACGGAAGCACTCATGATTTAGTTAAAGAAAGAGGAAAATTAATGTGTGGTTCCAACACTGGATTAGCGGGCTTTGGCGCTCCTAACGATGCTGGTGTTTGGGAAGGCATTGACGTTGATGTATGTAGAGCTGTAGCAGCTGCTGTATTTGGTGATGCTTCTAAAGTTGAATACGTACCTACAACTTCAAAAGTACGATTCACAGTTCTTCAATCTGGTGAGATTGATATGCTATCAAGAAACACTACTTGGACTCTATCAAGAGACGTTGACCTTGGTTTAGAATTTGTTGGTGTTAATTATTATGATGGTCAGGGCTTTATGGTAAGTAAAGACCTTGGAGTTTCAAGTGCAATGGAATTAGATGGAGCTTCAGTTTGTATCCAAGTTGGTACAACAACTGAAATGAACCTTGCTGATTTCTTTAAAGCTAATGGAATGTCATATGAGTCAGTTCCTGTTGAAACTAACTCAGAAGCAGATGCTGCTTACACAGCAGGTCGTTGTGACGTATACACAACTGACGCTTCAGGTCTATATGCAAGTAGAGCTGGTTATCCAGATCCATCAGCACACGTTGTTTTACCAGAGATCGTATCTAAAGAGCCTTTAGGTCCTGCAGTTCGTCATGGTGATAGTGAGTGGGCAGATATCGTAAGATGGTCACTCAATGCTATGATCATTGGTGAAGAGCTAGGTATTACATCAGGTAATGTTGATGAAATGAAAAGCTCAAACAACCCAGAAGTTTTAAGACTTTTAGGTGTTGATGCTGGTTATGGTGCAATGTTAGGTCTTTCTGACGACTGGGCTTACAATATTTTAAGTCAAGTTGGTAACTACTCAGAGAGCTTTGAAAAACATATTGGTCCAAATACACCAATTAATATTCAAAGAGGCTTAAATGCATTATACAAAGACGGTGGAATACTTTACGCACCTCCGTTCAGATAAAAAAATCAAGGGTATGGGTTTAAAACCCATACCCTCATATTTAGTTTTACTAGAGAGAGATACCTAAAATTTATGGAGTCATATTTTGTCAGAAAACTTATTTTTGATGAAAAATCAAGATCTCTTCTAATCCAAACACTTGTTATCGGGCTTTTTGCTCTCTTTATATATTTAATTGCTCAACAAACAGCTTATAATTTAGAAAAAAGGGGAATTAGCTCTGGCTTTGATTTTTTAAATATTTCTGCAGGCTATGATATAAGCATTCGTCTTATACCTTTTACTAGTGAAGATACCCATCTTAGAGCTTACTTTGTAGGACTTCTAAACACTCTTATGATAGCGGTATGCGGATGCTTTCTTGCAACAATTATGGGTTTTCTTGTTGGTGTAATCAGACTATCAAGCAATTGGCTTTTTCGAAATATAGCCTATGTTTATGTAGAGTTTACAAGAAATGTACCGGTTCTTCTTCAGATTATTCTCTATTACAGTATTCTACTTCATTTACCAAAAATCAAACAGGCAATTGAAATATTCGATGGTTTCTTTTTAACTAATCGGGGTTTTTTTACTCCCTCACCAATATTTAAAGATGGTTTTTCAATAGTTTTATGGAGTTTCATAGTTGCAATACTTGCATCTATTTTTATAAAAAGAATTTTAAAAAAGAAACAAGAACAAACAGGTAAACAATACCCAATATTTTATATCAATAGCGCTCTTATCATTTTTACACCTATTTTATTCTATTACATTATGGGAAGACCTCTAGAATTTGATACCCCTGTTTTAAAAGGTTTCAATTTTAAGGGTGGCATGGTCATACGACCAGAATTTTTAGGAATGCTTTTTGGTTTATCAATTTATACTGCAGCTTTTATATCTGAAACTGTCAGGTCAGGAATAATAGCTGTTTCAAAAGGGCAAAGAGAAGCCTCTCAAGCCTTGGGTTTAAAAAATAATTTGGTTATGAGGTTAATAGTCATTCCCCAAGCGTTAAGAGTTATTATCCCTCCTTTAACATCTCAGTATTTAAATTTGACTAAAAATTCCTCACTCGGTATCGCTATAGGTTATGCAGATTTAGTCCATGGATTTGGGGGTATTTCTTTAAATCAAACTGGTAGGGCAATAGAAATAATGTTAATGGTGATGCTTACTTATTTAACAATCAGTTTAACAATTTCTTTATTCATGAATATTTACAATAAATCGGTTCAGTTCAAAGGTAACGCATGACTACATTTTCTAATCAAAGCTTAATGCGCAATAAGTATTATAATTGGATTATTAAAAATTTATTTTCTTCTTGGGTGAACTCTTTAATGACAGTTGTTGCAATAATCTTTATTTACGAAGTAGGAACTTTTTTTTTAAATTGGGCTATATTTGGTGCTGATTTTAGGACAAATTTTCAGGGAGAAATAATTAGTGATCGAACTTTGTGTTCAAAAAATATCATGCCAGGAGAGTACGGCGCTTGTTGGGCAATTATTTATGCTAGATGGGATCAATTTATGTATGGATTTTATCCTATCGAACAAGTTTGGAGGGTAAATTTTGTCTACGCACTTTTGCCTTTAGCTATTATAGGAATACTTTTTGATAAATTACCTTACAGAAAATACTTTATTTATTTTACTTTTATTTACCCATTCTTAGCATACTTCATGCTTTATGGAGGTCCCGGCCTGAGTGTTGTAGGAACAAATAAATGGGGAGGTTTATTGGTAACTTTATTTTTAGGAGTTACTGGAATTGGCCTAGCATTTCCTTTGAGTATTATTTTGGCTCTTGGTAGACGCTCAAAAATGCCTATTGTAAAATCTTTATGTGTTGTTTTTATTGAATTTATAAGAGGAGTACCCCTTATCACATTATTATTTACTGCAAATGTGATGCTACCATTATTTTTGCCAGATGGCGTTAACCCAGATAATCTTCTAAGAGCTTTAGTTGCAGTAACTCTCTTTCAATCTGCTTATATGGCAGAGGCAATTAGAGGGGGACTTCAAGCCATTCCTCGAGGCCAGATAGAGGCAGCACAATCTTTAGGTTTAAATTATTGGCAAACAACTCGTAAAATTATTTTACCTCAAGCACTCAAGATAGCTATCCCTCCCATAGTCAACACATGTATTGGTCTATTTAAAGACACATCTTTAGTTTTAATTATTGGTTTATTTGATTTACTAGGAATTGGAAGGGCAGCTTTAGCTGATATGACATGGACAAAACTTTATTATGAAGTCTATGTCTTCATATCTCTTGTATTTTTTATATTTTGCTTTGGGATGTCTCGCTATAGTTTATATTTAGAAAAGAAATTAAAAACAGATAATAGTTAACCATGGAACAAGTCATTCAATTGGAAAAAGTTAATAAATGGTATGATGATTTTCATGTTCTTAAAGATATTGATCTAAGTGTTCAAAGAGGTCAAAAGATCGTTGTATGTGGTCCAAGTGGTTCAGGTAAATCAACCATGATTAGGTGCATTAATAGATTGGAGGCTCATCAAAAAGGACAAATTGTTGTCCACGGTACAGAACTTACAAATGACTTGAAAAATATAGATATGATAAGAAAAAATGTTGGAATGGTCTTTCAACAATTTAATTTATTTCCACATCTTTCTGTCATAGACAATATATCTCTTGCACCAATTTGGGTAAAAAAAATGCCAAAAAAAGAGGCAGAAGATATAGCTATGTCATACCTAGAAAAGGTAAAAATTCCAGAACAGGCTCAGAAATTTCCTGGACAGTTGTCAGGTGGTCAACAACAACGTGTTGCTATAGCAAGGTCTCTTGCTATGAATCCGGATATAATGTTGTTTGATGAACCAACATCTGCTCTTGATCCCGAAATGATCAAGGAAGTCTTAGACGTGATGATTCAACTAGCTGAAGAGGGAATGACAATGTTAGTTGTAACTCATGAGATGGGTTTTGCTAAAACTGTTGCTGACCAAATGATATTCATGGACGAAGGAAGAATTATAGAGCAAGCGACTCCAGATGAGTTCTTTAATAATCCTAAAAGTGATCGTACCAAACTATTTTTAAGTCAAATACTTAATCATTAAAATAAATGAATGAAATTACAATGGCCCTAATATCGGGCTGGATTGTATTTTATTTTGCTGTTTTTTTACCTGGCCCTAATACTTTTTTTGTAGCATCGGTTGGGATAAGTGGTCAGAAAAAACAAATCTGGGGGGCTGCTGTTGGAACTGCTATTGGCTCTTTTACTTGGTGCTTATTAGCTACTACAGGAATATCTATTCTTATCTCTAATTTGATGGGTTGGGGTTTTATTTTATTAAAAATACTAGCAAGTCTTTATATGATTTATTTAGCATATCAAATTGGTAGTCAGTACTTTAGCTCTGAAAATCAACTTATTAAATTATCAAATGAGAGAGATTTTTTTCACAGCATGAAAAAAGCAGTAATCGTAGCATATACTAATCCTAAAGCTTTTGCATTTTGGTCCGCTTTAGCAACTTTGCAATTCAGTGAAAATTTAACTTTTAGTATCGCTTTAATTTTTGCTACAGGGAGTTTTTTTATATCTGCCATGAATTATTCAATTATTGGCCATTTTTTTGGAATTAAAAAGTTTTCGAACTACTTCAATAGACCTAAAAATATTATCAATTTAATATTTGCTGGTCTTTTTATATTTGTTGCTATTGAAATTTGGGTATTGAGTTAGGCAAAAAGCCCAAAATAGGGCTTTTAAAATTTTCTTATAAATCTTCTATCTAATTCTTTTTGCCTTCTCTCAAGGTCAATCATATCAATTGCTTGAGATAAATAAGACTCTTCTTTGTTAGATTTTGTTTTTTGATCATTTTTTTCGTTAATAATTATATTTCTAATAGATTTAAATAAATTACTCATTACGCAGCCTCTTTCATGTTATTAGGAAAAGATTGATTTCTTTGATATTGGGAGTATGCCCATTGCCAATCGTTGCCATATTCAACTTTGCAAAAATTAATAATACTATCTTCTTTTTTACTAAAAAAAGACAACCAGAAATTTAAAGATCGCTCTGTAAATCCAAAAATTTTATTCATTTTTTATAATTCCTTTCATACATACATATAGGTCTAAAAAAATATTTTACTTTTGCTAAATACAGACGGCTGATGTCTTTTTATGAGACTGCCGAAAAAATTTCATTACAAATTTTAAATTTGTATGTAGTCAATATTGCAAAAATAATGATAGGTTCGCTATATGGACTATAAGATTTTTGATGGTCATAACGATGTTTTGTTTAGGCTATTTTTAAAGAAAAATCCAAATTCTCACCTCGATTTTATAGATGGAGATAATGAGGGCCATTTAGATATTCCACGAATGAAACAAGCTAATTTCAAGGGAGGTTTGTGTGCAATTTACGTTCCAACTCCAGAACATGCTATTTCTGATTCAGATAAATTAGTTAATTATAAAGATATGGAACAAGATGAATATTCATTACCATTACCAGGATCTATTGATGTGAATGATGCTCTACCTATTGTTTTAAATCAAATATCAATCCTTTCTAAAATTGAGAGAAACTCTGGCAACAGAGTTAAAATTTGCTTATCTAATGATGATTTAGAGACTTCATTTAATGATGACAATTATCAATTATCTGTTGTGATGCACATTGAAGGTGCAGAGTGCATAGATAAAAACTTTTATAATCTTGAAACACTTTACCGAGCTGGCCTTAGATCTGTTGGACCAGTTTGGTCAAGGCCTACTATATTCGCAGAGGGCGTTCCCTTCGCATTTCCACAATCACCTGATATCGGCGAGGGTTTAACTGATATTGGAATAGAATTAATAAAAAATTGTAATTCTCTTAAAATGTTAATTGATACTTCTCATTTAAATGAAAAAGGATTTTGGGATATTGCTAAATACTCAACATCACCCTTAGTCGCAACGCACAGCAATGCTCACGAAATATGCCCACATACTAGAAATCTCACAAATAAGCAATTAGATGCGATCAAAGATACAGAAGGTATGGTTGGGGTTAATTTTGCACCTGCTTTTTTGAGGAGAGATGGAAAAATGGTCTCTGATACAGAATTACAAATAATTGCAGACCATTTTAAATACCTTATAGACTATCTTGGAGAAGACAAAGTAGGTTTTGGCTCTGACTTTGATGGAGCTATGATGCCAAAAGATCTTAATAGTGTATTAGGAATGCAGAAATTAATTGAATTATTATCAAAGCAAGATTTTAATGAAAAACTAATGATTAAAATTACCCATTTAAACTGGATAAATCTTTTAAAAAGAGTACTAAATTAAGATCAAATTTATTGAACTGAAACTTTAGTATAAAAAAAATTCTGATATAATTTTTAAATGGGATTACATTTTGACTATAAATCAAAAGCTGGTGAAAGAGCTATGGAGAAAGAACGAAAACGTCAAGAAAAGCTTGCCGCGAAAAAAGCTAAAAGAGAAGCTAAGAAAGAGGCAGAAGAATTAGCTGAATTAGAGCGTCTTACAAATCCAAATGCTCCACCTGAGGTAAATCAGGAACAATAATCTGATTAACTTCAATTATATGAATTTTTTCGATCTGTAGTATCGACTTAGATTTCTTTTAACTTATATTTTCTTTGTTCCCCGGACATAGAATTAATTTGCTTCTCATACCAAATTTTAAATTCAGTTGAAGTATCCTTGTAAAGAATAACTTTTTTTCTTATAAGGAAAATACCAATATCACTTTTAGGAACACCAATGAAAGTTTGTCTTTCAGTATGCATAACTTTAATGTTTTTTTGTAGAGGTTCATGTTCACATAAAAAATATCCGTAGTGCTCCCCCCAAACATACCTAATGATAGGAGTTGTCGCCTCAACCATCATTTGTACATATTTATCTTCATTTTTAAGAAAATTTTCCATACCTGGTACTGGTTTGTGAATTTGAGCAAAACTTAGACCAATTTTTTCTTTAGGCTTCCAAACAGATGGAAAAGACACATGTAAAGCTATAAGCTTATTAGATCTGTGAAAAATTGCTATGTCCTCTTGGATAGCATAACCAAGCTCAACAAAATTATTGAATTTAATTGTCTTTGAGGGATATTCACTTTTTAAAATATTACTCAACTTATTGCATATAATTTTATCTGTTTCTGCTGAGTAATAATCATCAAAAAAAATATTCTCCTTACATTTTTTTTTTAAATCTAAGTATCTATCTTGATGTTCATCAAATTCTATAATTGGCAAATCATTTATTTTTTTTATTCCAGGGGCTACAGAATAAATAGGTCCATATGGTTCCCAATCAATCATTTTGTAAAAAAAATCAATATACCAATTAAAGTGATAGCAATGATTATAAGCCTTTTAAATAGGTCCTCTGGTATCTTTTTGTGAACATAATAACCTATCCAAACACTCAACATTACTAAAAATGCTATTGGATAATATATTTTGACAATATTTAAATAACTCCCTCCTAGAAAAACAAAAAATAATGCTCTTAAGGAGTTAATAATAAAAAAATATCCAGCCATAGTAGACCTCAACTCTTGTTTTGAAGAAAAACTATCTTTATAACCCATCAATACAAAAGGTCCTCCAATGGTGTAAATTCCTTGAATAAAACCACCTAAAATTACAAAAAATTTTTTTAAAATTTGAGGAAAAATTATATTTGGAAAAAATAGGTTAAAGCATCCATAGACAATTAAAATTAAGGCAAATATTTTTATTAAAACATCTGATGTAAAATAATTAATAAAATATGTTCCAATAAAAGCCCCGGGAATTGTGTAGATCAAAATTTTGATTAGGTGTTTTGTAGAAACATATTTGTATGATTGAATTAAAACTGCCAACCCAGACGATAGGCCAACAATCATAGCTAATCTCAATAGAGAGTTAAAATCAAAAAAAAATCCACTAAATCCTAAAAAAATTATAGTTCCACCAAAACCAAAAATACTCTCAATTGCATAAGCAAAGCATGCTATTATTGCAATTATTGAAAAATTTGGCATCTAAATCTCTTTAACAATCTAGAATGTTTTATGTTAAAAGTAATCTATGTATTTAAAAATAATATTTTCTTTTATTGTACTATTATTTTTTAAAACAAATTTATTATATGCGCTCTCCCAAGATATTTCTTTAACAATAATGGTTCGATCTACACTAGGTACAGAATACATACTTGCTAAAAGTGTATGTAAAGTTTTGGATAGAGAGCTAGAAATATCCCATAGTTATGGAGGATCCAACACCTTAGAATGCGATACACGTCTAGACGATAGTGTTGATGAAATCATAAAAAAAATTGAACAAAATCAATTTCAATATGCAATTATAAAAAAATCAGATTTATTTGAACACCCATCTAACTTATCTCTTCGTTTAGTTTTGAATTTTACAGCAGAAGATGACTACGTTTTCATTTCAAATCAGAATGTGGATCCTAACATCATAAAAGATATAAACTTTGGGATTATGAATAATTTGTTAGAGTTTCGCTATCTACATAATTCATTCTTTGAATTTTCAGAAAGTAATTTGATTGTTAAACAAAAGATCCCATTACATTTAGGCACTCTAAGATTTAATGAAGAGTGGAGTAATGGAAAAAGAAGAAGGTTTACAGAGGCAGACTAATCTTAACAAAACCGTCAGTTACTACATAAATAAATATTAAGGCGAAAAAAATTCCACCGGCAAATACTTTCATGAGTCAAACTTACTAAATAGATTTTAGGTGTAAAGTATATAAACTGTGCAAAATTGTCATGAATGAGTTTGTTTTTGGTTTTTCAACAGGTTTAAGTCTAATACTAGCAATAGGAGCACAGAATTTATTTGTAATAGAGCAGGGTATAAAAAAAAATAATATATTTTTAGTTACATCGATCTGCATACTAGGTGATTTTTTATTAATTTTTTTTGGGATTTTTCTATTTCATTTTATTAAAAATTTTATCAATGATCTAATCAATATGTTATTATCTTTATGTCTAGTGCTCTTTCTCTTAAATTTTATATGGTTGAAATTAAAAACATTTAAATATGATATTAAATTTTCACAAACTAACTTACAAACATCAAAGTCAAAAATAGGCCTACAAACTCTTGCTTTTACCTTCTTAAATCCTCATGTTTATTCAGATACCGTTTTTATTTTAGGGAATTTATCAAAAAATTTCCTATCTATTTCTGATAAGGTGTTGTTTGGACTGGGCGCTAGTCTAGCATCTTTTATTTTCTTTTATTTCTTAGGCTATGGTGCTCAGTCACTTAGAGTATATTTCTTAAACAAAAAAGTATGGAGAATTGTTAATACCTTTATCATTTGTTATTTACTAATTCTTACTATGTCGATTATTTATACAGAAATAATCTAATTTTCGAAATTTCAACTAAATAATAATTTTGATTTAAGATGATTGTAAGTTGCATAGTTATTATGCAATGATAACACAACATACTTCTTCAATATTCGATATAACTTATCTAGGAGCAGTTCAAATAAAAGTTTCAAACAACTCCGTGTTGATATAGATTCTTAGTTATTCCCTCCTAGTTATAACGGACTGCTCCCTTCAACAAGTCTGGCTTGATTTTTGAATATATAACGCATATGAAAATATACGAAAACTGAGCCTAGTAAATTTGTAAAAAATATGGCCCACCAAATGCCTATTAAGCCTTTTTCGAAAGTCTCTGAAAACAAATAAATTACAAATGGTGGTAAAAATACCAACCTTATAAAAGTATAGAAGACATTTACAGAAGGTTTTCTCAAACCAGAAAGCACAGAGTCACATCTATCAATAACTTGATATATAAAAGCCAAGAACGCCACCATAAATAAGTAACTACCAGCGATAATTATTACTTCGCTATCTCTTGAAAAAAAACCAGCTATTCTCTCTCCTGCAAATATAAGCACCACTGCTCCAAATATCATCATTGTCAAAGATAACCTCAGTGAAATTAAAAAAGCTTCATAAATTCTAACAAAATTCTTCGAACCAAAATTTTGTCCAACCATACTTAATAAAGCACTACTAAATCCTATGGCTGGTAATAAAATAATTTGCTCAATTCTTAAAGCTATACCGTAAGCTGCACTAGCTGATGCACCATAACCTGTCACAAATTTCTGCATTATGAAGAAACCAACGGCTATCATAAACATATTCAAACTAGAAGGAATTGATTGTCTTAAAATTCTTAAAACAAATTTCAATTCTAGCCTAGTGTAATTGTAGCTGAAATAACTAAATAATGGGCTACGAATAGCATAGTAGCTTAGAAAGAAAAAATGAAATAATTGAGATATGACTGTCGCAAGAGCTATGCCAAGTGTTCCTAAAGCAGGAAAAGGACCATAGCCTAAAGATAAGAATGGACTAAATATTAAATTAATAAAAAAACTTATAATTAAAGCATTTCTATTTTTTTTAGTATCTCCTTGTGCATATAAAAGAGAATTGACAACAAAAGAAACAATAAAGATTGGTGCGCCAATTGATAGAATTTTAATGTACTTAAGACCGTTGCTTAAAAATATACCCTCTGCTCCAAAATATAAAAATACAGGTTTGGATAATAAAAAGGTTATAAGCCCTATAGTAACAGAAACTAACAAAGTGATAACTAGTGCTTGAATATGTATCTTAATTGCTTCATTAAATTTTTTTTTCCCAATAGCTATAGAAACAAGAGTGGTTGTACCTTGTCCAAAACCTACAGCGAAGGCTAATAAAATAAAATATAACGGGTAAGAAATAGATAAACCTGCAATAGCCTCTGTGCTTATAAGACCTGCATAAAATGTATCAACAACATTATAAAGAGTATAAAACAACAAACCAGTTCCTGCTGGAACAGCCATACTAATTAATTGTTTTTTTATATCGCCATTAGTGAGATCCATTTAAGATTTATTAATACCTAATTTTTTCTAGCAAATTATTTCAATAGTTTTAATGAGATCTTGCGTGAATAAATGACTTAACACAAAGGAAAATAAAAAAAATTCCAGTCAAAAGCATCATTATTTTTGATATATCCGCCCAAAAATTAATAAAAATTGTGTCAATACTTCGTAAAATATCTAAGCCTCCTAAAACTATAACTAATCCAATAAAAACTACTATATGCATAAAAAGCTTCTTTCTTCTTGGAACATACAAAGCCAAAAGAGAAAAAAATAATATACAGACTCCAATTAAGGAGGGTATGTAAGATGTAATTGAGCTACTCTGACTAAACAGACTAATAAAAAACCCCCAAATTATTAAAAAAAAACCATAAAAAGAAGATATTTTTTCCATGTTGTAACCTAAGAATTTGAATTCTTGAACCATGCTTTTTCTTACACTAATTAATTGCTCTATTCAAATAACTTATGTAATAAGGCTCAATGAAAAAAATTTTTATCTATTCTTCCTCCAATGGACAATCCTTAAAAATTTGCGAAACTCTTAATGAAGAAAAAGAGTCTTTAATATTAAATATAGACAGATTAAATAGTGTTAATTTAGATAATTTCGATCAGATAATTATCGGTGCATCAGTAAAATATGGAGATCATAATAAGAAAATTTATAATTTTGTTAAAAATAATAAAATTTTACTTGAAAGAAAAAAAACAGTTTTTTTTTCTGTAAATGCTACCGCAAGGAAATCTGAGAAAAATACACCTAATACAAATCCATATATTATAAAGTTTCTAAAAAAAACTAATTGGAAACCAGATTATATTGGAGTATTTGCTGGAAAGATAGATTTTCCAAATTATAACTTTTTAGAAAAATATATAATTAAGTTTATTATGTGGATAACAAATGGTCCAACGGATACAACAAAAACTTTTGAATTTACAGATTGGGATGCAGTTAAAAAATTTTCTAGAGAAATCAATTAATCCCAAATAGCGTTTGGTGGCATTGACATCAGTATAGCATCAATATTTCCATTAGTTTTTAGTCCAAAAAGAGTTCCACGATCATAAAGTAAATTAAATTCCACATAGCGAGACCTTTTTTTCATTAAAATACGGAGGTCATTATCATTATATTTTAAATCTTTCTTTCTTGTTACATTTTCAATCACAAAATTTATAAAACACTGACCAATATCTCTTACAAAGGAAAAGTCTTTTTCAAAATTGTCGCGCATATAATCAAAAAATATTCCTCCAATACCTCTAGATTCTTCCCTATGTTGTAAGTAAAAATATTCGTCACATTCCTTTTTAAATTTGCTGTAAAAATCAGAATTGTGTTGGTCACAAGTTCTTTTTAAAACTTCATGAAAGTTTTCTGTTTCTTCATTTTCAGGAATTGCTGGAGTAAGATCACAACCTCCGCCAAACCATTGACTTTCATTTGTAGTAATATAGCGCGTATTAAAATGAGCAGCAGCTATTTTAGGGTTTTTCATATGGGCAACTACAGAAATTCCTGATGCCCAGAATTTTCCATCTTTATCTGTTCCAGGCATACTTTTTCTAATTTCTTCACTGAAAACACCGTGAACAGTTGATATATTTACTCCTACTTTTTCAAAAATATCCCCCTTTAATATAGACATTAATCCACCACCTCCACCTGGCCTTTGCCAACTTTTTTCTTTAAATCTTGAACTATCAACTTTTTGAATAGCTCCAATCATTTGATTTCGAAGTTCTTGAAACCACTTTTCTGCATTGATTTGCTGGTTTTTTATTTGATCACTCATACCCACCCATGTAGTTCGTTTTCTAGCAACGAAGTGAGTAGGAGTATATGATCTTCTCGATCATTTAGACAAGGAATATATCCAAATTCCTTTCCACCATTTTCCATAAATATTTCTCTATTTTCTTCATTAAGTTCTTCAATAGTCTCGAGGCAGTCTGAAGAAAAAGCTGGACTAATAACATGAATATGGTCTGTGCCATTTTTTGCCAAGCTCTCAATTGTTTTATCTGTATAAGGTTGAAGCCACTCTGCTGGTCCAAATCTTGATTGGAATGTTGTCATGTAGCTTTCTTCTGGTAAACCCATGGCCTCGGCTACTAATCTAGTAGTTTTTCTACAGAAACAGTGATACGGATCTCCTTTGTCTAAATATTTTTTTGGGACACCATGATAGCTAAATAAGATTTTTTTAGGTTTGTCGTTTTTAGTCCAGAACTCTTCAATACTATTTTTAAGTGCTTTTATGTAAAGCTTATGTTCGTAATAGCCTCCAATAAAACGAAGAGAAGGTACCCAACGCCAATTTTGTAATTCCTCTGCAACTGCATCAAATGTTGATCCTGTTGTAGCTGCACAATATTGAGGATATAAAGGTAGGACAATAATACGATCACAATTTTGATTACGTAAGTTATTTAAACCTTTAGAAATACTTGGGTTGCCGTAGCGCATTCCAATATCAAATACAATATTTTTATATTTTTTACATATTACATTTTCAATTTTTGTTAACTGTGATTCAGTGTGATACAAAAGTGGAGATCCTTTTTCAGTCCAAACAGATTTATAATTTTTAGCAGACTTTGCAGGTCGAGTATTTAAAACTATACCGTTAAGTATAGGCCACCAAACCGCTTTTGGTGTTTCTATTACACGTTTATCTGAAAGAAATTGTTTTAAGTAAATTTTTAAAGAAGATTTAGTTGGCTCATCTGGTGTACCTAAATTTGTTAACAGGATACCTGTTTTCAAACCAGATCCATGAACATAGAGTTTATTACCTTTAAAAGAAGCCATTGAAAAACATTACGATTTTAGTGATAATTTAGTTCTTATCTTTTCTATGAATAGATGAACATTAGCCTCAGGAGTAGTTTTTTTTACACCATGATCCAGGCTAGCTATCCAACCTGATCTATGGGATATATCATTCTGCAAACATTTTTCTAAATATTCATCGATGATATGTGAAAAAGCTTTAGTGTCTTCCATAGCTAGTAAATTATTTGAAAAATTTCCTTGTAAAGATAAATGCGTTTTTGGTAATTCATTAAATATTTCTAAATTGGTTCCAAGAACTGTTAGTTTTAAATTTTCTAATCTTTGCAATTTACTAAATTTGTTTTGAGAAATATCTTTTGTGAAATAACCTATCTTATTGGGATAACTATCTGCAATTTTTTTTATAAAAGGAATTACAAACTTATCAAATTCTTCATCATTAAGATTATTAGCCTCAGTATCAAAAATCATCAATAGATCTATGTCACTTTGAAACTGAATTTGGATATTTTTATGAATTAACTTTTCTAAGATTGGTAGGGTTTGTTGAAATAATGTTTCTGATACAGGATTATGTCTGATTGCAAAATGGTATAAAGTTAAAGGCCCACCAGTAAAACCAATTAAGGACTTATCGTTTGATAACTCATTTCTAATAAGATTGAGTGATTTACTTTGAAATTCCATAAAACTATCAAATTCATCAATATTAAACTCAGATATCATTTTAGAATTTAAATTTCTTTCAAATACAGGGCCGGGTTTAAATTTCAGGCCCATCCCTAAATAATCTAAAGGAAAAAGTATATCGCTGAATAGTATTGCAACATCAAAGTCAAACTCAGCAATAGGTCCTAGAGCCACTTTACAAGCTAGCTCAGGCTCTTTGCATAATTGCTCAAAAGAATATTTTTCTTTTAAAATTCTATAATGTTTATGATACCGACCAGCTTGTCTCATTAGCCAAATAGGGGGAACTTTTTGCTCTACTTTATTTAAAGCATTGAGAAATTTTTTGTTATAAGTATTTTGCAATATCCCTTGCCCCATAAGTAATAATAAAATCTGATCGTGCTCTTTTGAAGACCACCAAAGACTCTTTTAGTAAATCAATATAGTTGCCAAAATTAGCTTTGCTAAGCATTTGCAAACTAGCAAATTCACCACTTACCTGAAATGTCCCTGTAGGAAGTAGTGTTTCTTTTTTTATATCTCCAATTAAATCAATTGATGTCATTCCAGGTTTAACCATTAAATAATTCGCTCCCTGTGCAGCATTATCGATGGAACTTTTGATTGCTTTTTTTTTGTCTGCAACTGGCAACTGATATGATGATCGATCAAAACCTTTAGGTGACGATTTTGCTACATTTCTAAATGGACCATAAAAATGACTTTTAAATTTTGTTGAGTAACTCATAATCTGAGAATTAGAAAATCCATTTTGTGCAAAGATTTTCCTTAAGTATTTTGTTGTATTTTTCATCATATCGCTTGGAGCTATTATATCTGCACCTGCCTCAAGATATGTATTTGCTGCTAATCCTAAAGAGTAATGAGTTTTATTAAGATCGATAGATTTTTGATGAGTAATTCCACAATGTCCATCATAAGTAATAGAGCAAAGGCACGTATCGATGAGCAATACTATATCTTTACCAAAATATTTTTTAATTTTTCTAATAACCTCATAGTGAAAGCTAAAATCTTCTGGAGTTCTTTGTTTTTGAAGAGGTACAATAAACAAAAGAAAATTATTTATACCCCTTTTAAGATCCTTCTCAATTGCCTTGATGACATTAGAAGACGACCAACTTTTATTATCACCTAACCCTTTAATTTTTTTTGAGTCATTTACTTTTTGGTCCACAAAAAAAGGCTGTATGAGCATTTTCTTTTTTATAGTATTTGACCGATTTATAGGGAAATAATTTTTTATCATTTAAGTTCAAATTTTTTAAAATCTTCATATGTAAGATATATGTTTAATTGATTTTTAGGAATAAATTTAGAAATTTGAACATAAGTTTGTCCAGGACCACATGCATTTCGCTTATTTATTATTTCTGGCCTGAGTTGTATAGCTATTTTGAAAGCCGAAAAGCTCATCCAATAAAAACTCTCAGCAATAAATAAATTATCAATAGTAGTATCGTTAATAAAAGGGGTTAAACTATAATGGGAAATTTTGGGAAATTTTGTTTTTAGATTATTTTCCTTGTAGGTGAGTTTATAAGTAGTGTGATTATTGCCTTTGTAAACATTTTCAATTTCTCTGTAATTTTCTCCAAAACCATCAAGAGATGAATTTACAAGAATACCTTTTTTATTTATTTTTTTCCAAGAGGTGACACCAGAAGTAATAAGATTAGATACATTTTTTAAAGACCCAAATTCTTTAAAGTTTGCTCTTGTTGCTAGAACGTTTTTATTCTTTATAGTCTTACTAAATTCTATCAAATCTCTGCTGAACATTTGATAATTAGAGATGTTTAGTGGAAATATATTCTTAACTTTTTTTACACGCTTGTTATTAAGATATTTTTTTTCATTAAAATATTTTTTTGTTTGAGTGTCTTTACCCCGAGCAAACAGAATTCTTTCGTTTAATATATTTTCAATAGTTACCCCTATATCGAGATTACAACCTCCCCCCCACTTATATAAATACTTCCTCTCCTTATAACAATCTTCAGAAGTGGGCAAATGATTTATTTTTTCTAATATTTTTTTTATTTTTTTATCATCTTTTCTGAACTCTAAAGCTATACATCCCTGAGCAGCGGCGCTTGGAAATTCAGAAATTGGTAAAATTACCTTTTCAAACTTTTCAAAATTAGACCTAAAATTAATATACTCTTTTTTATCAACTTTTTTCCCGTATTTAAAAATTCTATCAGTAGCAGCTTTTGCAATAAATAATCCATCTTCTTTAGAGGAATTTAAAACTTTATCTAGTCTTGATGTAACATTACCCCTTATCTGAATTGATTTTAATTCCTGAAATGGAAGAAATTCCTTTAATTTTTTTAAATAATATTTTCTTCTAGGAGAAGAGGTTCCTATTACTAATTTTTTTTTATTTAATGATGATTTCTTTATTAGAATAATATCTCTTGGATCATCTCTTTGAAGACAAACAAACGAAGTTTTATTAAGATTTTTAACAGGTAGATCTTTGAATGAGTGAACTACAACATCTGCCTCTTTTAAAATTAATTTCCTTGAGAGAGAATTTGTAAATACACCAAAACCATGCTGTTCCCAAGCTTTTGCCGAGAGATCCTTGTCGCCTATACTAGATGAGTAATGAGTATCGACTATATTTTTTCTAATCTTATTAATTTCTATTTTTGCTATGTGTGTTTGAATTTTAGCTAGAAAACTTTTTCTTGATAAAATAACTATTTTTTTCATATCTTTTGATGACATTAAGAAATAACAAATAATCAACCTTAATACAATTTAAGCGAGACTTAATGGTCAATATGTACTTAAGTAAAAATATGTTATAGCTAGTCAATATTCAAAAGATGAGTCAGAAATCAGTTTTAATTGTAGGCGCAGGATCAGGTCTAAGTGCCTCATTAGCCAGAATTTTTTATTCTAAAGGTATGAAAATTGCTCTAGCTGCAAGAAATATTGAAAAACTTAGCTCTTTAAAACAAGAGACTGATGCTTTGGTTTTTAAGTGTGACTCAACTGAAAATAAAAGTGTTCATGAATTATTTTCACAAATTGACTCAACTATTGGTACCCCAGAAATCGTTATATACAATCCATCTTTAAGAATAGTAAAACCTTTTGTAGAATATGACCCAGACGAGATGCTTCAATCAATAAAAGTAAATAGCTACGGGGCATTCTTAGTAGCGCATGAGTCGGCAAAAAGAATGATTAAATCAGGACAAGGAAATATATTTTTTACAGGCTCATCTGCAAGCGTAAAAGGATTTGCTAAATCTGCATCTTTTGCAATTGGCAAGTTTGGATTAAGGGGCTTAGCTCAATCATTGGCTAGAGAATTGCACCCACAAAATATTCATATTGGTCATTTTGTAATTGATGGAGGAATTGGAAGAAAACCGATTGGAAATTATCAAATGATACACCCTGATGAAATTGCAAAACAATACCTTAACTTTTACCAGCAAGATAAAAAAGCCTGGTCTTGGGAAATTGAAATTAGAACTAATACTGAAAAATTTTAGAATAATACTTTGCAAATAGGTATAGACAGTTTTGCTGATAAAAGAGAAGGATCAGACAGTGTCAAAGCTATAAATAACGTCATTGATAGAATTATTTTTGCTGATGAGGTTGGTTTAAATTCATTTGGAATAGGTGAGCACCATCGAAAAGAATTTTTAGACTCATCTCCATTCATGATTTTATCTGCTGCTGCAGCAAAAACAAAAAAAATTAAGTTGATAAGTGCTGTAACTGTTCTAAGTGCAGCAGATCCTGTTCGTGTATTTCAAAATCTATCTACTCTTGACCTTATATCTGGTGGTAGAGCAGAAATGGTTGCAGGTAGAGGATCATTTTCTGAAGCATTTCCTTTATTTGGTTTAGATTTTAAAGACTACGATGATTTATTTATTGAAAAACTTAATTTACTTCTAAATATAAGAGAAAACGAATTTGTCAGTTGGTCTGGTAAATTTAGACCCTCAATTAATAATTTACCTGTTTACCCAAGACCTATTCAAAACCCAGTACCAATTTGGTTAGGTGTTGGTGGGACTCCTCAATCTTTTGCAAGAGCTGGATCAATGGGTTTGCCTTTAATGATTGCAATTATTGGAGGTAATACCCACCGTTTCAAACCTTTAGTAGATGTTTATAGACAAGCGGGTAAAGAAGCTGGACATCCTCCTGAAAAACTCTCTGTGGGACTTCATTCTTTAGGCTATGTAGCAAATAGTATGGATGAAGCAATTAATTTGTATTATGAGGGGTACCATAAAATGTTCACAAAAATTGGAAGAGAAAGAGGCTGGGGCCCTGTCACTAGAGATCAATTTGACAATCAGATAGGCCCATTAGGTGCGATAGTCTTAGGAGATCCTGATCAAGTAGCGAAAAAAATTATTCGACACAGTGAAGCTCTTGGAGGAATTGATAGATTCCAATTTCAAATGGATATAGCTGATATTACTCATGAAAATTTAATTAAATCCATTGAACTTATTGGCAAAGAGGTAATTCCAAAGATAAATAGGACAAAAAGCCCCTAAATATAAGCTTTATGCGTCTTTATTGCAGTATCTTTTAGAAATAGTAAAAAATACATTTAAACTTGTGAAAACTCATAATTGGAAGTCTAATTATTTAAGTACCCTTCAATCTGAAATTGATAAAATTAAAGATGAAGGTCATTACAGAGTATTTAATAATATTGAGAGGAAAGCCGGACAATTTCCTAAAGCCACAAGACACAGTGGCAATGGCCAAACAGAAGAAATAGATGTTTGGTGCTCAAATGATTATTTAGGTATGAGTCAAAATAAAAATGTTATCTATGCAATGCAGTCTGCTGCAGAAAAGCTGGGCGCAGGCAGCGGCGGGACAAGAAATATATCAGGCACAACTAATTTTCATATACAGTTAGAAAAAGAAATTGCACTTTTACATAAAAAGGAGAGGGCTTTAGCATTTAACTCTGGCTATAGTGCCAATGAATCAGCTCTTAAGTCTATTATCTCAGCTTTTGATAATTGTCTAGTTTTAAGTGATGAACTCAATCACGCTTCACTTATAGAAGGTATTCGAACTAGTAAAAAAGAAAAAGCAATTTATAGACATAACGATGTAAAACACCTTAAAGATATTTTGAAAGGCGTTGATTTTATGCGACCTAAAATTATTGTTTTAGAATCTGTTTACTCCATGGAAGCTGATTTTGCACCACTAGAAGATATCATTCAAGTTGCACAAGATAATGGAGCACTAATTTATTTGGATGAAGTCCATGCTGTGGGTTTATACGGTCCCAATGCAGCAGGTGTTGCTGATCAAAGAGGCTTAGCTGAACATATTGATATAATCAATGGTACCTTAGCAAAGGCATTCGGGCTAGCAGGCGGATATATAGCTTCGACAGAGACCATAATTGATTTTGTCAGAAGTTTCTCAAAAGGATTTATTTTTACAACTTCTATGTGCCCTGCAGTTGCTGCTGGAAGTTTAGAAAGTATTAGACAAGTAAAGAAAAGTAATGAAATTCGATCTTCATTTTTTGAGAATGTTGATTTTGTTAAAAAAGAGCTTCGATCCGCAGGAATACCTTTTTTAGACTCAGGTTCTCATATAATACCTGTCTTAATTGGAGATAGTAAATTGTGTAAAGAAATTAGTGATTTTCTTTTAAACGAACACCAAGTTTATGTCCAACCAATAAATTATCCTACTGTTCCAAAAGGAACTGAAAGAATTCGAATAACCCCAACTCCATGTCACGACCCAGAGTCCACTGAAAAATTTGTGGATGCTTTAAAAGATGCTTGGTTCAAATTTATGCCTCAGTTATCCAAATTTGAAAATCAATTTACTAATAAAATCAAAGCTGTTTAAACACCTTATTTGATCAACTATTATATATGTTATAAAACATAACAATGCGAGTCTTAGCATTTTATAGCTTTTTTGATATTTCCAATCCTAAAAAATTAAAAGAAGAAATAAATTTATTCTTTCTTTTGAAAAAAATAAAAGGATCAATTCTCGTGAGCAAAGAAGGGCTCAATGGAACAATTACTGTTACTCAAAAAAAAGAAAAAAATACAATTAATTATTTAATCTCATTGGGTGTTTTAAATGAAAATATCAAAATATCTAATTATAGTGGCCAGGAAATATTTAAGGAATTTAAGATAAAACTTAAAAATGAAATTGTAACTTCTGATTTTGGATTAAAAATTTCAGAGATTAAACAAAGTAAATTTATACATCCAAATGATTGGGATAAATTTATTAATAAAAAAGATGTAAAAATTATTGATACAAGAAATAATTATGAGTATAAAATTGGACATTTTAGAAATGCAATAAATCCTAAAATCGACACATTTAAAGAATTTAATGAATATATAAAAACAAATAAGAACCAATTTCTAAATAAAAAAGTAGCTATCTATTGCACAGGAGGGATTAGATGTGAAAAAGCTGGACCCTTAATGGAAAGATACGGAATAGATACTTACCAACTTAAAGGCGGTATTTTAAAATATTTTGAACAAACTAATTCAAAATTATGGAATGGAGAATGTTTTGTCTTTGATTATCGAGTTTCACTGAACAAAGAACTTTCAAAAGGAATAAGTAAGCTTTGTTATGGTTGTAATACGCCCTTGACAATTAAAGAGACAAAATCACCAAAATATGAAAAAGGATTTACTTGCCCTGTTTGTTTTGACAATATGACAGAAAAAAAGAGACGCTCTCTCAAAGACAAGAGAGAACATTGGAAAAAAGTCTTTTAATTTTTCTAATATCAATCTTGACCAAATTTAAAATTAGTTTATTTTACGCCAATGGCTAAAAAGTCCACTTATCAGTTAAAACAGTTGATACCTGAAGAAAAACCAGAAACTGGTACAAAATACATTGTACGTAAGCCTACAAAAGGTTTAAAAGTTTCTGACAAACTTCGCCAAAGAAAGTATGACCCTGTCTTGAAACAACATGTTTGGTTTGTTGAAAAGAAAATGCCTCCTCATAGTAAATAATTTTGATATTCTCTAACTATCGAACATAAAACTTTATACTGGCTGAGAAGAGACTTTAGGATCAACGACAATCCATGCCTTGAATTTATTTCAAACCAAAAATCTGAAGCCCTTCTAGTATATATATATGATGACATAGAAAAAAAAGCTACTGGAGATGCTGGGCACTGGTGGCTTGAAAAGACTCTTAGATTACATGCTCAAAAATTAGAGCAGACCTTCAATGTAAAACTAATAACACTTAACGGAGAGGCAAAAAAAAATATCTCTGACTTAGTTAAAAAATATAAAATTACATCTTTAATTTGGAATAGGCTTTATTCTCAACAATCGATTAGACGAGACACTGAAATTAAAAAATTTTTTAAAGATAGTAGTATTCAAGTAGATACTTTTAATTCACATTTATTAAATGAGCCTTGGGAAGTACGAAACAATTCAGGGCAATATTTTAAAGTTTTCACTCCTTTCTGGAGAGCAGCTTATAAAGTTTATTTAAATAAGAAATTTAGTTATAAAAAAAAAATATTTATAAAACCTTTAATACATAATCAAAAAACTGATCTTAGTTTTTTTGATAACAAAAATTGGTACGAGAAGTTTGATAAACACTGGACTCCAGGAGAAGACGCAGCTTTAAAAAAAATTGATACTTACATCTCATCCGATATTGATAAATATGAGGTTAATAGAAATAGACCAGACTTAGATCAAACTTCGAGAATATCACCTCATTTAAGATTTGGAGAAATCTCTCCACGTATAATAATAGAAAAAATCCAACACTCAAAAAAAATGAATAATTCAATTAATACATATCTTTCAGAGATTGGTTGGAGAGAGTTCTCTTATTCTTTATTGTATTACTCGGAAGATTTATCCAATATACCCATAAATCCAAAATTTAAAAAATTTCCATGGAGGAACAGTAAAAAGGATTTTACTATTTGGACTAAGGGAGAGACAGGTATTCCACTAGTCGACGCTGCGATGAAACAAATCTATGAAGAGGGTTGGATGCACAATAGACTAAGAATGGTAGTAGGAAGCTTTTTAGTTAAAAATTTATTGTTAAATTGGACATTGGGTGAAAATTACTTTCATAAAAGTTTATTAGATTATGATGAGGCTAGTAATGCTGCTGGATGGCAATGGATTGCAGGTTGTGGGGCAGATGCTTCACCATATTTTCGAGTCTTTAACCCAGTGCTTCAATCTGAAAAGTTTGATCCTCGAGCCCATTTTATTCTCAAATATATTCCTCAATTAAAAATTTTTAATTCTACAAAGACAATATTTGAGCCGTATTTAGACGAAAATTTATTAAAAAATTTAATCAAAGATAAAAAATATTTTAACCCTATTGTTGATCTGAAAGACTCTCGAAACAGAGCTCTTGAAGCTTACCAACAAACCAAATCATAATTTGAAACAAAAAGTAGCTATAATTGGATCGGGTATAGCAGGGCTATCATCAGCATATTTTTTACAAGATAAATTTGATGTCACACTTTTTGAAAAAAATGATTATTTAGGGGGTCACGCTAATACAAGAGAAGTTAAAGATAATTCTGGAAATATTATCCCTATAGATACAGGTTTTATTGTCTTTAATGAGTTAACATATCCAAATTTAACTAAATTTTTTGATTATCTAAATGTTGAAAAAGTAGATAGCAATATGTCCTTTAGCTTCTTTAATGAGGAAAGCAATTTTGAATATGGAGGGGGAAGCTTAAGTGCATTATTTGCAGACCGTAAAAATTTTTATAATTTAAAATTTTATAAAATGCTAAAAGATATAATTATTTTCTATAAAACTTTTCAAAAAAAAAATATAGTTTCAGATATTTCTATTAGAAATTTTCTTAAGACAAAAAATTACTCTGATGAATTTGTTAATTTCCATTTACTTCCTTTAATTTCAAGTATTTGGTCAACTCCTGATCAGGACTCTCTTAACCAACCCTTAAAAAGTATTATTAATTTTTTTCAAAATCATAAACTATTTAATTTTATTAATAGACCACAATGGAAGACTATAAAAAATGGATCTAAACAATATATTAAATCTCTTATAAGATATTCTAAATTTAGTATAAAAAAATCTTGTAGGATTCAAAAAATCTCAAGAACTGATAATGTTGAAATTTTTTTTGAAGGAAAAAAATCTGTTTTTGATATAATAATATTTGCTTGTCCTCCAAACCATTTTTTTCCTTTGTTAGACAAAATTCATCAGAAAGAGTATGAAATTTTGAAAGAATTTAATTTCCAAAAAAATTTAGCTCAATTGCATCAAAATACCTCTTTAATGCCCACTCATTTAAAAGCTTGGTCAAGTTGGAATTTTCATACCAATAAGAATAATAAATGTACACTCAGTTATTGGATGAATAAACTACAACCTCTTAATACAGGAGATGATTTTTTTGTTTCATTAAATCAGGAACAAAAAGACAACCATTATCAGACACTTTATGAACATCCAATATTTTCACAAAAAACTCTAAATGCTCAAAAAAATATTTCACACATACAAGGTCATAATAAATCATACTATGTTGGTAGTTATCTAGGTTATGGTTTTCATGAAGATGGAATTCAATCAGCTATAAAAGTTTGTAATAAGTTAGGTATCGATTTAAAGGGATTTAATAATGCCGATACATCAAGAGTAAAGTGGAGTTAGTTTCTTCTCATAGTCTTGGAACAGGTAAAATTGTCCATAAAAGAACAAGAGATACCAAAAACTTTTTTCAATATAATGCACCTTACTTAAGTATTAATCTTAACAATACTTCAAAGATACATCCTTTTATATCGCTTAATAAATTAAATTTTTTTTCTATATTTTACAGACAGCATGGTTTCAGAGATAAAAAAAAGAATTTGTACGATTTTGCAAAAAATATTGCAGATAAGCACAATATTATTTTTAATAATGTACAGTTTATTTGTATTCCCTCTATAATTGGCTATTCTTTTAATCCAATTAGTTTTTATTTATATCTTGATGATCAAAATAAAGTGAAATCAATTATCTACGAAGTAAAAAATACCTTTGGAGATCAAGTCCATTACTTAACTATAGATAAATTTAAAGATAAAGAGTTTAAAAAAAACATGTATGTGTCACCTTTCATTGAGATGGACTGTGTTTATAAAATTTCATCAAAAAATAAATCTAAATACCATTTTTTTTGTAATATTAATCAATTTAATCTTAAAAATAAGCAAATATTTTATGCTTCAATTGATCTTAATCTAAAAGAAATAACGTATTTAAATTGTATTTTATTTTTTATTTTAAATATTTTTGGGAGTATAAAAACGATCACCTTAATTCATTACCAAGCTTTTAAGCTTTTACTAAAAAAAAGTAAATTCTTTAAATATTCCAATAAAATAAAAGATAATCTATACTTAGATTAGAAAAGATAATTTAAAATTGTTAATTGACAAATATATACATAATGTTTGCTCAAAAATAAGACATGGATCCTTGAGCTTAGACGTAAAGGGAAAATTTTATGAATTTAATGGTGAATTAAAGGGTCCCTCAGTGCATTTAACAATTGGGCATCTTTCTATGATATGGGACTTATATTTTCGTGGATCAGTTGGACTAGGAGATGCTTATATAAAAAAGAAATTTGAAGCAGATGATTTAAGTAAATTTTTGGAATTTGGGGCTTTAAATGAAAAAGCTTTCGGTAGTGAAATGAGTGGATCTAAATTTTATAGACTCTTATCTAAAAAATATATGAGCAAAACAAAAAATTCTTTATTTCAAAGTAAAAAAAATATTCATGCCCATTATGACCTTGGTAATGATTTTTACTTGGAGTGGCTTGACGATACCTTAACATATTCCTCAGGTTTTTTTAAAACAGGATCTGAGACATTATCTGAGGCACAAAAAAATAAATTTGAAAGTCTTCTCAAAGGCAATGAGCCCAAACCCGGTGATCATGTTTTAGAAATAGGATCTGGCTGGGGAAGTTTTGCTTTTTATCTTATTTCAAAGTATCCAGATATAAAAATTGACACTTTAACTATTTCAAAAGAACAATACGAATTTGTAAATTCTAAAATTAAAGAACACCAGTTACAAGATCAGTTAAATGTCATTTATAAAGATTACAGAGAGCATAGGGGGAAATATTCCAGAATATACTCCATCGAAATGTTCGAGGCAGTTGGAATTCAATATTGGCAAACCTATTTTGAAAAAGTAAAAGATTTATTAAAACCAACTGGTGTTTTTTCAATGCAAACTATTGTAATTTTTGAAGATTTTTTTGATAGATACATTCAAAAAATTGATTTTATTCAAAAATATATTTTTCCTGGAGGAATGTTGCCTTCAGTGAAAGCTTTAGAGAAAATAGCTAACCAAAAAAAATTTAATTTTCTTATAAAAAATCAAATGGCTGATAGTTACTATCAAACGCTAGAGATGTGGAGGAATAACTTTAACCAAAAATGGGATAAAATAAAAAACTTAGGTTATTCTGAAGATTTCAAAAGAATGTGGAATTTTTATTTATCATATTGTTCAGGGGGTTTTAAAGCTAAAAAAATTGATGTCTATCAAATTGATTTTACCAATAAGTGAAATGCTTATGATTAACATCTACTTCATTAAAAGAGCGTATTGATTGTGTGTATGAGAAATGTATTAATAGCTTTAATTTTATTAATATTTCTTGGCGGATGTAATAATATGAAACTTGAAAATTTTGCCGATAAACAACCCACACTCAAAATAGAAGAATACTTTTTAGGTAAAACAACAGCTAGTGGCCTTTTCATTGATAGGCTAGGAAAAGTAAGACGACAATTCACTGTTGAAATGGAGGGTATTCAACAAGAGGACAGCTTTATTCTTAATGAGATTTTTCTCTATGATGATGGTGAAGAAGAATTTAGAAGATGGGAAATTAAAAAAACTGGTGAAAAAACCTATGAGGGTACATCTGAAGATATTAAAGGTATAGCTCTGGGTGAGAGATCAGGTAATGCATTAAACTGGCACTATACTTTAAAGCTTAAGTATGGGGACGGTATAATGAATGTCAAGTTTGACGATTGGATGATCATGCAAGATGAAAAAAACGTTTTCAATAAAGCTACAATGAAAAAATTTGGGATCAGGTTGGGAGAAGTTTATTTATTTTTTACTAAACAGTAGTAGACTGTAATTTTTCAGCTCTTTCTTCTGCTTTTTTTTCACGCTCAGCTTTACGCTGACCTTTCTCAACTAATATTTCTAGATCTTCGTACGTACATAGCCCAAGATCAGTAGGGTTTCTGAATTCTGTAATTGGTTGAGATTGGTTACCAGCTCTTATATTTGCAACTGTTGGTTTTGTGGAGCTTGTAAGTTTAGCAATTTGACTATCAGTTAATATTTTACCGTACTCTCTAATCAGCCAAGCAATAGCCTTAGGTCTTTCTTGTCTCACTGATAATGGAAGATATTTTTTTGTTTTGACACTAAATTGTATTGATTCAGACTTTTTATTTTGCAATTGTAACTCTTGTGAGTGATCGACCTCGCATCGTTTAATTTCATCCATCGTAAGTTGACCACTTGCAATAGGATTTAATCCTTGCATACGGTATGCATCTTCACCATCTGCAATGCTTTGTACTTCAAGTTCGTGTAGCTGACAAAATTGTGATATTTGAGGAAAACTTAAAGCTGTGTTGTCAACTAACCAAACGGCTGTTGCAAGGGGCATTAAAGGTTTATTGTCAGACATAATTTTTTAGGCTTTAAATATTAAATGACTTATATTTATTTTTAAAACGTGCAACTCTTCCACCAGAGTCTACCATTTTACCAGATCCTTGATTCCATGCTGGGTGAGATAAAGGATCAATTTCAAGCTTCATAGTATCGCCAGCTTTACCCCAAGTGGATCTAGTCTTATAAGTAGAACCGTCAGTGCGCTCCACAGTTATCTCATGATAATCAGGGTGTATTTTTTGTTTCATAATTATCAGAAAATAGAGACCAAAGATTAAAAAATCAAGTAAATATTTATAGATTTTTCAGTAATTCGCTACTGATAGCAGCACTTGAGGCTATTAAACTCTCATCTTTTAAAGGATCAAAATCATTTCCTTTTTCATTTAAGCATATCCCACCGGCCTCTCTTATTAAAATTATACCTGCTGCAATATCCCAGAGATTTAGTCTTAATGACCAAAAACCATCAAATTTTCCTGATGCGACATTAGCTAAATCAAGTGCTGATGATCCTAGTAATCTGACACTTGTTTTTCTTTGAAGGGCTCCTATTTGCGCAATACCTTTTTCGAGAATGTCTTGGTGCTTAATTTGAACACCAGATGTAAACATACATCCATCTAACTTATCTCTTTGAGAAACTCTTAGTCTTTGATTATTAATCCAAGATCCAGAACCCTTATGAGCCCAATATAATTCATTTAGTATTGGGTTGTATGTAACACCAGCAATAATTTCTCCTTTTTGCATTAAACCAATAGTCACTGCAAAGTATCCATTGCCGTGTATAAAATTTTTTGTACCATCAAGTGGGTCTGTGATAAATACTGGAGTATCACCATTAAGTTTTTCTAAATCCTCAGAACTAAAAGTCTCTTCATCTATTTGAAGAAAATCAGGTCTATCTTTACCCAAATTATAACTAATTGTTTCAGAAGCCCTAATATCTGCTGAGGATACAAAGTCATTTTTATCTTTTTTAGAAATTTGAAGTTTTTCAAGTTCACCAAAATCTCTAATCAAAGACTTGGCGGCACTTCTGCATGCCTTTTCCATAACAACAATTACAGGAGGAACAATAGACATAGAGAGTTTATTTTGCTTTTTCTATGTAAGTTAATTCACTTGTATTTATTCTAACTTTATCACCTGTTTCGACATGGGGAGGAACAGTAACTCTCACACCATTAGTTAGCAAAGCAGGTTTATAAGAAGAAGACGCTGTTTGTCCTTTAACAACAGCTTCTGTTTCGGCAATTTGCACAACAAGACTTTCAGGGGGATTAACATTCATTGGTTTTTCATCATAAAATTCAATAGAGACTTCCATTCCATCTTCAAGAAATTTAGCTGTGTTCTCATTAACTTGAGTAATATTCATAATTATCTGTTCATAAGTCTGGTTGTTCATAAATGTAAAATCATCTTCACTGCGAAATAAAAATTGGTGATTTATCTCTTCAGCTCGAATTTTTTCAAGAGACTCCGAACTTCTAAATCTCTCATTTAATTTTGACTGATTTGAAATATTTTTAAGTTCTGCCTGAATATATGCACCACCTTTACCAGGTTGTGTATGGGAGAGTTTAGCAACCTTCCACAGAGAGTTATTATGCTGAATAATATTTCCAATCTTTAAATCATTAGCATTGATTTTCATTTAGATTTATAGATCTGTATCATTTGCTCTAATAAAGCCAATGCATCAGATCTAGGTCTTTGAAAACAATTTCTTCCAATAATGGATCCGTTACCATCTCCTTGATGAATTGCAAGGACTTCATCCATTAAAGCTTGATCATCTTTTACATCTCCACCAGAAAAAACAACTAAGCGCTTTCCATTAAAAGCAACTTTTTTAATGTGGGCTACGCGATCTTTTAAAGTACTTATATTTAATTTATTATTTTCAAATGCTTTTTTAGTTGGATCATCTTCTAAAAAGTCACTTGGCAACTTAACTTTAATTATATTAGCTCCCAATAAAGCAGAAATGTGTGCAGCATATGAAATTATATTCATTGCAGTCTCACCTTTTTTAGAGATGTTTGAACCTCTGGCATAGGCCCATAATACTACTGCAAGACCTTTTTCTTTAGCCTCAAGACTTAGTTTTTTAAACTCTTCCATCAAATCAAAATTATGTTCAGATCCAGGATAAATTGTAAAACCTATCGCTGCACATCCTAGTTTTAATGCATCAGTTACACTCCCAGTAACAGCCTGATCTAAAGAGGTTGCTAGGGTATTTGAACTATTAATTTTTAATATTGTTGGAATTTGACCATTAAAGTTTCCAGAACTTGCTTGAAGTAACCCAAGAGGTGCTGCATAAGCTGACAAACCAGCATCTATTGCAAGTTGATGATGATAGTTGGGATCGTATGCAGGAGGATTAACAGCAAAACTTCTATCTGGGCCATGTTCAAAGCCTTGATCGACTGGTAAAATGATCATTCTCCCAGTTCCCCCAAGCCTTCCTTGTCCTAAAATTTTCATAAGATTTGATCTCACACCTACATTTTCATGGCTGTAGTTTGAAATGATTTTTTTGGTAGTATTTGTTACTTTCATAATTACTCCTATAAATTACATACTTGAGCGGTTGTCTCAAGCATTCTATTTGAAAATCCCCATTCATTGTCATACCAAGTGAGTATTCTACCAAAATTATCAGATACTGTAGTCGTTTCACTCAAATCTAAAATTGAACTTCTTGAGTCATGATTATAATCACTGGAAACTTTAGCATCTTTATCCACTCCTAAAATATTTTTAAGAGAATTATTGGCATATTCTTGAAATTTATTATTCATAGATTCAATTGAAATATTTTTTTTTGTATTAAATTTAAAATCTACAAGAGAGACATTTGGTGTTGGAACTCTTATTGCGGTTCCATCTAATTTTCCTTTTAAATGAGGAAGCACAAGGCCAACAGCTTTTGCTGCACCTGTGCTCGTAGGAATAATATTGTTAGCTGCCGCTCTAGCACGTCTGAGATCTTTATGAAATGTATCAACTGTATTTTGATCTCCTGTATAAGAGTGAATTGTTGTCATGTATCCATTTTCAATTCCGAACTCCTGATCTATTACGAAAGCTACAGGTGCCAAACAATTAGTTGTACAGGAAGCATTTGATATAACTTGGTGATTTAAATTAATATTTTTGTTATTTACACCTTGAACAACTGTTATATCTGCACCTGTACAAGGTGCTGAAACGATGACCTTACTAGCACCACTTTCGACATGTGACATAGCTTTATCTTTAGATGCAAAAACTCCTGTGCACTCTAGAATAATATCTACATTCTTGTCACTCCACTTTAAATCAATTGGGTTTCGCTCAGATGTAACAGTAACTTTGCTTTCATCTATTGAAAACTGTTCGTTTGAAATTTTATTAATCTCCTTAGAGAGAGGTCCGTGAATACTGTCATATTTTAGTAAGTGAATATTTGTATCGATATCAGCTAAATCATTAATATAAGCTATTTCATATTGATCACTAAATTCATTTGACCTTTCTAAAAATGCTCGATAAACAAGTCTACCAATTCTACCAAATCCATTAATTGCTACTTTTTTTTTCATTTTGTTTTAATTTTCCTTAATATTTTAGTTGATATAGTTTTTGTTGTTAACCCAAATTTTTTAAATACTTCACTCCCAGGAGCACTTGCACCAAAAATGTCTAATCCAAAAATATTTTCTGAAATTGTAAATTTATTCCAATACATGGTTGAGCCAGCTTCAATCACAAAAGTTTCATCTAATTTAGAGTCCAACAAAGAAATTTTAAAAGATCTCGATTGTCTTTCAAAAATTGATGTAGATGGCATAGATATAACTTTTGTGATAATCCCGTTATTTTTCAAAATTTCTGCAATATTTACAGCTAAGGACACTTCTGAGCCAGTTGCTATAATAGTAATATCATTATTTTTTTTTGGCCCACTTATTACATAAGCCCCCTTGAAGTCTTTTGAAACTAATTTTTTATTAGAAATTTGAGGCAAATTTTGCCTTGAAAGGCATATAAATGATGGAGCATTATCAATCTTTAAGGCCTCTTTCCAACAAACTATTGTTTCTTTGAGATCACAAGGCCTAAAAACATAACTATTTGGTATTAGTCTTAACATATTAATTTGCTCTATAGGTTGATGAGTGGGTCCATCTTCACCTAAACCAATAGAGTCGTGTGTAAAAATTTGAATAGGATCAATTTTCATTAAAGCAGCAAGACGAAGACTTGGCTTCATGTAATCAGCAAAACTTAAAAAAGTCCCTGAATAGGTTTTATAAATTTTAGTGGCTGCAATTCCATTCATTATAGCAGCCATTCCGTGTTCTCTTACACCATAATGAATATATTGACCTGACATATTTTTACTATTCATGACAGACATCTCTTTACCTTTAGTATTATTTGAACCAGTTAAATCTGCAGAGCCTCCAAGGATTGGATGATCTCCTTTGATATAATTTAAGACTGACTCAGAGGATTTTCTAGTAGCTTGATCAGAATTAAAATTTTTCAAATCTAATTCTATTTTATTGAATAACTTATCTATATCTTTTTTAGATAAATTTAAATGAAATGTTGATTTTGACTTTTTGTATAACTTTTTATTCTTATCAGCAGATCCTCTCCAAATCTTTAAGAGTTTATCGGGTATTTGAAATGGTTTTTCACTCCAAGATAATTTACCTCTAGTTAAATTAACTTCATCTGAACCTAAAGGTGATCCATGTGATGATGCTTTTGCAGATTTGTTAGGTGAACCAAAACCAATAGTGGTTTTAAAATTTAATAAACATGGAGCGTTTGATATTTGCGCTTTTTTAAATAAGTCATAAATATTTTGATGATCATGACCATCACCACTATGCACCTTCCAATTTGCTGACTTGAACCTTAGGTTTGTATTATCACTAAAAGCTAAGTCAGTGGATCCATCGATACTAATATTGTTGTTATCATAAACCAATATCAAATTATTTAACTTTAAGTGCCCAGCTAAACTTATTGCCTCTTGGCTAATTCCCTCCATTAAACAACCATCACCACAAAAGACATATACTTTAGGGGTTTTTGATAATTTTTTTTCTTTTGATAATTTTTTAAGCGCTATTGCTATTCCAACAGCATTTGAAATTCCTTGTCCAAGAGGACCAGTAGTGATTTCAATACCCGCATCTGGTTCATATTCTGGATGCCCCGCAGTAATGGAGTATAATTGTCTGAAATTTTTAATTTGAGATAATGTCATTTTTTTATAACCCGTGAGATATAAAAGTGAGTAAAGTAACATAGAGCCATGCCCGTTAGATAAAACGAATCGATCTCTTAGCAGCCAACTTGGATCATCTGGGTTATGTACCAGAAATTTATGAAAAAGAACTGTAGCTATGTCTGCCATTCCCATTGGCATGCCTGGATGACCAGATTTTGCTTTTTCTACAGCATCAATTGATAAAAATCTGATACAATTTGCTAATTCAGTGTAATTTTTCAATGGAATAACTTTACTTAATAACTAATAATTAAAGTATGAATGAATTTCAACAACAAATACTTCAAAAAATTGAGCAAATTGCATCGAAACTTCAAAATTATAAAACGAGCAATCAAGAATTGATAAATGAAAAACAAGAATTAATAGCTAAAATCGAATATCTTGAAAGAAGGGAATCCGAGTTAGTCTCTAAACTAGAAAATAATAAACTTGAGTTATCAGAAAAATCTCAACTTATAGATCAAGCAACAAATAAAATTGAAGAACTTTTAGGTACAATTGATATCGATGGCTAATTTGAATTTAATGATTGGTGGGATGCCCCTAAAAATACAATGTTCTGATAATAACGTTGAGGAAGTTAAACAAATCTCTTCTACAATCAGTAAATTAATAGAAAATGAAAAAAAAGTGAATGTTCCCTTTTTAACCTCTACACTTATTGCTTATTTAAAATCTATGGAGGACTTATTAAAAAAAGAAAAGATATTACAAGAAACTTTAAACGAAAAATTATTTAACGAGAGTCGTATCCAAGAATTACAAAATGAAAATCATAATTTAAAATCTGACATAGAACAAATTTTTAAAAAATTAAATGACAATCTAATTGTTGAGTAAAAAACAAATTCGCAATTATCACCTAGATCTAAGAATGAAACTTAGCACTGCAGATTTAGATATTTTTTCCAATAAAATTAATACAAAAATTATTGAACTAATAGAAAAACTTAATCCAAAAAATTCTGTTGGTTTGTTTTATCCATATAAAAAAGAAGTAGATGTACTGAAGATATCAAATGATTTAATAAAAAAAAATATTACATGTTTACTTCCTCGAGTTATATCAAAACAAACTGCTTTAAAGTACTATGAATATAATCCTAATAATCCAAATCTAGAAAAAGGTTTTGGTGGTATAATGGAGCCTAAAGGTTTGATTTATTTGGATCCAGACATAATTATTGTATCTTGTTCTGCTTTCAATGAAGAAGGCTACAGAGTGGGTTATGGCGGAGGTTTTTTTGATAGAACTATTGAAGATTTAAAAAAAAAAGGAAACTTAAAAACTATTTTAGCTGCCTTTGAAATTCAAAAAACTGACTTAAACTTTCAGGAAAGTTTTGACCAAAAAGTTGATTACATTTGTTCAGAACAGAAAATTTATTATTTATGAATTTTTTAGTTATAGGAGATGTTGTTGGAAGGTCTGGTAGAATAGCTCTAAAAGAAAACTTAAATAAAATACAAAAACAATTTAATATTGATTTTACTATAGTTAATGCAGAAAATTCAGCAGGTGGATATGGGCTTACAGGAAAAATTTATGAGGATCTTATAAATTGGGGAGCTAATGCGATTACTTTAGGAAATCATGCTTGGAAACAAAAAGAGATAATTGATTACATGGAGAAAAATCCAAATCATAATATTATAAGGCCTTTAAATTTTGAAATTGGATCACCTGGTAAAGGTTTTAAAATTTTTACTCATAAAAATGGTAAGAGAATATTAGTAAGCCAAGTTCATGGACAAACGTACATTGATCTTCCTTTAGACAATCCTTTTAATTCTATTGATACTCAACTTTTATCTATAATTAATGACCATAATATTGATTATTCATTTTTAGAGGTGCATGCAGAAGTAACCTCTGAAAAAAATGGTATAGCTCAAAATTATGATGGAAAATTTACAGCTATATATGGAACGCATGTTCATATCCCAACCGCAGATGCTAGGGTATTAGAGAGAGGTACTTGCTTTCAAACTGATATTGGCATGACAGGTGATTATAACTCTGTCATTGGTATGAAAAAAGAAAATGCCATAAAAAGAATGAGGACTGGTTCTAATGAACACAGACTTGAACCAGCTGAAGGAGCTGCAACTGTCTCTGGTGCAGTAATTACTGCTGATAAAGATAGGAAAAACTCAATCCAATCTATTCAAATAGGTGGTGTTTTGGATAGTAATTTATTATCTTAAGTCATGGCAGGTCATTCCAAATTTAAAAATATTCAATATCGTAAAGGTGCTCAGGATAAAAAAAGAGCAAAACAATTCGCAAAAATAGGAAGAGAAATTCAAATTGCTGTTAAAATAGGAGGAATAGACCCAGAGTCTAATCCAAGATTAAGATTAGCTATGACTAATGCCCGAAGTGTTAACATGCCCAAGGACAATGTAGACAGAGCTATTAATAAAAATAATAATGACTCTGCAGATTATTCAGAAGTGAGATACGAAGGGTATGGTCCTTTTGGAACAGCTTTTATTGTTGAGGCTTTAACTGATAACAAAAATAGGACAGCTTCTGAAATTAGATCTATTTTTTCAAAAAATGGAGGAAATTTAGGAGAAACTGGGAGTGTGAGTTTTAATTTTAAAAGAGTTGGAGAAGTCCAAGTTAAAGAAGAGATTGATGATTTCTTATTGGAAGATTTACTTGATCACGGATTGGTCGACTACAACACAGAGGATAACAGGACAAATTTATATTGCTCTTATGAAGCGTTGGCTTCATTTGAGACATTATTAAGAAAGAAAAAATTCGAAATCGAAAGTGCCAATATTACATGGAAGCCAAATTTAACTATAAAAATTGAAAAAGAGGAAGAACTTATGAAATTGGTCAAATTAAATGATGAATTAGAAGATAATGATGATGTCCAAAATTGCTTTTCAAATCTTGATTTTGACTCTAGTTTAATTGTGGTTACCAATGCCTGATAAAGCATGGAAAAATAGAGAGAGACTTGTTGCAAAGTTTTTTGGGGGTTTGAGAAACGCTCTTAGTGGGATTAATTCAAAAGTCACTCATGCAGACGTAATTCATGATAGTTTATTCATAGAGTGTAAGCTAAGAGCCAAGCACACAGCTATTAAACTATGGGACGATACAAAATCTATTGCTGATAAGGAAAAAAAAACTCCAGTTATTGCATTATGTGAAAAAAATAGACCTGGTTTTTGGATAATGGTACATTCAGAAGACTTTGATAAAGTTTCTGAAGAACTTAAAAAAAAAATAGTTAAAGAAGAATAATTTATGGAAGAAATAATTAACTTAACTGCCCTTGAGGGATCTGTAGATTTCTCTATGATGGGAATGTTTCTAAAATCTGACTGGGTTGTAAAATTTGTAATTGTATTGTTAGTGATTTTTTCAATTCAATCTTGGAAGATAATTATTCAAAAAATTTTACTAATAAATAAACTCATTAAAATATCTAAAAAATTTGAAAATCATTTTTGGTCTGGTGTTTCTTTAGACGAGCTTTACCAACAAATTGATGAATTCGATCAAGAGAGCTTCTCAAATATTTTTAGAAATATTATGAATGAGTATGAAAAATCTCGAATACAAAAAAACAAAGTTGACTCTGCTTTTATTCAAAGACTTTATACATCTCTTGATTTAAGTATTGCAAATGAAGATACGATTCTTAACAAGGGACTATCCTTTTTGGCCTCTTCTGGATCAGTTGCACCGTTCATTGGATTATTTGGAACAGTTTGGGGAATTATGAATAGTTTTCAAGCAATAGCTATTGCTCAAAATACTAACCTCGCTGTGGTAGCACCGGGTATAGCAGAAGCATTATTTGTAACTGCTTTAGGTCTATTTGTGGCTATTCCTTCAACTGCTTATTACAACTTAATAACCTCAAAAATTGACAACTATTTATCAGAGGCTGAAAGTTTTGGAAAAGACTTAGTAAATATAATTTCACGCCAAGTCAAATAAAAGTATGAGAAAAAAACATCGACCTGTTTCAAGTATAAATGTAACACCTATGGTTGATGTGATGTTGGTTTTACTAATCGTATTTATGGTTACCGCTCCACTTCTTACAGTAGGTGTTCCTGTTAATTTGCCAAAAGTAGAAGCTAATTCTTTAGATGCACAAAAAGAACCTCTAGAAATTTCAATTAATGAAAATAATGAGATCTATTTAGGTGAAGATCTAATTCCTTTTGAAGAGTTGATTATAAAGGTAAAAACCATTGCAGGCTCAAATACTGACATCAGAATATTTTTAAGAGCTGATACAACAATTGATTACGGAGAAGTCATGAAAGTCCTCGGAGCATTAAATACATCTGGTTTTTTAAAAATAGCTCTTGTTACAAAAAAGCCAAATTAATTGTCTACTATTTCATTTATAACTCCCTATAGAAATTTCATCTTATTTATAGAAAACCAAAGTTATAGAAAAAGTGATTTTTACTTTCAAATAATTTCTTTTCTTTTGCATCTTTTAATTTTAATTCCGATGATTAATTTTACCTTTGAAAAAACAATTAGTGATACTCCAATGATATTACCTATTGAAATGTTTATTGTTGAAGAACAGACCGCAGCACCTGAATTTGCTGAAGAGATTAATGAAATTGTTCCAACATTTCAAGAAGTGCCTCAACAGCAGAATGAAACTGAAATCATTGAACAAGAGGTTAAAAATATAATCCCACAAGAAACAACTGACCCAATTATTCAAGATAGCAACGAGGAAGTGTTAATAGATAGTTCTTCGGATAAAACAAATGAATTTGTTATTGATGAGAAAATCAAGCCTGAAATTAAAAAACCAGATGAAGATACACCTCCTCCAATTGAAAATGATTTTGAAATAAAATTAAAACAAAAACCCGAGCCTAAAGAAATACCTAAGCCAGAAAAAGATATTGAGATTGTTGTTAAGAAAAAACCTGTAAAGAAAACTTTTAATGTCAGTACTGTTTTAAAAGATTTAGAAAATCAAGATAAAGAATTAAAAAAAGAACAAGAAGCATCTGAAATAAAACAAGAAGAGGTTTTTACAGAAAAAGTTGGACCCTCGATGACTATTTCAGAAATTGATTTACTAAGGCAACAATTACATGCCTGTCTTAACCTTAATGTTGGAGTTGCCAATTTAAAAGAAATCAAACCTGTCATATTTATAGAGGTTAATCCGGATCGAACAGTAAAAAGTGCTAAAGTAGTCAACAAAGAAAAATTAAACAATCCATCATTTAGAACTGCTGCAGAAGCTGCTATGAGGGCAGTTAATAACCCAGATTGCAGTCCTCTTTTATTACCTCAGGATAAATATGATCAATGGAAAGAAATAAATTTTACTTTTGATTTCAGCTGGATGTTTGATTAATAAAAATTTATGATAAATAATTCATAATGTGAATAAACATATATCTATGATTAAAAAAATTTTATTTATATTATTTTTTTCTCTGAGTGCTAATGCAGCTTTAGATATTACAATCTCACAGGGTAAAGTTGAACCAACACCCATAGCAATAACTCAAATATTTGGTACAGACTCAGACACAGCTAGATATGGGAACACTCTTAGGCAAATTATTAACAATAACCTTACAAATTCTGGTCTTTTTTACACAGTGAATGAGGATCTGTATATTCAATCTGATAACTTAGTTGAAAAAGTTCCGCGTTTTGAAGATTGGAAGCTAATTAAAGCTCAGTTTTTGTTAAGTGCAGACGTTAGTAAAACAGAAAAAGGGATAAGATTACGTATGAGACTTTATGATGTTTTTAACGCGAAAGAGATAGAGAAATTACAACTCACAATACCCAATGAAGATTTAATAAGAAGAGTTGGACATACTGTGAGTGATATTGTTTACGAGAGAATTACAGGTGAGACTGGTTATTTTGATACCAGAATTGTTTATGTTTCTGAAATTGGTCCATTAGATCAAAGAGTAAAAAGATTAGCAATTATGGATCAAGATGGACATCTAGATAGCCATCAATTTTTAACTGATGGAAAAAATTTGGTCTTAACACCTCGCTTTGCCCCAAATAATCAAATTATAACATATATGGAGTATAAAAATAATCTACCAAGAGTTTTTATTTACAATCTTAAAACTGGTGAAAGAGAAATAGTAGGAGACTTTCCGGGAATGACTTTTGCACCTAGATTTTCCCCAGACAGCCAAAGTGTTGTAATGTCTTTCTCAGACCCTAATACTGCAAATTCTGAGATCTATTTAATGGACTTAAATACAAGATCCCTCTCGAGATTAACAAATGACTCTGGTATTGACACCTCCCCATCTTTTTCTCCTGATGGACAAAAAATTGTATTTAACTCTGATCGTGGTGGAAGTCCTCAATTATTTATAATGGACAAGAAAGGAGATAACATTAAACGAATTTCTAAAGGTAAAGGTGTTTATGGAAACCCAGTATGGTCACCCAGGGGAGATTTAATTGCTTTTACAAAGTTAACTCAAGGTAATTTTCACATAGGAGTTATGGATACAAATGGAGGTAATGAAAGAGTGATAGTAAGAGATTTTGCTCTAGAGTCTCCCGCCTGGTCGCCAAATGGTAGATATTTAATATTTCATAGACAAAAAAGGTCAAATCTTGACGGGACAGGTGGTGAAGTTACAATACATTTTATAGATATAACTGGATACAATGAGAGGATTATCCCAACTCCAAGAGATGGAAGTGACCCAGCTTGGTCCCCTTTACTATAAAAATTCATTAAAATTGAACAAATTTTTATAAAATTTTATAATAATTATCTTGATTTCCAAAAAATTCAGTGTTTAGTTAGCTAAACTATAGTAAGAATATATTTACGCGGAGATTTATAATAATGTTAAAAAAATTGTTTATGCTTTTTGTTGCGGGTTTTTTCCTTGCTTCATGTGCTGCCACAAAGACAGAAGAAGGTGGGAACGTTGATGCAGCTTCAACTAGTGCAAGTTCATCCTCTGGTGGTGAAATTACAGCTGGTACCCAAGAGGATTTGATTGTTAACGTTGGCGATAGAGTGTTTTTTGAATTCGATAGCTCAGAACTAACTGTTGATGCTCAAGCAACTCTTGATGCTCAAGCAGCCTGGTTAACTCAATACCCTGACACTAACATAACTGTTGAAGGTCACGCCGATGAAAGAGGTACTCGTGAGTACAACCTGGCTCTTGGTGATAAAAGGGCATTTTCTGTTTACTCATATCTCGCCCAGGCAGGAATTGACACCAATAGAATGGAATATGTAAGTTGGGGAAAAGAAAGACCAGAAGTTATTGGATCTGATGAAACTGCTTACAGTCAAAATAGACGCGGCGTTACAATAGTAAGTAATTAATTTAAATTTCATGTGGGTGCTCTTTTAATAAAGAGCACCTAAAACTATTATGAAAAAAATAAACGAAATATTGGTTATTTTTTTCCTTCTTTTTTTTTACAGCCATGCTCAATCTGAAAAACATAATCAAGTATCAGTAGAATTAGACAGAATTAAAAACGACATCATTGATCTTCAAAAATTTGTTTATAAAAATAAGTTGCCATTAAATAATTCTAATGACCCAAAAACCAATAATGATTTAAATGAATTAAAAAAACTTATTAATGATATTTCAAAAAATATTAATTCATTAGAAAAACAAATTTTGGATATCAAAGATGATGTCAGTAATCTATACTCTTTATACACAACCTCAGACTCTGATGAAAAAAAAGTTATTCGTACATCTGATCAATTGAACATAGAAGAAAGTTCCTCTAATATTGTTGAAAATTCAAAAGATGATCAATTATTAGGGCAAATAAGTCTTTCTGATCTTGAGGGAGATGAGATTATAATTACTGACTCATCTGATATTGACGAGGTTGATGAGGAAGTTACCCAATTGAGTTTTGAAAAAGAAGAATTAGATGAGATAGAGATAAGTTCAATTTCAGAGGTAAACATTAATATTCTTAATGATCTAGACCAGTTAATACAGGAAAGAGAAATAGAGCTAAATAAGCCAATAATTAATGTAGAGGAGGAGTTTAAAAATGCAAAAACTAGTTTTGCAAGTTTTGATAATAAGTCTGCTATTGAGAGTCTTCTACTAATAGTAAATTCTAACACAGACCAAAAAGAATATTTGGCAGAAACTTATTATCTACTTGGAAGAACTTATTTTATGGAAAATGAAATGATTGAAGCTGTAAAATATTTTGGAATAAGACATAGAGATTTCTCTTCATTTTCAAAATTTAAATCTGAAAATTATTTTTGGCTGGGTAAGTCATTATTTAGTATTGGTGATCAAGAAAATGGCTGCTTAGTTATGGAAGACATAATTTTTTCTAATACTTATATAGAAAGCAAAGATGTAATTGAGTCTGCAAAATCTCTTCAAACTGAAAAAGACTGCGGTTTGATTATTGATTAATGTCATCACTTTTTATTGGTCTCAAGGGATATCTTAAAAAGAATATAAAAAATAATGAAAAAATATTAATTTTAATTTCTTGTGGCCTGGACAGCACAGTTCTCTTTGATTTAATTACAAAATCGAAATATTTATTTAATAAAAATATATATTACTTAATTTTTGATCACCAAAAACGATCTGAGGGAAAATATGAAATTAAACAATTTATAAAATTTTATAATCTTTCAAATAAAAATCTTTTTTTGAAGAAAATATCTCTTAAAAATGAAGTAAAAGGATTTCAAGAAAAATCTAGGTCTAATAGATTTAATTTTTTATATAATTTTTCAAAAAAAAGAAATATCAAAAATATATTTTTAGGTCACCATCTTGATGATCTAAATGAAACATTTTTTATGAGAAAAATTCAACAATCTGGTACAGCTGGTTTATCAAATATTTTTTCAGATAACTATAAGGATCTGAAATTACACCGTCCATTAGATATATATTCAAAAAAACAAATCAAAAATTATGCAATTAAAAAAAAACTAATTTGGTTCGAAGATAGAAGTAATTTAGAGTTAGACTTTACTAGGAATAAAATAAGGCATTTTCTATATTCAAATGATCTTTTTCACAAAATTAATAGTGAAAGATTAATTTTTTCAAAAACAACTCATATAAAACCACTGTACCAAAATTTTTTTAAAAGAAAATTGGATAAAATTTTTGAAATTGAAACAGTTAAATTTAATAATTTGACAGAAAACCTTAAGTTCTTAGTTATACAGTTATTTTATTATGAACACCGATATTTGTTTAAAAAACAAATTCGAGATGAAAATATTAGGAATTTTATAGAAATTTTAAAATCTGATATTCAAAGTGGGAAAGAAAAGTCAATATTTTCAGGGAAAATACGTGTCTTTGATAAAAAAATATGTATAAATCTTACTTAGTACTTTAAACGTAGGTAGTACTAACTATATTATAACTATGAAAAACTTTTCAAAAAACATATTCGTATGGATTATTATTAGTCTTATTTTACTTGGTTTGTTTAATGTTTTTAAGAATTCGCAAAGAGACTACTCTTCAGTCAATTACACATATTCGACGTTACTAGATAAGGCTCAAAATGGTGAGATAAAATCAGTTGAAATTCAAGGAAATAATATATTTGGTCAAACTATGGATGGCGTTGATTTTACAACCTACGCCCCAAGAGATCCTAATCTAATTGAAACATTAAGTGATAATGAGGTTGCCATAAATGCTAAACCTGAACAATCTGGGATGCATCCATTACTAAGCATATTCGTTTCTTGGTTTCCTATGCTATTACTCATTGGTGTTTGGATATTCTTTATGCGCCAAATGCAGTCTGGAAAAGGTGGAGGTGCTCTTGGCTTTGGGAGATCAAAAGCTAAATTATTAAATGAAAATAAACAAAAAGTTACATTTAATGACGTCGCTGGCATTGATGAAGCTAAACAAGAATTAGAGGAGGTTGTGTCATTTTTAAAAGACCCTCATAAGTTTCAAAGGTTAGGTGCTAAAATACCTAAAGGAGCTTTGTTAGTTGGGCCTCCTGGTACTGGTAAGACTCTTTTAGCTAGAGCTATTGCTGGAGAAGCTGGCGTACCATTTTTCTCGATTTCTGGTTCAGACTTTGTAGAGATGTTTGTTGGTGTTGGAGCTAGTAGAGTTAGAGATATGTTTGAACAAGGAAAGAAAAATGCACCATGTATTATTTTTATCGATGAGATCGATGCAGTTGGAAGGCATAGAGGTGCTGGATTAGGTGGTGGCAATGATGAAAGGGAACAAACATTAAACCAACTCTTAGTTGAAATGGATGGTTTTGAAGCTAACGAAGGTGTAATTATTGTTGCAGCAACTAATAGACCTGATGTGCTTGATCCTGCCTTACTGCGACCTGGTAGATTTGATAGACAGGTTGTTGTTCCTGCCCCTGATATTATTGGTAGAGATAAAATTTTAAAAGTTCATACAAGAAAAATTAAAATGGATAAATCTGTAAAAACTATTGCTATTGCAAGATCAACCCCCGGTTTCTCAGGAGCAGATCTAGCCAATATAGTTAATGAAGCTGCACTTATAGCAGCAAGGAAGAACAAAAAAATTGTAACAATGGATGATTTTGAGGATGCTAAAGATAAAGTTATGCTTGGTACTCAAAATAAGTCAAAAATAATTTCAGATGGTGAGAAAGAGGTAATTGCTTACCACGAAGCAGGCCACGCTCTGGCCAACCTTCATTGTAAACATGCTGACCCCATATATAAATCGTCAATTATTCCAACAGGAAGAGCATTAGGTTTTGTAATGAGTGTCCCTGAGCAAGATAAAGTAATTCATCGTAAAGACGAGTATCTTGATAAGCTGGTTATTACAGTTGCTGCAAGAATAGCGGAGGAGATTATTTTTGGACCAGAAAAAATAGGCTCTGGTGCTGCTGGTGATATTCAACAGGTTACTAACTTAGCAAGGGCAATGGTAACACAAATGGGTTATAGTGATAAGTTAGGAAGAGTAAGGTATACCGGGAATCAAGAGGAAGTTTTCTTAGGCCACTCAGTTACACAATCCAAAAATATTTCTGAAGAAACTGCAAGAATTATTGACAAAGAAGTTATTCGACTTGTTGAAGAAGCTGAGTCGAAGGCAAGAAAGATCCTAGATGAAAATATTAGAGATCTTCATATTATTGCTAAAGGACTTTTAGAATATGAAACTTTAACTGGCGAAGAGATAAAAAATTTAATCAAGGGTATTAAACCTAAAAGAGATGATGACTTATCCCCTGACAACTCTGATAATAGTTCAGATAACAAAAAAGAACCTTCAAATAAAGGCCCTTTACCTTCTTTTACAAAAGATCAAAATTTTCCCCTTCCAAATTAACCTCAAGTCTAATACTAAATAGTCATTATGAGATTATTTGGTACTGATGGAATTAGGGGAGAAGTAGGAAAATATCCACTTACTGCTGAAAACGTGCTTAAATTAGCAAAGGCCTCTTCACTTGTCTTAAGAAAAAAAAATTCAATTTCCAGAGTGGTTATTAATAAGGATACAAGACTATCTGGATACATGTTTGAACCAGCATTAACCTCAGGTTTCATATCCATGGGGATAGAAGTGATTTTAGTTGGGCCTTTACCAACTCCCGCTTTAACAGTTTTAAGCAAATCTCTCAGAGCAGATTTTTCAGTAATGATTACGGCATCTCATAACCCTTATCAAGATAATGGATTAAAATTTTTTTCTGGACAAGGTCTAAAGATTTCAGCTGAAGAAGAGAATAAAATAGAGGATTTCTTTTACAATTATGACTTTGATAACTTTAAATTAAAACAGTCTAATTATGGTAAGGCTATAAGACTCAAAAATGCTTTAGGAAGATATTCTGAAGTTCTAAAACAAAGTGCTGACAGAAATTTAAATTACAGTCAATTAAAAGTAACTTTGGATTGTGCAAATGGAGCATCTTACAAAGTAGCACCTGAAGTTTTATTTGAATTAGGTTTAGATTTACACACTATTGGCAACAAACCTTCTGGTACAAATATTAATCAAAACTGTGGCTCTTTGTTTCCCCATAAAGCATTAAGTTTAGTTAAGAAAAAAAAATGTGACATTGGGATTTGTTTAGATGGAGACGGTGACAGAGTTATAATTATAGATGAAAAAAGTAAGGTGTTAAGTGGAGAGGAATTAATATATATCTTTGCTAAATACTACCTATCTGAAAATAAAATCCAAAAAGACTCAGTAATTGTAACAAATGAAATCGCAAATCATGGCCTTGATATTTCTTTAAAAAAATTAGGTATAAAATTAAAAAGAGTTAAAGTAGGTGATAAAAATATTCTCAGAGAAATAATAGATAATAAATACTTTTTTGGCGGTGAGCCATCTGGACATTTTATATTTAAAGATGACATCCTAATAGGTGATGGTATGACTACAGCTATAAGACTCTTAACATTAATTCTAAAAGAAAAAAAAAAGTTATCAGTACTTAAAAAAGGTATCTATTTACTTGAGGTATTGGATATAAATCAAAGAATAGATCGAGAAAAATTTTTTTTATCTCAAGAAAGTATTTATCAAAAATTAAATAAATTATGTAAAAATTTAGATATTTATTATAATATCCGTCCATCAGGCACTGAGCCACTTTTAAGAGTGAACTTGCAATATGACAAAAGAAAGATAAAAGTAAGTACTCTGAATAAATTAAAAACACAAATAATAAAAGTAATCACAGATGCTTGTTAATTCTTTTGACACAAAATATGCTAAAACAGCTGTAAAATATGAGAGTTTAGACAACTCATTCACCAAAATTCTTGGTTCCAATAATAAATTTTCAAGAATTTTCACATCTGTTATTGAAAATAAATCTTTGAAATCCCTCTCTGATGCTAAGCTTCGATCAGATATAACAGGTCAGGTAATAAATACAATTTTGACACATGACTCAAATTCAAAACACTTTCTTTATTATATGGGTGATGTTTTTAAACAAGATAAAATGAATAATAATATTAAACAATTTAGACAACATGGTGTCGAAATAATTAACTTACCTAAAAATAAATCTTTCAAAGAGGTCTTAGAGATTCTAGATAAAGTTTTAAAAAATATTCTTAAAAAAAACTATACTTATGTTTTTACTGACCCGAGGATTAGTAAAAATGTATGTTATCTTTTCGATCATAGTGCTTATAAAAATAATATTTCAAAATTTGTAAATATTTTCAAAAAAAATATTAAAGCACCATTTGAATTAAATTTAGAAAAAGATTTTTTTTCACAAGATTATCATCAAGATATTTTTTTTTATGTTTATTCAAATATTTCAAAAAAAATCATAGCTCAAGGTGGTGGTTATCAATATAAAAAACATTCAAAAAAAGTTGAGGGCTTTGGCTTCTCATATAATGTTGATTACATAGCTGAATTAACTTAATGCATAAAGCAGTTATTGGACTTCAGTGGGGTGATGAAGGCAAGGGCAAAATAGTTGATTATCTCTCTGAAAATTATGATTTAGTAGTAAGATATCAGGGTGGTAATAATGCCGGCCATACCGTAATAGTCGATGATACAACATATAAATTAAACCTCATCCCGTCAGGTATCATTCGAGGAAAGATTTGTTTTTTAGGTCAGGGTGTGGTTCTTGATCCTAATCATTTTTTTAATGAGTATAATCAAATTAAAAAAAAGATTAATAATCCAAAGCTGTATCTTTCATCAAACATATCTCTAATTTTAGATTATCATAAGCAACTGGACAAAATAAATGAGTCAATTTTAAATATTGAAAAAAAAATTGGTACTACTTCAAAGGGTATTGGTCCCGCATATCAAGATAAAGTAGGAAGAAAAAGTATTAAACTCTATGACTTAAAATCTAAAAATGTAATTGAAGAAAAATTGCATTCGATAAAGAAGTTTTATGACCCTATTTTAGAAAGTTTCAGTGAAAGTAAAATTAATATAGAACAAACTATTACAGATTTACTTATTTTTTATGATTTAGCTAAAGAAATAATAGTTGATAATTCTTTCATAAAAAAAGGTTTCAAAAATAAGAATATATTATTTGAGGGCGCTCAAGGAGCATTACTTGATTTAGATCATGGATCATATCCTTTTGTAACTTCATCTAATACTGTTTCATCAAATATTGTTATTGGTTCAGCATTACAAGTCGATTATCAAACAGTTGGAATATTTAAAGCTTACTCTACTAGAGTTGGAAATGGTCCATTTCCATCTGAATTATTTGATAATATTGGAGATTACATAGCTGAAAAAGGTGTCGAAATTGGAACAGTGACAAAAAGAAAAAGAAGGTGTGGTTGGCTTGATTTGGTATCATTAAAATATAGTTGTGAAATAAATCGTGTAAATGAACTTTGTATGACTAAAGCGGATGTGTTAAACAGTCTTTCAGAAATTAAAGTATGCAAAAGCTATAATTCAAAAAAATATGAGGATGTGAATTTCAGTGAAAGCAATATTCTAGAGTCATTATCTTTAGTGGAGAGTGATTTTGAAGTTTTTTCCGGTTGGGGTGAAATAAAAGATTTAAGTATGTTTGAAAGTCTACCTGATAATTTAATAAAATATATTGCATATATAGAAAATTATTTAAATATTCCTATTAAAATTATTTCATTGGGTCCTGAGAGAAATCAAACTATTATTAGGTAGTTTAAGATTTTGTTAAAAGTTTTTGATCAGAGATAATTTTGATTTCATCTTGAAGTTTTTTTATAGCCTTATTCTCTATTTGCCTGACTCTTTCCCTACTAATTGAATACTTCTGGCTTAAGTCCTCTAATGTTTTAGGTTCTTCATCTAGTCGTCTTGCAGTTAATATTTCTATCTCTCTTGGTTCAAGTTTAGTAACAGCTTGTTCGTAAAGATCTTTCCTTTTTTTTAATTCATCACCTTGTTCAACCTTCGAGACAGTATCGATAGTCTCATCCTCTACTTGATCTAACCACTCTGAGTCATTTTCATCATTTAGAGGAGTGTTTAAAGAAAAATCTTGATTAAAGACCCTACCTTCCATTTGCCTTACTTCTTCCTGTGTTACTCCAAGATCATCTGAAATAGATTTAATTTGATCATTAGTTAAGTAACCCTCTTCATATTTTTTTAGTTGATTTCTAAGCCTTCGAAGGTTAAAAAAAAGCTTTTTTTGAGCTGCTGTAGTTCCTATTTTAACAAGTGACCAACTGTGTAAGACATACTCTTGAATAGAGGCTCTAATCCACCATATAGCATAAGTTGCTAATCTAAACCCCTTTTCAGGATCAAACTTTCTTATAGCTTGAATAAGACCCAAATTACCCTCAGAAATTAAATCAAATAAAGGTAAGCCATATCCTTTGTAACCCAAGGCTATTTTTGCAACTAGTCGTAAATGGCTAGTCACAAGTTTTTGAGCAGCTTTAGTATCGCCATTTCTGAGCCAATCTATAGCAAGTCTTTTTTCCTCTTCATCTGTCAAAATAGGAAACTGATTTATCTTTTTTAAATAAGGATAAACATCATTTTCAGAGGTAATAACAGGCAGTAAATTTTTATTTTCTATTTTCATTGCAAATTATTGTTTAAATCTTTCATGTCATCAGGTAAATCACAAGTTATTATAATGTGTTTTTCTAAAATTGGATGATCAAATTCTATTTTATGTGAGTGTAAAGCTTGTCTAGGAAATAATGAAATTAAACTTCTAAGATTATTAGTCATATTATTCAAACGAAATTTTTGCTCCTTATTAAAGCTATAATCTTTGTCTCCAATAATCGGAAGACCTAAGCTTAAAAGGTGAACTCTAATTTGATGCGTTCTACCGGTAATAATTTCACAATTTAAAAGACTTATAGAGCCGTGAAAAGTATTAACACTTGAGACTTTAGTGATTGCATTTTTTCCGAAATTTTCAGAAATATTAAATTTTGTTCTGTGAACTTTATTTCTTGAAATATTTTTATTTATTTCGAAGTTGTTTTTGTTAAGTACACCATAGGTAAAAGCTAGATAATTTTTTTTTATATTTCTTTTTTTAAACATTTCCCTGAATTTATTTTTAGAAGTAAGATTTTTTGTAATAATTATAACCCCACTTGTATCTTTGTCTAGACGATGAACTATACCCTCTTTAAAGCCCTCATCATCATTTATTTTAAATTGATCTTTTAGACTATCTTGTAAGCTTGGGCTGTCGTCAAATTCATTTTTTTTATGTGTAAGAAGACCATGGGGTTTATTTAATATTGCTATATCACTGTCCTCGTATAATATTTCTATTCTAAAATCTTTATAAATATATGATTTATTCATAGGATATATGTTAAAAAAAAAACTTTTATTTAGTTTAGTTATAGTTCAAGGTTTATTAATAATTGCAGGAATAATAGCAATAATTTTTGGTATTTTCTATAAAATGAGTAATAACAATAATTCTGCAATAATAACTAATAAAAATATTGATTTGAGTAATGTTTACTTAATTAATGAAAATCAATATCAACAAAAACTTACACAGAATAAGAAGGTAATTTTTCAAATAATAGATATAAAAACAAATAAAGTTTTGAAAGAAATAGTCATTGAAAAAAATTAAATTCATCGCAATAGCAGGGTCATCAGCAGGTCATATCCTTCCTGCAATAAAGTATCTTAATAGTTTAAGTGAAATAAAAGAACCAAGCAAAATTCTGTTTATAACTAATGATATAGGAAAAAATTATCTTCATAAAATTAAAAATAATAAAATAAATAAACTTATAGTAAGCTCTAAAAACAAATTTTCATTTATTTTGAAAATATTTTTAAAAGTATCATTACTGTTTCTATTCAATAGAAAATTAATCCTGATAGGTTTTGGTGGTTTCATTACAACGCCTATATTATTAATTTCAAAATTATTTAATATTATTTTTTTATCTTCTAATAAAATTTATATACATGAACAAAATACTATTTTTGGTTTAGCTAATAAAATAAATTATTTAATTGCTAAAAATGTATTCATTTCTTTTCCAAAAGTTAATATTCGTTGTAAAGAAATATTTGTCGGTAATTTTTTTTTAGATACAAATAAACCAAGACAAAAACTTGATGATAAGTTTGTAAATGTTCTATTAATGGGCGGTAGTGCAGGTTCTTTAGAATTAAATAATAAAATGTTAGAGGAAATAAAAATTTTAGATAGGAAATATATAAAGAAAACAAAATTTTTCATTCAAATACCAGACGTTTATGTAGATATTTATAAAAAAAAATATGAAGATCTTGTTGATAATGATAATTTCTCATTTTTTGTATTTGAAAATAATCTTAATTTTAAAGAATATGATTTTATACTTTCTAGATCCGGTTCAGGTTCTATAAATGAAATTTTATACTACACTAATAATGTTTTCTTTATGCCTCACTTAATTTCTAGAGATCAACATCAAAAAATTAATTTAAATTATTTTTCTTCTCACAATATGAGTCTAAAAAAATTTCAAATACCGAATAAAAAAAATATTATTAGCAAATTTTATTTCAATTCACTAATTAATCCTCATACGATTGAAAAAATCATTTGTTACACTACGAGATGAAATTTTCAGAATTAGCATCAAGTAATGTCCATATTGTTGGTATCAATGGTATTGGTATGAGTGCTTTAGCTATTTATTTAAAAAAAAATAATATTAATGTTACTGGAAGTGATATTGCTTATAATACTAGTACTGTAAATCTAGAAAAACATAAAATACCAGTATTTATTGGTCATAAATCTTCAAATATTAAAGACAGAGATATTATATTTTACTCTTCTGCAATTAAAAATAACCCTGAAATTAAAGAAGCCAAAAAAAATAAAATTCCATGTTTCAATAGATCAAAACTTCTTCAGCTGATATGTAAAGATAAATTCACAATTGTAGTATCTGGATCGCATGGGAAAACATCAACTACCTCTATTCTGGGATATTTGTTAGTTCGCGCAGGCCTTAATCCAACTATTATTTCTGGAGGTATCATGCAGAATTTTGGAAAAAATATATATCTTACTAATAGCAATTATGTAGTGGTTGAGGCTGATGAGAGTGATGGTACTGTATTTAAATTAAGTCCAAAATACTTATTATTTTTAAATGTTGATAGAGAGCACATTGATTTTTATAAATCCTATTCTAATTTTAAATCCAATATTAAAAATTATATTCTAAGTCTGACAAAAAAAGATGTAAGAATTTTTATAAATAATGAAGACCATTTCCTCTTTTCATTAAAAAAATATTCTAAAAATTTAATAACATTTGGTTCAAATACAAAAGCAGACTATAGCTATAAATTAATAAAGTTAACCAATAAAAAATCATCATTTGATATCCTTAAAGGACGAAAAATTATAGCAAAGAACTTATCTACAAATTTATTAGGTGAGCACAATGTACAAAATATAACCGCTGTTCTATCTATTGTAGATGACTTAGGATATAAAATAAAAAAGTCACATATATTTAATTTTTTGGGAACTAAAAGAAGAATGAATATTCTTGGTAAATTAAAGAAAACAACATTTATTGACGATTATGCACATCATCCTACTGAAATTGAAAAATTAATTAATATTTTGTCACTGTATAACAAGAAACATATTATCTTAGTAATTGAACCCCATAGGTACACTAGATTAAATGATTTATATAGTGAATACTTGCGTGTGTTAAGTAATACCAATAACTTGATAATTTTAAAAACATATGAGGCAGGTGAGAGTTATAAAAAAGGTATGAAAAATTCAAAAAATTTAGTAAATGATTTAAATGTTTTAAATAATCAAAAAACTAAATATATTGATAATTACCGAGATTTATTTAACTTATTAGATCAATTTATAATAAATAAAAGTGAAAGCATAATTATTTGCGCTGGAGCGGGAGATATTTCAAATCAAATCCGTTTTTTTTATGACTCTAGAAAATAAAAATTTAGTTATTAACTATTCATCGGCTAAATATTCTTGGCTGAAGTCCGGTGGTAAAATTAGCCATCTCTATAAAATTTATAACCAAATCGATTTAAGTATTTTATTTAGTAGAAATGATATCAAAGTCAAATCATTATTGGTGATTGGTAATCTTTCAAATACATTAATCAAAGATGAGGGTTTCAAAGGAATAGGTATAAAGCTTCTAGGCGATTTTGCTAATATACAAATATATTCTGATTACATGTTAGTTGGTGCAGCAGTTTTAGATAATTATTTATCTAAATTTTGCTATCAAAAAAGTATTTCAGGCTATGAGTTTCTATACACAATCCCAGGTTCAATCGGAGGAAATATATATATGAACGCTGGCTGTTATAAACAGGAAATAAAAGATAAATTAATTAGTGTCATTTATTTTGACATTAATGATAACAAGATTTACGAAAAAAATATTAAAAATTTACAATTTGATTACCGAAGGGGTTTTCAAAAAAATAATACAATAATTTTATACGGAAAATTCAAGATTTCTCATGGGAATCAGAAGAATATAAAAAAATTAATGCACGAGTACGAAGAAATTAGAAACAAATCTCAACCCCAAAAAGTGAATTGTTGTGGTAGTATTTTTAAGAACCCAATTAATCAAAGTGCTTGGAAGCTAATTAAGTCCTCAATTGATGAGAGCTTTTATACTGGTCCGATAAAATTGTCTAAGGCACATTCAAATTTTTTTGAAAATGAACCTTATATAAGTGCAAACAACATAGATTTATTTATTTCCAAAATTCAAAAACGAGTAAAAGATAAACACAATATTATTCTAGAAAAAGAATTAAGAATTATAGATTGATAGATAAAAAAATTAAATTAATTAAAATACTAGTAGTAGCAGGTGGATGGTCAGATGAGAGAGAAGTATCTCTTATGTCAGGAAAAAATGTTTTTTCCTGTCTTAAAAAAAATAAATTTAATGTTAAATTTCTAGATTTAAAAAAAAATAACTTAGAACAAATTTTACATTATCAAACAGACATTATTTTTAATTCTCTCCACGGTGAGTTTGGAGAGGACGGTGGCATAAACTCGTTTGCCCAAAAAAATAATATACCGATTACCCACTCTGGGGCTATCTCATCAGCTTTATGTTTCAATAAACGTTTATTAAAAAACTTTCTCAAAAAAGAGCTAAATATTTTATCTCCCAAAGAGATTACATATAAAGATCAAATTAAATTTCCAGTAATTTCAAAGCCAAATTGGGGAGGATCTTCTAAGGGTATAAAGTTTTTAAATAATAAAAAAGACTTAAAAAAAAAAATAAATAATCACCAAAACTTAATAGAAGAAATTATTCACGGAAAAGAACTAACTGTAACTGTCATTGAAAATAATAATAAAATAAAGGCTCTTGGAGTTACAGAAATTCAATTTGATAGTAAACATTATGACTATATTGCAAAATACACAAAAAATAAGAGCCTTCATTTTCTTCCAGCTAGAATATCTAAATTGCAATATAATTTTTTGATGAAAATATCAAAAGATATATTTCGTGTTTGTAGTTGTAAAGGAATAGCAAGACTAGACTATATAATAAGTAATAAAAACGGAAAAATTTTTTTTTTAGAAATGAATACTCATCCAGGATTAACGAAATTATCACTAGCTCCTGAACAAGCTAATTACCAGAGTTTTTCTTATTTATACTTATTAAAAAAAATAATTAATTCATCTTTATGAAAATAAAATTTAAAGATATTTCAATCTATCTGTTATCAATCTTAGTTTTAATATTATTAGTTTATTTTTCGATAAACTATTTAATTAAACAACCTTTAGATATTATTAATTTTATTGAGTCTGATATAAATGAAGATTTTGAAATTGAAATAACAAATAACTTCAATAATATTAATGAATATCTAAAAAAATATTCATTTATAGAGAGTTATTTATTAAAACGAAATAACAATGAAATTAATATTCAAATAAATCTAAAGCAACCTTTTGCAATAAATAATTTAACTAAAGAGGTAATATTTTATGATAATATAAAAGCCCCATCCAATTACTTCAAATCAAACTATTTAAATAAAATCAATCTTATAGATATTTCTAAAAACAGTATTAACATAAATAATTACCTAAATGAAAACTATCAATCCTTGTCCTCTTTATTTAATATCGATCAAATAGAATACATAGATGATAGGAGATACAATTTAGTTTTAAGTAATGGCAGAATCGTTATGCTTCCTAAAGTGATTGATACCAAGTTATTATATTTTATAAAAAATAATATTGATTTAATTGATAAAAATACTAATTATAGTCAGTTTTTGGACTTAAGAAATTTCCATAACAAAACCATAAGATTAAAATAATTGGATAATTATAAAACAATAATTGAGATCGGATCTTTTTCTATAAAAACCATTATTTATTCCCAACTAAATAAAGAGTTTTCGATTATTGGAACTGGTAAGACTAGAACAAGAGGATATACAGGAGAAGAAATTGAAAATTTTGATGATTTTATTGACTGTATTAAACATTCTATCGTCCAAGCAGAAAAACAAGCTAATTATATTATTAGAGATGCATATATTCTTGTGACTAATCAAAGTGTTCAAATCAAGAAAACACAAAAAGATCTCAATCTAAATGGTTCCATCATTGAAAAAAATGATTTAAGAAAAATTTCTAAGATTAAAATTCCTCAGAATGATAATTATCATTATAATCTTTATACCTCACATTACAAAATTGATGATAAATTAATTACAGACAATCCTGTGGGTTTAAACTGTAATAAATTGTCTATTATTTCTTTAGTTTCAATGATTGATATAAAACAAATTAATCTTTTAAATAATATATTTCAAAAACTACAAATTAAAATTTTAAATTATTTAGACTCTACAACCTCTTATTATTTTTATTTAAAAAATAAACCTAAAACTAAGACAAATGTAATTCTAATAGATTTTGGTTTTAACAACATTAATATTATTGTGATTAAAAATAAAGTTTTACATTTTATAAAAAAAATACCGCAAGGTAGCAAAAAAATTACTAATGATTTAGTTAATATTCACAACATAAGTTTTGATTTTGCAGAAAAACTTAAAATTTCCACAATTGACTTATCTGATACTAGAAATTCAACAGTTGAAATACCAATTTGGGAGGAGTTTGGTGATAATAAAAAAAAAAATGTTGGACATGATAATTTAAAGGAGATTATTATAGATCGTTTAGATGAAACATTTGAACTAGTTTTAAAGTCTTTACCAAAAGACAATAGTTTTTATTCGTATGTATTTACAGGAGGTGGCTCAAAGATTAAAAATTTTTATAATTATTTCCGAGGAAGGTTTGGACATGACATACAATTTTTAGAACCACCAAGGACATGTGGTATCCCTAAAGTTTTAAATGATGCTAGTATTATGTCCACATACACTAGTTATTGGATTTTGACCAATAAAAGTTCAGAAAATAATGTTTTTTTTAAAAAAATTGATTCTTTTTCAAATAAAGTATGGTACAAAAGATTCGTAGACCTACTATAGGTTGATTTGCGGGGAAAAAAATGACACTAGATATAGAACCAGTTGTTGATCAGAAAAATTTAATACCATCTTTAACAGTAATGGGGATTGGTGGAGCTGGTGGCAACGCTGTAAACAACATGATTCAATCAAATTTAAATAACGTTGAATTTATTGTTGCTAACACTGATGCTCAAGCTCTTGAAAACTCTCTTTGTTATAATCGTATCCAGTTAGGTTTAGAAAAAACTAAAGGTTTAGGCGCTGGTGCAGATCCAATTATTGGAAAAGATGCAGCAGAAGAAAGTATTGATTTAATTTCAGAGGAATTAAGAAATACTAATATGTTATTTTTAACTGCAGGTTTAGGTGGAGGCACAGGGACGGGTGCTCTACCAGTTATTGCAAGTATTGCAAAAAAATTAGGAATTGTAACTGTTGCAATAGTTTCAACTCCATTTAACTTTGAAGGCACTAAGAGAATGAACCTAGCATTACAGGGACTTGAAGATGTTAAAAACAATGTAGATACATTATTGATTATACCAAATCAAAATTTATTTAAGGTATCTAATGAACAAACTTCTTTTGCCGAAGCATTTAAAAAAGCAGATAATGTTTTATTTGATGGAGTTAAAGGATTAACTGATTTAATTACTCAACCCGGACTAATTAATTTAGACTTCGCAGATGTAAGAACAGTTATAAAAGAAATGGGATTCGCCATGATGGGTACTGCTGTTGCAGAGGGAGATAACAAAGCAGTAGAAGCATCTAATCTAGCATTAACCAATCCATTAATTGAAAATATAGATATGAATACCGCTAAAGGAGTTATTGTCAACATCTCTGGAGGAAGTGATATGACTTTATTAGAAGTAGATCATGCTGCCAACGTTATAAGACAGAGTGTTAACCCAGACGCTAATATAATTTTTGGTTCTTTGATTGACGAAAACCTTCAAAGTAAATTAAAAATTAGTATTTTTGCGACAGGCATAGAAGCGACAGGAAAAAAAATTCTATATTATCCTGACTCTGAAAATAATTCAGGCTTTACTTCTATTCAAAATAAAGTTGATGATAGTGAAACTTACAATAGCCCTGATTTTAAATCAGATGAAGATATTTCAAGTATAGTTGAAAAAGAGGTAGATATTTCAGAAAATGAAGAATTTAATTTGACTAACAAGGCAAATCAAAATGCAGAACATGAAGAGGAAATAATTGAAAAAAGTACACAAAATAGTGTCAATTATGGAAGTCTCGAAGAAAAAAAGAAAACTGGTTTTTTTAGTATGCTCTCTAATCTTATGAATTCAGATAAAAAAACATCTGAATTAAATGAAAAAAACCCAGAAAAAAAGAAAAAAACAAAAAAAACAAAGACAGATCCAAATCTTTTTTTATTTAGTGATGTTTTTGATGAAGAGAGCAATGATGCTAAAATAAGCCCAGAGGGTGATGAAATTTCAGAAGTATCAGATATTTCTGAGTTTAGTAGCGATGATGAGAATATTGAGGATATAGATACCCCTTCATATCTTCGAAAAGGCTCAAATCAATAAATACAAAGTTTTACAAATATAAAGTAATACTTTTCCAGTATTTTCTTAGTATTGTGTAGATGAAAAGCATCACTCTCAAAGATCCTATAATATTAGGTGGAATTGGCTTACATACTGGTGTTGATACAAATATAACACTTAATCCTGCTCCATTAAATTCAGGTATATTTTTTAACAGAGTTGATAAATCAGTTATTATACCGGCAAAATGGGATAACGTAGTATCCACAAAATTTTCGACCAACATTGCTTCAAATAAAACAGAGGTTAAAACTGTTGAACACTTATTAAGCGCATTAGCTGGTCTTCATATTAATAATTGTGAAATTTTAATAGATAATATTGAAGTACCTATCCTTGATGGCAGCTCTACTATCTATGTTGAAAATATTTTAAAAAAAGGATTAAAAGAACAAGATTCTGAACAGAATATTTTAGAAATTATTAAGCCTGTTAAATTTATATGTGACTATGGTTACGCCGAATTATTACCTAATTCATCAAACGATGAGGGTTTAAATATAAATTTAGAATCTAGTTTTGATGGAAAGTACGAAGATCAAGATATTAGAATTAGAAATTTAAATGGTAATTATATTGAGTCTATTTCTAAAGCTAGGACTTTTGGTTTCTTTCAAGAAATTGAATATCTTAAGTCACAAAATTTAATTAAAGGCGGCTCACTTGATAATGCTATTGTTATTAAAGATAAGAAACCATTAAATAAAGATGGATTAAGATATGAAGATGAGTTAATGCGCCATAAAGTTTTAGATGTAGTGGGAGATCTCTACTTATCAGGCTATCCAATTGTTGGTACTTACAAAGGATTTAAAACCGGACACTTTATTACAAATAATTTACTTAAAGAGTTATTTAAATCAGAAGAAAACTATAAGATTCATAAAATTAACTAAACCATTTTCTTAGGATCGGTATATTTTTTAAAATCTTTTTCAGTTAAATCAGTTAATTCTAAACAGGATTGTATTAACGAAATATTTTTATTGTAAGCATTCAGAGCTACTTTAGATGCAAGATCATAACCAATAACTTTGGTTAAGGGAGTCACTAACATTAAAGAGCGATTTAATAGTTCATTTATTCTTTTTTTATTAACTTTTAATCCTTTTAAACAATTTTTATTAAAAGAGGCCATTGCTTCACTGATTAATTGAAGAGCATCTAGAGTATTGTTAATAATTAATGGATTATATACATTTAATTGAAAATGACCTTGTGTACATGCAAATGCTACGGAGTTTCGAAGACCAATTACATATGCGCATACCATTGATAAAGCTTCACATTGAGTAGGGTTAATTTTTCCAGGCATAATAGATGAGCCAGGTTCATTGGCTGGCAGGATTATTTCAGAAATCCCACTTCTTGGCCCAGATGCTAATACTCTGATATCATTTGCCATTTTAAATAACGCACTAGTTAAAATTTCAACACCTGACATAACTTCAATAAATACATCATGAGAAGCAAGAGACTCATACTTATTAGGAGCAGATTTAAATGGAAGCTTTGTTGCTTGTTTTAAGTATTTAATAAATTTCTTGGAAAAACCACTAGGTGCATTTATACCCGAGCCTACAGCCGTACCCCCTTGAGCTAGCTCATAAAGCTTATTTAAACTTTTCTTAATAACACTCTCAGCATAAGAAATTTGATCATAGAAGGCTAAAAATTCATTTGAAATTTTTATTGGTGTTGCATCTTGAGTATGTGTTCTACCAATTTTTATAATTCCTTTGAATTCAGAAATTTTCTTTTTTAAAGATTTTTTAAAAGATACTATTTCTGGAAATAGGTTTCTGTGAATTGATAATACTGTAGCAATATGCATTGCAGTAGGAATACTATCATTTGAAGATTGTGATTTATTTATATCATCATTTGGGTGAAGAGGACTATTAGTTGGTAATTTTTTTCCTAATAATTGGTTGCTTTTATTAGCAATAACTTCATTCAGATTCATATTGATTTGGGTTCCTGATCCAGTTTGCCATACAACAAGAGGAAAATGATCATTTAATTTTCCTGAAATAATTAAATCACAAACTTTTCCAACAATTTTTGAATGATTTTTTGATAATAATTTAAATTCTGAATTTGCTAAAGCACATGATTTTTTTTGTAAAGCTAGGGCTTCTATAAAAATATTTTGAAAATGAAATTTACCAATACCTATTTGAAAGTTTTCTATTGACCTTTGTGTTTGAGCACCCCATAGTTTTGAGCTATCAACTTTGATTTCCCCTAAGCTATCTTTTTCAATACGAAATTTGACCATATATGATTAATAATATATATCAAATTAAATGAAAAATATTTTATTAATTCGACATGGGCAAAGTGAGTGGAATAAATTAAATCTTTTTACTGGCTTCAAAAATATTGAATTATCTGAACAAGGTATAGACGAAGCTAACAAAGCCGGACAAAATTTCAAAAATTTAAATATTAAATTCGATATTGTATTCACTAGTGAGTTAAAAAGAGCTCAAGAAACAGCTAAAATAATTCTCAAAAATCTTGATCAATGGGATCATTTATACGGAGAGGGAAAAATAATAACAGATATTAACTTAAATGAGAGAGATTATGGTGATCTTACCGGACTAAATAAAAAAGAAACGGCTGACAAATTCGGAGAAGAGCAAGTTCACAAGTGGAGAAGAGGTTATTCAGATCAACCTCCTAATGGTGAGAGTTTGGAGGACGTAGTCAGAAGAGTAAAAATATATTTTGAAGTATCAATCAACCCTGCCATCCAGAGCGCTGATAACAATAATATATTGATAGCAGCACATGGAAATTCTTTAAGGGCCTTACTAATTGTAATGAATATTTATAACTCCAGCAATATTAATTCTGTTGAGCTTCTAACAGGAGTGCCAATACATGTTATTTTGGAAAATAATAAATTTACAATAAAAAATTAATTTTTTGATCGACGCAGCATTAATCATTGCACTTGCATCTTATTATACTGTTATGTTTATAACCCCTGGGCCGAATAACGCCATGCTTACAATTTCAGGTCTAAAATTTGGTTTTAAAAGATCTCTACCGCACATATCTGGCATATCTCTCGGTCATGCATTGCAAGTTTCTTTAATTTGTACAGGATTAGGTTTTATTTTAATTCAAAACCCTCAGTTTCAAATTGTTTTAAAATGGATGTGTTTTTTTTACCTCATTTATTTAGCTTATAAAATGATTGGTTCAATTAAGGATTATAAAAAAGAAAAAGGAAGACCTTTAAAAATATATGAAGCAGCTTTATTTCAGTGGATTAATCCAAAAGCATGGACGATAGCTATAACTGTTGCATCTGGCTTTATGCCACTAGAGGAAGAGTTATGGGTTGCAGTTATATTTACAGGTTTAATGTCTTCTTTTGTAAGTTTTCCTTGTATCAGTTTATGGGCTTTATTTGGAAGTTTAATTAAAAATCTTATATCAAATACTTTGTTAAAAAAAATATTTGAATACTTTTTTGCTATATTACTTATTTCAACTGGAGTTTATTTAATTTTAAATTAGGTAGTCAATTAAATTCAAATAACGATAATTTAAAAATCCTTTCTTAGATATAAAGTAACTCTCTACACTATCGTTATTTATCGAATTTAAAATTTTTGGTAATTGTTTTTTTAACTTATTACTAAAATAAGTAGAGGCCTCTAATGGTAAAGCGCTAGGTAGGTTGTCTACTGCCATAACATCTATTCCCTTGTATTTATAGTAAGGAAATTTTAAAGAGGTTGTTTTTATTGTCGTTGGAATAGATCCATTGATATCACATGTTATATCTCCTATGATTTCGAAAAAACCATTGTCTATATCTTTAATTGTGAATAGTTTTGGAAATTTCTCATCCCAATAATGGCAAGAAATTAAAATATCGTATTTTCCAATATACTGCTTAAAATTCGACCTATAAGAACCTTTGCTAAGAATGAGATCTTTATCAGAAAATTTTCTATCAATTCTTTGATAGTAATCTTTTGGTTCTATGACATTAAAATAGGATTGATTAGTTTTTTTATTTCTTTTTATTCCAATCCTATTAAGGAAAAACTGAGCCCCTTTTGATACTAACCCATTACCAGTGATGAGAATTCTAATATTACCAAAATCTTTATTTTTAAAAGAGCTAATTATTTCTCTTATCGTAAAGATTACTTTTTTATTTTTTTTTATTTTCAAAAATTTACTTAGGGTAAGATAGGCACCTATAATTCCAGCATGCCAACCAAAGCCTATACTTCTTAAACCATGAGTATTTCTTAAAAGCTCATAGTCTATTAGTGAGCAATTATTTTTGAGTATTTTCTTTAGCAATGGCATATTACGTTTTTGACCTTTAATTGTGTGAGAAAACATCATGTAATTTTGATTTTTTTTTATTGTAGATAAATTAATCTCTTTGATTGATAAAAATAAATCAATCTTTTGTGAATTATATTTTTTACAACCAACAGAAAAATATTGTCTATCTTTTATTACCCTTTGATTAGAGGGTTCTATAAAGAATTTTAATTTAGAATTATTCTTAATGAGTTCCTCAATATCTTTAGGTACTAAGGGTACTCTAAATTCATTCTTCCTCGACTCTTTAAGTATACAAATATTCATGTTTCTTTTATTTTAATACCAAAGTTATTTAGTTTATCTAAAATAAAATCAACCCTGTTAATTTCATTAAATATTCTACTAATACCTGGATTTGTATTATTTTTGATTAAACACTCTATTACAGACACCATTGTTAAAGAGACACATTGAGACATAGCAGAGTTTTTTATATCTCTCGACTCATCAATATAAAGTGTTTTATCATAAACAATTTTATTTTGATACTTTGCAAAAAATCTAACAAATAGAAGAATTCTATCTTTTTCATTAGCTTGATATTTATTTTTGTCCCACAGCTCTGTGGATATTTTTTCTAAATTGGAGTTTTCATCTAACTTCAAAAAAATTTTATTCCATTCTTTAGACCATCCTTTTAATCTAATAGTGCCTCTTTGAAAGTTTTTAACTTTATCAATATACTCTTTTGATAAATACTCCTTTAAATAGGGGGTAGAGTCCCTATTTGGGTAAATTTCAAATTCCTCTCCATTAAAATTCATTTTAGATATTTGTCTAAATGCTTTATCTGATGTCTCTTCTTTATAGTTTTTTATAAATTTACAAGGCGTATTCAATGCTCTTAAAACACCTAGTGGGGACCAACTGAACTTATACCTAAATTTATTAGGAATATGAGGGAACCCACCACACATACTTAATATTGATATTTCATCAACTAATGAAGGTGAGATACTTTTTTTAAATTGATGAAATAGTTTGTGTGATAGAAGATGATCTATCCCTGGGTCTAATCCAGTTTCGTTTAAAAAAAGGCAATTATTTTTTATGAATTGAGTCTCTAATTCAGAATACTTGTTATCAAAGTAACTAGATGTGATTAAATGACATTTCTTATAAATAGCAAGTTTAGCGATATCATAGTGCATGTTAGCTGGTAACATTGAAACTATAATGTCGTTAGCTTTCAAATTTTTTTTTAAATCATCAAAGTTAAGATGATTAATTGTTAATCTATTTTTTAAAAGTTTACTGGCTTTATCAACAGATCGATTCCATACCTCTAGATCATGTCCTTTTTCATGAAGATATAATACCCCTGGTGGAGAAGATAAGCCTATACCAAGCCAATGAATTTTATCAAAGATCATTTTTAAAAATTTAGAATAATTCTGGTTAAATTTGTATAAAATTACAAGATGAAATTAATTCCTGAGTGGAAGGAACATGAGAAGTGCCTTATTGCTTGGCCATGTAATAAAGATTTATACGGGTCTGTGATTGAAGATGCTAGGTTAGAAATAGCTAATTTTGCAAATCAAATTTCAGATGATGAACAAGTTGAAATTTATTGTAATTCATCTGACTTCAAGGAATGCTTACAACTTTTATCAAATTCAAAAATTAATATTACTCAAACCAACTTAGATGACTCCTGGATGAGAGATATTGCACCAATTTTTTATAAAAATAATGGAAGATTAGAGAGTTATTCTTTTAATTTTAATGGATACGGTAAATACCCTAATTATGAAAATGATAATAAGTTATCAGAATTTATTTCAAGTCAATTAAAGCTCCCAATTAAAAAAATTGATTTAACTTTAGAAGGTGGTGCAATAACTTGTGATGAAAATGGTAATTTATTTACAACTGAAAGCGTACTTTTGAATCCAAATAGGTCTAACCCTAAAAAAAATATTATTGAGGAAAAACTTACAACATTATTTGATTTGAACTCGATAATTTGGCTTCCAACGGGGTTGGAGGGTGATGACACTGATGGTCATATAGATAATATTTTTTGTCCAATTGGCGACCAGAGATATCTTATTGCAAAAAGTAATGATCAAACGACATTTGATTATAAATCTCTATCTGAAGCTAATTTAATTTTAAATAGTAAGCTATCATCGACATTAAATAATTTAAAAATTATTGAGATACCACTACCTTCAAAAAAAATTGTACATAATAAAAAACTAGTTGCATCATATATAAATTTCTATTCTACAAAAAACACAATATTCATTCCAAAATTTAATGTTAAAGAAGATGAGGAGGTCTATGATATCTTTAAATCATTATTTAATAAAAAAAAAATTGAAATGATAGATTCAGCAAATATTAATTATGGTGGTGGTAATTTACACTGCATTACCATGAATGTTCCAAAATTATGAATGTAAACGTTGCAGTATCCCAATTTAAGTCAATAAAAAACGACAAAGAAGCTAATATCAATAAAGCACTTTATTTGGCTGGTGAGGCATCAAAACAAAAAGTTAATATCCTCCTCTTACAGGAGTTATTTCAAAGTGAGTATTTTTGTTCAACACAAGATGAAAAGTTTTTTGAATATGCTATTGAATTTCCAAGTAATAAATTATTTGAAATATTCTCAAATTTTTGCAAAAGCCACAACATGGTAATACCATTAAGTTTCTTTGAGAAAAAAAATAAAAGTTTTTTTAATTCTTTGGTCGTAATTAACTCTGATGGAAAATTAAGTGAGCTTTATCGTAAGTCTCATATACCAGAAGGACCTGGTTACAATGAAAAATTTTACTTTGAACCTGGAGATACAGGTTTTAAGGTTTTTAAAACTAAGTTTGGAAATATTGGCTGTGGTATATGTTGGGATCAATGGTTTCCAGAGTGTGCTAGGTCAATGACTTTATCTGGCGCAGATATTTTATTATTTCCTACTGCGATTGGTTCTGAACCTCAGGACCCTTTATTAGACTCAAAAGATCACTGGCAAAATGTTATGAGGGGACATGCAGCTGCAAATCAAATTCCTGTTATTGCATCCAATAGAATTGGCACAGAGGTAGAGGGTTCAATTTCCGTTACCTTTTATGGGAGTTCTTTTATCGCTAATCATTTGGGTAATATTGAAATTGAAATGAATAGAGAAGAGGAAGGTTTTGTATCTAAAAATTTTAATTTTTCTGAGATAACTAAATATCGCCAATCTTGGGGTAATTTTAGAGACCGAAGACCAGATCTATACAAAAATATTTGTGATTTTTAACTAAAACTATCATATTATTTTATTACTACTTAAATGAAGAGGAGAGGTAATATGAATAAATTTCTAACAACTCTTTTAGTCTTAATGCTCCCTATGAGTTTAAGCGCTAAAGAAGAGTTATTTATATATAATTGGTCAGATTATATAGCAGAAGATACCATTTCAAACTTTGAGGAAGAAACTGGTATTGATGTAACTTACGATGTTTTTGACTCTAATGAAGTTTTAGAAGCTAAGCTTTTAGCTGGAGGAAGTGGTTATGACTTGGTCGTTCCATCAGGATCTTTTATGGAAAATCAAATTAAAGCCGGAGTTTTTCAAAAACTAGATAAAAGTATGATTCCAAATCTTAAAAATTTAGATCCAAGTGTTTTAGAAAAAACAGATGCTCATGACCCTGGTGGTGACTACTCTGTGAATTATATGTATGGAACAACTGGTATTGGTTATAACGTTGCGGCTGTTGAAGAAAGAGGCGGAGATGTTGAGTCCTGGGATATTATATTTGATGTAAATGAAATTTCTAAATATGAGGACTGCGGTGTTGCTTTTTTAGATGCACCAAGTGAGATTGTAGAAATTGCACTCAATTATCTAGGTCATGATCCAAATACTGAAAATACCAAAGCTAATCAAGAAGCTTTAGACCTATTAAATAAAATTAGACCACATATTAAGTATTTTGACTCATCTCAATACATAGATGATTTAGCAAACGGTGAAATATGTTTAGCAATTGGTTGGTCAGGTGATGTTTTCATAGCAGCATACGAAGAAATTGAGGAAGTTTGGTATTCAATTCCTAACGAGGGGACTGTTATATGGTTTGATATGATGGGAATACCAGCAGATGCTAAAAATGTAGAAAATGCTCATAAATTCATTGACTATATTTTAAGACCAGAAGTTGTTGCTGAAATTACCAATTATGTTTGGTATTCCAATCCTAATTTAGTAGCCAACACAACCGAAGGACTGATTGACCCTGAAATTCTCTCAGACCCAGCGATTTACCCTACAGAGGAAACTTTAACTAAACTATTTGCAGATACCGCAGACTCACCTCAAAAGTCCAGAATATCTTCAAGAGTATTTAATAGCTTTAAAGCTTCTCAATAAATTAATTTTAAGGTGCAACTTGGTGTCAAGTTGCGCCTTAAACTAACTTTTCATGTCAAATTCTTTCTTAGAAATAATAGATGTAACTAAAAGATTTGGTGATATCTTGGCATTAGACAGAGTTAATCTCAAAATAGAAAAATCTGAAATATTTAGTCTGCTTGGTTCTTCAGGTTGTGGAAAATCAACCCTGTTAAGAATTATAGCTGGTTTTGAAAAACCTAATCAGGGAAAAATATTACTAGAAGGAAATGATATAACTAACCTTCCTCCATACATAAGACCACTAAATATAATGTTTCAAAATTATGCTTTATTCCCTCATCTTAATGTGACTAATAACATCAAATTTGGACTAAAAGAGGAAAGTATTTCAAAGCAAGAAATCAATAATCGTGTCAATGAAATTTTAAATTTATTAGAGTTAAATGGCCTAGAGGAAAGAAAAGTAAATGAAATATCTGGTGGCCAACAACAACGTGTTGCATTAGCTAGGTGTTTAGTGAAAAAACCTAAATTACTTTTATTAGATGAACCACTTGCTGCTCTAGACAAACAACTAAGAATACAAACACAATTCGAGTTAGTTAACTTGCAGAATAAATTAGGTATTACCTTTATTATTGTTACCCATGACCAGGAGGAGGCAATTTCATTATCTGACAGAATGGCTATTATGCAAAATGGTGAAATTCTCCAAGTTGGAAACCCTGTTGAAATTTATGAAAAACCTAAGAATACATATATCGCAAATTTTATAGGTACAGCAAATATATTTCATATTCTAAACATAGATAATCAAATAATAATTAAAGACTTAAATTACGAAATTAAAAATATTAATAATAATAAAAATTTTAATAAATGTTTAATAAGGCCTGAAAAAATTAATATTAAAAAAATTGAAAATCAATCTGGTAACTCAAATGTTGGTATTGTTAAAGAGATAGCTTATTTAGGTAGTTACACTAAATACTTGGTTGAAGTAAATGGAATTCAATTTTACTCATTTATGCAAAATAGTTTAGTTTCAGATAATCTACAAATTAAGTGGGATGATAAAGTTGAATTTAAATTTAATGACTCATCAATATTTTTGTTTAATGATTAGATACTTTAAAAAACAAAATTTTTGGTTCGTTTTTACCCCTTATTTTTGGCTTGTTTTATTCTTCTTTATCCCCTTAGCTTTAATTTTTAAAATTTCAATATCTGTATCTGAATGGGGCATGCCACCTTATAGAGATCTTTTTTCCTTATCTGAAGAGGGATTTAAATTTGACTCAACACTCAGTAATTACCTTTTTATTTTTTCAGATCCTTTTTATATCAGATCTTACTTAAATTCATTGTCCTTAGCTTTTACATCAACAATATTATGTTTAGTAATTGGCTATCCGATAGCTTTTTATGTCGCTAAATCTCAAGCAAATATAAGGATCATTCTTTTAGTTTTGCTTATCATTCCATTTTGGACTTCATTTCTTTTAAGAGTATATGCTTGGAAAGTTTTACTACAAGGCTCTGGTATTATAAATTCTATTCTCATACATTTAGGTTTTTTAACTGAGCCTATATCAATGCTACATAACCACTATGCAGTAATTTTAGGAGTAGTTTACACATATCTACCATTCATGATTTTGCCATTATATGGATATTTAGTTAAGTTTGATTTAAACTTGATTGATGCAGCCAATGACTTAGGAGCAAAGCCTGTAAATACATTTTTAAAAGTTATCCTACCTCTATCATTACCAGGTATCATTGCGGGCAGTATGTTAGTTTTTATACCAGTGGTTGGAGAATTTGTAATTCCAGAGATGCTAGGGGGGAGTGATAAACTTTATTTTGGAAAAATAATTTGGGATGAATTTTTTGTCAATAGAGACTGGCCTGTTGCTAGCGCACTCGCAATGTCAGGAATTGTAATTCTAGTTTTTCCAATAGTTATATTTCAATTAATGTATGCAAAATACAATTTTAAGAATGAATAAACTTTTTTTCAAAATCTTTACTTTAGTATTAGGTTTCTCTTTTCTCTACTTCCCCATTTTAACTCTTATTGCCTATTCATTTAATGACAATAAAAGGGTAATGGTTTGGAAGGGATTTTCATTTAGATGGTATAAAGAACTATTCCAAAATGAACAAATATTAGAGGCTTTTTATATAAGTATAAAAATAGCTTCTTTATCTGCAACTTTTGCAACAATTATGGGGGTGATGATTGGTTTTTCATTAACAAGAATATCAAAAATACCAGCAAGGCCCTTTTTTATTTTCTTAAGTTCTTCTCCTTTAGTTATGCCAGAGATAATCTTAGGTCTGTCTTTATTATTATTTTTTATATCATCCAATCATATAATCGGCTTTCCTTCTTCAAAAGGACAACTCACAGTTTTAATTTCTCACATAACTTTCTCAGTAGCTTTTGTAGCAGTCATAATTCAATCTAGATTAAGTAGCTATGATAAAAATATTGAAGAGGCCGCTCAAGATTTAGGAACAATTCCTAATATGATTTTTTGGAAAATTACAGCACCTGTTATATTACCCTCTATTATATCTGGCTGGCTGCTTGCATTTACTCTTTCCTTGGATGATTTAGTTGTTGCTAGTTTTACTACTGGACCTGGCGCTAATACTTTACCTATTGTGGTATTCTCTAAAGTCAGATTGGGTTTAAGCCCTGAGGTAAATGCTCTATCAGCAATTATAATGTTGATTGTTGTATCAGCTGCAATAAGTGTTTATTTTGTTAATCGATCAAACATTAAGAAGTAAATATTCTCTCTCCCAAGCTGTAATTATTTTATTATATGCATTAACTTCTAAGTCTTTAATTGAACAAAATAATTCTATGAAAGTTTCACCAAATATTTCTTTAGCTTCTTTAGATCTAGAAAAAGTATCAATTGATTGATAGATACTTTCTGTTAATGATACATTGACATTATAAGCTGCTTTTTTTGTTTCTGGTGTAGCTTTTAATTTTTTTTTAATACCCAAGTATCCCGCAGATAAAGTAGCAGCTATTGCTAAATATGGATTAACGTCTGAGCCACATAATCTATTTTCAATCCTTGCTTGATTAGCAGAGTTAAAATTTGGAACTCTAAAACCACAAGTACGGTTTTCAAAACCCCAATTTAAATTAAAAGGAGTTCCCTCTTCCCAAAAACCTCTTAATCTCTTAAATGAATTAACGTTAGGGGCGAAGAGAGGTAAAAAGGACTTAGAATATTTTTGCAATCCTCCTAAATAGTTGTCAAAAAGTTTTGTTGTTTTAAGATTTTTATCAACGAACATTGGTTTATTTTTTTTTAAAATTGATTGATGTATATGCATGGAGTTTCCAGGACTGTCTTCCATTGGTTTAGCCATAAAAGTTGCATATAAATTATGTTTTAAAGCAGTTTGTCTTAGAGTTCTTTTAAATAAAAAAACCTGATCTGCTAACTCAAGAGGATTTCCATGTTTGAAGTTAATTTCCATCTGCGCAGGTCCATCTTCATGGTTAATATTTTCTACATCTAATTCCTGAGCTTCGCAATAATCATATAAGTCCTCAAAAATATGGTCAAACTCATTAACTGCATCAATCCCATACGACTGGTTTCCTTTTTCTATTCTTCCTGATTGCCCACTTGGGGTCTCCAATGGGTTATCAGGGTCATTATTTTTTTTTACTAAATAAAATTCAATTTCAGGAGCAACAATGGGCTCTAGTCCCATTTTTTCATAAAGACTTATAACTTTTTTTAAAATACCTCTAGAATGAACTTCTATAACATTATCATTATTGTCAACAGCATCACATATTACTTGAGCAGTTGGTTCATCGTACCATGGCACAGTTCTAAGAGTGCTAAAATCAGGTTTTAAAATAAAATCACCATCAGTAGGATTAAGAATTTGATCGTCTATTGAATAAGTTACATCTCTTGATACTGCTAATTTAAATAGGGCAAGAGGTAACCTCAATCCATCAGAGTCAATTGAACTTAAAAATTTTTTTGTAGGTAGTATCTTACCTCTTGGAATACCTGAATTATCTGGGATCATACACTCAACCTCAGTAATTTTATTTTTTTTTAACCAATCAACATAATCATTCATAGCTATAACTAACCTTAAAAATTTGATACTTATGTATCTGATGGATTACTCAGATAATTATTATGTAAGAACAAAAGCATTCAAAATTGATACTAGCAAATTAAGTGAGAGCTTACAATGTGATGTTTGCATCATTGGTGCTGGATTATCAGGGATTTCTTCAGCATTGTATCTATCTAAGATTAACCCTAGTTTGAATATAGTCATTTTAGAAAAAAATAAAGTAGGTTGGGGGGCATCTGGAAGAAATGGCGGACAGTTATTACACAGCTTTTCAGGTGAAAATTACTCTGGTCAAAAACATACACAAGATGAAATTAAGACATTATGGCAGTTCACATTAGAGGCCGTTAGAGAAGTAAAAAAAAATATTAAAGATTTAAATATACAGTGCGATTTAATTGAAGGTTATATACAAGCTGCAATAAATAAATCTCATGACGAAGAACTAAAAAAATATGTTGACCAGTTGCAAACCGAATACAATTATGAGTCAGCGACATATCTCTCTAAATCTCAAATGGAGCAGTATTTTGAGAGTCCATATTATAAATCTGCAATGTATGACTCAGAATGTGGCCAAATTCATCCTTTAAACTATTGTTTAGGATTAGCAAAAGAGCTATTAAAAAATAAAAATTGTAAAATATTTGAAGATACAGGAGTGATCTCATATAACTCTCAAAATAAAGTAACAATAAATACTGAAAAAAATATTAATATAAAAGCAGATAAGTTAATTATCTGTTGTAATGCTTATATTGGTGACTTGAATAAGAGTTTAAGAAGAAAGATAATGCCTGTTAAAACGTATGTATCTGCATTTACACAAATTCCAAGAAAAGAATTAGATAAGTATTTTCGAAAACCTATAACAGTTGGTGATATGTTATTTGTATTAAATTATTTTAGATTAGACTCGAATAATAATTTGATTTTTGGTGGAGGTGTAAGCTACTCAAATATAGATCCAATTAATTTAGAACTATCCTTAAAAAAAAGTATTAGAAAAATATTACCTGGATTAGAAAAATTTAAAGCCTGGTGTACTTGGAGTGGCCATGTTGCTATAACTGTAAATAGATTTCCTCACATAGGTAGTATAGATAATAATATTTTTTTTGCACAAGGATATTCAGGCCATGGTTTAGCTATAACAACTATGGTCGGCAAAATGTTGGCATATGAAATAACAAATCAAAATAATAATTTGAGTTTATTTGAAAAATTTAAACATAAAAATTTTCCAGGATTTGGTATAATTGATAAACCCTTGTTAGTACTGGCTATGAGTTATTTTAAGTTAAAAGATAATTTAAGCCTTAAATAGCTTATTTTTTCCTAATTTGAAATCAGGATCTAAATGATTTTTTAATTTTTTAATAAAATTATAATAGTTCTTAGATCTATAATTTTTTAAAAGATTATTTTTTTTTAATCCAAGACCGTGTTCAGCAGCAATACTACCATGATTTTGAATAACAAGTTGGTATACAAATTTAGAGAGCATCAAATTATTTTTTTTTGTATTAGGTTCAATTTTAAAATTACAATGTAAATTACCATCTCCAAGATGTCCGAAAAAATAAGGTGTGAAAGATTTATTATTTTTTGTAAATAGCTCTATTTTATTTATAAATACGGTCCACTTATCTAAAGGCAGTGAAATGTCAAATTTTTGTTGAAAATTATATTTTGATTGATTGTATACTAATTCTTCTCTCTTCTTCCAGATCCATGAATTAGAAATATTTTCTTCAATTTTATTAACTTTAAAATAGTTAATATTTATGCTACTTAATAATTCTTTTTTATAATTATGTTCATAATTTGATCGGATTTCTATTATTAAATTGTATTCATCATCAGTTTGATCAAATAAATAATTACTAGGAATAGGAAATATTATTTCAAAGCTAGTGAGATTATCATAAAATTTTCTTCTAAGATTTTTTAAAAGCCTTACTGATTTTTTAAGGCTATGTACTTTTATTAAATATGTTGTTCGATATTTTTTCTTTGGAATTACTTTTAAATTAGCTTTTGTAATTATTCCAAAAATGCCCTCAGAACCACAGAAAATTTTCCATAGCTTTGGGCCAAAATTATCTTTTTTAAGTTTACTTAAAAAATCTATTATTGTTCCATCACTAAGAACAACTTCAAGTCCATTTATATGATCTTCTATATTTCCATATCTTAAGGTTTGCAGACCTCCCACATTTGTCGATATATTTCCACCAATAGTGCATTTGTCACTAGGCGCTATATTGACAGGAAAAAAAAGCCCTTTTTTATCAGCTACCTGTTGTATTGACTTCAATAATGCGCCACTTTGTGTTGTAATTATATAATTATCACTATCAATTTCTTCAATACGTTTCATTTTATTAAAATTTAATATTATTGTTCTATTAGATTGAGGCTTTGTTCCATCAACTCTATTTGTCTCCCCACCAATAGGTAAAATTTCATAATTATATTTCCTTGCAAATTTTAAAAGTTTTGATACTTCCAATGTATTTTTTGGAAATGCAATAATCTGATCGCCTCTTTTGAAAGTTTTTATTGGAAATTTCATTTAGATGCTCTAATTAACCTATCATTTATAGCCAATCCTATTTTTTTATATGGAATAGGTGCTATACTTATGTTTTTATACAAATCATTATTATCTGCTAAAAATATAAAATGATAAAGATTTTTTGCAGCTTCAGTAAGGTTTTCACTTCTACTTAAATTTTTAAACTGACCTTTTTTATCAACTCCAAAATTAATAAATGCGGATTCTTTTTTATAATGTTTAACATTTAAATATACTTTCTTCTTTGGAGAATAATGCTTTTTGGAAGTTCCAGAAAAACTTAAATTTTTACCTATCTTACTAATAACCATATAAGGTAAAATTTTTTTTATATCCTCTAATGAAATTAGTCCTGGCCTTATTATTTTCAGTTTATGATCAGATATTCTTATCAATGTAGACTCTATGCCAACATTACATTTTCCATCATCAATAATTAATAAATTTGTATCAATAAATTGTTTAAAAACCATTTTACTATTTATGGGACTTAATTGTTTGAATTTGTTTGCTGATGGCATCACAAGTGGCTTACCTAACTTATCTATCAAATTAAGTGTAAATTTATTATTTGGAATCCTTACCGCACACTCATTATTTAAAGTCAATGAAAAAGGTATTTCCTTTGATCTTCTTTTTAAGACAAGAGTAAGTGGCCCAGGCCAAATTTTTTTACCTAAAATTAAATTTTCATCATCCAACTTGAAGAATTTATTGACCATTTTTAAACTTGAACAATGAAATATTAGTTTTTTGTTTAAAGGTCTTTTTTTTAATGAATAAATTTTTTTTGCTGCTTTTACACTAGTTCCTAAACCAGCTAATCCATATACAGTCTCTGTAGGCAAAACAACTAAATCATATCCTAATAATTTAGCCTTTATGAAACGAGTAAGTTCAATTGATAAGTTACTTTTTATTATTATAGGCATAATTTACATAATTAGATATATTTTTAGTATTAAGTTAAGATTAATTAATATTATTTTACAACTTTATGAATATATGCGCCATTATTCTTTCTGCTGGAAAAAGTAAAAGATTTAAATCATCTTTACCAAAATTTTTACATAAAATATCCGGTAAAGAGTTAATAAAATTCAATATAGATGCACTGAAAAAAATTAAAGAGATAAAAAAAACAATTATTATTTCAAGTAAAGATAATAAAAAATATTTCAATAATAGTATATTTGTTCAAGATCCTATTGATGGCACAGGTGGAGCTTTGAAACAGTTTTATAAGTATAATAAAAAATTTGAATACTATTTAATAACATTAGCTGATACACCTATTTTTGATTATAAGATACTTTCTAAATTTCTCTCAAAAGGTGTAAACTCGAGAGTCGATTTATCAGTTCTTACACAAAATGTAGAAAATTCAAAAGGATATGGAAGGATCATTAGGAAAAATAAATCATTTATTAGTATCACCGAAGAAAATGATTGCTCAAAAGATGAGAAATTAATTAAAGAAATAAATACTGGAATATTTCTTATTTCAAAAAAAGCTCTAACAAATTTGGAATTAATTAAGAAAAATAAAATTAAGAATGAATTTTATTTAACAGATTTAGTAAATATTTGTTTGAACAAAAATCTTAAAATAAGTGCTTTTTTGAATGAAGATAATGAGATATTGGGTGCTAACACATTAAAAGAATTAAATTTGTTAGAAATACAATCTCAAAATTTTATCAAGAAAAATTTATCAGATAGTGGTGTGAGAATTATTCATCCTGAGACAGTATATATAGAGTGCAATGTAAAAATATCCCCTGGAGTAATAATTGAACCAAATGTAGTTATTAAAAAAAATGTAAATATCAAAAGTGAAACTATTGTTAAATCATTCTCCTATATTGAAAACTCATCAATAGGTAGAAATTGTTCTATTGGTCCTTTTGCAAGAATAAGACCCGAAGTGGACTTAGCAGATAAAGTAAAAATAGGTAATTTTGTTGAAATTAAGAAATCAAAATTATCCAGTGGAGTAAAAGTAAATCATTTAAGCTACATAGGAGACACTACTGTGGGAATAAATAGTAATATTGGAGCTGGAACAATTACATGTAATTATGACGGAAAAAATAAACTTAAATGCAAAATAGGTGATAATACATTTATCGGATCAAATACGTCTATTATTGCTCCTGTCAAAATAGGGAGTAAGGCTTATATTGCAGCAGGTTCTGTCATCACTAAAACTATACCAAGTAATTACTTTTCTATAGCAAGATCAAAACAGAAAAATAAAATCAATTTAAATAAATAATGTGTGGCATAGTCGGAATTTTAAATTCAACTTCTTTAAAGAATAATTCAATAAATATTTTAAAAAAATTGGAATATCGAGGATATGACTCTGCAGGTATTTCCCTATTCTCAAAAGATCGAATAAAAACAATCAAAAGTGTTGGAAAAATATCGGTGCTAAAAAATAAATCTCAAAACATATCAGATAAAAATTTTTATGGAGTCATAGGTCATACTAGATGGGCAACACATGGTGTTGTCAGTAAAAATAATGCCCATCCATTTGCAAATGATGATCTTACGTTAGTTTGTAATGGTATAATTGAAAATTATAAAAAAATTCAAAATAGATATGTTGAAATTCCAAAAAATCTAAAATCAGATACTGAAATCAGTTTTTATTTTCTTACATATTTATTAAATAAATATCAAAAACCAGATGAGGCCATAAAAGTTTTTAAATCTGTTATTAAAGGAAACTTTGCTTTTGTTATTTTTATAAAAAAGAATAATTGTTTTTACTTATTAAAAAATGGAAGTCCAATTGCTCTTTCTCAAAATAAAGGTTCTTCTTTTATCTGCTCAGACTCCTCTATATTGACAGAATATAGTAACAAAATTTATCATCTTAAAGATGGTGACATTATCAAAATACAACAATCTAAAATATTTAGCATAAATAAAGCTAAAATTATTTTTGAAAAAAATGAAGTTAAACAAAATCCTTATGATAAAGGAAAATACCAGCATTATATGCTTAAAGAGATACACGAGCAGCCAGATGTTTTAAAAACAACTCAAAAAAACTACTCAGAGGAATTCTTTCATGATTTTGAAAGTAAATTTAAAAATTTATTTTTAAACAAAAAGGTCATATTTGTAGGTTGTGGTACCGCATATCATGCTTGCCTAATTGGAGAGTATTATTTTAATAAATATACTAATTTAGATACTTCATCAGAATTAGCTTCTGAACTTCGATATAAAAAAATAAATCGAGAAGAAAAAATACTATTTATTTTTATATCTCAATCAGGTGAAACTATGGATACTTTGATGGCATTGAAGTATGTAAAAAAAAACAAACACCTCTCAATAGTAATTACTAACTCTTTGCAAAGTAGCATGGTAAGAGAGGCTGATGTGACTGTTCCTACATATGCCTTGAAAGAAGTTGGTGTAGCTTCCACAAAGGCATTTACTTGTCAAATTTTGAGCCTAGCTAATTTATCAATTGAAATTGGAAAATTGACTAATGCAATAACTATAAAAGATTACAATAGAAATATGAAAATTTTAAAATTATTACCCTCTAAACTCAAAAAATTAATTAATGATTTTACTCCTGATGCAAAAAAGATTTCAAAAAAATTAAGTCAATCTGATACATGTTATTTTATAGGTAGAAATATTGTATATCCTATTGCATTAGAAGGATCTTTAAAGTTAAAAGAAATATCTTATATGCATAGTGAGGGCTTTCCCGGAGGGGAAATGAAACATGGCCCAATCGCGTTAATTGATAAAAAATCATTAACAATATGCTTATCCCCAAACAATGAACTATATGAAAAATCTATCTCTAATGCTGAGGAAATATTAGCTAGAAATGGAAAAGTTATAATATTATCAAGTATTAATAATTCTAATAAATCCACAAATACCCATCATGTGCTTCTTCCTAAAGAAAACTTTATTGACACACCTTTCATTTATACTATTCCTCTTCAACTCATTTCATACTATTTTGCTCTTAATGAAGGAACTGATATTGATCAACCAAGGAATTTGGCTAAATCAGTTACTGTTGAATAGTTCAAAAAACATTAATTATGCAAATTGAAGTAGATAATGAGATATTAGCTACTGTTATAGAAGCATACTTTGGTGTCCAACATAAAATTTCATTAAACTCAGAAAAAAAAAATATCACTGAGGGTATTTTTATACCTCAGGATAAGTGCAATTCAAAAATATTGAACTCAGTAACTTTAGATACATACGGTATTATTAATAAATCAAAGTTATTTACTAGAGAACCCATAACTGGGGAGCAAATACTATATCTAATTAATGATATTAGTTACCCTTCTAAAAGTAACAATCCCGATATAAAAATTGAAACAACAGATTACAGAAACTTTTATAAATTTGAAATTATTAATATTAAACATAAATATTGCTCATCTATTTTTACAAATTTAAAATATAAAAAAATTAATATTGTTTTTCCTAATGACAATACAATACATTTTTTTTCAGAAAATTTATCACTTATAAAAAAATATGTTAAAAAGATTACTAACAAAAAAATTCAAGAGAACGATCTCATTAAAATCAAAGTCCCGACTAATTTAGCAATATATTATGAGAATAATAATACTAAAAATATTTCTATTAAAAATAAATCCTATTTAGGTATATGTTTTGAACTAGTTAATCTTTTAAGCTTAAATATGTTAGATGAAAAGTCTACATACAATTCTAGTAATAATAATAATTATTATATTAATATTCTTTTTTTTAATTTTTATAATTTTTTTCCAAAATTTATATCATTACTAATATTTAAATTTTTATTAAGATTTAATAAATGTTACATATTTTCAAATCAAGTATTAGAAATTAATAATAATTTTAATAAACAAAATAATTATTTCTCTAATATTATAGATGATAACCAATACCCAAGTTATTTATCAAAAGGTACCTTTTTTCCAAACATTAAAATTAACAATAAAAAGTTTATTCATGATATTCTTAAGAATGATGATACGTATATTCTTTCTGATAAATACAAGCTTAAAAATACAAAAAATGTCATTCTTCTTTCAGAGAACCTAATCAAGAATTCTTATCAAATTAGCAAAAGTTCATACGATTATCTAAATTTAGATAAATGTTATTATATCGTAGATAATCATGGTCTAATTACTACCGTTGATATCGTTGATAATATTGGAATAAGTAATGTTTCTGATAGTAATTTAAAGTACTTAGATAATAAACAATCTAGTATTGATAATTTTTATGCTACTGGTTATCAACCATCATTGCCTAAATTAAAGATCTCTAAAATTTGGCCTTTTAAATCTAAAATTTAATAATCTCTTTTATTTGACATATATAACAATATAATCTCTGCCTCATGAAATGGACCAAAGATAGTTGGAAGAAATTTGAAGCTAAGCAAATGCCTGCTTACGCCGATCAAAACAAATTAGACTCCGTAATAAACGATTTATCATCTATGCCTCCTTTAATATTTGCTGGTGAGACTAGATCTTTGAAATCTAAAATACATCAAGTCCAAAAAGGTGAGTCTTTTTATTTACAAGGTGGTGACTGTGCTGAAAGTTTTCAAGAATTAAATCCTAATACAATTAGAGATAATTTTAAATTACTACTACAAATGTCTGTTGTTTTAACTTTTGCTACTAATAAACCAGTGGTTAAATTAGGAAGAATGGGCGGTCAATTCGCTAAGCCTAGAAGTTCTGACTTTGAAGAAAAAAATGGCCAAAAATTGCCTAGCTATAGAGGAGATATCATCAATTCATTTGAGTTTAATGAGTCCTCTAGAGAACCAGACCCCAAGAGAATGATTAGAGCTTATAATCACTCAGCATCAACTTTAAATTTATTAAGAGCTTTTGCTCAAGGTGGTTTTGCTAGCTTAACACAATTAAATAAATGGAATTTAGACTTTGCTGATAATTTTGACACAACAAAAAAATTTAAAGAATTATCTGAAAAAATTGCAGACAGTATTAAATTCATGAACGCATGTGGTATAAATGAAAAAAATACAAGAGAACTAAGAGAAACAGATTTTTACACCAGTCATGAGGCTCTTCTTTTACCTTATGAACAGGCTTTTACCAGAATAGACAGTACGACAGGGGAATGGTACAATGTTAATTCTCATTTTTTGTGGGTAGGAGACAGAACTAGAGATCCTGACGGAGCACACATACATTATTTAAGTGGTATCAAGAACCCTCTGGGTTTAAAAGTAGGACCATCCACAACGGTTGATGATTTAAAAAGAAATATTGAAATACTTAACCCTGAAAACGAAGGTGGTAGATTAACACTTATAATTAGAATGGGAGCAGAAAAAATTAATGCAAACTTCCCTAATTTATTGAAAGAAATAAATAAACTTGGAGTGAACCTTACATGGATATGCGATCCTATGCATGGTAATACATCTACAAGCAAATCTGGTTATAAGACTAGAGCCACTGAGAATATATTTAAAGAAATTCAATCTTTTTTTGAAATTCATAAATCTGAGGGCACAATCTCAGGAGGTGTACACTTAGAATTAACTGGTTTAAATGTAACTGAATGTGTCGGAGGACCTGATGATATTAAAGATGAAAACTTAGGGGATAGATACCATACTTTTTGCGACCCAAGGTTAAATGTAAATCAATCATTAGAACTCTCATTTTTACTAGCTGACTTATTATCTAACGGTGAAATGAATTAGTTTTCTTATTCATTATGAATAAAAAAACAAATTCAGACTTAATAGATAATTACACCGATAATTATTTTTTAAAAACAAAAAAAATTATCCAAAAGTATGGAGACATAAACGTAACTTATGCCATCTTTATTCGTAGACCGGGTATCATAGCATTAAAATTAGCTATCAATTGGATAAAACAAATATCTAAAGATAGAGGTATAAAAGTTAAAACTTCAAGTCACTTTAAAGAGGGAGATCACTTTGGAGCTGGCGAACCAATACTTTACATAAGAGGTTCGTTTAAACATATTGTGGATCTAGAGACTCTACTTCTACAAAAAATTGGTCCTGCTTGTATAGCAGCTGCAAACGCATATCAAATGTGTTTTGACCTACCTAAAACCTCTTTTATAGCAATGGATGCAAGACATTGTGCAGGCTCAGAGATGTCAGAATTAATGTCCTATGCGGCATCAGTTGGCTCTAAATCAGCAAAAAAAAAGAAAGCAAAAGGTTTTATTGGAACTTCTATTGAAGCAACTTCACATTTTTTTCAATCTAACAAAGCATTAGGGACAATGCCTCACGCACTAATAGGATATGCCGGATCTACTCTTGAGGCAGTAAAAATGTTTCATCAAACATTTCCAAAAAATGATTTAGTTGTTTTACCAGATTATTTTGGCAAAGAAATTACTGACTCAATACAAGTATGTAATTATTTTGATAAGCTGTCTAAAGCTGGAAAAGTAATGATTAGATTGGATACACCAAGTGGAAGATTTATTGAGAATCTTGATACTTCAAAATCTTATGAAGTCTTAGAAAAACATGCGCCTGGATCAATAAAAGATTATAGATCTGATAAAGAGCTAAGACACTTAGTTGGCCCAGGAGTTTCAGCTGCTTCATTGTGGTATTTAAGAGCTCAACTTGATAATTTTGGCTTTAAAAAGGTTAAAATTATTGCATCTAGTGGATTTACTAACGAAAAATGTAAAGCAATGTCGTTAGCAAAGGCCCCAATAGATATAATAGGAACGGGTAGTTACCTCCCAGAAAAGTGGTCAGAAACTTATGCAACAGCTGATATTATAAAATACGGTAATACCTCTAGAGTAAAAGTTTCAAGAGAATACCTACTTAAAAAAAGTTAAATGATAGTTACGCGTTTTGCACCAAGCCCAACAGGTCACTTACACCTTGGAAATATGAGATCTTGTCTCTTAAATTGGGCATATTCAAAAAAAAATAATGGTAAATTTATCTTAAGATACGATGACACTGACCAAGAGAGAAGTAAAGATGAGTATGTAAAATCTATTGCTTCTGATTTAGAATGGTTAAAAATCAACTATGATGAAATTTTTTATCAAAGTAAAAGAATTGATAGATACAATGAACTTTTTGATCAGTTAATTTCTTTGAAATTAGTTTACCCATGTTTTGAGTCTTCGGAAGATTTAGACATTAAAAAAAAATTATTACTAAAGGCTGGTAAACCCCCAATCTATGATAGATCATCTTTGAATTTATCTAAAGATGACATAGAGAATAAAATTTCAAACGGTAATCAGCCCTATTGGAGATTTAAGCTCTCACAAAATAAAATTAAATGGAATGATTTGGTAAAAGGAGAGACAGAGGTAGACTTAGCTTCGCAATCCGATCCAGTTTTAAGAAGGGCAGATGGTAGTTACCTTTACCACTTCCCCAGTGTAGTTGATGATACAGATATGAATATATCACATATTATAAGAGGCGAAGACCATCTTACTAATTCAGCAATTCATCTAGAATTATTTAAAAGTTTAAATTCTGATTTACCTTCACTTGGACATAATCCATTAATGCTTAATGAAGATGGAACAAAACTAAGTAAAAGAAATTTAGACTCAATTTCACTAAATCAATTTAAAAAAAAAGGTTACACGGTCAATAGCATACTCTCTTATTTGTATTCTCTTGGTCTTAACTCTGATTTTGATTTTGAAAACATATTAAATGATAATTTTAAAGATTTTAACTTAGAAAATATTTCTAGAAATTTACCTAAAATTGATATTCATAAAATCGATTTTTTCCAAAAAAATTCATTAAGATCAATGAGCCTCAAAAACTTAAATAAAGAATTCCCTGAACTTAAAAAGATAGCTTTAACAGAAATAGAGTGGGAGCTAATTAAACAGAACGTTGATAAATATGAGGATATTGTAAATTTGTGGAATATTATCAATAGAAGAGAAATCAAAATTAAACCCTCAGAAGATTTTATAAAACTTTTAATCAAGAATTTGAATGGAATTTCAAATTTAAGCTTTGACGAATATGTAAATCATATAACGAATCTCGACAAAAACTTTTCAAAAAAAGATATTTTTACTAATACACGTTATATATTAACTGGGAACCAAAATGGCCCATCAGTAAAAGATCTATATAATTTTTTTGGGCTTGAAGGATTAAGAAAAATTCTAGATGAATATTAATCTTTATAATACCTTAACTAAAAAAAAAGAAAAATTTATACCTATCAACTCATCGTCGGTTAAGATGTATGCTTGTGGACCTACGCTTTATAGTAATCCACATATAGGTAACTTTAGACCAATTATAATTTTTGATATTTTATTTAGAGTTTTAAGACTCACTTTTGGAGAAGATAGAGTATGTTATGTCAGAAATATCACAGATATAGATGATAAAATTATAGATAAAGCAAACGAGCTTAATATAACGACAGATCAGTTGGTTGAGCTTACTCAAAAAACATATCATCAAAATCTAAATTCTTTATCAATTTTATCTCCTACTCATGAGCCAAAAGCTACAAATTATATTTCAAAAATGATCGAAATGATAACATCGCTCATTGAAAAAAAATTTGCTTATATTTCTAATGGGCATGTATTATTTGAAGCTAAAAAATATAAAGATTACGGCTCTCTTTCTAAGTTTTCAATAAAAGACATTATTAGTGGAGCAAGAGTTGAAGTTGCTGAATACAAAAAAAATCCTGAAGATTTTGTTCTTTGGAAACCATCAAAGACAAATGAACCCTCTTGGGATAGCCCTTGGGGAAGTGGAAGACCGGGATGGCATATAGAGTGTTCAGCTATGATTTCCGAATTACTTGGAGAAACTATTGATATTCACGCTGGAGGTATTGATTTAATATTCCCTCACCACGAAAATGAAATAGCTCAGTCAACATGTTGTCATGATAAAAAAATGTCAAACTTTTGGCTCCATAATGGCTTTATCAACTTCAAGGGAGAAAAAATGTCTAAATCTTTGGGTAATACAACAATTGTCAATGATTTGTTAGCTAAATATGACCCAACTGTTTTAAAATATTCTCTCTTAACTACCCATTATCGGCAACCAATAGATTTTTCAAATGACCTATTAAGCTATAGTCAAAACATTATAAATAAGTGGGAAAACTATATACAAGAGGTTGAAAGCTCAGAATTAGACACTGAATTTGTCAGTGCACTTTTAGATGATTTAAATACCCCAAAAGCACTAATGAGATTGCAGCAAATTATAGCTAATTTGAAAAAAGATAGTAATAATGAAGCCTTATTGGCTCATTTTAATAATGGCTTAAGTCTATTGGGCTTAAATCCTAGTTTTCTAAAAAAAGATTTAGACCTTGATAAAGAATATATTGAAAATATGATATTTCGCCGACAAATAGCTAAAAGCAATAAAGACTTTGAACTTGCTGATAAAATCAGAGATGAGCTATTTAAACAAGGAATTGTTTTAGAAGACACAAAAAACGAGACGACATGGAAGAAAAACTAGAAAATAAAATTTACTTTTTTGATACGACATTACGAGATGGGCAACAAACAACTGGTGTTGACTTTAGTGTTGATGATAAAATAAAATTTTCTAAAGCTCTTGATGATCTTGGTTTAGATTATATTGAAGGTGGTTGGCCTGGTTCTAATCCAACTGATGATAGTTTTTTCAATTCTTCAAATAAATTCGAAAGATCAAATTTAGTTGCCTTTGGAATGACTAGAAGACCAACTACTAGTGTTTCAAATGATCCTAGTCTTAATACCTTAATTAATACTAATGTAAAACATATATGCATTGTAGGAAAATCATCATCTTACCAAGTTGAAAAAGCTCTGGGTATTTCAAAATCAGATAATTTAAAAATGATTGGTGAGAGCATAGCTCATATTAATGAAAAAGGTATTGAGGCTATGTATGATGCTGAACATTTTTTTGACGGTTACAAATCAGACCCAAAATTTGCGATAGATTGTTTAACTGAAGCTCTCAGAAATGGAGCTAGGTGGATCGTTTTATGTGATACTAATGGAGGTACCCTCCCTCATGAGGTAGAAGCTATAGTCAAAGAAGTTACAAATAACATACCTGGTGAAAAATTAGGAATTCACGCCCATAATGATACAGAAAATGCAGTTGCTAATTCACTCGCTGCTGTTCGAGCAGGCGTGAGACAAATTCAGGGCACAATTAATGGACTGGGAGAAAGGTGCGGAAATGCTAATTTGGTATCTCTAATTCCTTCAATAATTCTGAAAACGGACTTTGATACTAGTATCCCCAAGAAAAAACTATCAGCCTTAAAGAAAACCTCATTGCTTTTAGATGAAATTTTAAACCGCACGCCAAATACTCAGCAAGCCTATGTTGGTGAAAATGCTTTTTCACATAAAGGTGGTTTACATGTTTCTGCAATTAACAAAGATCCTAAAACTTATGAACATGTAGATCCAGAAATAGTAGGTAATACTAGAAAGATTGTTATATCTGATCAGTCTGGTCGATCAAATATCATTTCTCTTCTGAATACTGTTGGTATTAATCCAGATGATCATTCTGACAAACTAGACTTTCTTCTACAGAAAGTTAAAGAGAGAGAATTTAAAGGTTATGCATATGATCAGGCAATTGCTAGTTTTGAAATACTTGCAAGACAGACTCTATTTGGTATTCCAGAATACTTTGAGTTGAAAAGATTTAAAGTCATAGACGATAGGAGGTGGAACGCAAAAGGGGAATTAGTAACTGAGTCTGAAGCAACTGTAAGAATAGAAGTTGAAAAAAAGGAATATATGAATGTGGAGGTTGGTAATGGACCTGTTAATGCTTTAGACAAAGCATTAAGAAAATCCTTAATGGGATTTTATCCTTCTTTAGAAGATTTAGAACTAACAGATTTTAAGGTAAGAATTTTATCATCAGAAAAAGGAACAGATGCAATAGTTCGTGTTCTCATCGAGACTAAAGATCAAAAAGGATCTATATGGACAACAGTAGGTGTTTCCACTAACATAATTGATGCTTCTTATAATGCCCTAAGAGAGAGTTTAATTTATAAATTAATTAAGTCCTCTTGAAAAAAAAAATTCAATTTATACTAAATAAGCCACAATTATCTGAAAATGTTGGAATGTCTTTAAGATCTATAGGATGCTTTGGTTTTGAAAACTTATCATTAATCAATCCCAGAAAAATTTGGCCTAATGAAAAAGGTCTAAAATCTGCTAAACATTTTTCATCTTTATCAAAAAAAGTAAAAACTTATAAATCAATACCCGAAGCAATGAAAGACAATGATATTTTAATAGCAACTACTGTTAGAAAAAGAGATTTCCATATACCTTCGATAAAATTGCAAGATATATCTAAATTAAATGCTAACAAAATATCAATTTTGTTTGGTCAAGAAAATAACGGTCTAACAAATAAAGAGATATCTCATGCTAATTATATCTTATCTATTCCTACTAAAAGCAATAGTTCTCTAAATTTATCCCATACAGTGGCCTTAATTGCTTATGAATTGAGCCAAATGACTTTTTCTAAAATTAGTTCATCAAAGATTGTCACTCCAGCTAGTGCAAAAGATATTGAGAAGTTTTTGTCATTTCTTATGAAAATACTCGAGAAAAGAAAATTTACATCCATTTCATCAAAAAAAGATAATTTAGAAATATCTTTAAGAAATTTTTTAAAAACATCAAAAATTGACCAAAAACAAATAAAAACAGTATATGGAGTACTGAAATTTATAACAAAATAAATTGACTTAAAATGCTAAATCTATATAAAACACCAATTCATGACTAAAAGACTATCGTCAAAACATAAAATTGATAGAAGACTTGGCTTAAACTTATGGGGTAGGCCAAAAAGTCCATTTAATAGAAGGCCTTATGGTCCTGGTCAACATGGACAAGCTAGAAGAAGAAAGCCCTCTGACTTTGGAATTCAATTAGCAGCCAAACAAAAGCTCAAAAAATATTACGGTGATATTACAGAAAAACAATTCTTAAAAATATATCAGGCAGCATCTAGAAAAAAAGGTGATACCAGTCAAATTTTGATCGAGCTATTAGAGCGAAGACTTGACGCTGTTGTTTTTAGATTAAAATTCGCCCCAACAGTATTTTCTGCAAGACAACTGGTAAACCATGGACATGTTTTAGTTAATGGAAAAGTTGTTAATAAAAAATCTTATCGGGTTATGGATGGAGATGAAATATCTCTTCAGCAAACTAGCCAAAATATTCCAATGATTATTCAAACATTAAGCTCTAATGAAAGAGATGTTCCTGAGTATTTGCAATTAGAAATTTCCAAATGCCTAGGTAAGTTTGTCAGAGGACCCCAACTAACAGATGTTCCATACCCTGTCCAAATGGAACCCAATCTCGTTGTTGAGTTCTATTCAAGATAACTATTAATTTACCAAATTAATCTAATAACATTAATATTTCGAAAAGATAGTTATGAATATTAAAATATTAACAGTTATATTTTCTTTGTTTTTTTCTAGTCTTTATGCTGCTGGCACTGACTCTGGCGATAGCGCTAAAACTAATTACGGAAAAGATTATAAGTCGGCCATAAAGCTAATAAGAAGTAAAGATTACGATAAAGCAATAAGAAAGCTTAAGACCCTTACAACTGCTAGTTCGACAGATTTTACCCGTGCAGATGTATACAATGAGTTAGGTTTTGCGTACAGAAAAAGTGATGATTTTGATAATGCAGCAAAATACTACAAAAAAGCACTTGAACTTGATCCAGAGCATCTAGGGGCCATTGAATATCAAGGTGAAATGTATGTCGATCTCGGTCAAAAAGACAATGCCTTAAGCAATCTAGAATTACTCAAAACATTAGTGGGTGAAAATAATTCTTACTATAAAGAATTAAATAATTATATTTCTAATAACTAATAAGAGGGGCTAAAATTACTTGCCCCTTTTTTAACTTACTTCAGTTTTTATTCCTTTGGTATTAAGCAATTCTAATAATTCCCCAGACTCAGCCATTTCTTTCATAATATCGCAGCCGCCAACGAACTCATTTTTAATATATAGTTGAGGTATCGTAGGCCAATTTGAAAAGGTTTTAATGCCTTCCCTAATATTATTATCATCAAGTACGTTACAATGACCAAATTCAACTCCAGTTTTTTTTAAAATTGCACTTGCAACAGATGAGAAACCGCACATAGGGAAATCAGGGTTACCTTTCATAAAGAGGAATACCTCATTATCACCAATCATTTTTTCAATTTGTTCTTTTGTGCTACTTTCTAATTCCATTATTTAGTTCCTTTCGTTTTTAATTGCATAGCGTGAAGCTCTTTATCCATCAACCCATCTAATGATTTGTAGACTAATTGATGCTGTTGTATACGAGATAACCCATTAAATATATCACTTTCAATTTGAACTGAATAATGATCGTTATCACCAGCAAGATCTTCTATTGTAATTGTAGAATTTGGAAACTTATCTTTGATAAGATCTTCAAGTTTTTTTTGTTCTATAGGCATCTAATAAATAATTTTTTCAAAATTATTATGATAATTATTTATAATATCGAAATAGTCAAATTTTTTAGAGTTTATTTCTATATTTTCTTTAACTATTTCTCCAATTTCGAAGTATCCAACACCATTTTTGCTTAGAAAAGATGTTACATTTTCTAGATCTTCGTTCCTAATTTCAATTACATACCCAGCACTGTACTCACAAAAAAGATCAATTGGATCAGGCATATTAACTTTAAAGCCCATATCCTTATATTGCATTTTTAATAAAGATAAAAATACACCACCTCTTGAAATATCATTACAGGACATAATGTATTTGAAATCTGACATCTTCAAAACACAATCAGCTATTTTTTTCTCATAATCTAAATCTAATTCCTCTAAATCATTATATTCATTTATATTTGAGGTAAGATTTTGATCCTGCAATAGATAAGGACTTAAATTTTTTTCTAATCGTTTTCCTAGAATAAGGATCTTATTGCCAATATTACAAAATTTATTAGAGTTTACTTTTTTCAAATCCTGATTTGAGCCTACCATTCCAATCACAGGTGTAGGCTTAATAGGTATTTCATTTGTCTGGTTATATAAAGACACATTGCCTGAAACAATAGGGGTATTGAATTTTTCTGCTGCTGTTTTTAAACCATCAATAGACAATACTAATTCTCCCATGATATTTGGGTCTAAGGGACTAGCAAAATTCAGATTATTTGTGATAGCTAAGGGATTTATGTTACATGCAATTAAATTCCTGTAAGACTCAGCAACTGTATATTTCATACCCTCGTAAGGATTAATTCTTATATATAAAGGATTACAGTCTGTGGTAGCACCAATAACTTTTTTTGTTCCATGAATTTTAACTATACCAGATGATTGACCGGGTTCTTTGACTGTATCTCCCATAACAGTTGAATCATATTGATTAAAAACCCAACTTTTATCCAAATAATTCAAATTAGATAATAAAGTATTAATTATATCTTCCAGTTTAATGTTGGAAAAATCAAAATCTTTGCCTTTTCTTTTTCTTGGAATATAAAATTCTCTATCGTATTCAGGTGCATCATCAACAATTATATCTACGGGCAGGTCTACCACTTTCTTATTATTTGACTCAAACACAACTCGTTTATTATTAGTTATTTCTCCGATAACTTCATAATCTATTTGCCACTTTTGAAGAATTTCTTTCACCTTAAGATTATTTTTTTCATCAATGACTGCCAACATTCTTTCTTGGCTTTCGGATAGAAGTATCTCATATGCGCTTAATGGTTGTCTCAATGGGACTTTATCAAGATTAATTAATACACCCACATTACCCTTCGAAGCCATTTCTACGCTTGAGGAGGTAATTCCTGCAGCTCCCATATCTTGCATAGACTCTATCAATCCTAATGACATTAATTCTAAACAACCCTCCATTAAAAGTTTCTCCATAAAAGGATCACCGACTTGTACCGAAGGTCTTTTATCATCCTCATCATCCTCTGAAAAAACATCTGAAGCCATACTGGCGCCATGAATTCCATCTTTTCCAGTCTTAGAACCAATATAAACAATTAGACCCCCAATAGACTTAGGCTTTGAGTAAAAAATTTTATCTTTTTGAACATGACCTACAGCCATAGCATTAACCAAATTATTAAAACCATACGTTGACTCAAACTCGCACTCACCACCAATATTAGGGATTCCTATACAGTTGCCGTAGTGGCCAATTCCATGAACCACACCGTTTAATAAATATTTTGTTTTTTCACTTTCTATCAAACCAAATCTAATTGAGTCAAGAGTAGCTATTGGTCTCGCACCCATCGTAAAAATATCTCTTAGTATTCCCCCAACACCAGTTGCAGATCCATTAAATGGTTCGATGTAACTAGGGTGGTTATGACTTTCAATTTTAAAAGCGATTCCGTCATTATCTTGTATGTCAATTATTCCAGCATTTTCTCCTGGCCCCTGAATAACTATTTCATTTTCTGTAGGAAGTTTTTTTAACCATTTTTTTGATGTCTTATAACAACAGTGTTCATTCCACATTGCTGAAAAAATTCCTAACTCTTCCATAGTTAAGTCTCTATTTAAATAGTTCTTGATGATCTTGAATTCATCTAAAGTTAAGCCGTGCTGAATTATTAAATCTTCGTTCATGATATCAATGACTCTATGATTAGCTTACCATCTTGTGAAGGATGAAAGTCAGAATAAGCTCTTTCAGGGTGAGGCATCATACCAAGAATATTTTTCTTTTTGTTTGTGATGCCAGCAATAGCTTCTATTGAGCCATTAATATTTTCTTCACTATTTGAAAATTCACCTTTGCAATATTCAAATGCAATTTGTTCATTATTTTTAAGTGATTTTAAAGTTTCATTATCACAATAAAAATTTCCCTCATTGTGGGCCACAGGTATTTGAAGAACTTGATCTTGTTTAATGGATAAATTGAAGTTATTTTTAAATTTTTTTTTAATAAAACAGTTTTTGCCTAAAAATTTAAGGTTTTTGTTTTGTATCAAGGCTCCTTCAAGTAGCCCAATTTCAGTTAAAATTTGAAAACCGTTACAAATACCTAATAAATATCTATCATCATTTGCATGTTTTATAACATCATTGATTATTTTACTCTTTGATGCCATGGCCCCCGATCTTAAATAGTCACCAAAACTAAAACCTCCAGGTAATATTACCAAATCAACTCGTGGCAAAGATGCTTCCTCATGCCAAATGTTATAAACAACACCTTTTGTTAAATCTTGTAAGTAACATAAAGCGTCTCTATCACAATTAGATCCCGGAAATGTAATAACAGCAGACTTAAAACTCATCCAAGTACTTCGTACTCTTCAATAATATCATTCACTAAAAGCTTTTTGCATGCAGAGTCTATTTTTTGGTCTTTTTCTTCTTTACTTAAACTATCTGGTAGGTCTAACTCAATGAGCTTTCCTTGTCTGATATTATTAAATTCATTAAATCCTAAATTATTTAGCGATTGTTCAATAACCTTTCCTTGAGGTTCTAAAATTTGACTCTTAAGTCTTATTAAAATTTTTATCCGCATTAAATCTTTAAGTTTAATCTATCAAGCACCTCTGCATATGCCTCATCAACATTTCCTAAATCTCTTCGAAAGCGATCTTTATCAAGTTTTTTATTTGTTTTTAAATCCCATAATCGACAAGTATCTGGTGATATTTCATCAGCTAAAACAAGTTCATTGGTTTTCTTACATATTCCAAATTCTAACTTAAAATCAATTAAATTAATTCCGATAGAAAAAAATGTAGATCTTAAGACATCGTTAATTCTCAAAGAATATTCATCTATTAATTCTAATTCATCAAAGTCGCATAATCCTAAATTAAGAATATGCTCAGAACTTATATGTGGATCGCCGAGTTCATCTGATTTTAAACAGTACTCTATAAGTGTATCGGATAATGGAGTGCCCTCCTTAATGCCAAATTTCTTTGACAAAGATCCAGCAAAGAGATTTCTAACCAAAACTTCAATTGGTATAATATCTACTTTTTTTAAAAGCTGAGATTTTTTGTCAATTTGTTTGATAAAGTGTGTTGGGATATCACAGTGATTCAAAATTTGAAATAAATAACTTGAGATAGCGTTATTAATAGCACCCTTATTTTTAATTGAACCTTTTTTTAAATTATTAAAAGCAGTAGCGTCATTTTTATATGTAGCAATTACTTGGTTGCTATTTTTTGCATATATAATTTTGGCTTTTCCTTCATATAGTTTTTTTAATTTTGTTGCCATCAGCTAACTCTTTTAAATATCTTGTCTACATTTGTAAAAAGACTTTTATTATTGAAGATATTATCGATTTTACTCGATATCTTAAATTTCGCTAAACTCGGATGGCTTAAGAGATTATCTTTAAAAGACAAATTACCCTCCCACGTTTTTAAAGCACAATCTTGGACAATTTTATAAGCATCCTCTCTCAAAACTTTATTATCAATTAGAAAAATTAAGACGTTTTGAGAATAGGGTAGGCCTTTTAAAAGGTTTAAGTTTTTAACCATATTCTTTTTATGTATTATTAGATTGTCAAGTAAGGTAATCATTCTTTGAACTGCAAAGTCAAGAGTAATGGTTGCGTTAGGAGCGTTTATTCTCTCAACACTAGAGTGACTAATATCTCTTTCATGCCATGATGTTATATTTTCTAAAGCAGGAATGGTTAAAGACCTTACTACTCTTGCTAGTCCTGTTAAATTTTCTGATAAAATTGGATTTTTTTTATGAGGCATTGCCGAACTACCTTTTTGACCTCTTCCAAACCCCTCTTCAACTTCCAAAACTTCAGTTCTTTGTAAATGTCTAATTTCTGTTGATAAACGTTCAAGAGAACTTGCTATTATTGCAAATGAACAAAAAAGATCTGCATGCCTATCTCTTGGTATAATTTGTGTGGAAACTAGCTCGACTGAGAATTTTAATTTTTTAGCAATCATTTGTTCAACCCTTGTATCAATATTAGAGTATGTTCCAACAGGACCAGACATTTGGATTGTCTGTATTTGTTTAATTGAATTTTTAAGACGATTTATGTTTCTATTGTTTTCAGCAAGATAACCAAGGATTTTTAATCCAAAAGTTGTTGTCTCAGCGTGAATACCATGGCTTCTGCCAATACATAATGTGTATTTATGTTTTTTTGCAATACTAAGAAGAGATTTGCTTAATTTTTCCAAACCTCCAAGAATTATATTGCTTGATTGATTGAGTTGGATCGAAAAAGAAGTATCTAAAATATCACTGGATGTAAGTCCTTTGTGAATATACCTAGACTCAGCGCCTACATACTTTGCTACATTAGTCAAAAAAGCAATTACATCGTGCTTAGTTTTTTCTTCAATTTTTTCTATTTCTTTTACTTTAAACTTTGCTTTTTTTTTAATTCTATTTGAAGTTCCTTTAGGTATTTGGCCTAATTTTTCCATTGCCTCGCAAGCAAGTATTTCTAAATCAAGCCATATTTGGAATTTATTATTATCCTCCCAGATTTCTTTAAGAATTTTTCTAGAGTATCTCGGTATCAATTATAAAAAGCCTTATTTTGAGACTCTGTTAGAATCTCAACATTATCACCATTAATATATATCGTATGTTCGTACTGAGCGCTAAGTGTTTTATCTTTAGTTACAGCTGTCCAACCATCACTTAGTATTTTAGATTGATATTTTCCAGCATTGATCATGGGTTCAATCGTAAAAATCATTCCATCTATAAATCTTATATTATCATATTCGCTATCGTAGTAATGCAAAATACTTGGATTTTCATGAAATTTCAAACCAACACCATGTCCACAAAAGTCTCTAACAACACTAAAATTATTTGATGTTGCAATATCTTCAATTTTTTTTCCAATACGATTTATCGGCTCGCCAACTTTTATTTCATCAATACTCTCTATTAAACAATCGTGAGTAACTTTACATAGGTTGTTTGCTTTTACAGAGACTTCACCTACCTTATACATTCTTGATGAGTCTCCATGCCAACCATCAATTATTGTTGTAACATCTACATTCAAAATATCACCCTTTTGAAGATTTCTATTATAATTTGGAATTCCATGACAAATTACATGGTTTAAAGAAGTACATGTAGATTTTGGAAAACCTCTATAAAACAAAGGGGCAGGAGTGCCTCCTAATTCTTGAATTCTAGTTAAACAGAATTCATCAATCTCAGAAGTTGTAATTCCCTCTTTAATTATATTATTAAGCTCGTCTAAAATAGTTGCTGTTATTTTACCTGCCTTTCTACAAGAGTCTACTTCAGCATTTGAATATGATTTAATCTTCATCAATTTTTATCTCACCTATAATATTTATACCTTTTAAAGAAACATTACATTTAAATGCTCTAAATTTTACACCACTTTTTTTGGCAATAAGAGAATTTTCATAATAATTATTATCTAAATCTTTAGCTATCGAAAATCTATCTACATCATCTCGTTGAATAAGATATATCAAAAAACAGTTACTACCTTTTGTTGACATATTGCTTAATTCTAATAAATGTTTTGATCCTCTTGAGGTAATAGCATCTGGAAACTCTGCTAAATTTTTTTCCCTTGATAATGTGACTGATTTAACTTCAATAAAACTATCAGCTTTTGGGTGACTAGCATATATATCAACTCTAGAATTTTTTCCATATTTCACCTCTTTTTTTAAATCACCTTTAATTTCATGAAGAATTTTATTTTCTTTTATTGCATTAAAAACAATATCGTTTGGTAGTGATGTATTTATACCAACAAATGTTTTGAGATCTTTGATTGCTTCTAATCTATATTTTAATTTTGCATTAGGATTTTCTACTTTTGCAACCAAAACTTTTGAACCCTCGTTCAATAGACCCAATAGAGAACCTGTGTTTGGGCAGTAAGCTGTAACAACTTTAGCACCAATCTTAATATCAACAAAAAATCGTTTATAGCGTTTTATAAAAAAACCCTCTAGAATTTCCCCTTTATAATTCATCTATGGCAACAAAAAAAATATACAATCAGCTTGTCTTATAATCATCGGCAATGAGATATTATCAGGTAGGACACAAGATAAAAATATAAATCATATAGCCAAAGAGCTTTTTTTATGTGGTGTATCTTTGCAATTAGTAATAGTAATACCTGACTCAAAAAAAATAATTATCTCCCAGATTAGAAAATTAAAAAGTAAGTATGACTATATAATTACAACTGGTGGAATAGGCCCGACGCATGATGATATAACCTCTGAGTCAATTAGTTTGGCTGTAAGAAAAAAATATAAATTACATAATGGTGCATACAGTGAATTAAAAAAATATTATAGAAAAATTAAATCTGAATTAACTGACGCTAGAAAAAAAATGGCATACATGCCCGAGGGATCTAAATTAATTTTAAATAATGTTAGTGGCGCCCCAGGTTTTAAAATTGAGAATATTTATGTTTTTGCAGGTGTGCCTTCAATAGTACAAGCAATGATGAAAGAATTTAAAAAAATGATTAAAATTAAAAATAAATTTTATTCAACTTCTATAATTACAAAATTATTTGAAAGTAAAATAGCCCATATTCTTGTTGATGCAGAAAAAAAATATCAATTTATCTCTATCGGTAGCTATCCAATTTTTGATGGAAAACCAAGGGGTGTAGAGATTGTTATAAATTCACAAGTTAACAAGCTTGGCGTAAACAATGCAAAAATATTCATTCTCAAAGAGATAAACAAAATTATTTAAGAATAGGTTAATTTAATATAAAACAATATTTCCCTTTGGCGGAGTAGCTCAGTTGGTTAGAGCGGTGGAATCATAATCCATGTGTCGGGGGTTCAAATCCCTCCTCCGCTACCAAGAATAATCATTGTAATTATTGATATTTTAACATATCTTTCGTTTTCTGATCGCGGGGTAGAGCAGCTTGGTAGCTCGTCAGGCTCATAACCTGAAGGTCGTAGGTTCAAATCCTACCCCCGCAACCAATACCTAAATAAATTCATTCTTTTCAAGGGTTTTTTTTTATTTTTTTTATTGAAATGCATTTGACAATGCTTCGATAAAGTGTAGATATAGTCTACTTTTTATTCGATTCATTGGGCCATTTATTGTGCACCAGTGATTCTTGCTCTTTATTTTTAGTTAATATGAAATGAATAGACGGTGGGTTTATAACGTCAAATTTCGATCAAGCTTTCATTCGATAAGAATGTTAGCTCGTTATTTTGGCGTCTAACCTACGTCAATTTAAAACTTTGTTTTTTATGAGTAGGTAATTCAACTTAAGAGTTTGATTATGGCTCAGAACGAACGCTTGCTGCATGCTTTATACATGCAAGTCGAACGAAGGCCCTAGCTTGCTAGGTGTCCTTAGTGGCGCACGGGTGAGTAACACGTGGGAACATACCTTATAGTACGGAATAACTGCGGGAAACTGTAGCTAATACCGTATATTCCAGCAATGGGAAAGATTTATCGCTATAAGATTGGCCCGCGCAAGATTAGCTTGTTGGTGAGGTAAAAGCTCACCAAGGCTTCGATCTTTAGCTGGTTTGAGAGGATGATCAGCCACACTGGGACTGAGACACGGCCCAGACTCCTACGGGAGGCAGCAGTAGGGAATATTGGACAATGGGGGCAACCCTGATCCAGCAATGCAGCGTGAGTGACGAAGGCCTTAGGGTTGTAAAACTCTTTCATCGGTGAGGATAATGACAGTAGCCGAAGAAGAAGGACCGGCTAATTCCGTGCCAGCAGCCGCGGTAATACGGAAGGTCCTAGCGTTGTTCGGAATTACTGGGCGTAAAGCGCATGTAGGCGGAACAGAAAGTTAGAAGTGAAATCCCTGGGCTCAACCTAGGAATTGCTTTTAAAACTTCTGTTCTGGAATTCAGGAGAGGAAAATGGAATTTCCAGTGTAGAGGTGAAATTCGTAGATATTGGAAGGAACACCAGTGGCGAAGGCGATTTTCTGGACTGATATTGACGCTGAGATGCGAAGGCATGGGTAGCAAACGGGATTAGATACCCCGGTAGTCCATGCAGTAAACGATGGGTGCTAGTCGTCGGACTTTTGTTCGGTGTCGTAGCTAACGCGTTAAGCACCCCGCCTGGGGAGTACGGTCGCAAGATTAAAACTCAAATAAATTGACGGGGACCCGCACAAGCAGTGGAGCATGTGGTTTAATTCGACGCAACGCGAAGAACCTTACCAGCGTTTGACATGGAAAGTACCGGTTACAGAATGGTAACCTTCAGTTCGGCTGGCTTTCGCACAGGTGCTGCATGGCTGTCGTCAGCTCGTGTCGTGAGATGTTGGGTTAAGTCCCGCAACGAGCGCAACCCTTATCGTTAGTTACTAACAGTTCGGCTGAGGACTCTAGCGAAACTGCCGGTGATAAGCCGGAGGAAGGTGGGGATGACGTCAAGTCCTCATGGCCCTTACACGCTGGGCTACACACGTGCTACAATGGTAACTACAACGGGACGCAATACCGCGAGGTGGAGCAAATCCCCAAAAGTTATCTCAGTTCGGATTGCACTCTGCAACTCGAGTGCATGAAGTTGGAATTGCTAGTAATCGCGGATCAGCATGCCGCGGTGAATACGTTCCCGGGTCTTGTACACACCGCCCGTCACACCATGAGAGTTGGTTTTATCTTAAGTCAGTGCGCTAACCTTCGGGAGGCAGCTGCCCACGGTACGGCCAGCGATTGGGGTGAAGTCGTAACAAGGTAGCCGTAGGGGAACCTGCGGCTGGATCACCTCCTTTCTAAAGGAAAAAAAACTTTGAACTAAGTGTACGTTTAAAGTAACCACCGTCTATTTGTTTTGCTTTTTTCAACTAACGTTGATAAAGGGCATTGATTGGGCGTGTAGCTCAGTTGGTTAGAGCGCGCGCTTGATAAGCGTGAGGTCGGAGGTTCAAGTCCTCCCTCGCCCACCAACAGTGTTGGGGGATTAGCTCAGCTGGGAGAGCGCCTGATTTGCATTCAGGAGGTCAGCGGTTCGATCCCGCTATCCTCCACCAATTTTTTTAAAATCGTAAATATGTAAGCTGATAACACAGACGAATGACTTGCACGAGTTATTCGTCGATTAAACAACTAATATAACAACAAATAACTACAAAATGTTATTAACAACAAACTTTTCACTGTGTGTTAATAATTCAAGCGCGTAAGAGCATTTGGTGGATGCCTTGGCATAAAGAGGCGACGAAGGACGTGACAGACTGCGATAAGCTCGGACTTGCTGTCAATAAGCTTAATCCGAGATTTCCGAATGGGGAAACCCAATAACTTATATGTGAATACATAGCATATAAGGGCGAACCTAGGGAACTGAAACATCTAAGTACCTAGAGGAAAAGATATTCCGTTAGTAGTGGCGAGCGAAAGCGGATCAGGCCAGTGCTACTTTTTACTAAACCAGAACTGTATGGAAAGGCAGGCCATAGTGAGTGATAGCCTCGTATGGGTAGATAGTAAAAAATAGACATGAGTAGGGCGGGACACGTGAAATCCTGTCTGAATATAGGAAGACCACTTCCTAAGCCTAAATACTACTTTATGACCGATAGTGAACCAGTACCGTGAGGGAAAGGCGAAAAGAACCCCTAGCAGGGGAGTGAAATAGACCCTGAAACCGGATGCTTACAAGCAGTTGGAGCCTCAATATGAGGTGACAGCGTACCTTTTGTATAATGGGTCAGCGACTTAATCTCATTAGCAAGCTTAAGCCATATAGGTGTAGGCGAAGCGAAAGCGAGTCTGAATAGGGCGATTTAGTTAATGGGATTAGACTCGAAACCGAGTGATCTAGTCATGAGCAGGTTGAAAGTGAAGTAAAATTCACCGGAGGACCGAACCCACTAGCGTTGAAAAGCTACGGGATGACTTGTGATTAGGGGTGAAAGGCCAACCAAACTCGGAAATAGCTAGTTCTCCGCGAAAACTATTTAGGTAGTGCGTCGTGTGAATCTTATTGGGGGTAGAGCACTGAATGGGCTAGGGGGAAGCAATTCCTACCAAACCTAATCAAACTCCGAATACCAGTAAGTCTGCACGGCAGACAGTCCATGGGTGCTAAGGTCCTTGGACGAGAGGGAAACAGCCCAGATCAACAGCTAAGGTCCCCAAATAATGATTAAGTGTGAAAGGGAGTGGGAACTCCAAGACAGCCAGGAGGTTGGCTTAGAAGCAGCCATCCTTTAAAGAAAGCGTAACAGCTCACTGGTCTAATTAAGAGATCCTGCACCGAAAATGTAACGGGGCTCAAATCATTTACCGAAGCTTTGACAATTACTTTTAGTAATTGGGTAGCGGAGCGTTCTGTAAGCCTGTAAAGGTGATGCGTAAGCATTGCTGGAGGTATCAGAAGTGCGAATGCTGACATGAGTAACGATAAGAAATGTGAAAGACATTTCCGCCGAAATCCTAAGGTTTCCTGCGTAAAGCTAATCTGCGCAGGGTTAGTCGGCCCCTAAGGCGAGGGCGAAAGCCGTAGTCGATGGGAAGCAGGTCAATATTCCTGCACCAGCTGGTAGTGACGGATGAAGTAAATTGTGAGTTCTTACTGGATTGAGCTTGCAGTGAATTTGTTCCTGGAAATAGCTCCAGCATTAGACCGTACCAAAACCGACACAGGTAGGAGGGTAGAGAATACCAAGGCGCTTGAGAGAACTATGTTGAAGGAACTCGGCAAATTGCACTTGTAACTTCGGGATAAAAGTGACCTGCTATTGGGCAACCAGTAGGGGGTGGCACAGAAGAGGGGGTAGCGACTGTTTACTAAAAACATAGCACTATGCAAAGTCGAAAGACGACGTATATGGTGTGACGCCTGCCCGGTGCCGGAAGGTTAATAGGAGGGGTGCAAGCCCTGAATTGAAGCCCCGGTGAACGGCGGCCGTAACTATAACGGTCCTAAGGTAGCGAAATTCCTTGTCGGGTAAGTTCCGACCTGCACGAATGGCGTAACGATTTCCCCACTGTCTCCAACATAGACTCAGTGAAATTGAATTCTCGGTTAAGATGCCGAGTAACCGTGGTTAGACGGAAAGACCCCGTGCACCTTTACTGCAGCTTTGTATTGGTATTAGGGAACAGATGTGTAGAATAGGTGGGAGACTTTGAAGGAATGGCGCTAGCCATTCTGGAGTCACTAGTGAAATACCACTCTTCTGTTCCTTGATGCCTAACCATACACCGTTATCCGGTGTTGGGACCATGCATGGTGGGCAGTTTGACTGGGGCGGTCGCCTCCCAAAGAGTAACGGAGGCGCGCGATGGTAGGCTCAGAACGCTTGGAAACCGTTCGTCGAGTGCAATGGCATAAGCCTGCCTGACTGCGAGACCCACAAGTCGAGCAGAGACGAAAGTCGGTCATAGTGATCCGGTGGCACTTCGTGGAAGGGCCATCGCTCAACGGATAAAAGGTACGCCGGGGATAACAGGCTGATCTCTCCCAAGAGTCCATATCGACGGGGAGGTTTGGCACCTCGATGTCGGCTCATCGCATCCTGGGGCTGAAGCAGGTCCCAAGGGTTTGGCTGTTCGCCAATTAAAGCGGTACGCGAGCTGGGTTTAGAACGTCGTGAGACAGTTCGGTCCCTATCTGCCATGGTTGTGGAAGCTTGAGAGGATCTGCCCTTAGTACGAGAGGACCGGGGTGGACGTACCTCTGGTGTACCTATTGTAGCGCCAGCTGCATCGTAGGGTAGCTATGTACGGAATGGATAACCGCTGAAAGCATCTAAGCGGGAAGCCAACCTCAAAACTAGGCTTCGTTATAGGATCGTGGAAGACTACCACGTTGATAGGCTGGGTGTGGAAGTGTGGTAACACATGAAGCTAACTAGTACTAATAATCCAATGCTTGAATTTTAATACACAGCGAAAAGTTTTAACTATAATGTTATAAAAAGTTTGTGGCGGTCATAGCGGAGTGAAAAAACCCGATCCCATTTCGAACTCGGTCGTGAAGGCCTCCAGCGCCGATGGTACTTAGTCTTAAGGCTTGGGAGAGTAGGACGCCGCCTATTTAATTAATTAAACAATTATAAGCTTACCTATTTATGGTTTTTATATTTCTCTTAATCAAATAAAACGTTTAATATTTGATTGATATATAGATAAATTACCCTATGAAAGAATTAGCAATTTCCTTTGTGATACCAACATATAATAGTCAAATTTATATTGATAATTGTATTAATTCTATATTAGTTCAAAAATCTCTGGAAAAAATTTCATATGAGATATTAATAATTGATGGTGGATCCACTGATAATACAATTTCAAAATTGAATAAATATCAAAATTTAAAAATATTGAATAACCCATTAAAAACTGGAGAAGCAGGTAAATTTATTGGAATAAAAAATTCAAAATATGAAAATATTTGCTTAATAGACTCAGATAACTTAATTGATAAAAACTACATCTATGAGTCTCTTTCTTATTTAAAAAAAGATAATAATATTTCAGGAGTGGAACCAATAAAATTTGGCTATATGCCAAACATGGGAATCATAGATAAATATTGCTCATTAACAGGTGTTAATGATCCAATAAATCTTTATCTTGGAAATTTTGATAAAACTTCAGTATTTTTTAAAAATAAATGGACAGACAAAAGCTATGAAAATATTTACGAGGATAATAAAATGATTAAGTTTAAAATAGATCATTTAGACCTACCTACTATTGGGGCCAATGGTTCAATTTTTAAAAGATCAGATTTAAATAAATTTTTAGATCAACAAAATTTCTCTTATTTTTTTGATGTTGATTATTTAATATTCTTACAAAAAAAATATGGAAGTATAATTTTTATAAAAATTAAACTGCCCGTTTATCACTATTATTGTGGTTCAAATTTCTTTAAATTTTATAAAAAGCAAAAAAGAAGAATAAATGACTTTTTCAAGTTTGAAGAATTTAGATTATATAACCCGAAAAAACAAAAGAAAGCTATATTCTTATTTATATTTGAAACAATATTCTTTATTAGTTTTATTAAATCTATTTATTTCTCATTTAAAACAAAGCAACCAGTTTTATTAATTCATAGTTTTTTATCTTTTCTAACCTTATTTGTTTACTCAACATACTTTATTAAAAGGAAAAAAAATTGAAAAAGATATTAATTGGAGTTCCTTGCTATAATGAAGAGGGTAATATTGATCTTTTTTTTGAGAGACTATCAAAGACTTTAAATAAAATAATTAATTTTCAGTTTGATATTATATTTCTTGATGATGGTAGTAAGGATGGTACATGGGAAATTATTGAAAAGCTTAAACTTAATAATGGTAAGTATAAGATTAATGGAATTAAGTTTTCTAGAAATTTTGGAAAAGAAATAGCTATAAAATGTATGTTAGAAAGGGCTGAAAAGTATGACTATTTTATAACTATTGACTCTGATTTACAGCACCCACCTGAGTTAATTGAGGAATTGATTAATATTTCTTCCTCAACAAAAAATAGAATTATTTTGACAAAAAAAACTAATAAAAACTCAAATTTTTTAAGATTATTTACTGCTAAAGTCTTTTATCATACTTTTAATCTATTTTCAGAGTTTAAGCTAATTAATGGCCTTAGTGATTTTTCATTGATAGATAATAAAATAGTTAGAACAATAAATTCTTTTAAAAATAACATTTTTATATTTAAAACTGCACTTCAGTCAGTTGGATATAAGCCAAAAATAATTGAATTTGATATCGAAGAAAGAGAAAAGGGAAAATCAAATTTTAACTTTATTAGATTAATTGGCTATGCATTTCAAACAATCTATACTTACAATAGTCCATTTATAATTAAATTTAATTTAATTAATTTGTCATTTGTTATTTTATTTTCCGGAATTCTATCATTATTTAGTTATTTCATACTTCCACATTTATTAAAAAATATTTTTATATTTTTTATATTTTTAATGATTTTTTGGATTACTGTGTCAATAATGATTATCACAATTTACCTTGTTTCCCTTACTAAGGAAATTGATAGAAAGCCTATCTATATAATTGATGAGGAAGTTTGAATTATCTTTTTTCAATAATAGTGCCATTTCAGCAGTATTCTAACGATTTAGATAAACTTTTAAGCAATCTAGAAAATCAAAAATTCAAGAATTTTGAACTTATTTTAGTTTCAGACTCAGAAATAATACTACAAAATCAACCTACCTTTAAATATAAGTTATTGGTATGCTCAGAATTGCCGTCTAAAAAAAGAAATCTTGCTGCAAGTATTTGTAAGGGTAACTATCTATCGTTTATAGATGATGATGCTTACCCTGATGACAGTTGGCTTTTAAATGCATCTGAATTAATAAATAAAAAAAAATACTTATGCTTTGGTGGCCCAGGTCTACTTCCAAAGGGCTCAAATTTTTTTGAAAAATCAGTTCAATGTTATTTTGAGAATAAGCTATTTAATAGTTTTTCTGAGCGATATTCAATTGAAAAGCCTATGTCTGTTAATGAATGGCCAACCATGAATTTTTTCATAGATAAGAATATCTTTTTAGAAATAGGTAAATTTAATGAAAATTTTTGGCCAGGTGAAGATAGTGATTTATGTATTAGATTAAAACTAAGTAATATTGATATTTACTACGATCCAAATATAATTGTTTTTCACAGACCAAGAGCTAATTTAATTAAACTTAGTCGGCAGATATTCAGATATGGATTGCATAGAGCCTATTTAATAAAAAAAAATATAAATTACACCGATCTAGTTTTCCTAATGCCTATTTTTAACCTTACGATTGCGTTATTTTTATTATATCTCTCATTAACAGTTAATAAGTTATTTATTTTAGTTTATGTATTTTTAGCTTTATCAGTTTCTCTAATTTCATTTTTAAAATTGTATAAAAAAAATAAGTCATATAACATTTTTAATTATATCTCTTCAATTTTAATTCTTATTTTTGTTCATTTTAGCTATAGTTTGGGGATGGTTAAGGGTTTTTTTACAATTTCAAAAAAATCAAAAAAAAATAGATAAATATGTGTGGTTTTATTTATTCAAATTTTTCAAAAGACTCTATTTTTAAAGAGATATCTTCTTCCTTAGAACATAGAGGCCCTGACTCATCTATGTTTTACTCTAACAAAGATCTAAATCATTACTTAAATTTTTATAGACTTTCTATTATTGATCCATCTGAGAAGGGAAATCAACCTTTCGTTGACAATGTATTAATTACAGTTAGTAACTGTGAAATTTATAATTATAGAGATATCAAAAGAGATTTAATCAATAAGGGAGTTAAATTTTATTCAAATTCTGACGCTGAGGTTATTCATCATGGCTATAAGGTATATGGTATTGATATCTTAAAAAAAATTGAGGGTATGTTTGCAATTTTTATATATGATATTGAAAAAAATATTTTAATCTTTTGTAGAGATCACATAGGAATTAAGCCATTATATTTTTACCATAGGGAAGGTAAACTCGCAGTTTGTTCTGAATTTTTAACTTTACATAAGTTGATTGATAAAAATCATTTTTCTAACTTAAATAATAATTATTTACTTAATTTTATTTATAAGCCATTCAATTCAACAAATAAAACAATGCAACAATTTATCTTTAAAGCTGAGCCTGGATGTTATTATACTTATAATATTAGTAAAAAAAAACTATCAAGTTCAAGATATTGGAATTTATCTTTTAAAAAAAAAAATGATAAGCTTTCACTTGATGATAAATTAAATTATTTTGATGAATTATTTAATAAATCTATTAAACAGCATTTAATTAGTGATGTGAAAATTGGTTCTATGCTTTCTGGTGGAATTGACTCCTCTTTAATTGCATCACTTGCATCAAAGTACACAGATAATTTAACTACATATACTATTGATATTGAAAATAGTCTCTCTAAAGATGACTTACGATCAATTGAGTCTCTTAAAGAACTAGGCATAACAAACACTTACATATCTATAAATTATAAAGAAATTATGGATAATATTGATAAAAGTATAAAGATTTTTGATGACCTATCATCTAGTGATGGCGGTTTTATAAGTAATTATTTCTTACTTAATAAAATTAAAGAATTTGATCCCAATCTTAAGGTAATTTTGATGGGAGATGGTGCCGATGAAGTATTTTTTGGATATAATTGGTTTAAACTTTTAAAACTTAATCAAATACCTAAGTTTTTAAAAAAGAGAATTCATTATTATGCTTATAATAGAGTTATAAACTTTCAAAGTCTTTTTAAAAATGATGATTACATTAGTAGCTTAAATTTTAATGAAAATAATTTTTATGACCAGATGAGATCATATGAAATTATTAAACAATTACCTAACCATTATCTACCAAAAGTTGATAGATCAACTATGTATAATTCTATTGAAGGAAGAGTGCCTTTTCTTGACAAAAATGTAATAGAATTCTCTTGCTCATTACAAAATGAAGACTTAATTAAAGGTAATATAACAAAATACTTTCTAAGAAAATACTCTGAAAAATACCTCCCATTAGATATATCCTACAAAGAAAAAAAGGGATTTGGATTAAATTCAAAAATATTGATGTCAAAAGATATAGATAAGGTGAGAGATACAATTATGTCAGAAAAATCAATTTCAAATATATTCTTCTCTAAAAAATATAAAAATAAATTACTCTCAAATAACTTAAAAAAACA
>CACJLA010000002.1 GCA_902594145.1 uncultured Alphaproteobacteria bacterium | reverse complement strand
CCTTTTCTAAACCTAATTCCTCAATTGCGATACAATAGTTAAATGGTTTACACATCGATTGTATGGAAAAATCAACATTTGTATCACCACGCTGATATACTTGACCATCTGCTGTAACAACTGCTATTCCAAATTGCTCTGGATTGACCTCTGCAAGTGGTGGTATGTAATTTGCTAATTCACCACTTTTATTATCTATAACTTCGTCATAAATTTTATCTAAGTTATTTGAGAATTTTTTAAAATCAGGTACTGCTAACTCTCCTCTCAAGGCTCTTTCAATTAATAAACCTCCTAAATTCATTAAATTAATAAATTCTTCAAAATTTATTGTTTCACCCATACTATCGAGCATTTCAAAAAAATTTTTCAATCTAAAGTCAATTGATGTTAGACCTGCATCAAATACATAAGCTTGAAATTCATTTTTATAGATTGCATTTCCTTTGCTCTCACAAAGAGAAAAGTATAGATCACCAGCTCGTTTAGGAATATTTTTTAACCAATTAAGTTTTAGGTCTATGTTATTATTCATTTATTTATTTTTATTCTTTTTATAAATATTGCTAATTTTATTTCTAATTTTGTCGTCTGTTACTACTTTAGACATTATTTCATCAAACTCATTTTTTTCATTTAAATCTTTATTTGTTAACTTATCTTTTATATCTAGAGATGAATTATCTTTTAGAGACGAATAATATTTTTTTTTAATTTCAATCTTTTTTTCTTCTTCGCTTAGTCTATCTGGCATATTTTCTCTAATTTCATAAATAATTTTATAAAGTTTTTTTATGTCCTTTCTTATGAACCAAACACTAGTAATAAGAATTAAGAATAGGAAAATAAATAAGACATTCATTGCAAAATTTAATTACTTAATTTTTATTTATACAAATTTATCAAATGATTATATTAGAAGAAACTCTATTCTTCTAATAATAGGTCATCAATTGATAGGTCACTGTTGCTAGAGTTCTCATTATTTGTGTTATCCTGCATCAACTGAAGATTGTTAAACATTTGACTTAATTCTTTCAAATTTGTGATTTTAAAATCAGATTGTAGTGAGGATAGCAAAAGTATTTCTAATTCACTAAATGTTTGTCTATCTAAAAAAAACCCTGATAATAAATCATAAGAGACTTCTGAATAAGGATATTTTGCTAAAATCTCCTCATAAATTGGCAGAATATTACTTTTATAATTCTCTAGGCAAAAGATAGCTTTGGTTAAACCACTTAAATCACTGCCCCGTTGTGAGGGCATAAAAGAAGATGATACTTTTAGAGCGATAGTTTGTACATTACATCCATTACTCAAACTTTGCATCTTTGCATCAATATAAAGTTTTCTTGCATCTAATTCAGATCCTAAGATTATATTTGGTAAGATTAAAAATATTAATAAGACAAATTTCATAGTTTGCTTTTACCACAATAAGTCTTAACACCAAAGGATTTAAATTATAAAAAAATTTGAATTTAATAGGAAGTTTATTTATAAAAAAAATAATAATGGTTCAAATAATTTAAACGCTGGTTTTAAAATTTTTATGATACCTACATTTGGTAAACCAGCTGTTTTATCAACAAACGCAAGTAGACCCATTATAAATAAGAGGAAGACAAAAATAATAATGAAACTGCCAAGAGGAGTTAATTGAGTAACTGTTTTAGTTTTTACTTCTTCATTTTGAATTTCCTCATCGGCCGTATCTGACTCTTTATCTTTAACTTTTTCAATTTCAGATTTAGATAGTTCAGGTTCACTATTTTGTTCTGATGTCACTTCTTTTGATACATCTGAGCTTTCTAAAGATGGTTTTGAGGGTTTTAACAAACCTGAGTCATCATAAGTCGAAGTTTCAGATTTTTGGAAAATAGAAATCTCCTCATCAGCATTATTTGAGTCTGGCGAACTAGTCCCAGCGTTAGCATTTAAATTATCAATTTTATTATTTAGATTAATTTCTATTTCATTAAGCTTTTCTTTAACATTTACCATTTCGTTTTTTATATTTACTATATCTGGTAAAAATTTTTCAGAAGTACTTATTAGCTTGTCTAAATGATTTATAGTATCTGTTTGGATCTTAACAAGATTATCTAGAGGTGAAATATGGTCATTTGAAATATTTTCATCATTTTTATTAGCTACTTCATTTGTTTGATCTTCCTTATGACCATTATCTAAATCTAAATTATCGCTTAGTTGGTTTTCTTCAGTTTTTTCTTCTACTGACTCAAAATCTCCAAGATCTATGTCATTATTTGAGCCATTATCGAAGTCAGACTCATCAAAATTTATTTCTTCATTGTTAGTTTCTTGAGAGTTTTCAAGATCTAGATCAAATTCTTCATCCTCTTTTGGTGTTAAAGATGGTTCGATATGCTTATCATTATCGGTCATAGCACGAAATTACTTATATACCTTAATGTAGATTTTAACAAACATATATGTAAGATTATTTTTATGAGATTCGCTATCTTTTTGTTTGTATTTATTTTTTCATTAAACAGTCACGCTCAATTAGATAAATCTCTTCAATATTCAATACTCCATGATGATCTATTAGAGTTCTCTAATAAACTAGATTTCAAATCAGCAGATATCTATGGTGATATGGACTTTTTAGATAGCATCCAATCTAAAATTGTCATTCTGGAAGAATGCTCAACCTCTTTTCCTGGTTTTGAATATAGATTTGAAGACTCTAGGCTTTTTTTAGATCGCTTAATGGAGGTAAGTATAGTTGCATCAGAGATAAGTGAATATAATTATAATTACAGACTAAATATTATTGAACCACAAGTTTCATTTGTTTTTTACAAATTAACAGAAGATCAAAGAAAAACTGTGTGTAGAAAACTATTTATTTAAAATCTTCGCTCCCCAACTATTGATTGGTTAACTGAAGCAAACCCCTCATATTCAACTAATCTCTCTGATCCTGTAATAATATCATTAAGTCCTACACCACATGATAAGATTTTATAGGTCGAGGAATAAGAAATAACCGAAGGCAAGGAATTTATATAAGGTTCTCCAGTTGAAGGATCAATTGTGCTCTCCGTCGGATCTTCAATAGTACCTGATTGAGTAAAATTATCGACTGCTTTTGCAAGCATCTCAGATGCATCACTGACAGTAAAGTAACAATAATCTCCATTATTACATACATCTACTGATGTATCATACTTATTTTGAAATCTATCATTTGAATTTTCGTCAAAATGAAATGCTGTTAATAGATCAGGGTTTGTGACAGAGTTGAAAACATAATCATTTATCAAACCTGGAACTTCATCAGATCCTAATTCTCTATTCCAAATTCTTAACATTGTGGTGTAGCCGGATATACCACTGGTATTGACATATTCAAAAGTGTAAAGTGAATTACTTTCAGCTAGGTCTATACCATTTGTTACATAGGCTTGAGTACCCGCACCATCTACATATATAGTTATATTTTGACTTGCATCACTATATGTAACAATTATATGAGACGGATTAGTTGGGTGTAATGTGATATTAGAGTCAAAAGTTACATAAGATCCTCCACTGTAAAAACTAACTATTACTTCTTCATCTGAATTAAACCCAATTATTATTTCACGACTCGAGTTAATGTCGTCATATAACTGGAATAAGGAGCCCTCTGAAATAGAGTCAAGATGTACGTTTAATTCGATTGAAAATGCAGATTGAAATAATCTTGATCCACTTGAATTCGCATTATCAAAGCTTCCCAAAAGTTCGAGAGTTGTGGAGTTATCAAATACCAGTGCATCCGTTTCTTCTGATAATTTTTGAATTATGTAATAACCTGAAAAGTCAGCTAAATCCTCATCTGGCATATAGCTAGGACCTCCCCAACCAACATTGTAAATGTAAGGATCTCCATCGGAAGTATAACCATGTAATCCTAAACATTTCAAAAAATTCTCATCTGTCACATCCTGAATAGAAATTGAGTCATTTGTATTAACCACATCTTGATGTCCACTATCACCAGTTCTTTCATTTAATATTATTAAAGCTTTATCTGCAGCTGACTCAGCTAAATAATCAGATTGTTTTTTATATGAGTCTGTGACTGTTGATTTACTAAAACCTGAAGTAAGGTAATAAAGTGCCACTGTGCTAAGTGTCATCATTAAAGCAATTAATGTAACAATAGCAATTGCCATACCATCATTTGGAAGTTTAGAAATTTTATAACTGAGGTACTGATATAACTTTTTTATAATCATAGGTTTTATCTTGAGCTCCAGGAAAAGATAATTCTAATGTAAATTTACTATCAGACTTTGTAATTAAAAAAGCGAGAAGAGCACTTGCAACTGGTTCTTGAGAATTGGTTGTGTCTGTACATGTACCAGTTCCAACATTAGTTTTACTTCTAGTTAACGCTCCATCTTCATACACATTTTCTTGAACATATTCGTATAAAATTATGACCCTTTCTTGATCATTTAGATCATAACAGATATTGATTGTCCAGTTAAGGTCATTAGTTTCATCTACTACATAGACTAAGTCAGGGTCATAATTATTATCAGGATTTACAAGAGTTTCATCATAACCTGAAGTTGTATCAATATTATAAAAAATACCAGTCTGTTTTAAATCTCTTTCGATATTGTCAAAAATATGTTCAGAAATTTCATTTGCTTTTGAGATAGCTATGCCAGAGGATGTGTTTTGTTGCATTATTTGAAATGCAAAAAGAGCTCCTGCAATAACCATTGTTATAATTGCAATAGAAATAATGAGCTCAACTAAAGAAAAACCATTAAGTTTCATTTTCATTTTTAAAGAGCCTTTCTGAATACTCGACTAAATTTCATGTGAGCTCCTTCAGAGTTATTTACTTGACAGCTGGCAACTCTACTTGAAGAGTCACAATTACCGTCAGTGTCTGTAGCCTCACAACTTATAACAATATCGACATCATTATGTCTTAATTTTTCATTAGCTAGAGTTCGCCATCCATCTACAATCTCTATGAAAGGTGAACCTAAGCTTGTAGTCAAATCACTTTCATAACCGTCATCTAATTTAATCATATCAGACCCCTCACTAAAGGAGTCTTGGTATGTCTTTTCAACTCGAAACCCATCTACCTCTGTTGTTTCCAGATAAGTAAATGATATTGGATCTCCATTATCAATATCTAAAATTGAATTTTTGAGTGTGAATAAGAAATATAAATCTCCAGCATCTGAAATTTCCTCATCATCTAGTCCCGATAAAGCATTATCAACACAATCTCTTTCACTGTCACTTGTGCAATTAGAAGTTGCAAGGCATACCCTTTCCCAAGAAGCGATCATCGCTCCTACATCATTTTCCTCTATGATTATACCGTTCAGGGTAGGAGATTTACCGTAAGGAGTTTTTGTAGGATAATCACCCAACTCATCAAATTGTACGATTAATGCATTTGAAACAGTATCGGTTGTCGATGCATATGAACTATTGCAATAATTATAACTCACCTGCATATCTAATGTAGAAATACTATAAGTAGTAGTTGAGTCATTCACAACTATTCCTGAGTTTTCTTCACGATTATTAATAAATATTTCATCTCTTGATGTAACATCTAAGAATTCATTATAATCATTAAAAGTCTCATCATTGTCTAAAATATAAATTCCATTATTATCGGAAAGTGCTGATGTTCCTGTACTATCATATAAAATAAAAGGATTTTTTATTTCTAAATCATATTGAGTATCGTTTGCTGCAGAATAATAAACTTCTAAATTATTTGAAATACTAGGAACAGACAATGTTCCCTCATTGAAGGAAGTATAAGTATCATCAGAAATAACAGCACCATCAATAGTTAATTTACGCTCTCCCGCATCACTTGAGTTTGTATTTACAGTTGCAGCTTCATAAGTATCAAATGTATCATCGTAAATTAAACCAATGTCATTAAATACATTCTCACAAAATGTATTATCTCTAGTTATTCTATTATCAGTGCTTAACGAGTCAAACATCACTGATGTAGTTTGCATTAGTGCAGCTACAGCTATAGCTAAAATTGCTAAAGCAATTATTGCTTCTACTATACCAAAACCGTTGTTCCTTTTAAAAATTTCTTTCATCTTCAACATAACCAGTGCTATAGAACGTTAATTTTTTTCTAAAATCTGACTTGAGTGTTTCTATACTATCACAACTAAGAGCACTATCTGACATAGAGTGAATATAAAGCACTACTGTTTCAGCTAATTCATTTTTTCCATTAAAACAAATTCCGTTAAAGGTTAAGGTATAACCGTCTTGTGGGCAAACAAGAATTCTCATACCTTGAAAATTATAATCATCAGGTTGTATGGCATTGTTTACTTCTTCATAGGATGTTGAGCCAATTAACCCAGAACAATCTACATCTAACCCAAATCGTGAGTAATCATCATCCGAAAATTTTATTATAGTTGCTGCTGTTAAATAATTTGTTTCATCAGAATTAAAAGTCATGAACATAGGTTCATTTTGAGCATTTGAAAGTTTGTAGTATTTTTTTACCAATTGAATTAAGTGAGTGTACTCGTTCGATAATTTTGATGTTCCAACAAAACTTGTAGTGACTAAAAAGCCTGCACCTGCAATCACTCCGATTATCGCAATTACTACAAGTAATTCTACTAATGAAAAACCTTTAGTGAGATGAATCTTCTTCTGGTTCATCAATAATTCCTTTTGAGACTAAATCAGAGATATAAGCCTCCATCCTTATCATGCCATCTCTAGAACCTGTTTCTATCATTTGATCTATTTGAGGTATTTTATTTTCTCTTATTAAATTTCTGATAGCTGACGTACAAACCATAACTTCAAATGCGCCAACTCTTCCACCTTTTTTTTTCTTAAATAACCTCTGAGTCATGACCATTTGCAAAGAGGTCGACAACTGTGAACGTGCTTGATCTTGTTCTGCAGCTGGATAAGCATCAATTATTCTATTGATTGTTGATGACGCACCGCTTGTGTGAAGAGTCCCAAATACCAAATGGCCAGTTTCTGCTGCAGTTAAAGCCATAGATACAGTCTCATAATCTCTAAGTTCACCAAGTAAAATTATATCTGGATCCTCTCTTAATGCTGCTTTTAAAGCTCTGGCAAAAGACGATGTATCTCTTCCAACTTCTCTTTGAGATATAACAGATTTTTTATCTTCGTGAGTAAATTCAATTGGATCTTCAATAGTTATTATATGAGAGTCACGATTTCTGTTTAATTGATCAATCATAGCAGCAAGCGAGGTTGATTTTCCAGATCCAGTTTGACCAGTGACCAAGACCAGACCTGCATGTTTATTTAGGACATTGAATACAGCACTTGGAAGGTTCAGTATTTTAATATCAGGTATTTCTGTCACTATTAATCTTAAGACTAAAGAGTGACCTGTCATGGTTCTAAAAGCATTTGCTCTAAATCTTTGCTTTTCAATTACAACTGCAAAATCTAGGTCAAATGTGTCAAGATATTCCTTCATTTGATCCTTATTTAAGTGTTTTTTCAGAAATTCTTGCATGTCTTGGATGGTAATTATGTCCTCAGTTTTTACGATATCGCCTTTGTACCTTACAGCTGCTTTTTTCCCTGAGGAAAGATGGATATCTGAGAGTCCTTCAAACTGAGAAGGTAGACTAAGCAATAATTGATCAATTTTTGACATATTTAAATAATATATAAGATATCTATCACAAATATAGGTCAAAAACTGTGAAAAATATAATTTTATTATAATGAAAGTAGTTTATAAGTTATCCACATGGCTAAATCAATAACAGATGATTTAAAAAAAGTTGGAAAGTCAATTTCTATCCCATTTGGTTTATTTTCTATTGGAAAAGAGAAAATTGTTGCCGTGGATATTCAAATTGAGTCAATTACAATTTCAAAATTAGCCTTTAAGAAAAAAAAATGGCAAATAGAATCAACTCTTCATGAGACTTTTATAGCACCTGATGGAGAAAATCCATTTAACTCAGACATAGGCTTCTATGTTTCAAAACTTAGAACTATGTTGTTAAAAACAAATTGTGTGGGCTTAGATGGGGCAATCATTATTCCTTTTCATGATTGTCAGGTGTTTATTTTAGATATGGAGTTAATGCCCAGGGAAGAAGTTACGGACATGATAGAGGAGGGCACTTTCAATGATTTATTTCCAGAGTTACCAAAAGAAATTTCTAAAAATTATTTAAATTATAAACGTAATTTTGACTTCTCAATTATCAGTAAAGATGAAGATTATGGTACGATGAAATTAGCCTTTGTTATAGGAGATCAAGAGAAATTACAATCTTCTGAAACTATTTTATCTAGAGCAGGTTTAAATCCTGTTCTTGCTGAACCAGAGGTCTCATCAATATTGAATTCATTGGCTGTACAATTTGGTAATGATGCATTTCTCGCCCCAACTGCATTTTTAGTTAGTACAGAAAATTATTCGTATTTAATAATTGGAAGTAAAGATGGGATAGTTATTAAAGAAGTCGAATTTAACGATGCTGATAAAGTCCTTTTACTTCACGTTGAAGATGTTGAAGATATTTCTGGAACTGTTTGGAAAGAGGTTTTTTCAAGAATAGCTGAGCCTATAGAAACAGCAATTGACGCTTACAACAAAAAGTTTAAAGAAAATAAAGTTGAAAAATTATTCTTTATATCGAATAGACCTAAGATTGATAAATATTTACAAGGATTGAAAGAGTCGATTATTGATTTCAATGTGGAAACAATGAATCCCTTTGAAGAAATCACTTTAAGTCCAAAAGCTAAAGCGTATGTAGATAGTTTTCAAAATAAATCTATATTCTTAAAAGTAATTGGCACAGGTATGGCTAAATTAAATTTTTTTGATATTGACTACAAAGATAATTCTATAACCAGATTTAATTTACTCAATGACCTGGAAAATCTAAAAAAATCGAGGAAATTTAAGGCAATCAATAAACTTTTATTATGGTCAAATGTAGTTTTCTTTGCAATTTTTTTCAGTTTGTTGTCTTTAAATTCTATTCCTGAAATAAACTCAAATAGGAACGAATTAATAAAATTTAAGACTGTTAAGGCCGATCACAGCAAATTAAAAAAAGAGAATGAAAGTCTCTCAAAAATACTAGCAGATGCTAATAATGTAAGTAAAGTCATTGATAATCAATCTGTTTCACCAAACTTGGCTTTAACCACTTTGGTACATAATGATATTTTAAGTTCAGTTCCTAAAGGTATTAAATTTAATTCAATGGACTTTGATCCTGGAGTTTTAAAGTATGACAAAAAAGGAAAGGTAGTTTCTTCTACTCCCTCTAAGTATATTATTAAGGGCCAGTCTGTAGATGATTTTAACATTACAATTTTCCTTCAAAACTTAAAGGGAAGCGATCGTTTATATGATGTTATTTTGCAAACTAATCCAAACGAACAACTATTAGATTTTACGATGGATGTAATTTTAAAATATCATCTTGATAATCAATTACCAATGAGTGAAAAAACTGATGACTAATCTTGGAATAAAACAATGGGTTTGCTAACAAAAAAAAAAGTAATAACTATAAAAAAACCTGTAAAAAAAACAGAGCAGAAGAAAAAGTCATCTTTTAGTTTTTTTAAGTCAAAAAAAGATAAACAAAATAAAGATACTGCTCAAGAAAGTTCTAAAACTAGACAAAAGAAAAAGTCATCTTTTAGTTTTTTTAAGTCAAAAAAAGATAAACAAAATAAAGATACTGTTCAAGAAAGTTCTAAAACTAGACAAAAGAAAAAGTCATCTTTTAGTTTTTTTAAGTCAAAAAAAGATAAACAAAATAAAGATACTGCTCAAGAAAGTTCTAAAACTAGACAAAAGAAAAAGTCATCTTTTAGTTTTTTTAAGTCAAAAAAAGATAAACAAAATAAAGATACTGTTCAAGAAATTAGTACCATAAAGAAAAACAAACCTAAAAAAGAATTTACATATAAATTTTCAGTGACAAATCAAAAAAATAATTCAACTAATCAATCAGAAAAACCAACTCCATCTTCTAATTTAGATAACAATATTATTAGTCGCGGCCTATTTACCCAAAAAGTAAAAAAACCAATCAAACAAAAAAAACAAAAAATTAAAACTAATAAAAAATCATTTTTATTAAAAAAGAGGACTAATCCAAAAGACGAAATTACAACAGATACTCAATCAAAAAAGTCAAATCGAACTAAATTTTCTTTTTTTAAAAATAAAGATCCTAAACTTGGTGAGAGTGATAACATCAAAGAATACTCTGATGAGGCAAAAAAGTTACTCATCACAGGCGCACTTAAAACATCTGTCTCAGAATTCCCCTACGAAAAAAAATTAAAAAAATTTAAATTTAAACCTGAAAACGTCTCAACTTCAATTAATGGAATAGTAGCTCTCTCAGTCCTCTTGGTTATTATAATTTCCTCATATTTTTTTATCTCACAGTCGATTTTGAACCCAATTTTAAATAAGCAAAGAGATAACATTAAAACTCAAAATGACTTAGAACAAGAAGCCAATACATTAGGTTACCAAATACCTGCTTTAAACAAAAAAATAGAGGAAATTAACGATAAAGTCTCTTTATTTGATACTAAAACTTTTCAGCAAAATGATTTAGACAAATTATACGCTGATCTTACAGCTGCGTCTCTTGAGTATGATATAAAAATGTCATTTAGTGAAAAAGACTCAAGACCACTAAGTGTCTCTAGCAAATCTAAGGAGTCCCTATATAAAGTTGTAACTGTAGTATTGTCGGTTGAATCCTCATATATTAATTACCTAAAGTTTAGATATAAGGCACTTGTTGAGTCTGGAATGAATGTTAGAATACTTTCAGAAGATATTAAGTCTATTGACGATAATGCGGGGGAAAGTCAAAGTAATAATATGTCTGATCGAGAAGATTATAATTTGTTAATCAATCTAAGTTTCGAGGTACTTGAGAAAGTTAATTAATGATTATGCGAGTGAAATATTCAATGGTATTTGACATATCTAAAAATCTAATTATAAAACAATTTAATTGGTTTATAATTTTAACATTATCTTTTTTTCTAATATCTGGTTCTTATGCCCAAGAGAAGTCCTTAGAAAATTTTTATAACCAATTTCCTGATCCTTATACTAAATCTTTAGAGTCAATTCTTATTCAAGGTGATGTAAGAGATGTAGTGGTTGAAGAGGATGAAATAATTTTTAAACAAGAAGAAAAAGTCCAAGAGGTTGAATTAACTAAAGAAATAGAACAAGTCGAAACAAATGTCGATACAACAGACAAAAAAATGGAAGAAAGTTTAAACAAAGAACAAAAACCTTTTGAAGAAAAACAAAAATCTGCTCTTGATATAATTGCAGATGCGATAGAGTCCCAAAATAATAATAATGTTGAAGTGCAAAATGAAACTTCCCAAGAAATTTTATCTACTCAGAAAAAAGACAAAACTTTAGTACCTAGCAACAATTTATTTGATTTTGAAATTGTTGATAGAAATAAGTTCATAGAGGAAAATCTTAGCTCAGACATATCGAAGTTTATAATTATTGCGATAGCTATGAAATCCACCCCTGAGCTTGATTACAATTATATTGTAAAAAAAGGTGATACCCTTTCATCTATAGCTACAAAATTTGATCTTACCTTAGAGGAGTTAATTATAGCTAATCCCAATATTGTGCCAAATAAGATGAAGGCAGGCAGTACAGTTAATATTTTCTCTCCCTCTGTGGTATATACAAATAAAGTTTTAAAAGACTCTTCAATGAGTTCAGAGGAAATAAGTGGCTTTGAACATGGATCCTATTGGATAGAACTGTCTTCAGACTTATCTAAGAAAGCAATTGAGGAAAAAATATCTTATTACCGAAGTAATTTTGAGGATATTTTTTATGGTAAAACTATGAGAGTAAGACCAAGAAATGAACCTCTTTATGTTATTGAGGTTGGCCCTTACACGAAGTCACAAGAGGCAGATGATGTCGTTTCTATACTTAATTATAGGTTTCAATATGCTAAAAAAAATAAGGTTATGGAAATAGATTTCAAATCTTCAAACAATGACTTATCTGAATTTACAAGCAACTCCACAGATAATAGAAGAGGTAAAAGTATGGCATTAGTCACTACACCTAGTGGAAATATTATTAAAGTTTTTGAAGGGGATCATCTTGGTAATGATGACGCCAGAATTGTTAAAATCCTTCCAGATAAAATTATTTTGTCAAAATTAGGCAGTGAGGTAAATTTATATTTTAGTAAATCTAGAAGAGTAGTCTTAGAAAATAACGATGGTTTTAGAGACAATATATTAGCAGATGAATATTTCGATCCACCCTTAATAGCTAATAAACCTGAAACTTCGGATGAGCAAGATGTCTCTTCTCTGTACCTGGAAGATACTTATTACACACAAGTATCAGATGAGGTTTTAAACGCAGACGTCTGTGTTGGGGGTTCTATAGTATCTGGTGAACCAGTTTATTATAACTCTGACAAAGGATGCCTCGATCCATCTTTGGAAACTCCAATGGCTACAAAAATGTATTCTACGAATGAGGATGGTGAAATGGTTGAGGGAATGCCTAACATTACTACTCTTGAAGACTTAGACCCATCTGTTTATGTTTATGATGTAGCAACTAACACTTTTAATAGCTCTCTTGGAACAATAAGTTTGGATGTAGATGAGGAGGTTGATGCACAATTTGATGAAAATATTAGATTATCTACTCTGGGGGACTACTTACCTAAAACGCCTACGGTTGAGCCAGTAGATATAGAAACGCTGCTGCAAGAAAATCCATATGAGGTTGTCTCAGAGACTACAAGAACAACAGAATTTGATATGGATACGTATGTCTCTCAAGGTGGTGATGTTAGTGAATTTACTGATATGGGCCTTGAATACGATGAGGAACTTCAGGGATTTAATGCGACTAGCCCAGAAGAGTTTTTAGAAAATGTATCTTGTTCATATTTTGATGATCAGGAGGGTTGCGAGGCAACAAAAAGAGAGTATGGCATTGAATAATTATATAAAAACCTATATCTTTTCAAAATTATCTAAGGTGATCGCTATTCATCGTTTTTTAAGAAATTTAATTATGAGACCATCACTATTTTTTATCTCTTTTATTTTTTTTGTTTCTTGTTCATCCCAAGAAAAAATGAATAATGTCGACAACTCCTCTGCCTTTGATGTAAAATTAGACAGATCATTCATAAAAGAAAAAGTTCAAGACATAGCTTCAGCTAATGATTTAATCGAAGAAAATATTGTGAAAGAGCGTCCTAGAAGGATAACCTCTTCAAATAAATATAAATCTCAAGATACAAATTTACAACAAACTCCAACTGAAGATATATCATTACCATCAGACCTAATTTCAATTAATTTTGATGGAATACCTACAAAAACTGCTCTTTCTACATTAGCAACAATCATTGATAGAAATATAATATTAGATCCAGAAATTAAAGGTGAAGTAGAAATGGAACTCTACAATGAACCCTGGTCAAACGTTTTTAAATCAATTTTAGAGTTAAATGACTTGTTTGTAGTTGAATCAGATAACACAGATACATTGAAGGTTCTAACAAGAGCCACTAAGGAGAAACTAGACTTAGATGTTGTTGAAGAAAGCACTTACTATGACACTGCTTTCTTCAGTGTATATTATAATTCTGCATCAACTATGTTGGCTTCAATTAAGGGTGATGGAGATACCACTGAGGAGGATAGCGCCAGTCTGGGTTTCCTATCATCCCAAGAGTTAAATGCATTAGAAGTATTTCAGGCTGATGATGTTTCTCAAACTATTGTAGCCTCTGGTCCTGATGATATTCTTAATAAAATTGAAAATATACTTGATTTACTTGATATTAAACTTCAGCAAGTTTACTTTGAAGTTTTTATTGTTACTGCATCTGATAATTTTGAGGAAGAATTTGGGGCAAGATTAGGTTTATTTGGTCAATCAACTCAAGGTAATGATATCGTAACACTCTCAGGAGGGGTTGGAACAGCAGCCACTAGTAGTTCAGATATTGCTTTTGATAGCACCACTGGATCTCTTTTTGATGGTTTGATCACAGGCACGTCTGGTGTTGGTTTAATAGCAGATATTGATAATAATGTGTTTAAAGCAACTTTGGATTTACTAGAACAAGATGCTATTAGCACAACTATTTCCTCACCTAAGTTGCTTGTTGCAAATGGAAAAAGAGGAGCAATACGTCAACAACAAGATTATCAAGTTGTAATTTACCCGATTGGTGAAGGAGAGCCTTCAATAGAAAGTGGCTCAGTTGGTTTAGATTTCTCCATTACTCCTCTCATTGGTACGGATGATAATATTAAAGTTACTTATGCAATATCAGAGTCCTCTGCTACAATTACTGATGATATGACAACACCACCACCAACTCTTGTAACTGAAATTGAAGAAACAGAAATGTTCATTAAAAATAATCAAATTATGGTGTTGGGTGGAATATTTACTGTCACTGACACCGTGCAAAAACAAAAAGTACCAGGTATTGGGGAAGTTCCTATATTAAGATGGTTAACTAGTAACAAGAGTGTTAATGACGATCAACAAGAAATATTTATATTTATAATACCTCAAATAGTTTAAAATGAACTTTGTAAATTATGACAGATAAACAACTTACTATTAAATTAGACAGTAAATTGTATGTGTTAATACTAATTGCTCTTATTTTAGTAATGTTAATAACATTTAAAGACTCAATAACACCCGCTTCTGCAGATTATCATGAAGATAGTGCACAACAAATTCTAGTTATAGAATTAGGAGATAATACAATTAATAAAATTGCTAAAATTTTAAACGAAACTCAGAAAGTTGAATTGTCCGATAAATCTATTGAAAAACTTAGAGAAATCCAAGAGATTTCATTGTCTCAAGAGACCATTTTAGGTTTGAAGGAGGGTCAAACACTTAGTTTGACTGAAGATACACTTGATATTCTTAAATCAAATCAAACAGTAAGCATTTGTGATACAGCTGGTGAAGTGTGTGCAGAGATAAACTCAACTGGCTTTAAAACTTCAACTTATCATAGGAATAGTTCAAATTAAAATGGCAGCAATCTCAAGAGAAGTTAGTGCAAAAGTATCCTCCATGTTGAAGGATCAAGGCATAATAAATAAACAAGTTTTTCAACAAGCTCTCAATTCTGAGGGAACATCAGGAAATTTATTAAAATTTTTATTAGAAAAAAATCATGTAAAAGAAGATGAAGTTCTTAAAATCACCTCCTCAACTTATAAGATACCATCAACTGAATTTGATCCATCTTCAGTACCTGAAAATGTATTAAAAAAAATACCTTTAAAAATTATTAAAAAATATGAGGTAATTCCATTTAAAATTGATGACGAAATATTGAGTGTAGCATCGGCAGATCCCATGAAAATTGCAATGTTGGGCCCTCGATTAAGACAGTTCAACACAAAAGGTATTAAACTTTTTATAGCAAAACCCTCGGTTATTGATGAGGCGCTGGACTCTCGATCATTGGACGACTCTATTAGTGAGACAAAACCTGAAGAAAAAACCAATGGATCAGCTCCTAAAGAGGTGGAAGGCACCGAGGAAGCACCTGAAAAACTATCAGCTAAAGCGACGAAGGGTGCAGTTGAATTTGTCGATCATCTTTTAAGCCATGCTCTCTCCCTAGATACAAGTGATATTCACATAGAGCCTTTTAGAGATGGTGTATCTCGAATTCGTTTCAGAGTAAATGGTGTTCTAAAAATTATGAATAGTTACACAAAATTTCTAAGAGATAATTATGGTGCGATTGTTACAAGACTTAAAGTAATGGCTAATTGTAATATTCAGGAAAAAAGACTCCCTCAAGATGGTGTTTTACAATTCAAGGATATTAATAATCCAAGAGGAGATTGGATTGACGTAAGATTTTCGGCTTGTCCTGCAAAATATGGCGAAAGACTTGTTATGAGGATATTAAAAGGAAGTCCTGAATTAGCATTAGATAAAATTGGTTTTGATGAAAGTGATTATAAAAAAGTACTTGATGCTATGAATGCACCACAAGGTATGGTTTTAGTAACTGGCCCAACAGGGAGTGGAAAAAGCACAACATTGTATGCAGCTCTTCAAAAAATAAATAATCCAAAAAAAAGCATTCTTACCGCTGAGGATCCAGTTGAATACTATTTAGAGGGATTGGGACAAGTTCAAGCTAATGAGTCAATTGGATTGACGTTCTCTGCTATTTTGAGATCCTTTTTACGTCAAGATCCAGAGGTAATTTTAGTTGGTGAAATCAGAGATAAAGAAACAGTTGATATATCTATTAAGGCAGCACTGACAGGACACTTACTATTAAGCACACTTCATACCAATGATGCAATTGCGACCGTTGTTCGACTCTTAAACATGGGAGTGCCAAATTTTATGGTTTCATCTGCATTAACTCTTATTGTTGCTCAAAGACTAGCCAGAAGAATATGCAAAAGTTGCAAGATACCTGATGATCAAGTAAACACGAGCCACCTTTTAGATGTTGGTTTTGATAAAGAAGATATTCCAAAAGTTACTGCCTTTAGGGGTGCAGGATGCAGTAATTGTGGTGGTTCAGGTTACAAAGGAAGACAGGGTATTTATGAGGTTCTTCAGAACACACCAAAGCTTGCATCTGGTATTCTCAATAATTTACAAGCACCAGAACTATTAGAAATTGCAAAAAAAGACGGTTTTCTCACTATGCCTGAGACAGGAAGAAAATTTATTATGGAAGGCATTATATCTGTTGAAGAATTCCAAAGAGTTTTGACAAGTTAATCACTAAATGCAAGAATTTCTTTTTGAAGGTTTTGACAATATGGGAGATGTTGTTAAAGACAGCATTGAAGCTAAAGATGAAAAACAGGCCTTAACTCTTTTAAGAAAAAGAAAAATCAAAGTTACAAAAATAAAAGAAGACGCTAAACCACTTCTCGCTAGAAAAAAAGTTAAAAGCACTGAATTAATGCAGGTCACAAAGAAAATGTCCTCTATGGTAAAAGCGGGACTGCCTGTTGTGGAAACTATTTCCATACTAAAAGGTCAGGCAAAATCATATGGTATGAAATATGTTTTAAGTAGTGTTTATAGAGATCTTAATACAGGAAGCACAATCTCTGAGGCCTTCGGTAGACATCCTAAAGTTTTTGATAATATTTATCTTAATATCATTAGTGCTGGAGAAGAGTCAGGTGCGCTTGATGAGTTTTTAGGAAAGTTAGCAGTAATGATGGAAAAAAGAGATAAAATAGCAAAAGGTTTAAAGAAAGCCTTCACATACCCTATTATAGTAATGGTTATCGCACTTGGTATTTCCACGTTTATGTTAATTAAAGTGATTCCTATATTTCAAGAAATGTATGGAGGAATGGGGGTTGATCTTCCAGCATTTACAAAAGCTTTAATTGCAGTCAGTGAATTTTTAAGAGACCCCAGTAAGGGAGGACTTACTTTCATATCTGTAATTGCTTTTTTCTTTCTTTTTAATTTTGCATTAAAAAGCTCTTTAAAGTTAAGGAAAACTTGGCATAAAATAACTTTAAAATTACCGTTATTTGGAAATTTAATTTTTAAATCAACTTTTTCAAGGCTAACTCTCGTGATGGCAAATTTGATGAAAGCGGGTGTGCCCATCATCAATGTTCTAGAAATTGGCACCAATGTTTCTACCAACTTGCCCATTAAAGATGCTCTTTCCAACGTTAAAAAGGACGTACTTACAGGAAAAGAATTATCAGTTTTATTTCGAAGAGATAATTTGTTTCCTCCAGAATTAGCACAGTTGATTTCAGTTGGAGAGAAAACAGGTAATGTGGATGAAATGCTAAATTCGTTAGCCTCGTATTATGAGGAAGAGTTTGACCTAGCAGTAGGAGCTTTGAGTGCAGCAATTGAACCACTTATGATTGTCTTAGTCGGAGGTATCGTTGCTGCACTCCTATTAGGTATGTACCTGCCTATCTTTAATGCAGGTGCACTGTTTGCCGGTTAAAGCATAAGGGGCACATAAAACATACCCCTTGAAATTTGATTTTAATTATCTTGATATCTCAATAGCGTTAGTAACAAGCATTCCATCAGCACCATCATCAGGGTTTTGACATGATTGGATAACAATATAGTCTGCACCCGGATCAATTTGATCAGATAAGATATAAATATTACCGAATTGATCATCTGTTGCACATCTTGTAGCTACGGCTGCACCATCAATATCACCACTTGTAGTAGAACCATCAGGACATGATTGAATTGTGCTTAAATCACATGCTGCATCATCTGAGTCCCTGATAGTGTGAGTCACACCAGATTCATCTGTGTCGTCATTAGCAGACATGACACTTGCATCAGTGTATGTTGTTCCAAAATTAGGATTTTCATAAGCAGCTACATTTATGACATAGTTTTGTAGAGCGTCAGCAACATCATTTGCCTCTAAATTCTGGCAAGATACAGCACCTGAAAGATTAGAGCCTGTAATTGTTCCATCAGAACCAGCGAAACTTCCTGATCCTAATTGACATCTTGAAACTTCAGCAGTCATATAAGCTACTAATGCATTATGATTAGTTGCAACATTACCCTCTTTGGCTGATTGAATGTACCCTTGATAAGTTGTAACTCCCACAGCAGCCAAGACACCGATGATAGCAATAACCACCAATAGTTCGACTAGAGAGAAACCTTTATTTAAAGTTTTCATTTGGTTTAAACCTCCGATTAGTTTTTTTTATTTAATTTAAAGTTTTTTTTTAAAATTTGAACAAAAAACTATTAATTTTAATGGTATTATTGTATTTATAGATCATGGAAATTACAGTCCAAGACGATATTGACCCATGCAAAATTACCATAACAGGAGAGATTGATTTAGATAAATCCTCTGAGGTTAGAGCTAAAATTATGGAGCACTTAGATGCGGGCAAAAGCATTGATTTTAACCTCTCTGGTGTAACTTATATTGACTCATCTGGAATATCTTGCTTAATTGAAGGCACTCAACAAGCAGCTAAGAAAAACCTCACTTTTACAGTTGACAGCCCCAGCGATGAGGTAATGAAAGTAATTGAATTAGCGTTTCTTGATAAAATCTTAAAAATCAAAAAAGCTTAAGTTTTTGTTATTTTTTTTGATATTCCTTTTAGGATTGTGCATTGGCAGTTTTCTTAATGTGCTGATCTACAGAATACCTATTGAAATGAGTATTTTATCGCCTTCTAGTTGTACTCAGTGTAAACAAAAAATATTAATTTTTGATAATATTCCAGTTTTAAGCTATTTGATGTTAAAAGGAAAATCCAGGTGCTGTAAAAAAAAGATTAGTGCCCAATATCCAGTTGTGGAATTAATATTTCCACTTTTACTAGTATTTTCATTCCAATCTAATGACACAACTGAAGAGTTTATTTTTGTATCTTTGTTTTTTCTTTTAATGATTGTGATAATTTTTATTGATTGGCAGCATTTAATTATCCCACATGTATTTAGCTGGTCCCTTATTGCCTCAGGATTAGTATATAATTATATATTCAGCATTAATTTTCTTAATTTTATTTTGGGAGCAATCGCTGCAGCAGCCTTAGTGTTAATTACAAATGGCGCATATTATGTAATCAAAAAAAAACAAGGTATTGGAATGGGAGATGTGTTTTTGTTATCTGGAATAGGCTCTTGGCTTGGATTAATTAACTCTTTTATCTGCTTTTTCTTAGCATCTATATATGCGACCTTTTATATAGTAGCGAGTGGACAAATCTCTAATGTCTATGCCAAGATTGCTTTTGGTAGTTTTTTATGTTTAGCAGGAATGACTGTAATGATTATTCAACAAAACGTGTTTTTAAAGAATTTTTTTTACTAAATTTAAACAGTTTCCCGTTTCAATATCATCACTAAAGTATATTTCATCAACAGAATTTTTAATAAACGTAATTCCTAAGCCTCCAACCTTGATATCATCTAAGTCTCTTGGCTGAAAGTCCTCCAATGTAGTTTTGTGTTTGGCGAAATCTCTTATAGAAATTTTCAAAATACCATCGTTTAAATCGAGCGTCACTTCGAGAGGTAATGGCTCTTTTTTATACGTATGTCTAATAACATTTTGACAAACTTCATCTAAACCAAGCTTTAGTGAGAACTTAATATCTTTGTTGACATGGTTTTCATCAAGAAATGTCTCTAAAAAATCACGAATTTCTTTTAAATTCTTTGACTGCAGTTCCTCGAAACGAATATGATTTTTCATTAATAAATAATCTTTCTTTTTCCTGATTTAGATATTAAGTTATAATTTTATGTTAGACAAATTACCACAAAACATAACTAGCCACCAAGCATATAAAATTAGTAGTTTAAAAGAAGTCATGATGATTGATACCAGAAATGATGAGCAAATTTATAACACAGGTATACCTAAAGGAGCACTTCGCTGTGAACACGACCCTGACATAAAGGTTTTTTTTGAAAAGTTAGCCACTTTAAATCCTGATGATAAACATATTGTCTTTTTTTTAGAAAACTCGAATGAAAATACTGATACACCTGAGCCAAAAAAATATATCAGAGGTGCTGTAGTAGAGAATAATACTCATGAAACCGAAGATATTATTAAATCGCTAATTTCAATATTTCCTGACAAATCGAAAAAATTTTTTAGAGTTATTGATGGAGTAGAGGGAAATGATAATGGCTTTGGATGGATTGCAAATGGATATCCAGTTGCCTTTGAAGAAATAGAACAAAAAGAATAACCTTAAAAGTTATTAACAGAAATTACTATTATCAAAGATCATATGAGACGATTAATCAATATAAGATATTTAAATTTGTGCTACTATAGGAAATGCCTAAAATTTTAATTGTTGAAGATAACGAAATGAATAGAGATATGCTTTCTAGAAGATTAAACAGAAAAGGTTACGAAACAGATATTGCCATAGATGGAAGAAAAGGTGTTGATGCCGCTTTAGCCTCAGATTATAACATTGTCTTAATGGACATGAGTTTGCCCGAAATTGATGGATGGGAAGCTACTCAAGAAATAAAAAAAGTGAAACCTGACCTTCCAATCATCGCTTTAACAGCCCACGCCATGGCATCTGATAGAGAAAAGTGCCTGAACGCAGGTTGTGATGATTTTGATACAAAGCCTGTTGACTTTCCAAGGCTGCTCGAAAAGATTAAAAATCTAGAATTAAAATAAATCATTTGTCTGAAGAACTTCGAATAAAGGCTGAAACTATAAAACAGTCTTTAAAAGCGCCCATTGACTCAATAACCGGTTACTTTGGTTTTTTAAATGAGGATAGTCTCTCTGAATTTTTACAAGAGGGAGCTGAAGATTATGAAAAACTTAAGCAAACTTCATTCGAACTTAATGACACTGTTAATGATCTGCTTGATGTTGAAAAAATCAATTCATCGGATAATAAAGATGAAATGGAAAAAAAGATACGACACGATATCAGAAATCCATTGAATGTGATCATTGGTTTTTCAGAAATGATGTTGGAAGACCTAGAGTCTGAAGAAAATCAATTAGAAAATTTTGGTATTATCGAAAATATTCACTCAGAAGCCAAAGCATTAAATGACCAATTATCTAGTTTAGTGAATTTTTCTACTAATAAATCTGATAGTTCTTCATCAAAATCTAATCTTGATATTTCCAAAATTATGGATTTGATTGAAACAAAAAAAAATACAAAAGAGCCTATCCCTAAAGCTACATTTTTGATAGTTGATGATAATGATAGTAATAGAAACTTTTTAAAACAATTTTTAAAAAGACAATCTCATGTAGTGCACGAGGCTAGTAATGGTAAGATAGCTTGTGATGTTTTAAACCAAGAAGGCTCTATTGAGATAGTCCTTTTAGATATGATTATGCCGGAAATGAATGGTTTTGAAGTTCTTAGTTTTATGAAAGGCTCTAATAGCTTTAAAGATATTCCTGTAATTATGATATCTGGTCTCCAAGAGTCGGAGCTTGTAACTAAATGTATTGAAGCTGGGGCTGATGATTACTTATCTAAACCTTTCAATAGCACCATTTTAAATTCTAGAATTAAATCTTGTATTGATAAAAAAAGATTAAGAGATAAAGAATTATCTGAGATTAGAAAAGGAAGAAGAATTCAAGCTGCAATGATGCCAAGTGAACTTCCAGATTATGTAAAAGCTATAAATTTTCCTGCTAAGAATATATCTGGTGATTTTTACGATGTTGTCAAAAAAGATAACGATTCCTGTTATTTCATTTTAGCTGACGTTTCTGGAAAAGGAGTTCACGCAGGTATGCTCATGTCAAAAATATCTAGTATTTTCAGCTATATTACAGAAAATTTTAATGATGTATCAGTAGAAGATTTAACACGTACCATTAATCATGAGCTACAATCCAAGAGTTTTGAAGGAATGTTTGCAACAGCCGTCTTAGGCCACTGTGACGAGAGAACATTTACTTTTTGTAATGCCGGACATGAACCCATGCTTTCAGTTCTCGGAGATGAAATTAATTATTACAAATCCTCTGGTCCACCTTTGGGAGTAGTTGATAAAAATTTATTTATATGCCAGGAAGAAAAAATTGAATTAAAAAGTAACTTGAAGTTAGCAATTTATACAGATGGAGTTACTGAGGGTTACAAGGAAAATGGTGATATGTTAGAGTCAAAAGGAGTTGAAGATATTTTTAAAGAAAATAATTGTCAGGACTCTATCGACAAAATAAGAAATATTTTAATTTATTCAAATGAAGTAAAGTTACACGATGATATTACTTTATTAGGGTTTGAATTTTAATTTATTCAAACCCTAAAATTTATTATTTTTTAGTCACCTAAGGTTGCTGCGTAAGCCTTACCTAACTGTGCATTTGAGAATTGTGCCTGACTCCAATATGGAATAGCAATCTCAGCAAATTCTGTCATTGATGAATATACTTTAGCAAAAAATTCATCCTCTTCAGCTAAAAGAGTTAAGGCTTCGTTTGCTGCAGCCGAATACTCTGTAAAATAGTCTGTAGGTGTGTCATGTAGCTTTACACCATCATTATTTACAAGTTCTTTTAATGCCTTTCCATCTTCAATAATTCTATAGGCATAGGTTTCCATTAACAAACCGTTTGAAGCTACTTCAATAATTCTTTTCTGCGAATCACTAAAAGTATCATAAAGGTCTTTGTTAATATAAAAATCCATATTCACAATAACTTGGTGAAGTCCTTGCAAATAATAATGTTTGAGGTATTCAGATATACCAAATCCTTTATCGGGTTTTGGACAACACCACTCCGCAGCATCGATCATCCCACTTTCAAGAGCAGCCTTAATTTCATCTCCTGACATGGCAACAGACTCAACACCTATGTCATTATAAATTTGACCAGGTATTCCTGGAGGACTTCTAAATACTAACTTTCTAAAATCATCCATTGATTTAATAGGCTCCGGAAACCATCCCAAAGCCTCAGGACCTTTTGGGAGTATAAAATGACCTTTTATATTAAGTCCCATTTCACCCCACATCTCATCATAAAGTTCTTTTCCTCCCCCATACATAAACCATGAGAAAAAGGAAAATTGATCAATACCTAACCCAGCCCCAGCAATTGGTGAGCCAAACAGCATACCTGCTGGACTATAATCATCCCAGTAGTGGGTCCAACCAACACCACAAGGAATATCTCCGTCACTAATCGAGTCAACGAGGTCTACAAGATCGACTAGCTGATCTTCACCTTTTGGAACCATCACAAATTCGAGTTCACCATTTGTTGCAATGGCAATATCGTCTGCAAAATTATTCATAATGTTATAATCATCATAAGGGCCAACCGCTACCTGACATTTATACACTTCAGCGTGAAGTGAAAATGCTGATAGAAAACTAATCAAAGTAAAAAAATATAAAGATCGCATTTATCCTCCTAAATATTGAATTTAACATTACCTTATTTAACGGAAATATATATTTTTTAATTTTTTTTAAATTGTATATCTGTGGATTTCTTATAATTTGTAAAATAAATGATCATAAAGTCTTTAATAATTATCCCGTTTTTTGTTTTATTTTCTCTTAAAAATGTATCAGCAGAAAAAATAAGATTTAAATTTAGTGAAAAATCACTAGGTAATTACGTATATAAAGACCTAAATGATGGCGGTTTTTTAAATTTTTTTAATAGCTCAAGTTCAGGTAATGATGACTTAGTTAAAAATTTCTCCCCAATGTTGGGTGGAAAAAACCTAGTTATATCCTCCAAGAATAATTTTATTGGTTTTGGAATAGAGGAAGAAATACCCCTCACTGATAAAACTTCAATAGAAATACAATGGAAAATCAGAGAACTTTTCTTAGAACATGATGAGAGGTTAAATAAAAGAGACTTTCCAGTCATGTTAATCCTTAAAAATAAAGATCAGGACTTAACTATACATTATGTCTGGAGTAGTAATTTTAACGAGGGAGAGTTTTGGTATGATGGAGATAATTCTGTTTACGTAGCTCTTGATGGTAAAAACACAAATGCCTCAAAGGCTTCAAAAAATAAAATAAAGCCAAATGATGATTTTGAAGTATTTTTTTGGGAGACCTATGTTAGCCAAATTGATGAGATTTTTGTTGCAGTTGACACTGATGACTATGGACTAGAAACAAATGCAATTATCCAAAAACTAATAGTCGAATATATGTAGAATGATTAATGTTGAAAGTTTAAAATGAGAGATAGTTCTAGAATAACTTTTGAAATAAAAATAATTTTTATATCTACACTGGCAATATTACTGACGACAGTAACACTATACTATGCAAATAATTTCTACTTTAAATCTAAAACAATGCAAGATGCCTACAGTAACTTAGACTCAATTAGAAATGCAAAAGTATCGGCCATTGAACAATATATTAACCGAATTGTTCAAAGTGTCGATGAGCTTGGGAGAAATGAGTCTTTCGTCAGAGAAATACAGTTTATCGAAAAGGATTTTTTTATTAATGACTTAAATATGAGAATAATGGTGGATGAAGACTATATCCCTGTTGAGCAGATTAAAGAAGATCTTCAGAAAACAGAAAACTCATTTTTTCTTGACTCTTATACAAAAAAACCACTTGAACAAGTAATCCCTCTCGATCTCGAGGACAATATGAGTTTACTTTACAAGCATTTTGATATGTTTGGCTCTAAATTTGGAAATCTTATGCAGTACAGAGTTAATAATAATGAATTAGAGTCAAATGATTTCTATATGAGTTTTAGAAAACAAGAAGATGAAACACAAGCTCTTGTAAAAAAATTCATTGATCAGTTTTTGAAACAGACACTATCTGATGATCTTTTTATTATTTCAGATAATACAATTATTTATTCTCACAACACCCCCTTTCTAAAATATACTAACATATTAAATAATATTGATAGAAAGCGTAATTGGTTTTATACATCTGTCCCGGTCGTTGAAGATATTTTTCTTCAAAAAATAAAAAAATTATCAAACGATAGTGAGGAAAAAGATCTAGGGCTTACGCTAACAAACGTATTTCTAGATCCTTTGAATTTGAGTGAGCCATGTTTTTATATAACTATGACTTTTTCTGATCAAAAGGAGGCAGATAAACCTCTAATAATCGTCTTTAAATATGATCTAGCAAGACTTCAATCAATTTTAGACGGTGAAAAAAATTGGATAGCTAACGGATATAGTTCTACAGGAATGCATTATCTTGTAAATGCAAAAGATTATAAAGTAATTACTGACATCAGAGAAAATATTTCAAATCATGATGCTTTTGTTGAAAAATTACAAAATTTTTCTGATGATTTAGTTAATGAAATGAAAGTTTTTGATTTAGATGAAAATGCTGTTACTGATGATTACAGTAACAATTCTTATTATATAATCAAAACAAAGCACAGGAATAATCAAGATTTACTCGAAAAACTCGCACTTAATCAAAAACCCGTCAATGGAATGACACTAACGAATAATGCAATAAAATTTGCAAGACTAGGCTATACTTCAACAATTGAATCGAAAAATTATTTTGATCAAGATTCCATTATCTCTTTTGCAAAATTAGATATCCCTGATGTTCGATGGGTTTTTATGGTGGAGAGACAAGTTTCTGATATCTTGTCAATACTTGACGTCATTACTAAGACAATAATTTATATCTCATTATTTGTACTAATAGTATTTGCTTTTTTAAACGGTATCGTTGCTAAAATTTTAATCAAGCCTTTGAGCAATACAGTGAGGTCAATTAAATTATTCACAAACGGCGATCACTCAATAAGAATGATGACTAAACGCAGAGACGAATTTGGTACTTTACAAAGAGCAATAAATGTCATGACTAATGCAATTAGTAGAAATGAATTTTACCAAAAAGTATTTGAGAAAGAAATGCAAGCAGCAAAAGATGCAGCGCTTGAAGCAAGTAATACAAAAAGTTCATTTATTGCAAATATGAGTCACGAGTTAAGAACACCTTTGAATGCTATTATTGGTTACACAGAAATTTTAAGTGAAGATGCGGAGGATCGTGGCGATGATGCAGCGGTCGACGACCTTAACAAAATTAATGATGCTGGAAAGCACTTACTGCAGTTAATTAACTCCATCTTGGATTTATCAAAAATTGAATCAGGTAAAATGGAGTTATTTATTGAACAATTTAAATTAAATGACTTCCTCAAATCTATAAAATCAATTGCTACTCCCTTAGCTGATAAAAAAGGAAATCAATTAGTGTTTGATGTTGAGGATGGGGAAATAGTTATATCTTCAGATGAAACTAAACTTCGCCAATGTCTATTTAATTATATTTCTAATGCTGCAAAGTTCACTGAAAATGGAACAATTACTCTGAAAATAAGCAATATAGAAAAAAATGATAAAAATACTCTCAAGTTTGATGTTATTGATTCTGGCATAGGTATCCCTCCTGAAGGTGTAGAGAAATTATTTAAAGAATTTACTCAAGTAGATGCATCGACTACAAAAAAATATGGCGGTACAGGATTAGGATTATCCATTACAAGAAAATTTGCTGAAATGATGGGTGGCACAACTTATGTAGCTAGTGTTGAAGGAGAGGGATCGACTTTTTCCATTGAAATACTTCAAACTTTGACCGAAGAAACCTTAAAAGACGAAGCTGAAAATAAAAAAGAAATTGACAAGGTCTCAAAAGAAAAAACGCAAAAGAAAATCTTAATTGTCGACGAAGATGAAAAGGTTTTAGAAGAATACTATGATATTCTCTCTAAAGAAAACTATGATGTTTATAAAGCTAAATTTTCTAAATCAGCAATTACCATGGCAAAACAAATTCGACCAAACTTGTTGGTTATCAATAGTAAAGTCAAAAGTGACTTTGAAAACGAGAGCATTCTCCAAGACTTTTCTAATTTAGAGGATTTTTGGTTAACACCCAAAATTGTTTTTAACGAATTTGTTAAATCTGATAGTGGTTATAACCCAGTTGATAATACTGCATTTTTAGGAAAGCCAATTAATCAAGCTGATTTAGTTGAAATGGTAAAAAAATACATTGATGAAAATAGTAATATTTTAATTATAGATGACGAGTCCTCCATGAGAAGTTTTTTAAGAAAATTATTAGAGAAGCCTTTAAATATAAAAATTAATGAGGCTGTTGATGGCTTAGATGGTTATAATAAATTAGTAAATAAAGAAGTAAATCCAGACTTAGTTATTTTAGATTTAATGATGCCAAAAATGGATGGCTTTACTTTTTTGAAAAAAATACGAGAAAAAACTGAATTTCATAATTTGCCTGTGATTGTTTTTACATCAAAAGATTTATCAGTTACTGAAAAAGAAATCTTGTCACAATCTTCTCTCAAGATTTTAAAAAAAGGTGACTTAACAAATGAAGAGATAATAGATATAATTAAAAAATCAATTTAAATGAATTTCGAGTCATCTGCTACAACTGAAAAATTAAAAGAGTTTAGAAAATTCGTTTCGAACTCTTTGAAAAATATAGATATTTCTGACGATGAACGTAATGAATTAGTATTTGCTTGCGGTGAGGCATTGTTAAATACTGTTAAAGTTAGTTATGATGGTGGCAATGTGCAAAAGACAATGAAAATCGAAATAGCTCAAGATGAAAATAAAATCATTTTAAAATTTTATGATAACGGAAAAAAACTTTTAAATGACGATTTAACGAATAATCCTAAAAGTAGTACAAAAGAGGGAGGTCTAAGCAACTTCTTTATTCATGAAATAATGGATAGTGTGCATCTTGAAAACAATGAAGAATGGGTTAATTGTGTTGTTTTAACCAAAGAACTCAAAAATAATGACTGAAAATACTTACATTTATTAATTCATCTTTTGTTATAAATTTGTATATTTAACCGTGAAATTTTTAATAACAGTATTTATATCAATATTTATACTCATTAGTAGTAACACTAAGGCTGATGACTACGAGAGTAGACAATATAAATTCATTATTGAAAGCAATAATGATATGTATGTATTTGAAATCAATATTGTTAATACGATTGCTTTTCCAGCCTTAACTTTTCTTAATACAGAAACGTATGACTCTCTTATGGAATTTACTTGTCTTGTAATTTTGAATCCCATGAATGCCTCAATTTTATCAGCAAAATATCAAGCTGAGCTGGGATCTGATCTTGTAGGTATGGTTGATACAAATTCTCAAAAAGTAAGTGATCAATATATTGATGGTATGGCTACCGCAGGTGTCGTATTAAGTAGTGCCAATCCCAATTCCGTAATGATGTATACAATTGTCCAAAATATGAATGGAAGAATTTTAGATACAAATAACAATACTGTTTATTCTAAGAGCTGTTCTGATGTAGTTAATGAACAACTAAATGAATTTGGAAACATGGTTGGAGCATCAGGTGACTTTGCTAACGAAATATTAAATGAAATTAGGAGTGCAATATTTTTTTGGGAATAACATGAAAAAAATTATATTAATTTTACTTTCTGTTTTTCTTTACTCATCCTCGTTTGCAAATAATCACAATGATAATACGATAGATTTAATACAGGGAACAATTTCTGAAGGCTTAGAGGAAATAAGTTCATCTGGACAAAGTGCTGGTAATATTTTAGGTGGCACATATACCTTTTTTGATTTTAATGAGCACGTTAGCTGGAATACAGATGTAGAAGCCTGTGTCAAGACTCCAGAAATACCATCCTACTCAATCTCAATTGCGTACCCAAGTGGTGTATCATTCTCAGAAGTTTGTGGTTCGATTTGTCTACCTGAGTTGAAATGTTCTGGTGACTGGTTGAATCCCGACTCTTGGAAATGTAATTGGGAAATGAAATGTAGTGATGTATGCACAGGTATCTATTATCCAACTGGGGTTAGTTGGGATACCGTATCATGGAAAGTATTTCCGGGTATTAGCGCTGTGAGTAGATGTCAAAATGTGGAGGCCATCGATGTCAAGATTGGTGGCTCAGGTATTCTCCAGTACTCTCCAGAAGCTGCATTATTCAGCACTATACTCAAAGGGGAAATGTATGGCTTTCCTTTAGAGTACGGTATTGAGTGTAAACTTCCGTTAAGTGGGGATTTTGAGATTACTTTTGATATGATTTCCAGAACAATAACGAATATTGATAATTCAGATGGCTCTGCATATTCAACAGATATAGGAATAGAAGCGCCAGAATTCGATCCTCAAAATCTTGCAAACCCTACTGATATTTTAGTTCCAGCTGAAATAGAGGTGGAGCCCTCTTATGAGTTTGAATTAGGTGGTACTGGAAATGATGCTGCTGGTGAAGCCACTACTACACACACGGTTGATAAGGCATTTGATTCCTCATCAGTGAATATACCCAAGGATGATCTAAAAACTCGGGCATCTGGAGAGTCAGACTCCGATCAAAATGCAAAAAAAGGTAATGTAAGAGAGAAGGTTATGAGTTCAGTTAGTGACAGTCCGTTTTGTGAAATTATTGACACATTCCCATCGATTACCCCTCCAGGTATTGCAGCTGACGCAATCTTTAATATAGCACCTCTTCAAGGAAGTATGGCTGTGGGAGTAAATTTTGGAATATCATCTGGTGGTGCCAGTGCTGGTAATTATGCTTTTGTACTACCTACTCTTACACTAGATCAAACTCTGTTAGTTATAAAAAATGGAAGTGAAATAGGAGTCCCAGGTGGAAGTATTAATATTCTCCCTAAGAACCCTGTAGAAGATATAACCAATAGTTTTGTGAATGAAATAAACGAATTTGCAAATCATATGCAGTCTTTTTTCTCAGGCAAGACAGTTAAAGATTATTTAACTCCCTTTTGTGCCTCAAGCGAAGTTGTAGATGCTTTAAAATGGGTAGGCAAAGGAATTGGAGATATGGTATCTGGTTGGTCAGGTGGAAGTGGTGGGGATATTTTTCAGATGAATACTGTTTGTGGTTAATCACAATAATTGTTTTTAAAAAAATTATAGTGTGAATTAAATAGTGAATATAATTAAAAATTCAAAAATAACAAAGAGTTACCAATATTGGATAAAAACATTTAAGTTATTTTAATTGATAAACAAACAGGAACTATTCGAATACCAATTAAATAATTTCAAACTTAAATCTGGTGAAGTTGTTAATTTACATTTAAGCTATCTTGCATTTGGCAATCTTAATCCTGATAAATCAAATGTTATTTTGTTTCCCACCAGATATGCTGGCACACACTTAGAGCAAGGATACCTTATTGGTAATAATTTTCCGATCGACCCTAATAAATATTTTATCATTATTCCAAATATGTTTTGTAATGGTGTTTCCTCATCACCAAGCAATACAGAAAAACCTTTGAGTGGGCCGAATTTTCCATTGGTCACTGTATATGACAACGTCCAAGCACAATACTTAATGTTAAAAGAAATATTTGACTTCGATAAAATAAAACTAGTTATTGGTTGGTCAATGGGGGGACAACAAGCTTTTCAATGGGCTTCGTATTATCCTGAGATGATAGAAAACATGATTTCAATGTGCGGTCATGCTAAAACCACTGATCATACATATGTTTTCTTAGAAGGTGTGTACGCAGCTCTAACTTCAGATCCGGAGTGGAATTTTGGAGATTATGATAAACAACCACAAAATGGAAAAACAACAATGGCTAGAGTGTGGGCCGGTTGGGCACACGGACAAGACTGGTTTAGGGAGAAAAAATACATTGATGATGGCTATAAAAACCCAAAAGAGGTTTTAGATAAACTATGGAATAGGATTTATTATAGAAAAGATGCTAATGATTTAATTGCAATGATACGAACTTGGCAGGAGCATGATATTAGTAATAATGATAAATTTAATAAACAAATTGATAAAGCTCTAAACGCAATATCTGCTAGATGCATATTGATGCCAGGAAAAAATGATCTTTATTTTCCACCAGAGGATAATGAAATTGAATTAAAAAATATTAAGAATGGTGAATTACGCACTATTCCCTCGAGTTATGGTCACTATGCTGGTGCAGGCAAATCTAAGGATGATCTAAATTTTATTAATAATGCGATTAAAGAAATTTTGTCTAACTAATAATTATTTTAAAATATTTTTTCTTACCAATTTTTAGTATTTTTTTATCATAAGACTTGTCTATTATAAGATTGGTATCTTTAATTGGGTTATTTTCAATTTTTATCCCTCCACCTTCGATTAATCTCTTAGCTTCAGATTTTGATCCAATTATATTATTTGATGTTAGTGTATCTATTAACTTTAAGTCTTCTTTGAAACTAATTTCATCTATTTTATCGAAGGAATTATTTTCAAAAATTGATTTTGCTTTTTCTTCAGCCTCTTTTGCAGAATTTTCTGAGTGGCAATCTGTTGTAACTAAATATGCTAACTTTTTCTTTGCATTGTTAATATCTTGTTTAATTAACATTTTTATTTCCTCGATATTTAAATCACTAAAAATTAGTAGTAACTTTTCAACATCATTATCATCTACGTTTCTCCAATACTGATAAAAATCGTATGAACTATATTTATTTTGATCTATCCATACTGCACCTTGTTCAGTTTTACCCATTTTTTTACCAGTTGAAGTGGTTAGTAAAGGTGTTGTAAGTCCAAACGCATCTTTTTTGTTAATTTTAGATATTATTTCCATACCTAAAACTATATTCCCCCATTGATCTGACCCACCAATTTGTAAATCACACTTTTCTTTTTTATTCAAATAAAGGAAATCATAACTTTGCAGGATCATGTAGTTGAATTCCAAAAATGATAATGATTGTTCTCTTTTGAGCCTCTCTTTTACACTTTCAAAAGTGAGCATTCTGTTAATTGACACATGACTTCCTACGTCTCTAAGTAATTCGATATAATTTAATTTATCTAACCATTGATCATTATTTATGAATCTTATATTTTCTTTATAATCTCTAAAATAATGTTCAAATATTCTTTTAAAATTATCAATATTTTCTTGGATGTTTTCATAACTTAAAATTTGTCTTGCTGTATCTTTGCCTGAGGGGTCACCAACTTTTGTGGTTCCTCCACCAAGTAACACTATTGCTTGATGACCGTGCTTAATAAGTATCTTTATCGCTCTTAATTGCACTAGGCTTCCCACATGTAAAGCATCCGCAGTAGCGTCAAAGCCAATATAAAAGATTATTTTTCTCTTATTTAATAAAGTATTTAATTCATTTTCGTTTGTTGATTGATTGAATAGATGTCTATCTTTAAATAACTGTATATAATCAATCATATATAATAATTAACATAATTTTATAGATATCAAATGGAATATATGGCACTTGGATGTATGTCAGGGACATCATTAGATGGAATTGATTGTAGCCTCATTAAATCAGATGGGTTTTCTTTCGCAAATGAAATATCAAATAAATTCTTTCCTTATAGTGAAGAATTAAAAAATAAACTATATATCATAATTAACCAAGGTTATTTGAAAGACACAAGTGTATTGACCTTATTAAATCAAGAATATAAGAATTCTATCAATCAATTTATAAAAAATAATAAAGTTAAAATCGACTTAATTGCTATGCACGGTCAAACTATCTATCATGATCAAAATACCAAAATATCAATACAGCTTTTTGATAAAAATTTAAAATTTGACACTAATTTACCTGTTATTTGTAATTTTAGAAAAAATGATTTACTCAATGGGGGTAATGGTGCTCCAATAATGCCAGAATTTCATAAAACTATAGCTGCGCAACTAGATTTAAAAAAAGTTATCTTTGTAAATATAGGAGGAGTTACAAATATAACTATTATTGATAATAATAAAATTACTGCAGGAGACAGCTCCTTTGGTAATGGTATCATTAATGATTTGATTTTTGAAAAAATAGGTCAAAATTTTGATAAAGATGGATCTTTATCTGAGAATGGAAAAAATCTTGACACAATATTTTATAAAATACTCAAAGATAAATATTTTAATGAAGAGTTACCGAAGTCTCTAGATAGAAATTATTTTCATAAATATAAAAAAGAATTACTCAATCATGAAAGTTTAAACAATACTATTTTTACTTTATTAGAAATTATACCCTTCTGCATAAGCGAATTAGTATCATCCTCTTCAGAATATCCAATAATTTTAATGGGTGGTGGTAGAAAAAACCTTACACTACAAAAAATATTTAAGAAATATTTTGAAAATGTTTCTTTAATAGATACTCATAGTATCAATGGTGATTTTATTGAGTCTCAGGGAATGGCTTATTTGGGTGTTAGGTATTTCTTAAAAAAACACTCAACATACTATACTACCACTAAAGTACAAAAAAATGTATATTTAGGAGAACGTTGTTAGCTCTTATGCTTTTGAATATATTTGTTTAAAGAAGCCATAAGAGACTCTAACTTACCTTCAAAAAGATGATTAGCTTTAGAGATAGTTTCCATAGAAACATTAGCATTTTTTTGCTTTTTAAATGTTTCATAAAATTCTTTTAGGTAGTCTTTCTTAACTATTTCATCATGTTCAGCACGCACTATTAGTGTTTTAATAGGACATGGTGACAAAAAGTTAAAATCATACATATTTACTGGTGGTGCAATTAAAATTAATCCATCTACCTCTGGTCTCCTCATTAGTGTCTGAAATCCAATCCAAGCTCCAAAAGAGAAACCTACAATCCAACAAGATCGAAAGTCTTCATTTTTCTTTTGTAGCCAATCCAATGAAACACTTGCATCATTCAATTCACCTTCTCCTTCAGTAAAAGCACCATCACTTTTTCCAACGCCTCGAAAATTAATCCTAAGCGTTGAAAAACCCGAATCTTTCATTATTTTAAATGCAGCATAGTTAACTTTTGTATCCATTGTTCCACCGTGTTTTGGGTTTGGATGTAAAATTATAGCGATATTAGGTTTTTCCTGCTCACTAGGTGAGTATTTGGCTTGAAGTTTACCTTCACCACCTTGTATAAATACTTCTGGCATAATTGAAGAAGAGATCATAGATTACTTTTGATTAAAAAAGCAAGTTATAAATGAATTCATTAGGTTTTAATAAAGATCCATCAAATACAACCGTGGTTGTCGCTATGTCTGGTGGAGTTGACAGTTCTGTTACAGCAGGGCTTTTAAAAAGAGAGGGCTATAATGTTATAGGTATTACTCTGCAACTTTATAGCTCTAATAACTCAGCCAAAAAGGGTTCTTGTTGTTCTGGTCTTGATATATATGATGCGAGAAGAGTCGCTCAAAAATTAGATATTCCTCATTATGTTTTTAATTATGAAAAAACATTTAAATCAGATGTTATTGATTATTTTATTAATGCTTATGAAAATGGAGAGACTCCGATCCCTTGTGTTAAATGTAATGAAACAGTTAAATTCAGAGACTTAATGAACTTTGCAAAAAAATTAGAAGCTGACTGTATGGCTACAGGTCATTATATAAAAAGAAAAGGTAAAACTAAAGATGCCCATATGTATAGAGCTGAGGACAAATCAAAGGATCAAAGTTATTTTTTATTTGCCACAACTCAAGATCAGTTAGATTTTTTACGTTTCCCTTTAGGTGAAATATCCAAAGCAGAAACTAGAAAAATAGCTGAGGATCTTGGTCTTATTGTTTATGATAAGAAAGATAGTCAAGATATATGTTTTATCCCAGATGGGGATTATAAAAAATTTATTAAATCAAATAAAAAAAAAGGAGAAATAATTAATATATCTGGAAATGTATTATCTTTTCATGAAGGCATTCAAAATTTTACTATAGGACAAAGAAGGGGCTTAGGTATCTCTAATGATGAACCTCTTTATGTTATTGATATTATCAAAGAGAAAAATCAGATAATCGTAGGAGGTAAAAAACACCTATTAGGTAATTCTCTTTTATTGGGTGATTTGAATTTTATCATGCCAGAATACGACCTTTCAAAGAAAATAATTGAAATCTCCTGTAGTGCTAAAATTAGATCATTATCTGAGCCTAAAAAAGGAAAGCTTATTAAGCATTCTGCGTCTTATTCTTTTCAATTTGATGAACCTGCAGAGGCGATCACAAAAGGACAAGCTTGTGTTTTCTACGATAATGACAGAGTTTTAGGTGGTGGGATTATTAAGCAGAAACTGAACTAATTAAACAGTTCGCTCGTATTTTCTTGTAAAAATCCTTATTTATCATATATATCGAGATCTATGGCAGCTACAGAACAAACAATCAAACAAGTTAATACCTTAGGCAATAGCGATTATAAATATGGCTTTTCTACTGAATTAGATGAAATACGTCCTCCTAAGGGTTTAAATGAAAATATCATAAAATTTATATCTGCTCAAAAAGATGAGCCAGAGTGGATGCTCGATTGGAGACTTAATGCTTTTAAAGTATTTAATAAGCTACCAAAACCTGAATGGGCTAAATTGAATATTCCTGAAATTGATTATCAAGACTGTTATTATTACTCAATTCCTAAAAGCCTTAAAGATAAGCCCAAATCTTTAGACGAAATTGATCCAGAAATAATCAAAACTTATGAGAAACTAGGTATTCCATTAAAAGAACAAAAAATGCTATCTGGTATAGCAGTAGATGCTGTCTTTGATTCTGTATCAGTTGCCACAACTTATAAAAAACAATTAAGTGACTTAGGTATTGTATTTTGCTCAATCTCAGAGGCAGTTAAAACTCACCCTGATTTGGTAAAGAAATATCTAGGAAGTGTAATACCTGTATCAGATCATTCCTTTGCTGCTTTAAATTCAGCAGTATTTACTGATGGATCCTTTATTTATATTCCTGAGGGTGTTAGGTGTCCTGTAGAATTATCAACATACTTTAGAATTAACGCAATGAATACCGGTCAATTTGAGAGAACTCTTATCATTGCGGATAAAGATAGTTATGTGAGTTATTTAGAAGGCTGTACTGCACCAATGAGAGATGAAAACCAACTTCACGCTGCCAATGTTGAGTTAGTAGCCCTTGATAATGCAGAAATAAAGTATTCAACTGTTCAAAATTGGTACCCTGGTGATAAAGAGGGTAAGGGGGGTATCTACAACTTTGTTACAAAAAGAGGTGCCTGCAGAGGTAAAAATTCTAAAATATCTTGGACTCAAGTTGAGACAGGATCTGCAATAACATGGAAATATCCAAGTTGTATTTTGCAAGGAGACAACTCTAAAGGTGAATTTTACTCAGTTGCTATTACTAATAATATGCAACAAGCCGATACTGGTACAAAAATGATACATATCGGCAAAAATACATCCTCTAAGATAATATCAAAAGGTATATCGGCCGGAAAAGCTAATAACACATATAGGGGTTTAGTAAATATTTTGTCAAAAGCCAAAAATGCAAGAAATTTTACTCAATGTGACTCATTATTAATCGGTAATAAATGTGGTGCCCATACTGTTCCATACATAGAGTCAAGCAACTCTGACTCAATGGTTGAACATGAAGCTACCACCTCAAAAATTAATGAGGACCAATTATTTTATTGTCAGCAAAGAGGGTTGAACAGCGAAGATGCAGTAGGTTTAATTGTCAATGGTTTTTGTAAAGAGGTATTACAACACCTGCCAATGGAGTTTGCTGTAGAAGCCCAGAAATTAGTTGCAATTAGTTTAGAAGGTAGTGTTGGATAATGTTAGAAATTAAAAATCTTCATGTATCCATTGAAGAAAAAAAAATTATCAAAGGTCTAAATTTATCAATAAATAAGGGTGAGGTTCATGCCCTGATGGGGCCAAATGGTTCAGGGAAGAGTACACTTTCTTATGTATTGTCAGGAAAAGATAAATATGAAATAGATGATGGAACAATAGAATATAACGAAAAAAATTTATTGGATTTAGACGTAGATGAAAGAGCAAACGAGGGATTGTTTTTAGCATTTCAATATCCGATGGAGATACCTGGTGTACAAACTTCTTTTTTTTTAAAAACGGCAATTAATTCAAAAAGAAAATATTTAGGTCAAAGTGAAATGGATGCCCTAGAATTTGCAAAATTAATGAAATTAAAAGCTGAAGAATTAAATATAAATACTGAAATGCTCAAAAGAGACTTGAATGTAAATTATTCAGGTGGTGAGAAAAAGAAACAAGAAATTTTACAAATGTCAATGTTAAGCCCTAAAATGGCTATCTTAGATGAGACAGACTCTGGTCTGGACATAGATGCGTTGAGAATCGTCTCCGAGGGTGTCAATAAATTAAGAAGTAATGAAAATTCTTTTTTAGTAATCACTCACTATCAAAGACTTTTAAACTATATTAAGCCTGATTTTGTTCACATTATTGCTGATGGTAGAATTGTGAAATCAGGGGATTATTCTTTAGCTCTAGAGTTAGAAGAAAAAGGATATGAAGAAATATCTAAATCTGCCTAATGGAACTCACACTAAATTTTGATAAGATACAATCTGATAATGTATCAAAATATGTAAAAACTATATTAGATAAAAAAAACCCTTATAAAAATTTTAAAATTGAAAACTATAAGTATGCCCAACTTCACAGAGATATAAGATCAGAAACTTTACTAAGAGATATAGATATATCTGAATTATTAAAAATTTCCAAAAATATTTCTCCTCTTTCCTCAAATCCTGTTGACTTAGCTTCTAATTTAAATCAATGGAAATACAAAAATGATGATAGTTTTTTTAGGGTTTCCTCTTTGTTAAAAAGAGATACAAGTTCTATAAATTTAGATTTTATAGACTATAAAAATCTATTTTTAGATATTTCACAAATAAATAACAATATTCATTTTCTTAAATCTTCAAAAAATGAAACAAATCTTATTATAATGAATAATAAATCAAAAGATGAATACCCTAAATCTATATTCTTTGACATATCTAATAATACGAATTTAAATGTTATTCATTTTAATATATCAAATTATAAATCCTTTTTATATTTTGAGTCAAATTTACAAGATAATTCACATTTAAACTTTGTTTCTTTTCAGTCTGATAACATACATACAAGAAACGAGTTTTATGCCTCTTTAAATCTTGAGTGTAATTTTGATTTATTTGGTTTGAATATTAATAACTACGGAGTAAATGATAATTATTCTTTTATTCAGCACCTGAAACCCTCCTCATCAAGTAGAGAAATTTTTAAATCTATTGTTGAGAAAGGTGCTATAACTAATTTTCAAGGGAAGATATATGTGGACTCTATAGCTCAGAAAACTGATGGATATCAAATGAGCAGATCTTTACTTTTAGACGATATTTCTAAGGCTAATAACAAGCCTGAACTTGAAATTTATGCTGATGATGTAAAATGTAGCCATGGTTCTACTGTTTCTAAATTAGATGAGGATCAAATTTATTATTTTAAATCTAGAGGTATTGACAGTGAAATGGCTAAAAAAATACTAAAAAAGGCATTTATTGCAGAGATTATTGACTCTATCAAAGATGATAATTTATGCGATTATTCCAATAAAATAATTGAAAGTTTATTAACATGAATAATGTAAAATCAGATTTTCCAATATTAGATAAAAAGATTAGAGATAAAACCATTACTTATCTTGACTCTGCTGCAAGTACTCAGAAACCAAAGAAAGTTATTCATTCAATTTCTGAGTTTCTTGAAAACTCTTATGAAAACGTCCATAGAGGGATGAATTCCCTTAGTATCGATGCTACAGATTTATATGAAAAATCTAGAGATGTAGCAAAATCATTCATTAATGCAAATTCTACAAACGAAATAATTTTTACGAGAGGAGCTACAGACTCTATAAATATTATTGCCAATTCACTAGCAGAGCATTTAAATAAGGGTGATAAGATTGTTGTTACAGAATTAGAACATCACTCTAATTACTTACCATGGATGCATTTATGTAAAAAATTAGAATTAGAACTAAAAATTATCCCAATCTCTAAAGAAGGCATTCTATCTGAAGATGAAATTATAAACAATTGTGATGATACTACTAAGGTTCTTTCTTTAACACACATGTCGAATGTTACTGGTCAAATACTTGATTTAAAAAAAATTAAACAAGAAATTAATAAAGATATTTATTTAGCTGTTGATGGATGTCAGTCAATTGCACACCTTAATATTGATGTCAAAGATTTAGACTGCGATTTTTACTCTTTCTCTTCTCATAAACTTTACGGTCCATCTGGTATTGGAATTATGTATGGTAAAGAGGATATTCTTAACCAACTTAACCCTCCAACTTTAGGAGGGGGGATGATCAATGAGGTATCTTCAAAGGACTTTTCTTATGCCATGTTGCCAAATAAATTCGAACCGGGAACACCCTCTATTGAGGCCGCCATTGGTTTTAAAGCTGCCATGGAGTATCTAAATAGTATAAACTACCAAGATTATTTTTTAAAAGAAAAACAACTCAGATCTAAACTAATTTCAGCTCTCAATGACTTTGAAGAAATAGAAATATATGGCTCAAACAACAATGGAAATGCCACTTCAATTGTTTCATTTAATATCAAAAACCAAAATTTTAATGATATTGCCACATTTCTCGACCAATATGGGATAATGATCAGAGGAGGTCACCATTGTTGTCAACCTTTTATGAAAAAATTAGGTATTCCGGGTTCTTGCCGAGTTTCCTTTGGAATTTATAATGACATTAATGATATAGACCACTTTGTTGACTCTATGAAAAAAACTTTAAAATTATTACAATAAGACATGGACGATAAGACACTCTCTGACTTTATGCCTAAAGTTAATTCTGAAGGTGATATTTCCTTTGGAGACGTATCAACATCAGAGTCAGTAAATTTGACAAATGATAAAATTATAGAAGTTCTTACAAAAATAAAAGATCCAGAACTTGATATAAATATATATGATCTTGGATTAATTTATGACCTATCAATTGATAAATTTAACAATATTAGAATTATAATGACGCTAACGACTGTTAATTGTCCAGTAGCCGATAGTTTTCCATTAGATGTTGCAAAAAAAGTTCACGAACTTCCAAATACAGGACAAGTTAGTATTAATCTAACCTTTCAACCTCCTTGGAATAAAGATATGATGAGTGAAGATGCAAAGTTAGTTTTAGGTTTTTAAAATGTCTAATCCCTTATTTACATTATCTAAAATGGCTCAAGAACAAATTTCTAAATTGTTAGTTGATAACAATAATGCAATTGGTTTAAAAATTGGTTTGAGTACAAAAGGTTGCGCTGGTCTTAGCTATACAATGGAATATGTCAATGAAAGTGACGTACAAGGATGTGAACTAGTAAATGATTATAAATTTCCTCTTTATATTGATAATAAAGCTGTAATGTATGTTATTGGCACAGAAATGGACTTTATAAAAGAAGATTATGGAGAAAGATTTGTTTTCAAAAATCCCAATCAAACTAGCGAGTGCGGTTGCGGCGAAAGTTTTCACGTTTAGTTTTTAATTAATACATGGCTATTCTTTTAGGTATTCTTTCAGCGTTTAGCTTTGGTGTAGGGGATTTTTTAGCAAGATTTTCGTCACAGGAAGTTGGCTTTAAGAACTCACTTTTTTGGATGTTAGTTGTAGGCTCAATATTTTATTTATTTTTATTTTATTTTTTTGGAAGAGGGTTATCTCCAAATACCATAGGTTTGAGCAATAGCTTTCTATCAGGAATCTTAATAATGTTTGGACTTTTATGCTTATATAAAGGTCTTCAAATGGGGCCTGTATCTATTGTTGCCTCAATAGCAGCAACTAATCCTTTTTTTGTTTTTGTCATAAGATTTTTTTTAGGAAGTGAGCCCACACTCACTCAATGGATTTCAACTTTGATTGTAATTTCAGGAGCAGTATTTGTTTCAATTAGTGCGGACAGTTTCAAAGAAAGCCTTGGTTTATCAAAAAAACATATAAAAGAGTCGTTAATTGTATCATTTATGGCAAGTGGAATGTTAGCTTTAGGTCTAATTTTTTCACAAGAAGCCTCTAATACTTTGGATCCAATCGAAGCTGTTATATATGTTAGATTTTTTAGTTTATTAGGTATTGCAACCTTATTGTTATTTACAAAGTCTAAGATAACTATGACAAAAAAAGCAGCACCCATTTTATTTTTTCAGGGAATATTAGAGACTACTGGTTATTTCTGTTTAGTTTCAGCGTACACCTTTGATAAAGTGAGTATTGCAGTAGTGATTTCCTCAGGCTTTGGTCTTGTAACTGTTTTATTAGCCAGAATGGTTTTAAAAGAAAAAATATCTAAAATTCAAACTTTGGGAATTTCCCTAACTTTTATTGGAGTTATAGGGCTAACTATCTAATTAAATTCTGAAGTCTTTTTTTATCAAAACGATATGAATTCATAGCAATAGCTAAACAAATAACTATACCACCAACTATTGTATTTGTACTTGGGATTTCATTGATACCAAGTATCGGCAGCCAAGCCCAAAAAATTCCTCCAACTACTTCTAATAAAGATAACATTGTCAACTCACCTGAGAGAAGGTGTTTTGATCCAATACTGAAAAGGATTAACCCACTTGCAACAAGTAAGCCATGCGAAATACTTAATAAAATATTTTTTAAAGGTAAATAAATTTCCTGATTATTTATTATCATAAAACAGCAAGATATAGTTGCACAAAATATTCCTGCATAAATCAAAATATAAAATTTTTTGAAATCGCTTTTACTTCTTAGGGCAACGGTAAATGCTGCAAATCCTAGGCTTGATATAAAACCCATTACTAATCCATATAATGAACCACTAAAAGCGCTGGCATATATCATTATTAAAGCACCTATAAAGGCAATAACCATACTGATAAAATTTTGTTTTGAAATTTTTTCATTAATAAATACTAATGCAATTAATGAAGCCAAAAAGGGCATTAAAGCTAACATAAAAAGAGTGACAGCAGCTGTTGTATTACTTATGGAATAAATAAAACCAATCATAGCTGTGGTTAAACAAAGACCACCGATTACAGAAACTTTATCAATTTTTAAAATGTTCAGAATAAAATTTTTTTGCTCTTTAATAATAAGATAGGCAGCTATAATCACTGTTACTGTCAGTCCTCTAATAATGAGATAGGGGAGTTGATAGATTTGTGGATCTATCATATTTTTTACAACAAGCGGACCAAAACTCCATATTAAACCACTTAAAACAACTATTAATACTGCCTTAATATGTTCACTCATTTACGAGATTAACATATTTTATAAATGCTATTATTAATAGTTAATTGCTTATAAAAAAATTTGATAACAATTTAATGTCATCAAATGAAGTATTTTTACCTTCATTACTTCTCAGAGTGAATGAATTTGATTCAATTTCTTTTTCACCCATTACTAGTGAGTAAGGAATTTTTTTAGAAACAGAGTTTCTTATCTTATATCCTAATTTATTATCTGAGCTGTCAACAATTGTTCTTACACCAAGTTGTTGAAGCTTTTCTTTTATTTGATTGCTATGGTCTACAAATTTTTCAGATACTGGTAATATTGCTAGTTGAATAGGTGTAACAAATAAAGGAAGCCAGCCATTTGTATTTTCTAAAATGATTGCAATAAACCTCTCCAAAGAACCAACTACAGCACGATGTATCATTATTGGAACTTGATTTTTGTCATCCTTGTCTTTGTACTTAGCTCCCAATCTATCTGGTAGATTAAAATCAATTTGAATTGTGCCACATTGCCATTCACGTCCAAGGGAGTCCTCTAATGTATACTCTATTTTTGGTCCGTAGAATGCACCTTCTCCCTCTAGTATATTAAATTCCTTGTTATTATCTTTTAAAACTTTTTTTAATTGATTTTCTGCATTTTCCCAATTTTCTTGAGTGCCAATACTTTTTTCTGGGCGAGTAGAAATATTATATTTAATCTTTTCAAACCCAAACTTCTTATAAACTCTCTCAATTAATTGAGTTGTCTCATTGCACACATCATAAATTTGATCACCAGAGCAAAAGATATGTGCATCATCTTGGGTAAATCCTCTCACTCTAAATAATCCGTTCAGAGCCCCAGAGGGTTCATATCTGTGACATTTACCAAATTCAGAATATCTCAGTGGCAAATCTTTATAAGTTATGAGTTGAGAATTAAATAACACAATATGACAGGGACAATTCATGGGCTTTAATGCAAATGTCTTGTTATCTGTTTCGGACGTGAACATATTTTCTTTAAAATTGTCCCAGTGACCAGATTTTATCCAAAGTTCATTTGAAACTAATTCAGGTGTTTTTACTTCAAAATAGTTTAATTTTTGCTGCTCAGAGCGTATGTATTTCTCTATATTTTGATACAAAGTTAAACCTTTATCTTTCCAAAATACATTACCTGCGGATAAATCAGTGAGGAGGAATAAACCCATATCTGTTCCCAATCTTCTATGATTTCTTTCTTTGGCTTCTTCTAAATTTTTTAAATATACTCGAAGCTCTTTTTCAGAATACCAAGCAGTTGCATAAATTCTTTGAAGCATTTTATTGGTGCTAATACCTCTCCAATAAGCTCCTGAAACACTAGTTATTTTAAAGCTAGCATTATAATCCTTTGTGCTTTTATGATGAGGTCCTTTGCAAAGATCTGTAAAATTATTCTGTTCATAAAGAGTTATTTCATCAGAGTTATCCAAATTATTAATAAGTTCTAACTTATATTTATTATCTTTAAATATTTCTAAGGCTTCTTTTTTAGAAACAGCTCTTTTTAAAAAATCTCTTCCTTCTAAAAGTATTTCTTTCATTTTTTTTTCAATATTTTCTAAATCATCATCCGATAATGTACTCTCCATATCAAAATCATAATAAAAACCATTTTTTATAAATGGACCAATAGTTGGTTTGGCATTCGGGAAAAGAGATATGACAGCCTCCGCTAAAATATGAGCCATATCGTGACGCATAATGTTTAAAGCATCTTCAGATTTATGTTTTATAGGAGTACTATTTTCGACTTCGGTATCCCAATAATTATTATTTGTGTCTTTATATGCTACTACTTCACTCATAATTCTAACTTTTTATAAAAACAACTTTTTGAACCAGTATGACAGGCACCGTCTTTTTCAAGCTCTACTTCAAAAATTAGAGTATCGCTATCACAATCTGTATAAATATTAATTATATTGAGTTTGTTACCGGAGGTTTCTCCTTTTTGCCATAATTTTTTTTTACTTCTGCTCCAAAAGTGAGCTTTTTTAGTTTCAATTGTCATTTGAATAGAATTTTGATTTGAATAAGCCAACATTAGAATTTCATTTGTAGATTTCTCTTGAGCTATAGTAGGTATTAGCCCATCAGAATTAAAAACTAGTTGATTTATGTTGAAATTTTCCAATGTCTTGATTTTTAATGATTTTTACTTTTATTAAAGTATTTTTCAATGAATAAAAGAATTTTTTCGATGAATTATTATTTAGCACCAATGATGGGATACACTGACTGCTATTTCAGAAGTTTAATAGAAAATATTTATGGAAATCGTGTTCTTACTTTCTCTGAAATGATTGTTGATAAAGCAATTATTCATAATGAGATTAAAACAATTAGTAAGCATTTTTTAGAAAAAAATAAAAGCGCTATACAAATCGCCGGTTCAGATCCTCAAGAAATTAAAAGAACAATAAATATTTTAAATCGGATAGATATCATAAAGCACGTCAATTTCAATTTAGGGTGCCCAAGTTCAAGAGTACAAGAAAATATGCTAGGTCTTGCATTAACTCAAAATTATGACTTAGTAAAAAAATGCTTATTTGAATTAATCAACTACGAACATGAAGTGTCAGTAAAATGTAGATTGGGATTAGGAATGAATGAAGATAAGAATTATATTTTTAGTTATCTAAATCTTTTTAACGATATAGGAATTAAAAAAGTTTTTATTCATTGTAGGAATGGTGTATTAAATTTAGATACAAAGAAAAATAGAACAATCCCAAAAATTAACTATGAATTATTTTTAAAGTGTTCAAATAAATTTCCTAAGATGGAGCTAATTCCTAATGGCGAGGTAAATGATTTAGAAACTTTTAACTCTTTCAAATCAAAAAATATAAATAAATATATGATTGGAAGGCAGTTTACTAAAGATGCACTTTTTTTAGAGAAGTTAAAACTTGAAAGAATCAATGATAAGACCTCTTTAGTATTTAATTCAATTAAAGAATTAGATAACTATAAGCTTTTAAATATTAATTTACTTAAAAAAAGTTTATACACATTAGTAAATAACATACCAAATTCTAAAGGTATAAAAAAAGATATTTCCATAATTGATAATATAAAAGATCTACTAAATTACATTGAAAGGAAAATTATTTGGACTTAGAAAATTTATATAAATACTCTTCTTTTTTATCTAAATACAAATATCTAAATAAATCTTATGAAGCTAGCAATATTGATTTAAAACAAATTTTAAATCACTATAAAAATAATATACAAAAATATTATATCTCTCAATCTGCTCATTCAATTAATATAAATATTTTAAAAAATGAATTAATATATTTAATCTTTATATCAATTCATTTTGATTTAATTTCCCAATCAGTAGGTTCAAGATTATGGTCAATATTATGTAAAAATATTTTAAGCAGAATTATTAATTCTCACATCTCAAAATCCTTTAATGTAAGCTTAAAAAAATACTATTTCATTTTAGGAATGGGAAAAATAGGAGTAAAAGATTTAAACTTTGCTTCTGATATTGATTTAATTATATTTTATGACTCTAAAAATAGTCCAGTTACTATTGAAGAATTTAATAAATCTTTGAAGAGATTAATTAGTGATATTTCTAATGTATCTGAAAAATTCTTTCATAAAATTGACCTGAGATTAAGACCAGATTTTGGCAATTCCTTGATTGTTTCTGATATAGACCAGGCAATTGATTATTACACTTCAGTTGGTCGAAATTGGGAAAGACTAGCTTTTCATAGATCAAATTTTTTATGTGGTGATATACAAAAATATTTTTTATTTAAAGGCGCTATAAAAAGCTTTTTATTTCGTAGATCTTTTGATTACTACGCCATTGATGAAATTAAGAAACTTTTTGCTTCTTCCAATGACCAAAAGAAACTCGACATAAAAAATTCTTATGGATTTATAAGATCATGTGAAAATATTATACATTTCAATCAACTTATATGGTCAGGTAAGATAAATTCTTTAAAAGAAAGCAATATACACAAATTATTTATTAATCTTCAATCTCATGAGAATATAATTTCCTTTGATGATTTAAAAAGTATCAGTGACGCTTATTATTACTTTCGTAAGATTGAGAATTATCTTCATATTAAACAAAATACATTTCAAAATTTATTAGGTGCTGAAGAGATCAATTTAAAGGCAATTATAGGTAATTATTCAACAATAATAGAGAGACATAAGTTAAATATTCAAAACATTTATCAACGATTATTTTTTCCAAAAATTGATGTAGAAAAATTCAATCCTAAAAAGTTCAGTATATCAAGTCAAAAAACAATCACGAACCTCATCAAGCGTGCTGAAAAGATTAATAGTTCTGAAACTGTTAAAAATGATTATTTAGAGTCCATTTCAAGACTTATAAATATCTTGTCTAAACACAATAAGCGCGATGATTTGATTTTAAAATTTGATTACTTAATTAATTATTATAAATCAGGAGTTCATCTAACTGCTTTATATAAATACAATAATAAATTATTTCCAGAATTAATTTTTATTTTTGAAAATTCTCCAAAATTAACAAATCTAATTTACAAAAATAATTTTTTAATAGAGTCTTTAGTATATTTTTTTAATTATGGCATACCCAAATTTAAATTAAAAGATTACTCAGATAATTTTGATTTAGATTTAAAAAAATCAATACAAGATATTTATGAAATTTTATTTCTTTTAGACTATTTGTTACTTTCAAAGAAAATTTCAAATAGTGATTTTCTCAATAAAAGAAATATAGCTGTAAGAAAGTTTATTTTTTATATATTTGAACTTGTAAAAAATGATTACTTATCTTATAGAGGCAATATTATCTCAGATTTAATACCAATTTTATTTGGAAGTTATGGTATTAAAAAAGCTACTAATTTCTCAGATTTAGACATTTTTTTTATATATCAATCAAAGAAAAATAATCATTTAGACAACATAAAAATAGTTAGAAGATTTTACTCTATTATTAAGCAATATATCGACTCAAATATATTAATTATAGATGATAGGAATAAACCTTTTGACAGAAACTCAGATCAGGTCACTAATATAGATAGTTTCTTTTCTTTTTATGAGTCTACTACCGAGCCATTTCATAAATTATCTTTTTTAAAAATTTATCCATTAACAAATAATCTTACATTGGCTAAATATTTCAAAAAAATTAAAAGAAAAATAATTTCTAGTTACTCAACGATAAATGAAGATTATCTTTTAAAAATTGTAGATATCAAAAATCCTTTACAAAGCACTAAAGATCTTTATCAAATTTATAAAATCTTTAATGACATATGTTATATAAATAAAAAAAAATTTTTATATGTAGATAAGATTATGAAACTTAGAGAATTACTTATGATTAATGAATTAACAGGTAGCTCATCTAATATTAATAATAAGCAATATTTAGATGAGCTACTTTTGAAATTAAATTAATAATCGTAATACATATCAAACTCTGCAGGTGTAACTAGCAATTTATTTGGTTCGATTTCTTCTTCTCTCTTATATTCTATATATGACTCGAGTAAATCTTTAGTGAATACATTACCTTCAAGTAAGAAGTCATGATTTGCTTCAAGATTATTAATTGCCTCTTCAAGAGTACCTGGAACTTCTTTTACCTTTGATTGTTCTTCAGGAGGTAAATCATAAAGATTTTTATCCATAGGCTCACCAGGATCAATTCTGTTTTTAATTCCATCTAATCCTGCCATAAGCATAGCTGAAAATGCTAAATAACCATTAGCAGTTGCATCTGGACATCTAAACTCAACTCTTTTCGCCTTTGGAGATGGTGAATATGCAGGTATTCTACATATAGCACTTCTGTTTCTATTTGAGTATGCCAATTTTACTGGTGCCTCATAACCGGGTACTAATCTCTTATAAGAGTTAATAGTTGGATTTGTAAATGCTAATAAAGATGGTGCATGCTTAAGTAAACCACCAATATAAAATTTTGCTTCGTCACTAAGATTTGCGTATCCACCTTCACCATAAAATATTGGTTTACCGTTTGACCAAATACTTTGATGACAATGCATTCCAGAACCATTATCGTTTGAAAGTGGTTTTGGCATGAAAGTAGCACTCAAACCATTACTTTTTGCTGTATTTCTTACAACATATTTATATTTTTGTAGGTCATCAGCCATTTTAACCAAAGTGTCGAATTTTAAATCAATTTCACATTGACCAGCCGTTGCAACTTCGTGATGCTGAGCTTCAACACTCATACCAATGGCGACCATGTGATTTACCATTTCTGATCTAACATCTTGCATAGTGTCGTGAGGAGGGCATGGAAAATAGCCACCTTTATTTCTAACTTTGTAACCTAAATTTGGACCTTCATCCGTACCTGTATTCCAAACTGCCTCACCTGAGTCGACAGAAAAAGACGAGTGATGAGGATGTGTATTAATTTGAACATTATTAAAAAGAAAAAATTCTGCCTCTGGTCCAAAGAAAATACTATCACCTACGCCAGATGACTTAACGTACTCTTCAGCTTTTTTTGCAACATATCTTGGATCTTTATCATATTTTTGACCTGTAATTGGATCTTGAATATCACATATTAAAACTAGAGTGGGATCAGTAAAAAAAGGATCTACAAATGCAGTTTCCATATCTGGAATTAATATCATGTCACTTGCTTCAATTGACTGAAAACATCTAATTGAGGAACCATCGAAGCCAATTCCCTCTTCAAAGACATCCATTTCAAAAGTGTTGATATGATTTGAGAAATGCTGCCATGTCCCTAATGGATCGGTAAATCTGAAATCAATGTATTTAATTCCATTTTCATCGATCATTTTTTGTAATGAATTTTTGTCCATTTAATATCCTCCTAAATTGTTAACTTGGTAAAAGAAAAATTATATAGCGTCTTTACCTTTTTCACCTGTGCGAATTCTAATAGCTTCAGAAACTTCATATACAAAGATTTTTCCATCACCAATTTTACCTGTATTGGAATGTTTAATAATGACTTCGATAGCTTCTTTATATTTATTATCATCAACTACTAATTCAATCTTAACCTTTGGTAGAAAGTCAACAATGTATTCAGCTCCTCTGTAGAGCTCAGTGTGACCTTTTTGTCTACCAAACCCTTTTACTTCAGATACGGTTAAACCACTTAGACCAATTTCGCCAAGAGCATCTTTAACATCCTCTAATTTAAAAGGTTTTATTATTGCTTCAATTTTTTTCATATATAGCGATCCAAATATAATGTTTAATTTGCATAATATCTATACTATAAATTAATTCAATTTTTGGCGGGTGTAGCTCAGTTGGTTAGAGCGCCGGTTTGTGGTACCGGAGGCCGGGGGTTCAAGTCCCCTTACTCGCCCCAATTTGTGCGCCAGTGGCGGAATGGTAGACGCGCTGGTCTTAGGAACCAGTGGGCAACCGTGGGGGTTCGAGTCCCTCCTGGCGCACCAAGAAAATAAGAAAAAATGGATTACAAAAATATAGAAAAAAACAATTACAAATCCTCCTTTGAGGTTTCTTTAGATCAAGACGCCATAAGTAAAATTATCGATCAAAAAATTTTAGATAAGCAACCCTCTTTTGAAATTGCAGGTTTTAGAAAGGGAAAGGTTCCAATTAATATAATAAAATCTAAGATAGGTCCTCAAATCGAAAATGAAGTATTAAACGATGAAATTTCAAAAAATATTAAAACGATTAGTGAAAAGGAAAAAATTCAATCCCTAGTTCAGCCTAATGTAAGTTTTAAAGACTCTTACAATTTTTCTTTAGCCTTTTACTTGAAACCAGAAATTAAATTAGAAGAGTTAAAAACAAGTGAAATTGAAAAAGTTACATCAGAGGTAACTAAAAAAGATATTGATAATTTTAGAGAAAAGGTCAGAAAAGAATATTATTCTTTGGAGAGCATAGAAATTTCAGATAATAATTCTGTAGTTGATTTTGAAATACTAAATTATGAAGAAGAACAAAAAAAATTATTCACTCAAAAAGAAGTTAGGGTTGATTTAAATACCCAAACAAAAGATGAAATATTTATAGATTTAAAGAAAGCTCTATTAAATATTAAAAACAGATCTGATTTTATTTTTATTGTAAAAGGAATAAAAATTGAGGCAAAAATTAAAGATATTAATAAAAAGATTTATCCAAAAAATGATGGAGAATTAATAAAAATTTTAAAATTAAATTCTACTCAAGAATTAAATGATAAAATAGATAACAAGTTAAATGAGGACATGAATTATCTTCAAAAAGAGCTTTTTATTGAAGATCTATTAAAAGTTTTATCAGATAAAGAGAAAATTGATATTAATGATGAAGTTGTAGATATAGAGCTCAAAAGGAAATATCAAATTGATTTATCATCAATGAAAGATGAACATAAAGAGAGAATTGATAGTTTAAAAAAACTTACAAGTGAGAATATACAAAAAGACGTATTGTTTTCAGAATTAGTAAAATTCTTAAATGTGAAAGTTGATCAAAAAGAATTACAAGAATATATTCAAAAATACTATGGTGAAAAAATTGATCAAAGAACAGCTGAGACAGCATATGGCACGCTTCTTAGAAATAAAATTGCTGATGAGTCTATGAAAACTTTCAAAATCAAAGAAACTAAGTTAAGTTTAGAAGAATTAATGAAAAAAGGATCACACAATCATGAATCTGGTACCCATAGTCATTGAACAATCTGGAAAAGGAGAGAGATCTTTTGATATATTTTCAAGACTTTTAAGAGAAAGAATTATTTTTCTTACAGGGCCAATAAACGACGAAACCGCATCTTTAATATGTGCCCAACTATTATTTTTAGAGTCAGAAAACCCAGAAGAACCAATAAATTTATATATTAATTCTCCAGGTGGACTAGTTACTGCTGGTTTAGCGATGTATGACACAATGCAATATATCAAATGCCCTGTTCATACCGTATGTATCGGACAGGCTGCTTCCGCAGGTTCATTGATACTTGCTGCTGGTAAAGAGGGAAATAGATATGCTTTGCCTCATGCTAAAATTATGATTCATCAACCATCAGGAGGTTTTTCTGGACAAGCAACTGATATTAAAATTCATGCTGAAGAAATTTTAAAAACAAAAAAAAGATTAAATAAAATCTATCAAAAACATACTAATATAAGTATAAGTGAAATTGAGAAGGCAATGGAGAGAGATAGATTCTTTGACCCAGAGGAGGCTCAAAAATTTGGTTTGATTGATAAAGTTATTACAACTAGAATTGAAAAATAAATATGTCTGATGAAAAAATAACTTCTGCTAATAGTTCTGATAAAAAAATATCTTGTTCTTTTTGTGGTAAAAGCCAAGAGGAAGTAAAAAAATTAATAGCTGGCCCCAATGTTTATATTTGTAATGAATGTGTGGTCTTGTGTAAGGATATACTAGTTGAAGACGATAAAATCGATACAAAGAAAAAATTCGAAATACCAAAACCTAGTGAGATTTATGATTATCTTGATGATCATATAATTGGTCAAGATCATGCAAAAAAAATACTCTCCGTTTCTGTATATAATCACTACAAGAGAGTGCAAAATCCTTCAAAGGATATTGAAATATCTAAATCAAATATATTATTAATTGGTCCTACAGGATGTGGTAAAACCCTTCTTGCACAAACTTTAGCAAAATTTTTAAATGTTCCCTTCACAATTGCAGACGCAACTACTCTTACTGAGGCTGGATATGTAGGTGAAGATGTTGAAAATATTATTTTAAGATTACTTCAGCAATGTGATTATGATGTGACTTTAGCTCAAAAGGGTATCGTATACATTGATGAAATTGATAAAGTTGGAAGAAAAAGTGAGAATCCTTCAATAACTAGAGATGTTTCTGGAGAGGGCGTCCAACAAGCACTTCTAAAAATTATTGAAGGAACTACTGCGAGTGTGCCTCCACAAGGTGGAAGAAAACATCCTCAACAAGAGTTTCTTCAAGTTGATACTAAAAATATACTATTTGTTTGTGGTGGTGCATTCGAGGGTGTTGATAAAATTATAAAAAATCGTGTTAATAAAAAGTCAATAGGTTTTAATAAATCTGTTAATCAGGACCAGCCAATGACGTCACAACTTGAAAACGATGATTTAATTAAATTTGGACTTATTCCTGAATTGGTTGGACGACTCCCTGTTAGCGCCAGCCTAAATGAATTATCTTTAGAGGATTTAAAAGAAATACTTACCAAACCAAAAAATGCTATTTCTAAGCAATATAAAGCACTTTTTTCTTTTGAAGGAGTAGAGTTTGAGATCACAGAAGATGGAAGAGAACAAATAGCTCAATTAGCAGTTGAAAAAAAAATTGGAGCTAGAGGTCTTAGATCAATAATGGAAAAGTTACTTCTAGATTGTATGTTTGATATTCCTGATAAAGATTCTGTGGATAAGGTTGTTTTGAGCAAAGAGTCAGTAATCTTAAATAATCCTATAATAGTATATAAAGATAAAGTTAAAATAAAAAAAAAAGTGGGTGAAAATTAAAAATTCCTCACTATTTTAATAGTATGGAAAATCAAATCATTGGACCTATATTACCTTTAAGGGATTTAGTTGTGTATCCCTCTATAACATCGCCATTATTTGTTGGACGAGCCAAATCTATAGATGCAATTAATTTTGCAATGAATAATAACAACAAAATTATTTTTCTATTTACCCAAAAAGAACCAACAACAGATGATCCTCAAGTAAACGATGTATATTCTATTGGAGTAAAATCTAAAATAATTCAGTTCCTCAAGCTACCTGATAACACTTATAAAGTTCTCACAGAGGGTCTAGAAATAGTTAAAATAAAATCAGCTGTTAAGGCCAGTAATAACTTTCTTACTGCGAAGCTAGAGCCAGTTATCGTTAGTAAAAAAAATTCAGCTGAGTTAAAAGCCTCACTAAGAGTTTTAAAAAATGAATTTCAAAACTATATCCAAAATATAGGCAACAATAATGATATTCTTGAGGGCCTCCTTAACATTGAAGATCCATATCAATTTATTGATAATATTTACTACAATTTAAATTTAGGAATTGATGAAAAACAAAAAAACCTTGAAATAACTGATATAAATAAAAAAATTCAAAATCTTTTAAACTTTTTCTCAAAAGAATTAAACTTTTCTGCTCTTGAGAAAAAAATTAAAAATAGAGTAAAAAGACAAATGGAAAAAACTCAAAGAGAATACTTTCTAAATGAACAAATGAAAGCAATTCAAAAAGAACTTGGTGATGGTGAGGATGGTTCTAACGAATACTCTGAGATTGAGAAAAAGATTAACGAAGTAAAGCTCTCTAAAGAAGCAAAAGAAAAAGCTTTAAATGAATTTAAAAAACTTAAATCCATGAGCCCTATGTCTGCTGAGGCATCGGTTATTCGTAATTATCTTGAGTGGATATTAGATATACCCTGGGAAAAATTTTCTAAAGAGCTTATTGATATAAAGGGTTCTGAAAAAATATTAAACGATGATCACTATGGCTTAGATAAAGTTAAAGAGAGGATTCTTGAATTTCTTGCAGTTAAAAAAAGATCCAAAAAAGCTTCAGGTACCATTCTTTGTTTTGTTGGACCTCCTGGCGTTGGAAAAACCTCATTAGGTAAATCAATTGCACGAGCTACTGGAAGAGAATTTGCAAAAATTTCATTGGGTGGTTTAAGAGATGAAGCTGAAATAAGAGGCCATAGACGAACATATATTGGTTCAATGCCAGGACGATTTATTCAGGCAATGAAAAAAACAAAAACATCAAACCCTATTATTTTACTTGATGAAATTGACAAGGTAGGTAGTGATTGGAGAGGTGATCCATCATCTGCATTATTAGAAGTTCTAGATCCAGAACAGAACTATCAATTTAATGATCACTATCTAGAAGTTGATTATGATTTATCAAATGTAATGTTTATCTGTACAGGTAACACATACAATATCCCAGGCCCATTACTAGATCGATTAGAGGTTATCGAGGTGTCCGGATATACCGAAAAAGAAAAAGTGGAAATTGCAAAAAAATATTTAATGCCAAGAAAAATGAACAAAAACATCCTAAAAAGTTCTGAGTTTAAACTTGACAAATCAGTTATTACTAAAATCGTAAGACATTATACGAGAGAGTCAGGTGTGAGAGGACTTGAAAAAGTTTTTGATAAACTTTTTAGAAAATTAGTTTTACAATTGGAAAAAACAAAATCTAAATCAAAAAAACCTTTTGTTTTTGATGCAAAAACAATCATTAATTTCCTAGGCCCTGAAAAATTTAAAGAGAGTGTTTTAGAAAAGAAAAATTTAGTTGGAATTACTAACGGTCTCGCATGGACACAAGTTGGTGGTGACATTTTAAACATCGAAGTAAACCTTTCTTCAGGTAAAGGTCTGATTAATGCCACAGGTAAACTTGGTGATGTTATGAAGGAGTCAATTACTGCTGCTCTCGGATATATTAAATCGAACTCAGTCGAATTCGGTGTAAATCCAAAAGTATTTGATAAAGTTGATATTCACCTTCATGTGCCTGAAGGTGCAACACCAAAAGATGGACCTAGTGCTGGTATTACAATATTTACTGCTTTAATTTCATCTCTAACTGATTTGAAAATTAAAAGGGATGTTGCTATGACTGGAGAAATCACTTTGAAAGGAAGAGTTCTTCCTATTGGTGGTTTAAAAGAGAAACTTCTTGCAGCAATAAGGTATGGCATCAAAACCGTTATTATCCCAAAGGAAAATGAAAAAGATCTTTCTGAAATACAAAAAGATATCCAAAACAAACTTAATATAAAAAAAGTAGAGTTTGCTAAAGAGGTTCTAGACATCGCTATTGATGGAAAAATCAATAAAATCAATAAAAAACTTGATTGGAGACACATTGTAACCGAGTCTATGAAACCAAAAAACCAGCAAAATCAAGAAAAAACCTTTGTTAACTAGTATATTGTTGTTGATTTTCCTACCTTTTTCTTACTACAATTAACCAATAGAATCACTAAGGAGGTTCGGTATGAACAAAAATGAACTCATTGCTGAATATAGTACGAAAAATGGTGTAGGAAAATCAGACGCAACTAAGGCTGTAGAAAGTTTATTTGATATTATCACATCTACTTTAAAGGCTGGAGGTGATGTGAAGATCGCTGGATTTGGTACATTCAAGGTAGCAGACACTAAAGCTAAAACTGGAAGAAATCCTAGAACAGGTGAATCAATACAAATTCCTGCATCAAAAAAGCCAAAATTTCTTGCTGGAAAACAACTTAAAGAACTAATAAAGTCCACAGTCTAATTTTAAATAATTAGATAGGGCGATTAGCTCAGTTGGTAGAGCATCTCGTTTACACCGAGAGGGTCGGCGGTTCGAGTCCGTCATCGCCCACCATTTGACATAAGTCGGGGGTGTAGTTCAGTTTGGTTAGAACGCCTGCCTGTCACGCAGGAGGTCGCGGGTTCGAGTCCCGTCGCTCCCGCCACAATAGGGTTAACTTGGGTTATATATTTCCTAACTTTTTCAATACTGATCTGCTCACCAAAAATATTTATAAGTCATTTTAAATCTCAACTAATTTCATAGCATTTCTTTAAATTGGTGAACATATGGTGAACAAAAACAATATATTCTTTTATACAATAACAATTGAGCTAATTATTAACCTTAATTAATTTAAAAACTTTAAACTTATCTCTCCTATACAAACCACTATATTATTTCACTTTAAATAGAGTAATAAAAATTTATCAAATAAATTTTTTTGCTTATCGTTGCCTTGAAGGTCAATTTCTTTTTTGATTTTTATTATACCATCAGAAAAAGATAGTGGTGCAGATGCTTTTTTATTTATATTTTTTATTAATTTCCTATGGTAAAATTTTTTGAAGTCAAAACTTCTTCTAATTTTTTCTAAAAATATTAATAAACATAATAATATTGTTAAGATAAGTATAAATAAAATTTTCTTATTTTCAGATAGTTTGATTTTCTTATACTTTTCCTTAATTACATAAACATCCCATTTATAGGATGCATTGTGATATAGATATTTAGTGGTCAAAATAATTCTACTCAAAAAATTAATTTTATCTTCTTGAATAAAACTTATTTTTGTTGAAGGTAATTCACTAATTAATTGATTTTGACTGTTTTCATCTAAGGAAATGGCATAATTTGTTGCATCAAATCTTTGCCATCCCATCGACGGAAGATAAAATTCAGTCCATGCATGAGAGTCTGAATTTTTGACTTCAATAAAATCACCAACGTTATTATATTCTCCACCAACAAAACCTATTACAACTCTTGAGGGTATCTGTAACATCCTAAAAAGAAGAGCAGAACTAGATGCAAATAATTGACAATATCCAATTTTTTTCTCAAATAGGAATGTATCTAGCATATTACTAGATGAATTAATTTCAGGATTTAAAGAGTATGATATTTCTTGTTCTTTATAAAAATTGAAGACTTTTTGAGCCAATTCTTTCTTTGATAGACCACTCTGAGTCCATTTTTCAGCCATTTGCTTCATTTTGGGATTAATACTTTCATCGTATTCAAGATATTTGTTGTCTATCTCTGAGAAAGTAAACAGTGGTTTTGCATATGATACTGCAGAGTACATTTTTTTTGTGTTTATGTTTGAGTCAGTATTTACAGAATAGTCATAATTAATACTCGCGTTAGTTATATTATTTGAATAATCAAGAACTGGTAAAAAATTATAGCTTAGTGGCTCTAATATAATTTCATATTCGTATCCTTTATTGATATTATCAAGGTCAATTTTTTTTGAATTTAATGAAATATTATCTGATCTTGTCCAGATGTTGTCTGTAAGTTTATCTAATGTTTTATATCTCCAATAAAAAGTATCTAATATCAAATTCATATTTTGATTTTTAAGAATCACTCTAAATGCAATTGAATTATCTTGAATTATTTCGTTAAATTCATTGTATTCCATTTTCTCTGATATACCTGTTTTTTGCTTTTCTTCTCCAAAAAAAGACCACATTGGTTTTGTAGTTTTTGGAACATATATAAAAAGAATTACTACTATTGGCATAGATAAAAATATTAATTTTAATATTCTAATTATTGCTTCTTTAGATAAAAAAATTAAGCCAGATGATTTGTGAATTATTGATGCAAAAAATAAAAATATACCTACCATCATATAAAAAGCAGTTTCAATTCCTTGGTCAAATAAAAATTGTGTTAATATCAAAAAAAGTCCAGTTCTAAATAAAAAAAGGACATCTCTATAATCTTTTATAAACAATAATTTAGGTAGAATTGTTATACATAAAAAATTTACCACTAACTTCTGAGATATTTCAAATTCTGATAAAGAAAAATATAAAAAAATTATAGATGATATTGAAAGAGCTATATTCCAAATTATTTTATAAGAATTAAAGATTGGTCTGAAAAAATTATTTATAAAAAAAAGAATAATTATTAGAAGTGTATAAAACGGTAATATAGGTGTTATCCTCAATTGATGTGGCATTAATGCCCACAGAATTGAAAAAAAAATTAATATTGTTGATGATTTAAGATTATTATTAATTTTGTATTTCATGGAGTTAAAGATATTAATTCCATGCAATGATGATAATGACTTATTCCTTTAGACATTTCAGTCTCATTGTTTTCTAGTACAATTTTAAATCTATAATTGTTTGCATGACTCCAATCAATCAAAAATGCCATCATTGACAACCTTTCTTCATGATCGTTTGATGGAACTTTTGTGTAGTCAATGTTTATATCTTTAATTTCAACTTGGTCGGAAAAAACCTTTACAAGTAAGTCATCAGAAAAAGTTGCTCTTGACCAGATAATTTTTTTTGGATCATCTTGATTTGTGTATTCTTTTATGCCCTCAAAATCGATACTACCTGTTTTATGAGGAGAATTAGATCTTATAAATTTAAGAAGTTGATCTTGGCTCAATTTTTTGATTTTAGGATAAAATATAATTCTTAAATCGTGCCTTAAAACCGACCAAGTTCTAACAATTCCAAAAGGATAAATCGACTCTATAACAAAGTAATCTGGTTTAAAATAACCTCTTTTTTCAGAGCTAACCTTTATAATGTTATTTTTTTCATTTAGAGCTATTTTGTTATATGGATCTGATTTAAAGAAACCAAAACTATCTATCGGAACATTATTATTAAAACTTAATTTAATGTGATGATTAGAGTTAACAAAAGTATTCACACCCTCATTTAATGCTAATAATTGACCTTGAAAATTATAGTATGACATAAAAACCGATAATAATAAAATCACACCAACTATGAATGTAAATAAATAACCTAGGGATAATTGATAGATCATTGCCCCTAGCAAAACTAAAAAAATATAAAAACCAACCAATACCCCCTGATAGTTCGGGAATATAAAGATATTCTTTCTATTTAATGAAATTTCCTTTTTAGGACTAAATTTATAGACGATTTTATTTTCAAAATGAGAGTTAAATTTTTTTATAAAATTAAACGATTGGTGTATCTTCAATAATTTCATTTAACAATTTTTTTAATTCTGCCTTAGATCTATTCTGGATTTTTAATCGATGAAGTGTACAAGCAATAAAACAATTTTGGAAATCATCAGGTATCGCATAATTTCTTTCTTCCATTAATGCATGTGCTTTTGTACATTCAAAAAGCTGTTTAACATACCTAGTTGATAAATAAACATCAGTATTATAATTCCTTAATTTTTCTACAATACTTTTTATGTAACTTAATAGTGAGTCAGATATTTTTATATTTTTCATAATAGAATTTGATTTTTCAAAATCTAAATCAATATTTTTTAATGTAACGTCATCATTTGAAAGTTTTATTTCTTGTTCAAATTCTAAAATAGGCATTTCAAATGATACATTAAATCTGTCTAATTGTGATTCAGGTAATGGAAATGTTCCATGTTGTTCTTGTGGGTTTTGTGTAGCTATTACCACAAAAGGCTTAGGTAATTTAAAACTGTTATTTTGTATAGTAATTAATTTTTCTTCCATAGCTTGTAGTAAAGCACTTTGAGATTTAGGAGATGCTCTATTTAATTCATCTGCTAATAAAATATTTGTAAATATAGGACCTTTTTTAAAAGTAAAATTACCTTCTTTTTGATCATAAAATTCAAAGCCTATTATATCTGTTGGTAACATATCTACAGTACATTGAATTCTTTTAGTTTCTAATGAGCTAATTGTTGATATGACTTTTGATAGCTTTGTTTTACCAGTGCCAGGTTTATCCTCAATAAGCACATGACCTTGAGAAATCATTGACGCTAATATTAATCTAGATTGCACTTCCCCATTGTGTATAATTTTACTAATTTCGGTAATTGCTTCATTCCATATACTCATAATTTTGATAATCTTTATTAAATAAAGAATTTAATCAATATAAATTATTACTGTATTTTTAAAAATTACAGACTTGTAGACTAATGAAATTACAAAATTTCAATAATTTAAATTGAGTAAACTTTAAATGCTGAGCAATAAGTTTTTAATATGAGACACATAATCTATGTGTAAGGACACTATATAAGGATAAAATTATTATATATCAATGATTATAGAGCAATATACACCTTAATTTACTCATGTTTATAGCCAATATTCATTCAATCTTTAAAATTGTATCTAATTGCTTGTTGCGTCACTTTTATTATTAATTATTTACTTTTGTTTTTTATAATACATTACAAAAAACCTTAATATTTTATATGTACAACCTGGATTATATATTTATTTTAATTTTCATCTTAATTGGCGCTGGTATGGCTATTGCTATGTACTTGCTATCAAAAATATTATCTCCAAGTTCACCTGATAGTGAAAAATTATCCGCTTACGAATGTGGTTTTGAAGCCTTTGATGATGCCCGATCGAAATTTGATGTAAAGTTTTATTTAGTATCAATACTATTTATTATATTTGATTTAGAAATTGCATTTTTATTTCCATGGGCAGTAAGTCTTAGCAATATTGGCGCCTTAGGTTTTTATTCCATGATGTTTTTTTTATTTATTCTTACAGTTGGATTTATTTATGAATGGAGAAATGGAGCATTAGATTGGGAGTAAATATAGAACATAATAATTCTCTTAATATAGATGAAGTCTTTGAAAAAAAAGGCTTTGTTACAGCTTCGTTTGAAAATTTAATTAATTGGGCACGTTCAGGATCATTATGGCCTATGACATTTGGTTTGGCTTGCTGTGGTGTTGAGATGATGCACTCTTATATGAGTAGATATGATTTAGATCGTTTAGGAGTAATACCGAGAGGTTCACCAAGACAATCTGATGTGATGATTGTTGCTGGAACTCTTACAAACAAAATGGCACCTGCTTTACGGAAGGTTTATGATCAAATGCCTGAACCAAGATGGGTAATCTCTATGGGTTCTTGCGCTAATGGTGGAGGTTATTATCATTACTCTTACTCCGTTGTCAGAGGATGCGATAGAATAGTACCTGTAGATATTTATGTTCCAGGTTGCCCACCAACTGCTGAAGCGCTTTTGTATGGCATCATGCAACTTCAAGATAAAATAAAAAAGAAAAAGAAAATTTATAGGTAAATTATTTGTCCCCTAATATTTTACAAAAGTATTCAACTGGAAGTTTTCATTTCCCAATCAAGGCCGGTATTGAAAATATTTTAGTAAACAAGGACTCAATATTAGATGTTACTCAAAAAATTAAAGAAGATGAAGATTTACTCTATGACCAGTTAATTGATATTACGGTCACAGATAACATGTTATCTAAATCAAGTTATGCTCAAGAAAGATTTACACTCATATACTCTTTTCTGAGCTTAAAATTTAATAAAAGATTGTTTATTTTCGCCAATATTTCTGAAGATAATTTAAATATTAATTCTATAACTCAAATTTTTGAGTCTGCTGACTGGTTTGAAAGGGAGTGTTATGATCTTTTTGGTATAAACTTCATAAATCACCCTAATCTTCAGAGAATAATGAATGACTATACCTTTCAAGGTCATCCACTAAGAAAAGATTTTCCTTTAACTGGTTATGAAGAAGTTCGTTATGACGAAAACATAAAAAAAGTTGTTTATGAGCCTGTTACTCTAAAGCAAGAATTTAGAGACTTTGATAATGAGAGCCCTTGGGAGGGAATGAAAGAAACAATTAAAGAGGAACTAGGTAAATAAATATATGTCCGAGAACTTTAAACCTGTCACGCTTAATTTTGGACCTCAACATCCAGCTGCGCACGGAGTCCTTAGACTGCTAGTGCAATTGGAGGGAGAGGTAGTAAACAAAGCAGAACCACATATTGGACTTTTACATAGAGGCACTGAAAAATTAATTGAACAAAAAACTTATACCCAAGCTATACCATATTTTGACCGTCTTGATTATGTATCACCAATGTGTCAAGAACATGCATTCGCTTTAGCAGTTGAGAATTTGTTGAACATTGAGGCACCTAAAAGAGCTCAATATATCAGAGTTATGTTTGCAGAAGTTACCAGAATATTGAATCATTTGCTTAACATTCCTGCTTTTGCAATGGACATAGGTGCAGCTACTCCAATGCTATGGGCTTTCGAAGAGAGAGAAAAAATGTTGGAATTTCATGAAGCTGTTTCTGGAGCAAGATTTCATGCAGCTTATTTTCGACCTGGTGGTGTTCATCAGGACTTACCTGAAAATCTCCTAGAAAAAATGAAAAACTATTTTTCAAATTTTCCTAAGTTTATTGATACCCTTGAAGAATTACTTACTGAGAATAGAATATTTAAGCAACGCTCAGTAGATATAGGAATATTAAAAAAAGATGACGCAATAAGACTTAGTTGTAGTGGCCCGGTTCTTCGTGCGAGTGGCGTAGCTTGGGATCTAAGAAAATCTCAACCTTATGATGTATATTCAGATATAGATTTTGACATTCCTGTTGGAAAAACAGGTGATACCTATGATAGATATTTAGTGAGAATGGAAGAGATGAGAGAGTCTGTTAAAATTATTTTGCAGTGTATTGATAATATTCCACAAGGACCTGTAATGGTTGAAAATAATAAAATTACACCACCTAAAAGATCAGAAATGAAAAATTCAATGGAAGCTATAATTCATCATTTTAAGTTATTTACAGAGGGATATAGGGTTCCTGAGGGAATTACATACAAAAGTGTAGAGGCACCAAAAGGAGAATTTGGAGTTGTTTTAGTAGCTGATGGAAGTTCAAAACCTTATCGTTGTAAATTGAGAGCTCCAGGCTTTGTTCATTTACAGGCATTACATTTTTTATCTAAAGGCCACCAACTTGCAGACCTACCATCAATCTTAGGAAGTTTAGACATTGTATTTGGTGAGGTTGACAGATGAGTGGTAATCATCCAGGTTTATCAAATAATTTTTCAAGATCAGGTGAGAAATTTTCATGGTCTAAAGATAATCTCAAATCAATTAAAAATATTATTTCTAAATATCCAAAAGGTAGGGAGCAAAGCGCTGTAATGCCTCTCCTTTATTTGGCACAAGAACAAAATCATAATTGGATAAGCATTGAATGCATAGAAACAATTGCTGAGACTTTATCTATGCCTAAGATAAGAGTTACAGAAGTAGCTTCATTTTATTCAATGTATAACACAAGACCAGTTGGTGAAAACCTAGTTCAGATTTGTAGAACATCTCCTTGTTGGCTCAGAGGCTCAAATAAAATTACAAATACGATTTGTAAAGAAACAAAATGTGAAATTAACGATACAAGTGAAGATAATAAATTTACAGTTGTTGAAGTGGAGTGCCTTGGTGCTTGTTCTAATGGACCTATGATACAAATTAATAATGATTTTTTTGAAGACTTAGATGAAGACTCTACAAAGAAAATTATAAACAATATTAAAGAAGGAAAACCAAATATTATTGGTTCTCAAAAAGGTAGGAGAAGTTCAGAAAATGCTTAATGCTAAAGATAAAGTTTTTCAAAACCTTCATGGTTTTCAAGAACCCTTTATTGAAGGAGCCTTACAAAGAGGTTCATGGTCTAACACAAAAGAAATTTTGTCCAAAAATCAAAATGATATTATAGAATTAGTGAAATCAAGTCAGCTCAGAGGAAGAGGTGGTGCAGGTTTTTCTACTGGTCTTAAATGGTCATTTATGCCGAAGGATACAGGCAAACAACATTATTTAGTTGTTAACGCGGATGAGTCCGAACCTGGAACTTGTAAAGACAGAGAAATTATAAGAAATGATCCTCATACCCTTGTTGAGGGTTGTTTGATTGCATCATATGCTATCCAAGCATCAAAGTGCTATATATATATTAGAGGTGAATACCACTACGAGTACGTTCAATTAGAAAAGGCGATCGAAGAAGCTTATAACCGAGGCTATATAGGAAAAAATGCCTGTGGTAGTGGATTTGATTTTGATCTTTATGTTCATAGGGGTGCTGGAGCATATATATGTGGAGAAGAAACTGCTCTTTTAGAGAGTTTAGAAGGAAAAAAAGGTCAACCACGACTAAAACCCCCTTTTCCTGCAGGTGTCGGTTTATACGGCATGCCCACAACTATTAATAACGTGGAGTCAATTGCTGTAGTTCCTACTATATTAAGAAGAGGTCCAGATTGGTTTAAATCAATTGGTGCTGAGAATAACACAGGTACAAAAATTTTTTGTATATCTGGAAATGTCAACAAGCCTTGCACGGTTGAAGAAGAAATGGGGATACCATTAAAGGAATTAGTTGAAAAGCATTGTCATGGAGTTGAGGGCGGATGGGACAACTTAAAAGCAATTGTCCCAGGAGGGTCAAGCACTCCAATGCTCCCTAAAAATATTTGTGAGTCAGTTCTTATGAACTTTGATGATTTAAAAGCTAATGGTTCAGGCTTAGGTACAGCGGGAGTGATTGTTGTTAACCAGAATAATGATATTGCAGAAGTAATTGAACGATTTGCACACTTTTATAAACATGAAAGCTGTGGTCAATGCACACCGTGCAGAGAAGGAACAGGTTGGATGCACAGAATGATGCAAAGACTAGTTAGAGGAGAAATATCTCCTGAGCAAATAGAACTTTTAGAGAATGTAACAAAGCAAGTAGAAGGACACACTATTTGTGCCTTAGGAGATGCAGCGGCGTGGCCTATCCAAGGACTTATTAAAAATTTTAAATCAGAGTTGATTAGCAAATATAATAAAAAGTTAAAAGCTTCATGAGTCAAAATCTAATAAACATAAAAATTAATCAAAAAGAAATTCAAGTTGATAAAAACCTCACTGTTATGCAAGCATGCGAAATTGCAGGTGAAGAAATACCAAGATTTTGTTATCACGACAAACTATCTATAGCTGGAAATTGTAGAATGTGCTTGGTTGAAATAGAAAAGGCTCCAAAATTAGTTTCTTCTTGCACAATGCCCTTAATGGAAGGCATGTCTATAATCACTAATTCAGAAAAAGTAAATGCTGGTAGAAAAGGCGTAATGGAATTTTTATTAATTAATCATCCTTTAGATTGCCCAATATGTGATCAAGGTGGAGAATGCGATTTACAAGATCAGGCAATGTACTACGGTTTTGATAAGTCTAGATACAAAGAAAATAAAAGAGCTGTTGAAAATAAAAATATGGGACCTTTGGTGAACACCATAATGACTAGATGTATTCATTGCACCAGATGTGTAAGATTCGCAACTGAAGTAGCAGGGGTTCCAGAATTAGGAATGTTAGGAAGAGGCGAGAATGCAGAAATTACTACCTATCTTGAACAATCAATTACCTCAGAGCTTTCTGGAAACGTAATTGATTTATGTCCTGTAGGTGCTCTTACAAGCAAACCATATCAATTTAAAGCTCGTCCTTGGGAGCTTAAAAGAACTGACTCAATTGATATTTTCGACAGTGTTGGTTCAAATATCAGGGTCGACAGTAGAGCAGAGGAAATCTTAAGAGTTACACCAAGAACAAATGAATTCATTAATGAGGAGTGGATATCTGACAAAGTTAGATTTAATTATGATGGTTACTATCAACAGAGAATAGATACCCCTTATATTAGAAAAAATCAAAAATTATCAAACTCAAGTTGGGAGGAATCATTAAAAATTTTAAAAAATAAATTAAAATCTTTAAAGCCTTTAGCTTTGATTGGCGAGCACGTCGATTTAGAAACTGGATATTCAATTAATAAATTCATGTCAAACTTTGGTAAAGATAATGTTGAATGCCGAACTGATAATCAAGCTATCCTTGAAAATTTAGACAGTTATCGTTTTAATACACCTTTGAATGAAATAGAAAATTCTGATTTGATAATACTTTTAGGAACAAACCCAAAAATTGAAACACCTATAATTAATCATAAGATTTTTAAAGCTTACAATAATAACTCAAGAATCTTTAACATTGGCAAAGATATATCTTTTAATTATCAAACAGAGTATTTAGGAGACAAGTTATCAGATTTAAATAGTGAAAAATTAATCAAAGCATTAAATAGATCCACTAATCCCATAATTATAATAGGTTCAGCTTTTTTAAATAAAATTAAAAATATTAAAACATTAAAATCTATTTTTACATTTGCTAATAAATATAAAGTTATTTCAAAAGATAAAAATAACTTAAACTTTTTAAATCCATATGCTTCACGTGTTGGGCAATTAATATTAGGTAATACTACCAAAAACCTCTGTGAGCCATTTTCTAAATTAAAAAAAAACAAATTTGAAATAGTTCTTTCATTTGGCTCAGAGCATATTGCTAGTGAACAATTTGACAATTGTTTTAGGGTTTACTTTGGTCATCATGGAGATGAAGGTGCGATGAAATCAGATATTATTTTACCAACTCCTTTATACACTGAGAAGAATGGTATATTTGTAAATATTGAAGGTAGACCGCAAGAGGCAAAAAAATGCCATAATCCTATTGGTTCTGCAAAAGAAGAGTGGTCGATAGTCAAAAAATTATCTGAAGAGCTATCATTTGTTTTCGAACCGAATACTTTTGATCAATTAAGATCTGAATTACTTAATAATTATCCAAAATTATCTATTTTTCAAGAAATTTTGATCAATGATAAAACAACACCAATTATATCTGATATTGAATTTGAAGAATGTAAGACACAGTATCCAATAAATAACTTTTATATGTCTGATGTCATTTCTAAAAATTCTGTAACAATGGCTAAATGTGTTGAAGAGATAATTTCTACTCCATCTTTATTAGAGAAGTCAGCTTAATGACAAGTCTCTCTTTCGAAATAACAATAGGTATTTTAAAAATCTTTAGCTTTGTCGTGCCTGTATTAGTTTCTGTTGCTCTATTAGTATATTTAGAAAGAAAAGTTCTTGGAGCTGTCCAATTAAGAAAGGGACCAAACGTTGTGGGGCCCTTTGGTATATTGCAAAGCTTTGCAGACGTTATAAAACTACTTACCAAAGAGAACTTACTACCATCTAGTTCTAATAAATTTCTTTTTATCTTTGCACCTATGCTAACTTTAATTTTAAGTTTAATAGCTTGGGCAGTTATACCAATTAGTTCAACTTACGTAATTGCTAACATTAACATTGGAATTTTATATTTATTTGCTGTGTCATCATTTGGCGTTTATGGAGTTATAATAGCTGGTTGGGCAAGTAATTCTAAATATCCCTTTTTAGGAGCTTTAAGATCAGCTGCTCAAATGATTTCTTATGAAGTCTCTATAGGCTTTGTAATTATCACCGTTTTAATTTGTGTAGGTTCTTTAAATTTGATTGAAATTGTCGAAAGTCAAAAAAATATGTGGTTCGCTATTCCTCTTTTACCCATGTTCGTCGTATTCATAATATCAGCACTTGCTGAAACAAATAGATTGCCTTTTGATTTACCTGAGGACGAAGCTACGTTAGTTGCAGGATTCTTTACTGAATATTCATCAATATCATTTGGTTTATTTTTCTTAGCGGAATACGCAAATATGATTTTAATGAGTTCTTTGACGGTCATTTTATTCCTAGGAGGCTGGTACCCTCCAATAGATATATTCCCTTTAAATGCAATACCTGGAATTTTTTGGTTTATTATTAAAGTTTTTCTAATCCTTTTTGTATTTCTTTGGGTCAGGGCAACTTTCCCAAGGTATAGATATGACCAACTTATGAGACTCGGATGGAAAATTTTCTTACCTTTAACACTAATTTGGGTAGTTATTACATCAGCCTTTTTATTTTACTTTGGCTTATTGCCTAATTAATTATGACAACACTTATTAAATACATAAAATCTTTTACTCTTTTTGAATTAATGAAAGGTTTAAAGTTAACAATAACTTATTTTTTTAAACCTAAAGTTACTTTGAACTATCCTAATCAAAAAGGGCCTATTAGCCCTCGTTTTAGAGGCGAACATGCTTTGAGAAGATACCCAAATGGTGAGGAAAGGTGTATTGCTTGTAAATTATGTGAAGCTGTCTGTCCTGCTCAAGCTATAACTATTGAAGCCGAGCCAAAGCCTGATGGCAGCAGAAGAACCAGTCGATATGACATTGATATGACTAAATGTATTTATTGTGGCTTATGCGAAGAGGCTTGTCCAGTGGATGCTATTGTAGAGGGTCCAAATTTCGAATACGCCACTGAAACAAGAGAAGAATTACTTTACGACAAAGAAAAACTTTTACGAAACGGAGATATATGGGAAAAACAAATTAGTGAAAATCTTAAAAGGGACAGCAAATACAGATAATGTTTTTAGTTGGCTCTTTTTTTTTGTTTGCAGCATTTTTAATAACAACATGCATTTTTGTTATTTTTTCAAAAAATCCTGTTAATTCTGTTTTATTCCTGGTATTGGCTTTTCTTAATTCCACTTTTCTGTTCATCCTAATTGGAGCAGAGTTTGTCGGCATCATCCTTGCTATTGTTTATATTGGTGCAGTAGCAATCCTTTTTCTTTTTGTTGTAATGATGCTCGATATACAAATTACAACCTTAATGTTTAATATTAAAAGATATGTACCTCTCGCTTTGCTTTTTGCTGGCATCATTCTAGCTGAGATAATCTATTTAACTGTATTTAAAACTTCTAAAGTTAACATAGATACATTTATTAGATCTAAAAATAATACTGAACAAATTGGAGATGTGCTTTATACAAAGTATTTTATTGATTTTCAATTAAGCGGCATTGTTTTGTTACTTGCTATGATTGGTGCTATTGTTTTAACTCATGTCTATAGACCAACAATTAAAAGACAAAATATTGATAGTCAAAATTCTACGACTGCTAAAGATAGAGTTCAGCTAGTAAAAATTAAATCTGGCGATGGTATTAAAGATGACTAGTCTTTCATACAATCATTTTTTTATTCTTTCTTTAATAGTCTTTATTATCGGATGCTTTGGATTATTTTTAAATAGAAGAAATATGATTTTAATTTTAATGTGTATTGAAATTATATTATTAGCAGCAAATATTAATTTTGTATCTGCATCAGTTTTCTTAAATGATATTAATGGACAAGTATTCTCAATTTTTATTTTAACAATAGCTGCTGCTGAGGCAGCTATTGGTTTAGCTATACTGGTTATTTATTTTAGAAATAAGGGAGAGATTGATATAACCCAAATCAATCAACTAAAAGATTGATGTTTAGTTATAAATTACTTTTCTTTCTACCATTAATTTCAACAATCTTTACATATCCTTTTGGAGTTCTGCTGGGAGATAAAACAGCTCAATATTTTTCATCCACGCTTATATCTATTGCAGCTATTCTAAGTTGGATTTTGTTTATTACTTTTTCAATGTCTCCCTCTCAAGAAATTATCATTCCTGTATTAGAGTGGTTTTTTGTTTCGGGTCAGTTTTTTAATTGGGGAATCTCAGTTAACTCTTTAACACTTTTGATGTTAACACTTGTTCTTACTGTATCAGCTTTAGTCCATATATATTCAATTGAATACATGGCACATGACAATTCAAAAGTAAGATTTATGACTTACTTGAGTTTGTTTACATTTTGTATGGTAGCTTTAGTTGTAAGTGATAATTTAATTCAATTATTTTTTGGATGGGAGGGTGTTGGATTAGCCTCTTATTTACTGATAGGTTTTTGGCACCACAAGAAATCTGCAAATTTAGCAGCCATGAAAGCTTTTTTAGTAAATAGGGTTGCAGATTTTGGCTTTCTTATTGGTATCGCAACTCTATATGTATCTTTAGATACATTATCCATTAACGAAATAATTGCAGGTAAAGAAGAATTATTTAATAATGATATTAATTTTTTAGGCTTTAATATTAATACGTTAGTTTTTTCGTGTTTTTTTCTGTTTATAGGTGCTATGGGAAAATCTGCCCAATTTGGTTTTCATACTTGGTTGCCTGATGCTATGGAAGGCCCAACACCTGTTTCAGCATTAATTCATGCAGCTACGATGGTAACAGCTGGTGTTTTTTTGACTGTTAGATTTTCAGAATTAATGGTCATGTCTGATTTTATAATGACTTTTGTTCTAATTATAGGGCTACTTACAGCATTCTTTGCAGCATCAGTTGGTTTTTTCCAAAAAGATATAAAAAAGGTAATAGCATACTCTACTTGTAGTCAATTAGGCTTCATGTTTGTAGCTTGTGGACTAGGTGCATTCAATATTGCCATATTTCATTTAATTACACATGGTTACTTTAAAGCCTTACTATTTTTATCATCAGGGTCAGTTATTCATGGTGTCCATGATGAACAAGATATGGATAAAATGGGTAATCTTTTCTCAAAGATGAAAATAACAGCAGTGATGATGTGGATAGGCACACTTGCCATAATTGGTTTTCCATATTCATCTGGTTATTTCTCAAAAGATTTAATTTTAAGTTCATCTTTTAATTTGAATAGTTTTGGTCCTTTAGTTTATTTCATTTTAGCAATAGTATCTGCAATGACTGCTTTTTACTCATTCAGATTAATATTTAAGGTGTTTCATGGTAAATATAATGGAACATACGATTATGAAAAAATTCATGAATCAGGACCATTTATGTTGGCTCCTTTATTACTTTTATCAGTAGGAGCAATCTTTGCAGGCTACTTTCTAAATGATCTACTCGCAGGATATAATTCAAAAAATTTTTGGAACGAAATAATATTTTTAGACCAAGACAAAAATTATTACTCTTCTTTCTTTCCAATATTATCTAAATCTCTCGTTGCTTTAGGTGTTGCTTTAGCAGTTTATTACTATGGATTTAATTTAAATAAACTTGCTGACTTGAAAAAAAGGTTTTACTCAGTTTACAATTTTATTTTGAACAAATGGTACTTTGACGAACTATATAATAAGATTTTTGTTTTGCCTTTGTATAATTTAGGAAAATTTTTATGGACCAGAATAGACCAAGGTATTATTGATAAATATCTCCCTAACGGAAGTGCATCTATAGTATCTACAATTTCAAAAGTTTTTAAAAGAATTCAAACAGGATATATCTTTGATTATACATTCATAATAATCTCAGGCTTCACTCTTTTTATAAGTATCATTTTTTATATATCTATCACATAAAATGAGCTTTCCAATATTATCGCTTTTAATCCTAACTCCTATTATAGGTGCATTAACACTTTCATTATCAAGTAGTTCTCAACTAAAAAATAAAACTATTTTTTTATCTGGTTTATGGATCACTACAGGTGAATTTCTTCTTAGTTTACTTTTACCAATATTTTACGACAAAACTAAAAGTGGTTACCAATTTACAGAGTACCACACATGGTTCGATAAGTTTGACATTAATTATTACGTTGGTGTAGATGGTGTATCTATTCCATTAATACTTTTAACTACTTTTTTAGTTCCTATTTGTTTGTTGTGCTCTTTAAATTCAATCCAAAATAGAGCTAAAGAATTTGTAATTTATTTTCTTTTACTTGAAAGTTTTATCATTGGAGTTTTTGTAAGTATTGATTTGGTAATTTTTTACGTCTTCTTTGAGGCAGTTTTAATTCCCATGTTTTTAATCATTGGAATTTGGGGAGGAGAAAATAGGCTCTATGCTACTTTTAAATTTTTTCTATATACGCTTGCAGGATCTGTTTTAATGCTTTTAGCTATTATATACATTATCTCTAAAGTTAAATCAGGTAATATTGAATTAATATCAAATTTTACCTTTGATCAACAAATAGAATTAATTCTATTTTTATGTTTCTTCGCATCCTTTGCTGTAAAAGTTCCAATGTTTCCTTTTCATACGTGGTTACCTGATGCTCATGTTCAAGCACCTACGAGTGGGTCAGTAATATTAGCTGGCGTGCTACTCAAGTTAGGGGCATATGGTTTCATTAGACTATCTTTGCCCTTCTTTGAGTATGCATCAATATATTTTCAGCCAATGATTTTTGCACTTAGCTGTGTAGCAATTGTTTACACGTCAATTGTTGCTTTAAGACAATTAGATATGAAAAAAATGATTGCTTATTCCTCTGTGGCTCACATGGGTTTTGTAACAATAGGTATTTTTACTCTTACACAGGATGGTATAAATGGTGCATATTTTCAAATGATAAGTCACGGAATAGTTTCAGCCGCACTATTTTTAATAGTTGGAGTTGTATACGAAAGACATCATACAAGAATGATTTCAGATTATAGTGGAGTCACGAATGTAATGCCTAAATATTCATTTTTTTTCATGATTTTTATGCTTTCGTCTGTAGGTTTACCTGGAACAAGTGGTTTCGTTGGAGAGTTTCTAGTTATTATGTCTACTATTAGTGTAAGCGTATACCTTACATTTTTTACTGCTATAGGGGTAATCTTAGGAGCATCTTATATGCTTTTATTATATAAAAATATAAATTTTGGAGACTTAAAGACTGATATAAAACAATTAGCAGATTTATCAAATATTGAAATTTTTTACTTTTCTTGTTTAGCTTTTCTCACAATGCTTCTAGGTATATATCCTAAATTGTTATTTGAAATGATTAATAAGAGTATATCTATGAGTATTCTTTAATGATCAATTTTTATCAATTCATTCCAGAAATTTTTATACTTGCTTTGATTTTATTAACATTATGTTTTGGATTATTTAACAAGGATAGATCTATTGCAATAAATACGCTAGGTTTTTTTTTATTAACTCTAATACTAATAAATTTTGGAAAAGACTTTTATATTTCTACTGATATTTCATTAAATACAATTAATTTATTTGTATTATCAAAGATAATACTTTCAATTGGTTCTATTGTTTTTATCTTACTCTCAAAAAGACCATTAAAAAATGAAAATTTGTATAGATATGAATATATCCTATTCATATTATTTGCTATTCTTGGGTCTTTCGTTCTAATTTCAAGTGATAATTTTTTAACAGCCTTTATTGGGTTAGAACTTCAATCATTGTCATTATATTTAATGGCAGCCTTTAATACAAAAAATTTAAAATCAAATGAAGCGGGGATTAAATATTTTTCTCTTGGTGCTTTATCATCTGGTTTTCTATTATTTGGGATCTCAATGATTTATTACGATACCGGTACTTTTTATATGCAAAACCTTAATAATTTTACAACCATAAGTGAAATAGGCTTATCTTTAATCCTCATTTCTTTATTTTTTAAGGTCTCAGCAGCTCCATTTCATATTTGGACACCAGATGTATATGAAGGATCACCGACTATATCCACACTTTTCTTTGCTAGTTTACCGAAGTTTGCATCACTAATATTTTTATTTAGAGTTTATCAAGAGCTTAATATTTCAGGTATTCAGTCTCTTAATTATATTTTTCAAATAGTTTGTGCCATATCACTACTTGTTGGAGTTTACGGTGCAATTACACAAAAAGTTATCAAAAGATTATTAGCCTTTAGCTCAATTAATCACATAGGTTTTATGCTACTTGGAATCATGAGTTATCAGTTTATGTCTGAGGGAACATTATTTTTCTATTTAATTATTTATTTAATTACTACTTTTGGGATTTTTGCTGTTTTACTTAATTTAAGAACTGTAGAAGGTGAATTCACAAAAATATCTCAACTTAATGGTTTAAGATTTACATCGAACTCTAAATCTATCAGTATGCTCGTGTTTTTCTTTTCGCTTGCAGGAATACCACCTTTTGCCGGTTTTTTTGCAAAATTTTTTATTCTTTCAGCCTCAATAACTGATGGTTTTTTCTTTTTATCAATAGTCGCTGTTTTGAGCTCTGTAATTGCAGCATTCTATTATCTAACGATTATAAAAAATATGTTTTTCAATAAATCAGAAATAGAGTTATTAGTTGATAACAATAAAATAGGTAAAGTAATATTTATAAGTTTTGGATTAATAATAACTTTATTTTTCTTTTATCCAGATCCATTAATCAATTTAGTAGATAACCTTTTTAAATAAAAATTGTACAAAGTTATTTTTGATACCATTGCCTCAACGCAAGATGATATAATCAACTTTGATCGATATAAAAAAGTCTTAAATAATAACAATTTGTATATTCAATCTTTTAAACAAGAAAAAGGTACAGGAAGAGGTAAAAAAAAGTGGATAAGCCCTAAAGGTAACATTTATTTAACAATTAATCAAAAATTAAAAGCTACTGTTGCTCTTAAAAATAATTTTTATATTTGTTATTTAATTCATAAATTTTTTAAGAAGTATCACCATTTCGACTTAGAATATAAATGGCCAAACGATTTATTTTACCAAAATAAAAAAATAGTTGGTGTAGTTGTCAAATCAACTATTTTAGGAAATAACTCATACTTAAAAACTGGTATAGGAATAAATGTAAATAACACACCTTTAATTGAGTCTACTTCTTTGTCACGTATTCTAAAAAAAAAATCAAATATTATAGAATTATCAAATAAAATTATTGATTTTATTGAATATAATTTATCAAAAGAAATATCCAATCAGATATTAGTGAGATATCTTAATAAATACATGCTAAAAAAATTTAAATTAAATCATCCAATTTTTGGAAAAAATATCGTTGAAATAATAAATGTTAATGAAGATTTTTCATTAAATATTAAAATTGAAGATGAAATTAAAAAAATCTTTTTTGGAGAGCTTGTGTGAATTTAGTTGTTGATATTGGTAACACCTCTCTTAAGTATTCATCAACTACTGATATTGGTATTAAAAAAGTACGCCAATTAAAATATTCAAAAAAAAAACCTATCTTTATTATTAAATTTTTAAAAAACCAATTTAAAACTCATAAGATAATTTACATTTGCTCAGTTGTTACAGAAATAGACAAGATTATTAAAGAAAATCTAAAAGCCTTTAGAAAAGAATTAATATTCATTAATAAGAAAAAATTAACTTCCTTAGTTCATAGTCAAGTAAATTTAAGTCAACTCGGAAATGATAGAATTATCAATGTATTATCTGCAATTAAAATTTACCCTAAATCTAAATCTTTCATAATAATTGATTTAGGTACTGCAACTACTTTAGATATTGTAATTAATTATAAATATTTTGGTGGTGTTATTTTACCTGGACGTACAACCTCATATGAAAATCTAGTATCATTAGCCTCAGGTATAAAAAATATGAAATTCTCGAACGATACTTATATTTTAGGAAAAAATACAAGCCAAGCCTTGATGTCAGGTTTTAACATAGGCTACAAGCTCATGATAGAGTCTTATTTAAAACTAATTAAAACTACTTATAAAAGAAATTTTAAAGTGATTTTTACTGGTGGATATGCTAGCACTATTATTAATAAAAAGACAAAATTTATTTATAGAGAAGATTTAACTCTTTTAGGTACTTCTTTTTACCAAAACTTTTTAAATGAAAAACATTGAATTATTAAATAACAAAAAGAACACCTATTTTTTGTCAATTGGTGGAATAGGTGAAATAGGTGGTAATAATTATTTATATTCTTTTAAAGGGGAACAAGTTATTGTCGATGGGGGGATATCATTTGCTGATGATAGTCTTCCAGGCGTAGATATCACTATTCCTGATCCCTATATTTTTTTAAATTCAAACATTAAACCTAAGGCTATGATTTTAACTCATGCTCATGAAGATCATGTTGGAGGGTTAGAGTATTATTTTGATAAAATAGATTTCCCTATTTATTGTAACCAATTTACATTTTCATATATAAAACATAAATTTAATAAAATATCTGGATATGAAAAGAAATTTATTATAATTGGTGATTTTCAAGAAATTGAATTTGAAAATTTCTCTTTCCAATTAATTCCTACGACTCACTCCATACCTGATCCTACAGGTATTTTTTTTAAAACATTAGAAGGCAACATATATCATACAGGTGATTGGAAAATAGACAAAAATCCAGTAACTGGATCTCCATTTGATTATCAAAATTATCAGTTACTAAAGGATGAAAAAATTGATTTACTAATCGGTGACTCAACAAATGCGGGTGTAAACGAAATTTCTCGTTCAGAGTCTGAATTAGATCCTTCATTTGATAAACTTTTTAAAAAGCTTAAAGGAAGAATCGTAGTTACATGTTTTTCTTCAAATATTGCAAGACTGAAAACAATAATTTCAAATGCTATTAAGCAGGATAAAAAAATATTTGTTGTAGGAAGAAGTATTAAAAGAGCTATTAATACTGCCATTGAAGAAAAATTAATTGAAAATTTTGAAATTCTTAATGAGAAAAAATTTCAAGACTATAATAAAGATAAAGTATTATTGATTTGCACTGGAAGCCAGGGGGAAAAAAATTCTGCTCTTTGGAAGATTGCAAACAATACACATAATCAAATTAAATTAAATTCAAAAGATAATATAATTTTCTCATCTAAAGAAATTCCAGGTAATGAAAAATCAATATCTTATTTAAAAAACTCTTTTAGCTACTTGGGTTTAAATATCATTACAGATACTGATGAATTTGTTCATGTTTCAGGACATCCAGGAAAAAATGAAATCAAAGAGTTTTATTCTTTTATTCAACCAAAATCTTTAATTCCTATGCATGGAGAATATCTTCATTTAAAAAAACATCTTGAAATAGCTAAAAGTTTAAAAATTGAGAAGACCAATCTTCTTTTGAGTGGTGATTTGTGTCAATTAGATTTAGTCAACAAAAACCATAAGCTCATTGATCAATTTATTATAAAAAAACTCCCTGTTGTGCAAAACCTAATCATAGAAGAAGATAATTTTATAAATGAAAGAGGAAAAATTCTTCATAATGGAGTAATAAGTATAAATTTAATTTTAAATAAAAAATTTGATATTATTAAATTTGAACTTTTTGATAAGGGATTCCCATTTTCATATAATAAGGAAATTATTCAAAATGAGATCAAAGATATTTTATTAAATAAAATATTATTTATTAAGGATGAAATTGACGAAACATCTTTGAGTGAATTAGTAAAGGAAGTTTCTAAAAAAACTTTTAATAGAAATTTCTCTTTAAAGCCTGAGTTGTTGATACACATATCATTGATATGAAGTTTTTATTCTTACTTTTTATTATTTGGTGGGTTATTTTTATGACAATATTACCTATTAAAAGGTCTGAATTTGAAGAGGGCATGCCTAGAAAGTCTTATTTAGGTGCTAAATTTTTAATTTCATTTGCTTTGTCAATGATTGTATCCTTTTTTATAATAAAATATGAAAATAATATATTTGAATACTTTAAATGAAATTATCTAAACTCTTATTTAATTCACTAAAAGAGTCACCTAAAGAAGCTAAAATTATATCCCATCAATTAATGCTGCGCTCTTCAATGATAAGACAGCACACATCAGGTATTTATACCTGGTTACCATTGGGTTTTAAAGTTTTAAAAAATATTGAAAACATCATTAGACACAATCAAGACGAAATTGGTTGTAACGAAATGTTAATGTCTACTATCCAATCTTCGGAATTGTGGAAAAAAAGTGGGAGATATACTGATTATGGCAAAGAGATGTTAAGAATTACTGACAGACACGAAAATGAATTATTATTTGGTCCAACGAATGAAGAAGTAATAACAGATTTATTTTCAGATTATGTGAATTCCTATAAAGCTCTTCCAAAATATCTTTATCATATTCAATGGAAATTTAGAGACGAAATCAGACCTCGATTTGGGGTAATGCGAGGTAGAGAATTTTTGATGAAGGATGCATATAGTTTCGATTTAACAGAGGAGGGTGCATTTGAAACTTATAAAATTTTTTTTAGAAGTTACTTAAAAACTTTTTTAGATTTAGGCTTACAACCAATACCAGTTAAGGCAGCTGCAGGAGCTATTGGAGGAGATCTATCTCATGAGTTTCAAATATTAGCGAGCACAGGTGAAAGTGAACTTGCCTATGACTCAAAATTGGTTGACTCTAATTTATTTGAAAAAAGTTATGCCGAAATTACATCAATGTATTCTGCTTCAGATGAAATGATTGATAAATCTAAATCTGATGTGATAGTTGGAAGAGGTATTGAAGTAGGTCATATATTTAACTTTGGGACAAAATATACTAAACCATTAGAATGCTATATATTAAATAAAGATGGAAAGAGGATAAACCCATATATGGGATCTTACGGAATCGGTGTTTCAAGATTAACGGCAGCCATAATAGAAGCCTTTCATGATGAGAGAGGCATTAAATGGCCCATTAACATTTCTCCTTTTAAGATAAATATTATAATTCAATCAAACTCTGATTTGAATGAAGAGATTGAGAACATATACAATACTCTAACTTCTAAATATGATAATATTAGTCTTGATGATAGAGACTTAAGCATTGGAAGAAAAATTAAAGACTCTGAATTAATCGGAATACCTTGGACATTGATTATTGGAAATAACTACAAAGAAAAAGGTCAAATTGAAGTTATTAGGAGATCTGATGGAGATAAGGTATTTTTAAGTAAACAAGAAATTGAGAACTTTGAATTTGAACAATACACTCCTTAAATTATCTTTCTTCTACATTTTTAATTTTAAAAAAGATAAAGCTTTTTCAGTATCAACAATTTTATCCTCCTTGGCTTTAATACTAGGTATTTCAATATTAATAACAGTTATGTCAGTGATGAATGGTTTTAGAGAACAATTAATAGAGTCACTGAGTGGAGTAAATGGTGACATTACAATTTATGATGCTAATAAAGATAAAATTGATCAAATTAAAAAAAAAAATCCCTCAATATCATTAGTTCAAAATGTTCAAAGTAGGGTGATAACAAGTAATGAAAAAGGAATAGAGGGCCTATTAATGAAATCTCTTTATAAAGAGGATCTATATAAGATACCCAAAATTAATCAAAATATATTTGAAATTAATAGAGAAACTGACAAATGGGTCTTCATTGGAGTTGAGCTAGCAAGATCTTTGAATCTTAAAGTAGGAATGCCACTTCAAATTAATATTCCTGGAAAGTCGATGACAATATTGGGTCCAGTTCTAAATTCAAAAGAACTTATTATTGAAGGCATATTTAATACAGGTGTATACGATTTTGATAAATATTTTATCTTCAGTAATATAGAACTATTTAATAAAAATATAAATAGTTCAGTCATAGATATATACTTAAATGGTATAGATTTTGATTACAATGATTTAGATGGTATAAATTATTCTACTTGGGAAGATCAAAATCAAACCTTAGCACAAGCATTATCAACTGAAAAAAATGTTATGTTTGTCATACTATTTTTTATTATTATAATTTCTTCTTTTACAATTATTTCCAACCAGATTTTTTTTATTAAAGAGAAATATAAAGATATTATTTTGTTAAAAGCACTAGGTATACGACAATCTAAAATTTGTTTTTTATTTTTTTTAAATTCATTTTTTATTTCATTTTTTTCAATTATTTTAGGTACCTGTTTGGGATTATTTTTATCTATAAATATTGACTCTGTTGAAAGCTTTTTATCGTATTTATTAAATTTTGAACTTTGGAATAACGAAATTAGATATTTAACATCAATGCCTTATAGCATTAGATTAACTGATATTGTGTTCATTGTAAGTATCTCTCTTTTTTCAAGTTTAATTGCATCTTATATCCCAATATTGAGAATTTTTAAAATAAAACCAAATTTAATTTTAAGATGAGTTTATTAGAGTTAAAAAATATTTCGAAATCTTACATATCAAAGGTTGGAAGTTTTCAAGTAATTGATAAATTAAATCTGACATTAGAACATAACCAGAATATATTTTTATTTGGACCTTCTGGATGTGGAAAATCAACATTATTAAACTTAATCTCTGGCTTAGATAATTTAGACACTGGTGAAATTTATTTTAATGGAAATTTAGTTAAACATCATTTTGAGTTACTTAAAGATGACATAGGTATAATTTTTCAAGATCACTATTTAATTTCTGAGCTTAATATCTTTGACAATATAAAACTTAAAAGTAACGACACTACTAAAATTGAAAATATTTTAGATTACTTTGAAATGACTGATTTTAAACTTAAGTATCCAAATCAATTATCAAATGGTCAAAAACAAAGAGTTTGTGTTGCTCGATCTTTAGTAAATAATCCTAAACTCTTAATAGCAGATGAACCAACAAGTTACTTAGATAAAGAAAATGCAAAATTAGTAATAGATCTCATATTGAACAGCTCTAGAAAGTTCAATTTATCAACAATAATTGCAAGTCATGATATTTCATTTCGACCACTATTTGATAAATCTTATACATTAGATAATAAATCTATTAAAGAATGCTGATACCTTTAAGAAATTACTCTAATTATTCTATTTGCGAGTCAAATATAAAAATAGATGATCTTATTAACTTTGCAGAAAAAGAAAAATTACCAGCAATAGCATTAACAGACTATAAATTATTATCAGGTGTACTTGAATTTTCAATAAAATGCCAAAAAAAAGGTATTCAACCAATTATAGGTTTAGATGTTGATTATTTATCAATATTAAAAAATCACTCTCGTCTTACTATTCTTTCTAAAAATGAAAATGGTTTTAAAAATTTAAATATTTTATCTACAAAAATAAATACAGAAAATGATTTCCAATTATCCTTTAAAAATATCAAAGATTTCTCTGACGGAAATATTTTAATTTTAGGAGGTTTGTATAGTTATTTTGAGGATTTAAATATCAATAAAAATAATTTAAAAGTAATTTTAGACGAAATTAATTTATTAAAGAGAACATTTAATAGTGATATTTTTTTTGAGTTTGACGAAAATCTTGACAATAAATTATTAAATGAAATATCTCAAAAATGTAATATTAATTGTTTTCTGTCCTCTTTTAGCTTTTATAAACAAGATAAAGACTTTGATGCAATTAAAATTTTACATTGTTTAAAAAATGGTGAGTATCTTCAAAATACATCATTTAAATTAAAAAATAATTACTCCTTGACTCAATCTCATCAAAATATTGATAACTTTAGTCAATTAATTCAAAATTCAAATTTAATTTCAAATAAAATAAATTTTTTAATAGAGGAAAAAAATATAACTCTTCCTAATTTTAAATCAGACTTAGACTCTGACGAAGATAAAGAAATTATCAAACAATCTAGAAGTGGCCTTGATTTAAGATTAAAAAAATTACTTTCAAATAAATCAATTGAGGAGTTTAATCATCAATCTAAAATATACAGAGATAGACTTGAATACGAATTAAATGTGATTGTTAAAATGAAGTTTTCCGGCTATTTCTTAATCGTAAGTGATTTTATTAGATGGGCCAAATCTAATTCAATTCCTGTAGGACCAGGTAGAGGTTCTGGGGCCGGTTCTATTGTTGCTTGGTCTTTATTAATAACAGATGTTGATCCAATTCAATTTGGACTTCTTTTTGAAAGATTTTTAAACCCAGATAGAGTCTCAATGCCTGATTTTGATATTGATTTTTGTAAATCTAGAAGAGATGAAGTTATTGAGTATGTTCAAAAAAAATATGGTTTTCAAAATGTTGCTCAAATAATTACTTTTGGATCCATGATTTCAAGAGGAATACTAAAAGACATAGGTAGGGTTGAGGGAGTACCATATTCTGAAGTAGAGAGAATGGTAAATAAAATTCCCTATAATCCTATTCACCCTTTAAGTATTAGTGAATTAAAGGCTAATCATACTGATCAATTGGGTGATTTAGCTGACTCACCGATGATGGACAAAGCCGAGTCTATGGAAGGCGCATTAAGAAATGTATCAACACACGCGGCTGGTATAATCATTTCTTCCGATAAACTTTACGGTAATATTCCTCTTTTCAAAGACGATGACTCTGAAATTATGGCTACACAATTTAATATGAAAGATTGTGAAAAAGCAGGTTTATTAAAATTTGATTTTCTGGGATTGGCTAATCTTACTATCATCGACGAAACTCTCAAATTAATTAAAAAAATAAATAATATCTCTATTGATCTTACTGAAATTCCTTTTGATGATGAAGAAACATTTAAGCTTTTAAGTAAGGGCTATACCTGCGGAGTATTTCAAGTTGAGAGTACTGCTATGGTTGACACTCTGATTAAACTTAAACCTACGAATTTAGAGGAAATTATTGCTGTGTTGGCTTTAAATAGACCTGGCCCAATGCAATTCATAGATAGTTTCATCAAAAGAAAAAAAGGAGAAGAGAAAATCATTTATGATCATCCTTTGCTAGAACCAATTCTTAAAGAAACATATGGCATTATAGTTTACCAAGAGCAAATAATGAAAATAGCCCAAGTAATATCTGGATACACACTTGGACAGGCAGACTTACTAAGAAGAGCAATTGGAAAAAAAATTAAATCCGAATTAATGAGTCAAAAAGACAATTTCATAAAAGGTGCTGTAAATAAAAAAATAAGAGTCAAAGACGCAGAAAAATTATTTTCTTTAATAGAGAAATTTGCAGAGTATGGCTTTAATAAAAGCCATGCTGCTGCTTATGCATTTATTACTTATTATACTGCTTATTTAAAGGCACATTTCCCAAAAGAGTTTTATTGCGAACTTTTAAACAATTCATTAAATAATCCTGATAAGATTTTCGTGATACTAAATGAAATTAATGAGTTAGATTTAAAAATATTACCCCCTGATATAAATTATTCCGATTATAAATTTACTGTTCAAGAGAACAAAATTATTTATGGATTAGCTGCATTAAAGGGAGTAGGTGAAGAGTCCATGAAAGAATTAGTTAATGAAAGAAATACTAATGGTAAATTTAAATCTCTTTCTGATTTTAATAATAGACTTTCTAGATCAGTTCTAAACAAAAGACAAATAGAAAAGCTTATATTATCAAATTCTTTAAATACACTTCATTTAGATATTTCGAAGCTATTTGCCAATGTAGAAAATATTATTCAAAAGAAATCTAGTGCAACTTTATTTAATGACATCTCAGACAAACAATTTTTTCTTAAAAAGGACTATGCAGTAATTGACCAAATCAAAGCAGAATTTGAGAGTTATGGATTTCTTTATTCTCAAAAAAAACAAACAAAAATATTGACTAATCTGAATCATTCTTCTTTTAAGGAAAAAATTGATATCAAGCATGAATTTTTAGATGATTTTTATTTTTATGTTGTAAAGGCTCAATACAAAACAACTAAGAATGGTAAAAGATATATTCTTTTAAATGTTATTAATGAAAGTGGTTTTTTTGATTTGAGACTATTTAATGATAATTTTGATATTAGATCTTTACATACAAAATATATAAAAGCTAAGATTAAATCAGTGATTAAAAATGACTTTTATAATATTAACATTGAAAATTTATTAATTGTAGAAGATGAAGATTTAATAAAACAAATCAGCTACTTGTCCTACCAAGAGCTTTTGGATTTAGACAAAACAGCCAATTTCAATAATATTCGGGTTCATAATGATAACAAAATATTAAATATTTCTTTGAATTAACACTTGATTATTGCTTTTTATCCTTTAAAACATCAAAAAAAAACAGGTTAACAGTCATCCGGTGCCTTAATGGTTTCCATTCTGTTAACTAAAGCTTAACCGGAGGTAAAATGAACATTGAAATATCACTAGAGGATCTTCTAAAGAATGGCTCTCACTTTGGCCATAATAAAAAAAGATGGAATCCAAAAATGGATAAGTATATTTATGGCGAAAAAAACGGTACACACATAATAGACTTAAGAAAATCTCTTCCCTTAATTGAAAATGCATTAAAATTTGCTTATGAATCTTCAAAGAATAAAAAGAAGTTTTTGTTTGTTTCTACAAAAAAACAACATAGTGAAATAATTGAGAATATTGCAAAAGAAACTAATAACTACTATGTAAATTTTAGATGGTTAGGAGGTATGATTACTAATTGGAACACTGTTAAGAATTCTATCAGTACTCTTAATAACTATGATAACGTCCTAAATTCTGATGAAACAGTATTTACAAAAAAAGAATTATCAGATATTGAAAAGAAAAAAATTAGATTAGATAAAACCTTGGGGGGTATTGTTGATATGAAATCAATCCCTGATGTTATTTTTATCATTGACACTAATAGGGAACATATTGCTGTTTTAGAGGCAAAAAAATTAGGTATACCAATTATTGGTGTTGTAGACACTAATTGTGACCCAGACTTAATTGATTACCCTATACCTGCAAATGATGATGGCGTTAAATCAGTTCAATTTATTCTTGATAATTTTAAAAAAGTATTAGTTTCTAGTGTAGATACTTCATCTGAAGAAAGTATAACTAAAAATGAGTAGTATGGAACTAATAAAAAAACTAAGAGATGTTACCGGTAGTGGAATTGTTGATTGCAAAAAAGCATTATCTGAAAATAATAATGATATTAATGCTTCAGTAAAATGGCTAAGAGAAAAAGGAATTCTAAAAGCGCAAAAGAAACAAGATAGAGAAACAAACGAAGGTGTTGTTTCATTCTATAATAATCAATCAAATACAGATTTTACTGTTTGTAAGATTAAATGCGAAACAGATTTTGTAGCAAAAAATGATGATTTCTTAGATTTTGCTAAAACTCTCTCAAAAGCTATTCATGAAAATAAAAATATAAACAATTTTGGAAATGATGAAAATTTAGTTGACTTAAAAATAAACGATAAAAATTTCAGCGATTGCCTTACAGATTTAATCTCAAAGATTGGTGAAAATATCCAAGTTGTTTCTTACAAAAAATATAATTCCGAAAAATCAATTTTCATTAGTTACCTTCATAATAAATATAACTCTAATTGTTCTAAAATTGGTTCTGTAGTTGAAATATCAACTGACAATAAAGAGTCAGCATTGAAATTAGTCGAAGAATTAAAAGTTATTTCAATGCAAATATCTGCAATGAAACCAATTGGCATAGATGAAAATTCAATTAATCCAAAAATTTTACAGGATGAAAAAGATATAATTTTGAAACAAATGGTTAAGGTTCCAGAAGATAAAAAAGATCAGATTATTAAAGGTAAACTAAATAAATTCATAAAAGAAAATACTCTTTTAGGACAAGCATTAATTACAGATCCAAAGAAGAGTGTGAGTACATTTTTAAGCGAAATCTCAAAGAGAAATAATATAAGCCTTAACATTACTTCAATGGATTTATATACTATCTAATAATATGTACAAAAATATCATGCTAAAGATATCAGGTGAGTCTTTAGCAGGATCTAATGAGCAAGGATTTGATTTTGATATACTAAACGATCTTGCAAATAGTATAAAAATACTTCAATCAAAAAATTTAAAAATTTCTATAGTACTTGGTGGTGGAAATTTCATTAGAGGTTCATCTTTTTCAAATGGTGTTGTTGATAGAGTTACATCAGATTATATGGGAATGTTAGGAACAGTTATAAATTCTTTAGCTTTGCAATCTAATCTTAAAAAAATTGGCCTAGAGTCAAGAGTCATGACTGCTATAAGTATTAATAGAGTAGCTGAACCATATATAAAAAATAAAGCATCTAATCACCTAGATAAAAATAGAGTTGTAATTTTTGCTTCAGGTACAGGTAATCCTTTTTTTTCAACAGATACTGCTGCTGTATTGAGAGCTTCTGAAATGAAATCAGATGTAATCCTCAAAGGTACAAAAGTGGATGGAATTTATGATAAAGATCCCATTAATAATTCTGATGCAAAAAAAATACCAGAGATTTCTTATTCAGATTATCTTAATAAAGATATAAAAGTAATGGATGCAACAGCAATAAGTCTAGCAAAGGATAGATCTTTACCAATAATAATATTTTCTATTTTAAAAAGCTCAAATATTTTGGATATAGTTGAAGGCAACGGCTCATTTTCAATTATTAAAGAAAATTAATATAATGTTTAATAAAGATAATTGTTACTCAGAAATGAAACTTAGTATAAATGCTTTTTCAGTTGAGCTAAAAAATATAAGAACTGGGAGAGTTTCTCCAGATATATTAAAAACAATAATTGTAGATAGTTACGGATCAAAGACTCCTTTAACGCAACTCTCAAATATAAATAACCTTGATAATATGACTTTAAATATAAATATTTGGGACTCGTCATTAGTTAAAATTATTGAAAAAAATATATTAGATTCAAATTTAGGTGTAACCCCCCAAACAGATGGTAATAATATACTTTTAAAATTTCCAGAATTATCAGCTGAGAGAAGAAAAGAGTTAGTAAAAATAGTGTCAGAGACATCCGAAAAATTTAAAGTCTCAATAAGAAATGTTAGAAGGAAATTTCTTGATGAAATTAAAAATCTGGAAAAGGAAAAATCAATATCTATTGATGAAAGTAAAAAATTTCAAGATGATATTCAAAAAATTACTGATAAATCCATAAAGGATATAGAAAATATAACTAGCTCTAAGGAGCAAGAAATTTTAAAAGTTTAATTTTGAATAATAGAATAAACCATATTTCCTTTATTATGGATGGTAATCATAGATGGTCAAAAAAAAACAATTTACCAAAATACGACTCATATAAACGTGGTGCAAATAAATTATTAGAATTAACAAAGTTTGTATTTGAGAAATATGATATCAGATTTGTCTCTGCGTTTGCCTTATCAAAGCATAATCTTAAAAGAGGATCGTCTATTATTAAAATAATAAAAATGTTACTCTATGCATTTCTTGAAGGAAATATAGATAAAAATAAAAATAGTTTTAATATAGTATTTAAAGGAAACCTTAACATTCTCCCAAAAAAATTGGTTAATGATCTTAAAAATTTGGAAAGTTCTAAATTTAAACATAATTTGATAATATATTTAAATTACAGCGGTAAAGATGATATTCTATCAGCTACAAATATTTTAAATAAATCTACTCATATAAATGACAAGATTTTTAAAAATGCATTAAAATCATCATCTATACCAGATCCTGATATGTTAATCAGAACAGGTGGCTTCAAACGTTTAAGTGATTTTTTTTTGTATCAAGTTTCTTTTACAGAATTTTTTTTTACAAATATTCTTTGGCCAGATTTAAAGAAATCAAATATTAAAAATTTCATTAAACAATTTTACAAAATAGATAGAAAATTTGGTAATTGATAGTAACAGAACAAGTATTGGTTTTTTAATATTATTATTTTTTACCTTTGCATATTATTTTAAATTAGATTATTTAGTTTTAATAATATTATCTTTATTAGTAATATATGAATTAAATAAATCAGGTTTTTTAAGCCATTCTTATGATTACTTTTTTTTAGTAATATATCTATTAACCTTACCAATTATTTACTTTAATTATAGTATAATAAATTCTTTTAACCTTATACTTATAATCTTTTCTTTTATAATTATATTCAAACCTAAATTTTATAAAAAAAAACTTTTTTTAATAGCTACTTTAATTTTTATTCAAAACTTTTTTGCAATATTAATATATAGTAGAGAACTATTTTATTTTATTTTTTTTATAGCATTTTATAACGATACTCTTGCATATATTTTTGGCAGATTGCTAAAAGGTCCACTTATAATTCCTAATATAAGTCCTAAAAAGACTTGGTCAGGTACTTTGTTGTCCTTTATACTAACTTTTATTATTATTAACCAATTTGATTACCATTTTATTGTATCAGTTTTACTTTCGATATCTTTATTTTTTGGTGATATCTTTTTTTCATTTATTAAAAGAATTAATAATTTGAAAGATTTTTCAAGTATATTAGGTGGGCATGGTGGAATATTAGATAGATTAGATAGTATGTTTATATTTATTATTATTATGAATTTTTATATATGAAAAATTCACCTAGAATTTTAATTATTGGTTCTACAGGTAAACTTGGAACATCTTTATTAAAATTTTGTAACAAAAAAAAAATAAAAGTATTTGCAATAACTGGTTTTAAAAATAAAAAAAAATTAGAATTACAAAAGTATCATTTTAGTATTAAAAACTCTTTTTTACTAAGTAATAAAATTGAGTGTGAGAATTTTAAAAATTTCTTGAACACCAATTTAATAGATATTATATATTTTTTGGACTACGGATATGAGTCAATATCATTTGCCGATATATTCTTAAAAAATAATAAAAAATCTATCATTGCCATTGCTAACAAAGAAATGATCATCGCGGGGGGAAGTTTATTGATTGACAAAATTTCAAGATCTAAAAATAGATTAATACCCTTAGACTCTGAGCACTTTTCAATATGTAATTTGCATATCAAAAATGAGGATATAAAGAAAATATATATTACTGCCTCAGGTGGACCTTTTTATTTTAAAAAAAATATAAATCTTAATAATGTTAGTAAAAAAAATGTTTTATCACATCCTAAATGGAAAATGGGTGTAAATAATTCTATCGACTCATCTAACTTTATTAATAAAATTTTAGAAATATATGAACTTTCAATTATTTATAAAATTAATTTAAATAAAATTGATTTTCTAATATCTCCAGAAGCATATGTACATAGTGTCATCATTAACAATGATAACATAATTAACATAAATTGTTTTAATAATGATATGCTTATAACATTAATAAAACCATTAGAGAAATTTTATACAAATTTAAATATTACAAACAAAAATATTTTTTTAGACACTAATAAATTAAAATTAGAAAAATTTGACGATAAAAGATTCAAAATTTATAAATACTTAAGTTATTTGAAAAAATTATCTCACTCTGAGCAAGTCTCTTTTATGATTCTTAATAATATTGCACAAAAAAAATACTTAAATTCTAAAATTGAATATAATAATATTATTGAATTTATTATGTATAATTTAAAAAAAAATAGATTTAAGTCAAACTTTATATCATTTAATGATACGATGAAATTTATTAAACTTTTAAAAAAAAATTATGATTTTTAAAACTAATATAATACAGAGAGTATTTTTAACTTTTTTACTTTTTATATTTTTTAATTCACATGCAAATAATTTAAAAATTGATGGTCTTTCAAAATTGAATATTGACGATTTACAAACTATGACAAATATAGATTTAAATAAAGAAAACTTTACTGACTCAGATATCAATATTCTTATTAAAGATTTTTATAAATCAGATCTTATTTATGATATTACACTAACGGATGATGATTATTATTACTATTTATCAATCGAGGAAAATAATCTAATAGAAAATATTTATATAAATGGAAATATTAGGATCAAAGATGATTTAATTTTGGAAAATTTAGATGCAAAAAAAAATACGTTCATTAATAAAGAAAATATCAATGATGATATAAATCTTATAAAAAATATATATAAATCAAAAGGTTTCAAATTTGTTAATGTTATTGCTAGTACTGAGAAATTCTCAGAAGATAGAGTTAATTTAATTTATAAAATCAATGAAGGTGAACAAAATAAAATTAAGATAATTAATTTTATTGGTAATCTTTCTTATTCTGATAAATATTTATCATCATTAATAAACGCGAAATCTCTAAGTTTTTATAATATTTTTTCATCTGGTTCTAATCTTAATGAAGATAATTTTCTGTTTGATAAAAATAAAATTATTATCTTTTACAAAAATAAAGGTTTTTTTGATGTCAAAGTGAATTATGATATTAGCAAAATATCTAATAATTCTCATAACTTAACCTTTTTTATTGATGAGGGTAATAGAACAATTATCAATGATGTTATTTTAAATTTTGACGACTCAAATTTTATAGATGAAATTTCTGAAAAAAAAAATACTTTCATAAAAAAGCTTAAAAAAAATAATAATTTTTATGATAAGGATTTAATTAATAATTTTTTATCTTCAATTAATAATCTATTAATTAAATTTAATAAATTTAATTATATATATCAAAGTAATTTAGAAAAAAAAAATAATATATATAATTTAATTATTTATGAAAAAAAGGTTGAACCTAAAATTATTAATTCCATTTCTATCTATGGAAATCAAATTACTAAAGATAAAACTATAAGATCTAAATTAAATTTTCAACCTGGTGATTATTTTAACCAAAACGCAATTGATATAACTGAAAAAAATTTATTAAAATATAAATATATAAATAATATAAGTATTTCAAAAAAGTTAAACAATGATAATGCTGATGTTATTATTGATATTGAAGAAAATAAAAAAACTGGTCAGATAATGGCTGCTGGTACTTTTTCTGGTGATGTTGGTGCAGGACTAACTTTAGGTATTAAAGATAATAATCTTCTTGGCTCTGGTAATAATCTTGATACAGAATTTATGATTAATGAGGAGAATACTTTATTTAAGATTTCACTTATACACTATCCTATTGCTTCATCTAAAATAAACAATAGATATTCAATTTTTAATACTGAAACAGATTTAACAAGCTCTTTTGGTTTTAAATCTGAGGAACAAGGTGTTTCATATAAATTAAATCTAGAGATTGATGAAAAAACTAGTGTATCCTCAGGTTTTAGCTACAATAATTCAAATAGAAATTCTCCAACAAAAAGTACATCATCAATAAATGATAATATTGGAACTTTTGATGTTTATACTATTGATTTATCTGTCAAGTATGACTCAACGAATGACTTTCTGTATCCAACTAATGGTTCACTTAATAAAATTTACTTTGAATACTCTCCAAAAGATATTTCAGATGATAGTTATTACAAATTAATTATAAGTAATGATCTGTATCGTAAATCCAAAAATTCTAATAGATTTATATTTTTATCAAACGATATTGGTATTTCAGACTCCTTAGATAATAAACTCAAAACATTAAATGTTTTTAGTTTAGGTGGTTTAAATTTTAAAGGATTTGATTATAGAGGCGTAGGACCAAAGACCGATAATATTTATCTTGGTGGAAATAAATTCTTTACCTCAACCATAGGTATGGGTGGATCTTTTTTATTTGATGAAAAAGATAATATCAATACTAAACTATTCTATTCTATTGGTTCAATTTGGGATAGTGATTACTCTACGCAAAATGACCTTGAATTAAGATCATCAGTAGGTATTTCTTTTGATATTTTAACAGCTATAGGACCTATTTCATTTTCATATGCAATCCCAGTTGATAAAAATACAGAAGATACAACTAGAGTATTCAATTTTTCAATAGGAACTTCTTTTTGATTATTCATGCTAAAATTCAATAGAAGTGAATTTCTTTTTATTAGAAACAAAATAAAATCTAATGATATTGAAAATCTTTTAAATAATAAAATTCTAAATAAAAGAATTTCTACAAATTTTGAAATTAAAGATATTTCTTCTATTACAAGTTTAAGAGAAAACTCAGTCCTATTTTTAGGAAATAATTTAAAACTTTATAAAAAAAATTTTAGTAATATCATCTTAATAACAAATAATATTAACATATATGAGGATACAAAATATAAAAATATAATTTTTGTTAAAGATTTAAATGAGTCATATAATATTATTATAAATTATATTTATTCTCATGAAGATAGTATAGATTATTTCGATGAATTTGACCTTATTGGTAATTCTCTTATATCTAGGAATGCTTTCATTCATAAATCATCAAAAATTTCCAATAACTGTGTTATTGGTAGAGGTGTAAAAATAGGAAAAAATTGTATTATTAAAAATAATGTAGTTGTTAAAAATGCTTTAATAAATGATAACGTTATTATTTGTGATAATTCATCTATAGGTACAACAGGCTTTGGTTTTGATTTTAAAAATAGAGGAGCTTCATTTTTAACTCCCCAAATTGGTATAGTTATTATAGACAATAATGTTCACATTGGTTCATCTTGCACAATAGATAGAGGTAAAATTGATTACACTTATGTAGGTAAAAATTCAATGATAGATAACCTTGTGCATATTGCTCACAATGTCTATATCGGTAATAATGCCTGTATAGCAGCTCAGACAGGAATATCAGGAAGTGTTAACATTGGTAATAACGTTACTGTGGGAGGACAAGTAGGTTTTGCTGGTCACATAAATATTGGACAAAATGTTGTAATTGCTGCAAAAAGTGGAGTAACAAAGAACATTAGTGATAATTCTGTTGTTGCTGGTTTTCCTGCCGTTGATATAAAAGAATGGAAAAAGAAAATTATTAAAGAGAGAAAAAATGGACATTAATGATATACAAAAAATTTTACCACATAGGTATCCTTTTTTACTTATAGATAAAATTATCGATTTTGAAGCTGATATTTCTGCCCATGCTGTGAAATGCGTAACTATAAATGAACCTTTTTTTCAAGGACACTTTCCGGGTAGGCCTCTTATGCCAGGTGTATTAGTTATAGAAGCTATTGTTCAAGCTGCATGCTTTACAGTGGCTATGCATCTCAGGGACTCTATGAAAAATCCAGGCGTATCTTTTATGACTATTGATAAATGTAAATTCAGAAGACCAATAATACCAGGTGATGTATTAGATTTAAAGGTTAATCGCTTAAACAAAGTTAAGAATGTTTACAAATTTGAAGGTAAATGCTTTGTAAATAATGTTATACATGCACAATGCATTTTTTCAGCGATGATACATGACGTCCCTGATACATAAAAGTAGCACGGTAGGTAAATCTGTTAAATTAGGTGATAATGTAAAGATAGGTCCTTTTTGTAATATTGATGGAAATATCTCTATTGGTGAAGGCACAGAATTAAAATCTCACATTTCCATTACGGGAAATACAACTATAGGAAATAATAATATTTTTTATCCTTTTTCAAATATTGGATGTGAACCGCAAGATCTAAAGTACTCTGGAGAAGAAAGCTTTTTAGAAATCGGAAACTCCAATACATTCAGAGAAAATATTACAATTAGTAAAGGAACTAAAGACGGGGGAATGTTAACAAGTATTAAAGATAATAACCTTTTTATGACAGGTGTTCATATAGCTCATGATTGTAAAATAAATAATAATAATATTTTAGTAAACCAAGTAACACTAGGTGGTCATGTAAATATTCTTGATAATGTTGTGATAGGAGGTTTATCTGCAGTTATACAGTTTGTAACTATAGGTTCCTATTCTATGATTGGAGGAATGAGTGGAATAGATAAAAATGTATTACCTTTTAGTTTAGCCATTGGTAATCGTGCAAAATTGCGAGGATTAAATTTAGTTGGGATAAGAAGAAACAACTTTAGTAAAGAAGAATTAAATAAAATTAACAATTTACATGAGAATTTTAGCTATAATAAAATTAATTTTTCTTCTAATGGTAAAGTAGAAAATATATTTCAACAATACAAATCAATTTTTAATGAAAAACTTGGCCACATCCAAAAATGATATTTGCTTAATAGCTGGCTCAGGATTATTTGTAAATGAAGTAGCTAATTATTTAAATTTTAAAAATTCTTTAGGTCAAATAATTATTATTAATGAAAATAAATTTCTAAAAAAAAAGTTTAAAAATAATTATAAGCAATTTAATATAATAAATTTAGAAGAGATTATTTTATTTATAAAATCTAAAAATTTACAAAAAATAATTATTATTGGATATGTAGATCTTCCACCACTTGATAAAATCAAATTATCAATAAAATCTAAACTCTTAATCTCAAAGGATATATTTCTTAATAATATTAATGACCAATCTAAAATTTTGAAGAAATATTTATTTAATAATAAGTTAACACTGCTTTCACAAAAACAATTATTAAAAGAAATGCTTGTTACTAGCAGTGAAGAATATGTTCATAAAGAAAATAAAAAAATTGTAACCCATTTAAGAAAAAAAAGATTTTTTATAAGAAAATTATATTCAATGAATATGGGACAATCATTTATTTTCAACGGTGACAGGTTAATAGCCATGGAGGATATTTTTGGAACTAATGATATGATTACTAGGATAGGTAAAATTAGTTCTAAATTTAATAATCTAATTTTTGTAAAGTCCAAGAAACTTAATCAAATTGATGAAATTGATTTTCCTGTAATAGGTACGCAAACATTAAAATTATTAATTAAGTATAAATTTAGAGTTATTTGTTTGTTTAAGAGTGATATTTTAATCTCAGAAAAAGAAAAATTCTTAAATCAAATTAAAACTAATAAAATCTCACTAATAGTTATGTGATGAAGGTTTTATTTATTACTCTTGAACAATCTGGAAGGCAAATTCTTAAAACGCTACTTGATGAAAATTTTTTTAATACTAATAAAAATCAAATATACACATTTGGAATGGACAATAATTACAAAGATTTTGTTGATATTACTAATATTAAAATTAATTCTATTATGGGAATTGTAAATATAATATTAAATTTATATTATCTTTTTCAGTTAAGACGTAAAATAAATGAAGCTATTATAGATTATTCATTTACTCATATTTTTTTCATTGATTCATTTGATTTTTCAAAATTTTACATAAAAAAATTTAAATCAAACAAGATTAAATATTGTCAAATTGTAGGTCCATCTGTTTTTATATGGAAATCAAAAAAAGCAAATTTTATAAATGATAATTTCGATAGAATTTTTTCAATATTTAAGATTGAGCAACCTTACTATAATTCAAAACTTTATCGATATATTGGACATCCTATAATGAATAAGACCCATCGTTCTAATAACTATGATGACTCTTTGAAGAATATAGGTTTTTTTTTAGGAAGTAGACGTCAAGAGATATACAAGAATATATATATTATAGACAAACTGCTTAATAACCTTAAAGATCAAAAAGATCTTATTTTTAATTTTTTCATTACAGAAGAATTTAAAGATTTCATTAAAAATACTTTAACAGATAATTCTAATCTAATCTTTCATATTAATGATGATACTTACTATCAGAAAATCTCTAAATTAGACTTTGCTTTTGCATGTTCAGGTACTGTGCATTTAGAATTATGTTTTTCAAATATTCCTCATATAATTTTTTATAAAGCAAACTACATAAATTATTTTATTTTTAAATTCTTTGTAAGATCTAATTTTTTATCATTAGTAAATATTTTTAATAAAAAAGAAATTATAAAAGAATATATTCAAAGTGATTTTAATGTAAAAAACTTATTACTTTTTTTTAAAAATTTAAGATCTGATAAAAAAACTTTAATTAATTACAGAAACGATATGTTAAGTGGTCTTGCAAACAGTAATTTTACTAGTTTTCGTCCAAATGTGATTATTGATTATTTAAAAAAGTTTTCTTAAGCCATAATAAATTAAATATTGATTTTTTCTCTCTATCAGGAACCTTTTTGTAAGATCTATTTTTATCACCTGTAAATAGTTGTCTTGGTCTTGTAATTTTAAATTCATTATCTTCAATCATTTCTTTCCATTGTGATAACCATCCTACTGTTCTTCCAACAGCAAAAATAGGAGTGAACATCGAGGTAGGTATACCTAGAGCTTTTAGAAGTATTCCTGAGTAGAAATCTACATTTGGATATAGATTTTTTTCTTGGAAATAGGGGTCATTTAATGCTAATTCCTCAATTTCTTTTGCTATTTCAAGATCTTTAGACTTAATTTTTAAATCTTTAAATAAATCTTCGGTGCTCTTCTTTAATACTTTTGCTCTAGGGTCATAACTTTTATATACCCTATGCCCAAAACCCATCAATCTAATTTTATTTTTTTTATTTTTTACTTCTTCTATAAAGTCTTTTGGCTCTAATTCATTTGAAACTATCTCATCAAGCATATCTATAACAGCTTCATTAGCTCCACCATGAGACTTACCCCAAAGTGAGGAAATACCTGCCGATAAACATGCATATGGGTTTGCTAATGAAGACCCTGCAGTTCGCACAGTTGATGTTGATGCATTTTGTTCATGATCCGCATGAAGAATAAATATTTGGTCCATTATTTTTGAAAAAAGTGGGTTTATTTCATATTCTTTGGTTGGTGTTGCAAAGCACATATGTAAAAAATTATCTGCGTAATTAAGTTTGTTTACTGGATAAACAAAAGGTTGTCCTACAGAATATTTATATGCCATAGCAGCAATAGTTGGCATTTTTGCCAGTATTCTGTGTGAAGCTATCATCCTGTGTTCTGGATCTTCAATATTTAGAGTGTCATGATAAAAAGACGATAGAGCACCTACAATTCCAATCATCATAGCCATTGGATGAGCATCTCTTCTAAAGCCTTTATAAAATTGAATTATTTGTTCATTAAGTAAAGTATGGTTTTTAATTATTTCTTCAAATTCATTTTTATCACTCTCTGAGGGTAGTTCACCATGCATAAGTAAGTAACAAACTTCTAAATGAGAGCTATTATTAGCAAGTTCTTCGATTGGGTAACCTCTGTATTGGAGTATACCTTTCTCACCATCAATATATGTAATTTTAGAATTACAAGCAGCGGTTGAAGTAAATCCAGGATCGTATGTAAACAGACCTGTCTTTTTGTATAAGGAGGATATATTTATTACATCTGGTCCAATAGAGCCATTAAGACCATCAAATTCATATTCTTTTCCAGTTTTAGTATCAACTAATTTAAATCTTTTTTCATCAATCATTTATATATAATAATAGTCTTTCTTTTATATTTTCAATACCAAAGAATATAAAAATTTTTTCAATTGGTATCTTAGACTCAAAATTTACTGTAATTTTTCTTATTATTTTGCCAATTTTCTTCAAAGGTAAGCCATTTTTCTCAAGTATTGATAAAGTATTATCATTATCATGCAAATTATTAATAATTGTATGAATTTTTTTAATCAAATCTTTTTCATTCTTATCAATCTCAAGAACTAAATTTTTTTTAAAAAAATCATAAAGTTTGACTACCTCAAAATTAATTTCTGTATATTTATGACATCTCTCTAAGATATCTTTATATATGGGCTCTAACTTAAAACTAGATACTTGATTTTTTACATCTTTTTCTAAATATTTATTAAAATCTGAAAAAGATAACTCTTTTAAATAATATTGATTAATAAAGTTCAACTTTTCAATATCAAATTTTGCAGGTGATAAAGTTGTTTTTGATAAATTAAAACTTTTAACAGCCTCATCAATATTTAGGAATTCAATATCATTAAAATTATTACCTAATTTGATAATAAAATTAAATATGGATGTTGCTAAGTAACCATCATTTAAATAATCCTCAACATTAGTTATATTATCTCTTTTAGATAATTTTTTTCCTTTAATATCATGTATAAGTGGAATGTGTGCATAATGTATTTCTTTGAAGTTCAGAGCATTAGATAACATTTTTTGCTTCACTGTATTAATGGTATGATCATTACCTCTAATTACATTTGTAACATTTTCGAAATCATCATCTATTAAATTTGATAATATAAATGTGGGAGTTTTATCAGACCTAGCTATCGAGAAATCTTCTATTGTATTAGAGGGTATTTTAACCTCTCCTAGTATTAAATCTTCATACTTAAAATAATCACTATCTTTATTTACTCTAAACTTATAAGGTCCATCTTCTGACTGATAAGCTAAATCAGTAGATACCAGTTTCTCTAAAAACTCTTGATGAATACTTAAATTCTTTGATTGATAAATTAGATTGTCATATTGAAGATTAAAGATATCAAATATTTTTAAGATTTCGTCTTCATAAATTTTATTTGATCTCTCTTTATCAGTGTCCTCAATTCTTAACAAAAATTTTCCTTTGTTTTTTTTAGCATATAAATAATTATAAATTGCGGTTCTTAAACTACCCATATGAAAATTTCCAGTAGGTGAGGGGGCAAACCTTGTTATTATCATTAATATTTTCTGACTAAATTAATCATTTTGCCTAATATTTTAACTCTGTCTTTTTTATATCTGACTGAAGAAAAATTTTTATGATCGCCAAATATCTCAACTTCATCTTTGATTAGTTTAATCTTTTTAAGGGTTATCTCACTATCATCTATTTGAACTGCGTGTATATCATTTGAATTATAATTTGTAACTCTTTCTACTATAATTATATCATCTTCAAAAATACCATACGACTCCATTGAATTTCCATGTACCTTACAAGCAATACAGTTGGCTTTATCAGATTTTATAAAATTATTAACATCAATATACTCTATTTGATCATTTAGAACATCTATTGGCTTACCAGCAGAGATTTCATTATAGAATGGTATTACACTATTTAATTCTATAGATCTTGATTTTAATTTGTCTTTTTTGATATGACCTAATTCCTCTAAGTATTCTAAATATTGATATATAGATGATTTTGATTTTAGACCCATATGTTCTTTCATCTCTTCATAGTTTGGAGATATCTTATTTTTTTCAATGTATTTTCTTAAAAATTCCAATAACTTTTTTGCGTTTTTAGTCATTAACCTGATACAGTCTTAATTTAGTAGTTCTATCATAATAAATTAGACAATTTGCATTTAAAATATTTTTTAAATTAGAACTCTCTTGATTATTAAATATTTTAATATTTTTATTATCTCTAAATCCAAATAAAAATGATTTTCTTTTATAGGTTTTGAAATTAAATTTAATTTTTTTAATATCTATTATCTCATGGTTAATAGTAGATTTGTCAAAGTTATAAATTTCAATTAAAGATTTTATAATTATGTTGGTTAATACGAACGATGAGCAGGGATTACCAGGGAAAAATAAATAAATTCTATTTTGTTTTATGAACAATTTAAATGGTCTTCCTGGTTTTAAGTCGAGACCATCTACAATTAAATTAAAATTGTTAAAATCTATATCATCTTTACTTTTACCAGTACCTCCAATAATTATTGTAATATCTGATTTTGAATTATTAATTTCTTTTTGTAGTAATTTTTGGTCATCTCTTAAATGAATATTCTTTTCAACTATTTGATTATTTATTAATAAAAAATTATTTAAATAAAAACCATTAGTAGGGAAAATAAAATGTTTTTTAGTAAATTCACTACCAGTAGATATTATTTTAAATTTTAAAGGTTTTAATATTTTAAGTTTAGTCTCTTTTAGACTTTTTAGACTACTTAACTCTTTTAAAGATAAATATTTATTTTGAAGATTAATTATATCACCTTTCTTAAAAATATGACCTTTTTTTCTAATAAATTTATTTTTTTTGTTAAAGTTAATTACAAAAGCAAAATTATTATGAATAAATATTTGTTCTTGAGGAATAATGTATTTGATATTATTTGGTATTAATGAACCTGTTTTAACTATTAAACACTCATCGTTATTAACTTTAATATTATTAAAACTATTTAACTTTGATCTTCCAACTATTTTAAATTTTTCACTAATATTTGCTACAGCTATACCGTCCATTGATGATTGATTATATGGTGGTATATTATTTTGAATTTTAATATCTGATTGTATAAAATTATTACTTATTAAATCTTTTGTATAAATAGTTAATAATTTTTTTTTTGGAAGATAATTTGAAATTAATTTTATTGTTTTAAAAATATCATCCAATATTATTTTTACCTCCTCTTTTTTTTACAATTTCTATTTTTTCAATAGTAATTTTTTTTTTATAAGATTTTAGCATATCAAAAATTGTAATAGATGCACAAGAAACGCTATTTAATGCCTCTATTTCTAATCCTGTAGAATAATTTGATTTAACAATACTCTTTAACAAAATGTATTCATTTTTCTTCAAATCAAATGTTAAAGACACATATTCTATTGGTATATTATGCGTTAATGGAATTTGTTGGGATGTATTTTTAGCAGCATAAACTCCTGCTATTTTAGCTGTATGATATAAGTTATTTTGTAATTCTCTATCATTTTGAAGAAGAAGAAAAAGTTTTTTATCAATTTTTAACCTAGAATGAGCTTCTGCATATCTTTTGGTTTTATTTTTTTTTGAAATATCAACCATTTCAATATTTTTATTTTTTTTATTAAAGTGCGATAAACTCATTAAGCTTTATATAATTTATTTATATATTTAACTTTATCTTCACTATTTAAAATACTTCCACCAATTAAAAAAGATGATATCCCACTATTATTTTTTATTTTCTTAATATTCGATACAGTAATCCCACTCTCACTAATTATTATTTTATTATTCAATACTTTAGATAATCTAATTGATTTGTTAATATCAATCTTTTGTTCTTTCAAATTTCTATTATTTATTCCAATTAATTTGGCGTCTATATCTCTAATCTTCTTAGCCTCTACTATACTTTCAATTTCTATCAATACATCCAAACCAATTTTGTTTGCTAGTTTGTATAAGTTTTTAATTTCAGATTTTGATAAAATTTTTGCAATCAATAATACTGCATCAGCGCCAAATTCTTTAGTTTCAAATACTTGTGCTTCATTGATTATAAAATCTTTTCTTATAATTGGTTTATTAGATATCTTTTTTGCAACATTTATATCATTTAAACTACCACCAAAATTTTTATCAGTTAAAATTGATATGCAGCAGCATTTTGATTTATGATATTGTTCAATAACATCTTGTAGATATCTAACTTTATTAAAGCTTTTAACAGATGGACTGTATCTCTTAAATTCTGCAATTAGTGCATTTTTGTTTTTACTTAAATTACTTGCTATAGAATTTAAAAAAGAATTTGAATTAGTAGATTTTAAAATATTTCTTTTAATTATTTTTTGACTTAAATATTTTGAATGTTTTTTCTTTTCTAAAACTATTTGATCTAAAATATTCATTACTTCTTAATTTGATTTAAATGATTATAAGCTATGGAATTATCTAAAGAATTACTTAAAATTTCAAAGCACTTATCAAACTGATAATCTGGTTTAATTGTTTGCATTGCATAAATAGAGTTAATTATTGTAATATCTCTGTAACTATCTTTTTTTCCCTGAAATAATTCAATTAATCTATTTGCATTGTAAGATGGTAAACCACCTTTGATATCTTTAAAATTTAATTTTGATGTAAGGTATTTTTTATAAGTCATGTGTGAAATTTTTCTTTTTGTAATACTTTTTTCTTTTTTAAAATAAAAATTTGTTGGTGCAAATATACTTATCTCATCTAAACCATCCTCTGAGAAAAAAATAGTAAATTTTTTATTTTTAATTTTTGATAATATTTTTGACATAATTTCTGCAGAACTTTTATCTATTGTGCCTAATATTTGAAATTTTGCGCCTAATGGATTTAATGTAGGACCCATATAATTAAATATTGTTTTCATGCCTATTTTCTTCCTAACTTCTCCAACTCTACTTAAGTTAGGATAAAAAAATGGCGCATTTAAATATACAAATTTATCATTTGAAATTCTTTTTATAATTTTTTTTGAATGCCTCTCATTTGGTATTTTTAATTCAGAGATAATATCTGTGGAACCACTTAACGAACTTGCAGCCCGATTTCCATGTTTTGCTATGTGTATTCCAACAGATGATAATAAAATTGCAACTGTGGTAGATATATTAAGCGTTTTTAATCCGTCTCCTCCTGTTCCACATGTATCTAAAGAATTAGGATATTGCTTAATTTTATTTGAATTTTTAAATATGTAATCTCTTAATGACAAAAGTATATTACTATCATTAATTAATTTATTAAGTTGATGAATGATTATTGCTTGATGAGTTATATTATCTGTTTGAAACAAATATTTAATTACATTTTTTATATTTTTCTTAGTAACTGTATCGCCTATGTTATATTTCATATACACTCCATAAAATTATCTACAATTTTAGAACCAATAACAGTTTCAATACTTTCTGGATGATACTGCACACCAAATACAGAAAATAATTGATGTCTAAAACTCATTATTTTTTTATCATCTTCAGAAATACTAGTTATTTTCAAATTTTCAGGAAAATTATCTTTATTAAGATATAAAGAGTGATATCTCGTAGCTTGAAAATTCATATTAATATTTTTATAAATTTTACATTCATTAATTTTTTTAATATTCGATACTTTCCCATGCATGGGTATTTTTAAAGTATCTATTTTAGCTCCAAAATAAACACCCAGTATCTGATGACCTAAACACACTCCTAATATTGGCATAAATGAGTAAATTTGGTGTACTAGATCTAGACATTCACCTGCATTAAATGGATTGCTGGGTCCAGGAGAAATAACAACACCCTTACTGTTAATTATTTTGTCAATATTTTTTAATATTAAGTCATTCTTAATAATTAAAACATCATCGTGCTTACTCAGACAGTGATAAAGATTATAAGTAAAGCTATCATAATTATCTATTAATGTAATCATTATATTTGATGAGCCAATTTGTAAGCTTCAAATAAAGCATTTGCTTTATTAATACATTCGCTATGTTCGTTTTTAGCTATACTATCAAAAACTATTCCTGCACCACTTTGAGCATATATCTTTTTATTTTTAATCATTGCTGTTCTCAGGTTGATACAACTGTCCATATCTCCATTAGCATCTATGTAACAGACTGATCCAGAGTAAAATTCTCTATTTATAAGTTCGTGTATCTCTAATATTTCTAGAGCTCTTATTTTAGGGGCACCTGAAACTGTCCCCGCAGGTAAACCTGCAAAAAGAACATCAATTGGTGTTAAATTATTTTTTAATTCTCCTGTTACATTGCTAACGATATGCATAACATGAGAGTAATATTCTATTATATTTTGTTCAGTTACTTTTACTGTATTATTTTTTGAAATTTGACCAACATCATTTCTACCTAAATCCACTAACATTAAATGCTCTGCTAATTCTTTTTTATCATTAAGTAATTCATTTTTAAAATTATTATCTTCTATTTTATTTTTTCCTCTTCTTCTAGTTCCTGCAATAGGTCTTAAGGTAATTTCTTTATTTTTTACCTTGATCATAGTTTCAGGACTTGAGCAAATAATCTGATAGTTTTTTAGGTTTAAGAAAACAAGATAAGGAGAGGGATTAATTGATCTTAAGGCTCTATAAAAATTGAAAGGATCAATTAAATATTCATTAGAAAATCTTTGAGATAGAACAGCCTGAAATATTTCACCCACCTTAATATCTGATTTTATTTCATCTACTCTTTTTAAAAAATCTTCTCTATTTACATGATTTTTAAACTTCTTTAATTTTTTAACATTTAATTTCTTAAATTTATGAAAGGGTGATTTGAGTAAATTCTCTAAAGTTTTTAAAGATTTAGTTGGAATTTTCTTATTATTTGAAACCTCAATTAAATGAGTTTCGTTGAGAACATTATCAATTATTATTAAATTTGTTGGTTTTACAAAGTGTGCAAGTGGAATTCCAATTTCATTTTTACTAGGGTCATAACTTAATTTTGGAAGTGTAAATTTACATAAATCAAAACAAATATTACCAATAAAGACAGGGAGTGGTATATTTTGTTCATATAATGTTTTTATTTTTAAGTTCTTATAAATATTCTTTATAAAGATATCAGGTGATTTTATAATTTTCTTTCGATTATTAATTAACGCATAATTATGAAAAATTTCTATATTTTGATTTACATTGAAGAGAATAATTGAATATCTTCCTTTATTATCTCCTCCAATTACAGACTCTAAAATAGAGACATCTTTAAATTTTTTAGCAAGCTTATTGTAAATCGTAATTGTATTTTCAGTATCTAAGAAAACCTTTTTACCGTGTACGTACATATTAAAGTTGAATAAGTTGTTCGTTATCTACTTCTATGTCTATGTTATTTTTTATATGTTTTATGATATTTGAGTAAATTAAATTGACAATATTTTGTTTAATATTTAAAGAGTCTATAGATCCTATTGAATTTATATCTAAATATATAACCTCATTTGTTAATACCACTTTTAACTTTTCATCGTTTTTAATAATGACAATTCTCTCCAAGTCCTCTGCTTCAATATTATTATTCTTAATAGTGAGTGAGTCAGTAAAATAATTTACTTTTACGGTACCAGTTTTATTTAATAATTCATCTCTATGAGAGGTATCTATATTTTTTTTATAATTACTAAATGAAATTAAAAATTTTTCTTTAATATCAATAGGTAAATCTTCTTTAAATAATTTTTTTACGTTAAATTGAAATAAAAAATTATCTTTTTTAATTTCCCCAGATGATTGATTGAAGTTAATAAAATTATATTGATCTGGTATATTTTCTAAGAAATTAAAAGAATTAGAGAAAAAAATTTGATTTGTACTATAACTACCAATATTTTTTATTTCATCAGTCATTTCAAAATTTTCAATCTCTAATTGTGTTAATGTGTTTATTATACCTTCATAAGCGTCTTTTAAATTTACTTGATATTCATCTTTAAATGATAAAAGTTTTACATAAAAGAATTTTTCACCAATCTTAATACCTCCACTTTCATCCCCTACATTAAGTTTTTTTAAATTATTAAGCACTTGAGGTAAAATTAATTTCTCATTAATGTCTTCAAATAATTTAAATTGAGAATTATTACTTTTTTTGAGTTCTATAAAATCATCATTTGTATTATTTTCTAAAATTATTTGTTCATATGTATAATTTTTAGGCTCAATAAAAGTAGTTATATTTTCATTATAATAATTCTCTATAATTGCGTCGGTTATAATTTCTTCTAGTATATAATTTCTTAGATTTATCTCATTTATCGTGATTTCATATAGCTCATTATCAGAGTAAAACTCTTCTTCTAGTTGATAATCAATCAGACTATTATCTTTTTTAATTTCGTAGATGTTCAATTCTTTTTCTATAAGTAGTTCTGGATTAATTTCATTACTTACCAGGGTTTGTGCATCAAGACTATTATTAAATAAATCTATATAGATATTTCCTTCAATTTCTTTTAGGTAATTCTGAAGAGATGCCTCATCTAAATTTCTGAACATTTCATCATTATTTAATGATTTTCTTAAAACAACTTTTTTTGAATTATCACTAATACTAATTTTTTCATCTAAGTAATTAATAAATACTAATTCATTTACATATTGATTTGTAAATTGTACTTTTGAAAATAACTCTTCTTGTTCAGATAGGTTAGAGAGGTTATTTTCAGATTTATAGTTCTCATATGCTCTAGAAAATTCAATAGAGGAAATCTTTTGACTTCCTACTTTTAGTACATATGTCTTGCCAACATAAGATCCAAATCCAATAAACAAGAAACTTATTCCTAGTGCAGCACTAAATATAATGACAATTAATTTTTTAGTTTTCATTTATCTCAGTATTTTGATATCAGTTAACCTTATGAAATATATAATATTTAATTGGAAATCATATTTAAATATAACCGAAAGTATGAACCTATCTAAAATTGTATCAAATCTTCCAACTACAAAAAAGTACAAACTTATTTGTAGTCCAAATAACTTTTATAATCTCTCTCTTAAATCTAGATATTCAAAAAATATATATGCTGCACAAAATATAGATTTGCATGGTAAAGGTGCTAGTACTGGCTCAATAGATATTGAAGACCTAGTAACTAACAAGATTAAGTATTGTATTCTTGGACACTCTGAAGTCAGATCTAATTTTGGTGAAACGGATTTGATTGTACAAAAAAAAACAGACCTTTGTTTAATTAATAAAATAAATCCCATTGTATGTATTGGAGAACCGATAAAGATTTATAAATCAAAAAAAACTAAAGTTTTTTTAAAAAAACAAATTAATAAAATATTTAAAAAATCTAATAATTACGAAGAAGTCGTCTTAGCTTATGAGCCATTATGGTCAATTGGTACTGGATTAACGCCCAAATTATCAGAAATTGAGGATATTTTGGGATTTTTATCAAAAATATTGAAAAATTATTCTTTTAAAAAAATAAATATTTTATATGGTGGTTCGGTAAATTTATCAAATATTAAAGATATTTTAAGTTTACAAAATTTAAACGGAGTTTTGGTAGGCTCGGCTTCTACAAAACCTCCCTTTATTAAATATTTTAAATGACATTATGATAAATCTTTTTCTAATTATAAGTGCGGTTATTGGAATAGTTCTAATTCTAATAATATTATTTCAAAAAACTGAAGGCGGCAGTCTTGGTTTGGGTACTCAAACTTCTCTTACTGGCGGTATGACAGCAAACAAATCTTCATTTTCAGGTATGACAAAAATAACTTATGTTTTAGGTTTTGGTTTTTTGTTTTGGTGTTTGTTTATGGGTGCAATTATTACAAAACAATATTCTTCTTCAACTGATTTAGAGACTATTCAGGAAGAAATTATCTTAGATGAGTCTATAGAGGAAATGATTCCAGAAGTGCCTAATCAGTGAAATTAATTTTCGTTACCGGAGGTGTGGTATCATCACTTGGTAAGGGAATAGTCACTGCTTCATTAGCCTCTCTTCTAAGATCTAGAGGTATAAAACTCAAAATTCGAAAATTAGATCCTTATCTAAATGTTGACCCAGGAACAATGAGCCCATATCAACATGGTGAGGTTTATGTAACAGATGATGGTTATGAGACTGATTTAGATCTAGGTCACTATGAAAGATTTACAGACATAAAATGTTCAAAAAATGATTCAATATCTTCAGGTAAAATATACTCAATTATTTTATCTAAAGAAAGAAAGGGTGAATATTTAGGCTCAACAGTGCAAGTTATTCCTCATGTCACCGAAGAAATTAAAAATACAATAAAAAAATCAACTAATAAAGATGACGTTATTATTTGTGAAATTGGAGGTACTGTTGGAGATATTGAAAGCCTTCCTTTTTTAGAAGCCATTAGACAATTTAAAAACGAAAGACAACTCGAAACGCTTCTTATACATTTAACTTTGCTTCCTTATATACAGACATCAGGTGAAATTAAAACTAAACCAACTCAACATTCAGTAAAAGAACTTTTAAATGCAGGTATTCAGCCTGATATAATAGTATGTAGAAGTAATAAAAAAATAAAGTATGAAGAAATTCAAAAAATTAGTTTGTTCTGTAACGTACCTACAAATGCGGTGATACCATCTTATGATGTGGGAAGCATTTATCAAGTTCCTTCTCTATTATCTAAATCTAAATTAGATGACCTAGTTATTAAAAGTTTAAATATAAAATCTACAAAGAAAAAAGACCTTTCAAAATGGACAAATTTTGAAGTGTTAGAATCAAGGGCTAAGGAGGAACTAAATATATTTATTATTGGAAAATATGTTCATTTAAAAGATAGTTATAAATCACTCTATGAGGCTATCTATCATGCCGGTGTTCATAATAAAGCAAATGTTAAAATAAAATGGATTGACTCTGAAACAATAAACAAAAAAAATGTTGGAGAGTTACTTAGTAAGGCTGCAGGTATTTTGATACCAGGAGGTTTTGGAAATAGAGGTATAAGTGGAAAAATAGAGGCTATTAGGCATGCTAGAGTAAATCAAATTCCTTTCTTGGGTATTTGTTTAGGTATGCAATTATCTATCATTGAATTTACCAAAAATGTATTAAAAATGAAAAATTCTGGAAGTTCTGAATTTGGTAAACACAAAAATAATGTCATATCCTTAATGACTGAATGGAGTAAAAAAAATCAAAAAGTTAAAAGGACCAAAGAGAATGATTTAGGAGCTACAATGAGATTAGGTTCATATCCCTGTTATATAAAAGAGAAATCTTTAGCATCAAAAGTTTATAAAAAAAAATTAATTCACGAAAGACATAGACATAGGTATGAAGTAAATCCTAAATATAGATCTTCTATTGAAAAAAAAGGTTTGGTTTTTTCAGGTTTTTCTAAAGATAAAAAACTATTGGAAATTATCGAAAATAAAAATCATAAATGGTTTTTAGGTGTTCAGTTTCACCCTGAACTAAAATCAAAACCATTTAAGCCTCATCCAATTTTCTTCTCTTTTATCAAAAATAGTTTAATTAATAAAAATGCCTAAATCAGTTTTTTTATCTAAACAGTTAATTAAAAATGATACTGATAGACTCACATTAATATCTGGCCCATGTCTATTAGAAAATGAAAAGTTAGTCAGACAAGTTGCAAAGTCTCTAATTAAATATGCAAATAAAGAAAAGTTTAATTTAATATTTAAATGTAGTTTTGATAAAGCTAATAGAAGTTCTGACCAAACAATTAGAAATAAAATTTCTTTCGATAAATCATTAGATATTTTAAAAAATCTTAAAAATGATCTTCAAATTTCTATTACATCAGATGTACACGAGACCTCCCAAATAGACAAGTTAGCTGAACTTTTAGATGTTATACAGATTCCAGCATTCTTGTGCAGACAAACCGACTTGATAAAATCTGCCGCACAAACAAAAAAGATTGTAAATGTTAAAAAGGGACAATTCTTATCTCATAAAGAAGTTTCAAATATCATTATAAAAATTGAAAATGAAAATAATAAAAAAATACTTATTACTGAAAGAGGAAATTCATTTGGATACAATTACTTAATAAATGATTTTAAAGGTATTCATTTTATGAAAGAATTTGGATATCCAATTATTTTTGACTCAACTCATAGCGTACAACTTCCAGGTGGAATGGGAAAAAAAAGTGGAGGTGCTAGAGAGTATGTAGTTCCTCTATCTAAAGCTGCTTCTTCGTTGAGAATAGCAGGTTTCTTTATTGAAACACACCCAAACCCAGAAAAAGCATTAAGTGATGGCCCTAATATGATTTATTTACATAAAATGCCAAAACTTTTAAATACTATTAATAAAATAAACAAGGCGGCAAAATAGATGAAACTTAAAAACATAACAGCAAGAGAAATTTTTGATAGTAGGGGAAACCCAACTGTTGAATGTGAATTAATCTTTGAAAATATTCCATTTCCTTTTCGAGGAATGGTTCCATCAGGTGCTTCAACTGGAAAATTCGAGGCTTTAGAGCTAAGAGATTTAGACTCTAATAGAATGAGTGGTAAAGGTGTACTTAAAGCTGTAACTAATGTTAATGAATTAATTAAACCAATAATTATAGAAAAGTCTTTCAATGGTTTTAAAGATTTTGATAAATTTTTGATAGATTTAGACGGAACAGAAAATAAATCTAAATTTGGCGCGAATGCTATTTTGTCTTTAAGCCTTGCCTACTATAGGGCATGGTCTTACTCAAATTTTGGATTCATATTCTTATCTCAAGGTACTGAAAATTTAACTATCCCAGTACCAATGCTTAACGTAATTAACGGTGGTCAACATGCGGATAATGAAGTTGATTTTCAAGAGTTTATGATTTTACCAATAGGATTTAAATCATTAACTGAAGCTTTATCTTCCACACACTCTGTAATTAAAAATATAAAGAAAGAATTAAAATCTCGTTCTCTTAATACTAATATTGGTGACGAAGGAGGATTTGCTCCTAATTTAAAATCTCATCTAGATGTACTAGACCTAATATGTTACTCAATTTCAAAAGCAGGTTATAAACTAAATGATCACTTTAAAATCTCATTAGATGCAGCCTCTAGTGAATTTTATTCAAATGGAAAATATAACTTTGAGGGTAACTCTTATTCAACAGAAGAAATGATCAGTGTTTATGAAAATATATGTGATAAATATCCTATATTTTCAATTGAAGACGCACTTAATGAAGAAGATTATGAGGGTTGGGTGAAAATTACAAGTAAACTAGGTTCTAAAATACGTTTAGTTGGTGATGATCTTTTTGTAACAAATATACAAAAATTAAAAACTGGCATCGATGAGAAACAGGCTAATAGTATTTTAATAAAATTAAATCAAATTGGTACAGTAACAGAAACTCTAGAGGCTATTAAATTGGCAACAGAAAACAATTTTGCATCTATAATGTCTCATAGATCAGGTGAGACAGAAGACTCTTTTATAGCTGATTTAGCTGTTGCATCACATTGTCCTTTAATTAAAACTGGCTCATTGGCTAGATCAGATAGAGTTGCAAAATATAATCAGTTACTTAGAATATCAGAAAATGATAAAATTCAAGGTTATGCTGGTGAATTAAGTGAAGTTTTTAAAAGCTAGTAGCTTAATAAATTTCTTTTTTGTATTTGTATTGATTTACCTATTATACCATACAATTTATGGAAAGTTTAATATCGGTAACTTTTTAATTTATCAATATGAGGAAAAAATGTATGAAAAATATCAATCCAATCTCGATCAAAAAATGTTAGATATTAATATCGATTTAAATTCTTTTTATAATAACAAAGATGACTATATTGATGAATTAGCAAATCAAAAAAATATCAGTATTGAAGAAGGTGAAACAATTATTAAATTAGATTAATATGGATAAAAAAACTTCTAATTCTTTCTCAAACGACCAGCTATTAAAGTTTTACGAAAAAATGTTTTTAATAAGGAAATTTGAGGAAAAGGCTGCTCAATTATATGGTGCTGGTAAAATTGGTGGGTTTTGTCATCTATATATTGGTCAAGAGGCTGTTGTTATAGGCATCCTTTCCTCTATAAATTCTGAGGATACTGTTATTACTGCATATAGGGATCACGGACATATTTTAGCCCGTGGGGTAGACCCTAAATTAGTTATGTCAGAATTAACTGGAAGAAAAGATGGAATTTCAAAAGGTAAGGGTGGATCAATGCATATGTTCTCTAAAGCAAATAGATTTTATGGTGGCCACGGTATAGTAGGCGCTCAAGTTCCTTTAGGCGTTGGTATAGGCTTTGCTCATAAATACAGAAATGAAAAAAAAATTTCTAGAGTTTATCTTGGTGATGGTGCAATGAGTAATGGTCAAGTATTTGAAGCTTTTAATTTGGCATCACTTTGGCAGCTACCCGTCTTGTTTATTATTGAAAATAATAAATATGGAATGGGAACATCTATAGGCAGATCAGCAGCAGGAAACGACCTCTTTGAAAGAGCTACTGTATTCGATATTGAAGGTGAAAAGGTAGACGGAATGAACTTCTTTACAGTAAGTGATGCGGCCATAAGAGCAAGAGATTACATAAATAATAACTCCAAACCATATATCATTGAAATGGATACTTACAGGTTTAGGGGCCACTCAATGTCAGATCCTGGTCTTTATAGAACCAAAGATGAAGTAAATAAAATGAAGGAAATAGACCCAGTATTAATGATGAAAGAAACTCTATTAAAAGAATTTAAAATTGAAGAAGACACTATTAAAGATATTGAGAGCAATATTAAGAGACAAATTAAAGATGTCGAAAAATTCTCACTAGAGTCACCACTCCCAGATATAAAAGATTTATTCACTGAGGTCTATTTATGAAAATATTACTTCCGGCATTATCTCCAACTATGGAAACAGGTAATATAGTCAAATGGTTAGTTAAAGAGGGAGATGAAGTACTTTCAGGAGATATTTTAGCAGAAATAGAGACTGATAAAGCCACTATGGAACTTGAGTCTCCTGATGATGGTAAAATTGAAAAAATATTAGTAAAAGAGGGCTCTGAAAATATTAGTGTCAACTCTGAGATAGCATTACTGACGGTTGAGGGTGAAGAAATTGAAGAAAAAATAGAAAAAACTATTGAAAGTGCTCCACCTGTGATTCCTAATGGCTCTGAAAAGAATATTAAAGAAATTAATATTTCTATGAGTTCTCTTCTAAAAGAGCAATCAGATGGCATGGAATTAAAGAATTGGTCTGAAAAAGAAATCACAATGAGAGAGGCTTTGAATCAAGCTATTGAGGAAGAAATGAATTTAGATAAAGATGTTTTTCTTTTAGGAGAAGAAGTAGCTGAATATGATGGTGCATATAAAGTAACCCAGGGTCTTTTAGATAAGTTTGGTTCAAAAAGAGTATTAGACACTCCTATCTCTGAGCACGGTTTTACGGGTCTTGCGATAGGTGCAGCTATGTCTGGACTCAAGCCAATTTGTGAGTTTATGACTTTTAATTTTTCAATGCAGGCAATTGATCAGATTGTCAACTCCGCCGCTAAGTCTTTGTACATGTCAGGCGGAGAGATTAATGTGCCTATAGTATTTCGTGGCCCAAATGGTGCGGCCGCTAGAGTAGGCGCACAACATAGTCAATGTTTTATTTCTTGGTTTTCTCATATACCAGGTTTGTTAGTTGTTGCGCCATCAAATGCAAGGGATGCAAAGGGTTTATTAAAATCATCAATTCGAAATCCTAATCCTGTTGTTTTTTTAGAGCATGAATTACTCTACAAAGAAAAAAGTAATGTACCTGAAGAAAACGATTTCTTGATTCCAATTGGTAAAGCAAATCTAATAAAAGAGGGTAGCGACGTAACTATTATTGGTTTTTCAATGTCAGTTCAACGAATATTGAATGCTCTTCCTTCAATAGAAAAATTAGGTATAAAACCTGATATAATTGACCTTAGATCTATTAAACCTTTAGATGAAGATCTTATTTACAAATCAGTTAAGAAAACAAATAGAGTTGTTATAGTTGAGGATGGATGGGGCAATACAAGTTTTGGTTCACACTTATCTTACCTTATTCAATCAAATTGCTTTGATTACCTTGACTCAGAAATAATTAAAGTTAGTGGAAAAGATGTCCCAATGCCTTACGCTGAAAATTTAGAAAAATTGGCACTACCTAATACTGACGAAATCACATCTGCTGTAAAAAAAGTTTCTTATACAAAATAATGTTATTTGAAGTTAATTTACCTTCCTTGTCTCCCACAATGGAGGACGGAAAAATTGTTAGATGGATAAAAAAAGAAAATGACCCAATATTAAGTGGCGAAGTTTTATTTGAAGTAGAAACAGATAAAGCCACCATGGAGTATGAGTCACCAGAGGATGGATATGTTGCTAAAATATTATCTAAGGAAGGTGAAACAGCCGATGTTAATCAGTTAGTTGCTATAATTTCAGATGATTTATCTTTTACTCAAGAGGATATAAATAATTTTTTAAAAAATAGAGATACAAATAATAAAATACAAACTCAAAATATACCAATCCCTGAAAATGATCAAAATTTATTATCTGATAATATTTTAATTACACCACTTGCAAAAAAATTAGCATTAAAAAATAATTTAGATATTTCTAAAATAAAACCTAACAAAAGAAGAATACACTCTGAAGACCTTGTAGTTAATAAAGACCAGGATAATGGTATTTTAAGATTATTTATATCTCCGCTTGCAAAAAAAATATCTACTGAAAAATCAGTGAATTTATCAAATATCAATGGCTCAGGACCACATAACAGAATTATTCTAAGAGATGTAATAGACTCAAATCAGTTGTCAGATAATTTAAATATAAATAAGTTAAGACAGGCTATAGCAAAAGCAACACTTCATTCTAAAAATAATATTCCCCATTTCTATTTAAATACCAGAGTACATATGTCTAATCTATTAAAATTTAGGAAAGATCAAAAACTAAAAGGAAATAAGTATTCACTAAATGCAATCTTAATGCAGGCTATATCTAAAGCATTTAAAGCATTTCCAGACTCAAATTGTACATACAAAGACAATGGAGAATTTTTTATTAACGATCATCATAATATAGGCATTGCAGTTGACTCTAAATTTGGTTTAAAAATGCCCGTAATAAAAAAAATTAACGACCTTACTTTAAAACAAATAAACTCCAATCTTAATGATAAGATAAATTTAACTAGAGATAACAAACTTTCTCCCTCTGATCTGTCGGATGGCGTAATAAGTATATCTAACTTGGGATCATTTAATATCCGAAGCTTTGATGCCATTATTCTGCCTGGTCAAACATACATACTTGCAGTAGGACAAATATTTGAGGATGTTTTTGTTGACAAAGGGAAGATAGAAATAGGAAGTTTTATAAATTTGACATTATCTTGCGATCATAGAGCAGTCGATGGTGTTCTAGCTTCTCAATTTTTATCAAGTATAGTACAAAATATGGAAATTATATCAGATGACAAATAAATATGATTTATCAATTGTTGGTGGTGGCCCTGGTGGATACGTCGCTGCTATAAAAGCTGCTCAACTTGGAATGAAGGTTGCCCTGTTTGAAGAAGATAAACTAGGAGGAGTGTGCCTCAATTGGGGATGTATTCCAACAAAATCTCTTCTTCACTCTGCAGAATTCATGGAAGAGGCTAATCACTTCGGACTAGATAAAAAAGACCTCACCAAAATAGCCCTGAATAAAGTTGTTGAGATGTCAAGAACCGCATCAGAAAATTTATCTAAGGGTGTTAGTTCATTAATGAAAAAAAATAAAATAGATATATATAAGCACCGCGCTTATCCAAGAAAAATAGATAATGAATTTTATGTTGAAACACCCTCTGATGAAATCATTTCAAAAAATATGATTATTGCCACAGGCTGTAAACCCAGAACAATAGGCGATATTAAATTTTCTGACTTAATATGGAGTTCCAAAGAAGCAATGATACCTAAATTTCTTCCAAAAAAACTATGTATTATAGGATCAGGTGCTATTGGTATAGAGTTTGCAAGTATTTATAATGCTTTAGGATCAGAGGTTATAGTATTTGAATCTCAAGGTAAAATTCTTCCTCAATTTGATAGTGATATCTCTAATGAAGCAAAAAAAATTTTTGAGAAAAAAGGTATTAAATTTGAATTAAACGCAAAGATTGAGAATATAGTTGAAGAAAAAAAATCTATCTCATTCAAAAATAATAATAAAAATGTAGTTTGTGATGCTTTGATACTCTCTGTAGGTGTCTTACCTAATTTAGACAGAGATTTTATAAGCACACTTGATTTGAATTTAACTAATACAGGTTACATTGGCACTAATCATAACTATGAAACCAATGTAAATGGTTTATTTGCAATTGGTGATATAATTGGTGCTCCTTGGTTAGCTCATAAGGCTATGCATGATGCCATAAACTGTGTTAGTTATATTTCATCTGGAAAAGATACACATAAGCCAAAAGAAAATCATATACCTGGCTGTATTTATAGCCTACCTCAAATAGCCACAGTTGGTTTTACGGAGCAACAACTAAAAGAAAATAATACACCTTACAAATCAGGTAACTTTCCTTTTTTAGCAAATGGTAAATCACAAACAATGTCCAATTCATATGGTTTTGTTAAAACACTTTTTAATTCTGAGACAGGAGAAGTTTTGGGTGCCCATCTTATTGGCCCAGATGTAACAGAAATGATAGCAACATTTGGTTTAGCAATTTCATCTGAATCAACTGAAGATGAGTTTATTAACACGGTGTTTGCCCATCCTACCTTATCAGAGTCTATTCATGAAAGTGTCTTGTCTGCATTTGAAAAACCCCTTCATTTTTAATCATGATTAGACATCCAGAAAAAATCAAAAAATTTAATCCAACCACGCTTAAGAAACCAAATTGGCTTAAAGTTAAAGCCCCAACTTCAAAAAAATATTTTGAAACACTAGATATAGTTAATTCTCATAATTTGGTTACCGTATGTCAAGAAGCTGCATGTCCAAATATTGGAGAATGCTGGGAAAAAAAGCACGCTACATTTATGATATTAGGAGATACCTGTACAAGAGCTTGTGCATTTTGTAATGTTAAAACAGGTAAACCATCTGAGCCGCCTGACCCCATGGAGCCATTAAATGTTGCCAAATCTGTTCTGAAATTAGGACTAAAACATGTTGTAGTTACGAGCGTTGATAGAGATGACTTACCAGACGGTGGAGCTCAACATTTTATCGATACAATTAGATACATAAGGGAACTTTCAAATACTACAAGTATAGAAATACTCACGCCAGATTTTTTAAGAAAAAATAGAAATTATATTGATATAGCAAAAGTGAAACCTGATGTTTTTAATCATAATTTAGAAACTGTTCCTAGAATTTATAAACAAATCAGACCTGGCTCTAATTACTTAGAGAGTTTAAAATTATTAAGAGAGGTGAAAGAATTTGATAAAACAATTTTTACTAAGTCTGGTATTATGATTGGATTGGGAGAAGATTACTCAGAAATAATTGAGGTTATAAAGGATATGAAAAATTCTAATATAGATTTTGTTACCATTGGACAGTATCTTCAGCCCTCTGTCCATCATGAAAAAGTACACAAGTTCTACTCTCCAGATGAATTCAAAAGTCTCTACAATTACTGTTTAAATATCGGTTTTAAAATGATTTCATCCTCACCAATGACTAGATCGAGTTATCATGCAGATGAAGATTTTGAAAAACTCAAAAAAGCTATTTAACTTGCTATAAGAGTTACATTGGACCAACAAGCAATAAAATCTCCACTACCAATTAGTCCAGATTTTTCATTTGTAGTAGCTTTAATGGTAATATTAATTTTATCTGTTTTAAGTAATTTTGATAAACTGCTTATTATTATCTCAAAATGAGGATTAATTTTAGGTTCTTCTGAAACTACCATTATATCAATATTATTAATTAGCATTTTCTTGAAAGTCATTTTTTTTAAAGCATAATTCAAAAAATCTATTGAATTTCTATTTAAATTTCTTTTGGTATTTGGAAAATAAGTACCTATGTCTCGTTGAGACATCGCACCCAGTATTGAGTCTGTTATAGCATGGAGTACCACATCTCCATCAGAGTGAGAAATGACTCTAATTTTTGATTTTATTTTAACTCCTCCAAGTTTGACAAAATTATTTTTTAAAGTTTTTTTGGTTTTATGAATATCATAACCAATTCCAGCTAAAAAATTATTTCTTATTAATTTATTTAATGAACTTAACTCATCTTTATAAGTTATTTTTAAATTAATTTCGTTTTGTAATAAATATTTTATTTTATACATATTTTTTTCTTTTCTAAAGAGTTGACTATCATCGGTTAATTTATTTTTATTATTTCTTTTATGTAAATAGATAATTTTATTTTTAACAAAACCTTGAGGAGTTTTTATAAGTTTAATTTTCTCTCTATCAAGGTTTTCGTGATTTACTACTACCGTATCAGAACATTTACTAAATGGGATTACGCAGTCGTATTGTTTTTCAATTAGATTTTTAATTATATTATTAATAATTTTTTGAGAATTTAAAGGTCTAGCTGCATCATGTATTAAAACATATTTAGATTTAAATTTAGATTTGTTTAAAGCATTTTTAACACTTTCTGATCTAGTTTTTCCTCCTTTTATAATTTCTAAATCATTAAAATTACTAATATTAGCCTTTTTTATTGTATTAATGACCACGGTTATTTTTTTAAATTTAAGTTCTTTGAGAAAATCAATATTATGAGTAAGTAAATTTTTGTTTTTAAATTTTGCTAAAAGCTTATTAGTATTGGATGAGAACCGTAGACTATCACCACCAGCTAGAAGAATGAAATGTATTTTAGAGTTAATTAATGTCAAATTATTTTAATAAATTTTCCGCTTTTATATTAATAACTATTTTTATAACTCTTTTTGCTCTAACTGTATATTCACTTATTTCATCAAATGAAATTGTTCGTAACGCCGAATTAATTCAATATGTCCTAATCGCAGATTTTGTATTTCTCTTAATCCTTCTTTTATACCTATCTTTATTTTTAATAAATTACTTAAAATATAAAAATAGAGAGGTAGTAGGTCTTAGACTTTTTAATAAATTCTTTCTTTTTTTTGGACTTTTTTCAGTTATTCCTAGTGGAATAATATTAATGGCATCAGCAATTTTCTTTAATATCGAAGTAAGCACTTGGTTGGGTCCTGCGTTTAAATCGACAGTGAATAATTCTTATCAATTGGCCCAAAAATATATTGATCAAACAGAAAAAGATCTAATTACAGACTCAAAATTTATCAGAAATTATGTATTAGCTGAGAGACTTATAGACAGAGATATAATACAAAGATTTAATATAACTACTGTTTACAATTATAATAATGGTAATCAATTTATAGAGCATATTTCTGATAAAAAAATATTTCTGTCTGATGACAATTTGAGAGATGCTAGTACAAATAGTGAAACTGATATCACTATTTTTTTTTCTAATGATCAACTTTTTTCCAAAGTAAATCTAAATAGCACAAACTACTTATTATTATTAAAGAATATTGATTTAGAAACATTAAATTATTATCAAAATATTATACAGTCCTATGAAGCTATCAATTCATTTGATAATAACAAAAAAGACATTCAAATTACATTTTTTACTATATATATAGTTCTTTCAACTAGTTTAATTTTTATATTTATTATTATTGGAACAAACTTTAGTTTTAGATTAGCTAAACCCATAAGGGACCTTAATAATTCAATCATAGACCTTCGCAAAGGAAAATATCAGCATTCGAATTTTGAAAAATTAGATAACAAAGACGACATCTCTGTTTTAACAAACTCATTTCATGAAATGAGTAAAACTATAATAAATCAAAAAAATAATTTAGAAGAAGTTAACTCTACCATAAACGACCAATTAAGTTTTATAAATAATATTATCGAGAATTCACCATATGGAATATTTGTTTTAAATGATAAATCTATGATTTTTGAAAATTCTGCATCTTTGATATTTAGATCAGAAAAACATTCCTCATTTCAAAACTTTATTGGTTTACTATCAAATCATTTTAAAAATCATAATTTTTATAGAAAATCATATGAAATAAACTTAGAGGTAAAATTAGAAAATATTCAAAAGTACTTCTTTGTTAAATCTATATTTATAGATAATAATTCTTTATTTGATCAGATAATTATTTTCAATGATTACACTGATTTAATATTTGCAGAAAAAAATAATGCAATTGCTGATCTAGCTAGAAAAATCTCTCATGAAATTAAAAATCCTTTAACACCTATGCTTTTATCTACTGAATTTATTGAAAGTCAACTCGAAGACGAAGAATTAATTAATTCAATTACTTCTATTAAGAGACAAATTTTTTTAATTCAAAATTTAGTTAATGAATTTTCTACATATGCTAGATTACCTAAGGCTAATATCACTAAATTAAATTTATCTGAGATTTGTTTAGTTTATATTGACGAGTATAAAAGAAATTATGACCAAATTATTATTAACTATAACATTGAAGACAACCTATATGTACACTTTGACCATTCATACTTAGATATTATTTTTAACAATCTCTTTAAAAACTCAATCGAAGCACTTAATACAACAAGTAATCCTGCAATCGAAATTACACTGAAATTAATTAACAGTAATTTAATTTTAACTTTTTTTGATAATGGACCAGGTTATGATGGCAATATAGATGACATAAAAAAGCCATATTTTTCAACTAAAAAATCTACTGGTTTAGGTTTATCGTTAATAGATAAAATAATTACTGACAACTCTCATAAGATGAATATAACAACCAACAGTTATTCCGGATTTAAAATTGAAATAGTTTTTAATGACAAAGATATTAGTAATTGATGATGAATTAGAAATTTGTAAACAAATTTCTCTTATACTATCAAAGCAAGGTTATGAAGTGACATATGCTAACTCTCATAAAGAATTTGTTGAACTAGAACAAAGAATCTTCGACTATGATGTAGTTTTAGTTGATCTATGGCTAAAAAATAGCACCAAACAAGGCATTGACATTATCGAATACCTAAAAAATAAATATAAAAATCTTGTGATTGTTTCTTTTAGTGGTCATGCGAATATAGATAATGCAATTGAATCTGTTAAGGCAGGAGCAAACGACTTTATAGAAAAACCATTTGAGACTAAAAAACTTATACATATTATTCAGAAAAATCTTCTTGAGTTAAAACAACGTGTCACTATAAATAATTATAGAAATAAAATTTCATTTCATTCAAAAATTGATAGTATTGGTTATGGACAATACATAGAGAATATTTTCAAAACACTAAATAGGGTAAAAAATAATTCTTCAATTTTAATATCTGGTCCTAATGGTATTGGTAAAAACTTTCTTGCAAATACTATTCATATGCGTTTATCATCAAATAATCCTGATACTTTTATTAATTTAAATGAAAATCTATTGAATGAGACTGATCTTTTAAAGTTAAGCTCTTTACATAATTATTTTACTATATATTTAAATGATTACGAAAATTTTAATCAAATTGAACTATTGAATTATTTAAATTTAGTTAAAAGTAAAAAAATAAATGCATCAATTATTTTTGATAGTAAAAAGATTGATGTGAAAGACCCTTTTGTTAATAATGTTGACTATAAAGTTATATTAAGCCCTTTAATAACTAGAAAAGATGAAATTTTTCCTCTTTTTAAACATTATTTAAATATTTTTTCATTAAAGAAATTCGAAAATAGTATTCAGATAGATGAGAATATTCAACAATTATTACTAAACCATAGCTGGCCTGGAAACATATTTGAGATTATGAATTTATCTGAAAATGCAATAAGTCTATTGACTGACAATAATTTATTTGTCTCTAAAGAATTCATCGAAGATTTAATGAAAAATTCTACAAAAAATGCTGATTTATATGATCTTAATTTTAAAGAGGCAAAGGATAAATTTGAGAAGGATTATTTACTCCAAAAATTAAAAATAAATAATTTTAATATGACTTTAACTGCAAAAATGCTTAGACTAGATAGAGTATCTTTATATCGTAAGGTTAAATCTCTCAACATTAAAATAGATTAATGAATATACTTATATTGGGATCAGGAATAGTTGGTGCAAATCTCGCAAAAAAATTATCCGAACAAGGAAAAAACGTATTTCTTTTAGATGATGATGCCAATGAATTAAAAAATTTATCTGAAAGGTTTGATATTAAAACAATTTATGATGATCCCCTAAATCCATCCTTTTATAAAAACTTTGATACTGAAATTGACTATTTTATCGCTGTAACACGTAGTGATGAGAAAAATATCATCACAAGTAAATTTGCTAAAGAGTTTTTAAATGTTGATAAATCTATAGCAAGGGTTAGAAACCAAAATTTGATACTAGATGAGAACAAATCATTATTAATTGAGACTAATAGTTTTCTTGATCATATAATCTCTCCAGAATGGGAAGTTTCTAATAATATTTTTGAAAAAATTCATTTACCCGGTGCTTTTTTTAGTGAGTCTCTTATTACACAAGATTATCTGTTAATTGGAATGCAATCCTCTGACTTATTTAAAAATCATACTTTTGAGGAAATTAAAGTTTTTTTTAAAACTAATAACTTGTGTTATTTAGGTCATAGTAAAGATGATAAGATAAATTTTGAATTTAAGAATATATCTATATCAGACCAACTTTATTTACTAATAAAGAAAAAATATTTGAATAAACTTATAAAATTTTTTGGTTTTAAAGATTACGTATTAGATGTTTTAATAGTTGGTGGTGGTAATATTGGTCAAAATTTATCGACTTTAATAGAACAAGATGATCAGGAAATTAATCTAAAAATATTAGAATTAGATAAAGAGCGATGTAATTTTTTGGCAGGTATACTTAAAAATACGACAATTTTCCATGGAGATGCACTAGATCAAACACTTTACGAAGAGATTAAATTAAATAATTCTGATCTTGTTATTACCGTTACAGATAATGATCAAATCAATACCATACTATCAATTATAGCAAAAAAAAGAGGTTCAAAATCTGTTATTTCAGTTATTAATAATGAGTCTTACTCTTCTTTTGCAAATGATTTAGGTATTGATGTCATTATAAATCCCCGAGAGCTAACCACATCAAGAATTATAGAGAAAATTTCAAAAGGCTCTCTTTTGTCATACCATTCTATCTTGAAAGATGAATATGTAATATATGAAATTAAATATAAAAATGAAATTTATGAAAATATTAAAAAGTCAAAAGTAATTAATCATGTCTGCACATTAACAAATGAAACATTGGAATTAAAAAATAACGATCATATTCCCTTAAATAATGATATTTTAATTTTAAGTGTTTCACAAAAAGACTCCCATGTTTTAGAAAAAATTATCAATGATTATTAATAATACTTTTTTTTTGGATACCCACTCATGTCTTAAGAAAATAGCAAGTGATATAATTATTCCAAAGATAGGTAGATTAAATGAGGATGAAGTATCAACTAAAATTGATAACTCTAAAGTTACTAGTTATGATGTTATTATAGAGAACGAATTAATTAAATATTTTAAAAAAATAGGTTTCACTAATATTATTTCTGAAGAGGGTAATTCTGAATTAATTAAAGATGATGAATATTTAACTGTTGACCCCATTGATGGAACTAGAAACTTTATTAATGGAATTAATAAAGTAGCCATAATGTTATCTTTTATAAAAAATACTAAGTGTGAATTTGCAATTATTTATGATCCAATTGCTGATATTTTTTACCACACCTTTAATCAGTCTATATTTAAAAACCATAAGTTAATAAAACCTCAAATATATAATAATCAAATCGGTTTTTTGGGTGATCATGCTAAAGTTTACTTTAAAGATATTATTTCTTCCTACACAGAAAAAATTAGATCAAGGTCGATAGGTTACGATGTAATTGAGGCCATAGAGGGTGAAAGATCTTTTCTGACAGTCTATGGATCTAAAATATGGGACTTATTTCCAGCAATGAGTTTTTTAAAGTTGTTAAATTTTGGCACTAACTTACCTGATATGGAATTTGATTACTCCAAGTTAGAAAAAAAGATTATTTTCTATGCCAACTTATAGAGTTCTATTTGTTGGTCTAGGTAAAATGGGCTTCCATATGGCAGGTTATTTATCTAAACAAAAAAATATAAACTTATATATTTATAACAGAACTAATATCATTGAGACTAAATGGAAAAAAAAATTTTCTGGTATTCAATATAATTTTACTAATAATATAAAATTTGATTTTGTAATTAGCTGTTTAAAAGATGACAACGCTGTAAACTCATTTTATAAGAAATTTATAAAAACGAATAATTATAAGAAAAATACAGCTATTATTGAACACTCTACGATATCTTTAAATCAAATAGAATTACTTACTAAATTATTATCCAAACCAAAATTAAAATTCGTTGATGCTCCAGTTACAGGCGGAGAGGAGGGAGCAAAAAAAGGCTCTCTATCAGTAATGGTTGGTGGTGATAAATTAGTTTTGAATAAATCAAAAAAAATTATATCTGCTTACTCAAATAATTGTACATATATGGGAAAACTTGGTTCAGGACAATTAGCTAAATTTACAAACCAAATTTTAATTTGTGGTATTCTGTACTCAATATCAGAAGCATTTCAATTCAGTAGAAAGAATAAACTTGATCAAAATAAAATATTCAATGCGTTGAAAAATGGAGCAGCAAGTTCATGGCAATTTACAAATAGGTATCCTTCAATAGTTAAAAATAAATTTGACTTTGGTTTTTCAACAGAACTAATGACAAAAGATCTAAAATATGTACTGCAACATGCAAAAAAATTAGAATTAAATCTTAAGCTTACTAAGAGTGTTTATGAAAAATATAAAAAATTACAAAGTACAGTATATAAAAACTATGACACCTCTAGTTTAGTCAAATCTTTAATTGATTAATGGATTACTGGAAAAAAGGTTGTAACCATTTATTAAAATGTGATCCAGTATTTGAAAAATATTATAATCCAAATCATCAGCTAAAAACTAATAAAAATAAATTTGATGTTTTATTCAAATCTATTTGTTCCCAACAAATTTCTGTTTCTGCAGCTATGTCAATCTATAAAAATTCTAAGCATATTATTGGTCCTATAAATTTTACTAATTTTACAAATAACAAAAATAAGATAAAAAAATTACCTTTAAGTAATAATAAAAAGAAATGTTTAATTTCTCTTTTAGAGAATTATCATTTGGTATCTAAAATTAAATTAAATGAAAACTCTTTTGAGAGGGTTAATAAAGATTTAACTCAAATCTTTGGAATAGGTAGATGGACCACTGAAATGTTTTCTATTTTTTATTTAGGTTTACCAGATATTATGCCCTTAGGTGATCTTGGCTTTATAAATGCATATAAGAAATTTTATAATGATGTTAAGTTAAAAAAATTTTCTAATAATTCTTATAAATGGCGCAATTATTCAACAATTGTTACTTGGTATCTTTGGTCTTCTTATGACTCAGAGCCTCTTTATCTATAAATAAATCTTACCCTAAATTAAAAAAAACAATTTAATCTTTAAAAAAAAGAATCTATTAATATCTATGCAAACAATAGTCGAATTTCAGAACATTTGTAAAGAATATCCAGGTGTAGTTGCCAACAATAACGTTTCTTTTAAAATAATAAAGCAATCTATACATGCTATTTTAGGTGAAAATGGCGCTGGTAAATCAACTTTAGTAAAAATATTGTACGGACACGTTAAACCAGATAAAGGTCAAATAATAATCAATACTGATTTAGCAACAATTAATTCACCAAATATGGCACAAAGCTTAGGTATAAATATGGTGTTCCAACATTTTAGTTTGTTTGAGTCTTTGACAGTTGCAGAAAATCTAATACTAGGTATGAGTGAAAAAATATCGTTAAGTAAACTAAACTTAAAATCTGAAACTATATGCAACAAGTACGGTTTTAATTTAAATCTAAATTCACCTATAAGTTCACTTTCAGTGGGTCAAAGACAATCTGTAGAAATTGTTAGATCTCTATTAAACAATCCAAAAATATTAATAATGGATGAACCTACCTCTGTATTAACTCCAGAGGAGATTAATAAATTATTTAAAATAATAAAAAAATTAGTAGCTGATGGTTTAACAGTAATTTTTATATCTCATAAATTAGAAGAAATAATTAATATATCAGATCATGTAACAATTATGAGAAATGGAAAAGTAGTAAGTAATTTAAATACTAAAAATGAGGATCCTGAAAGTTTGGGATATAAAATGTTAGGGTATAAAGTATCTATAACTAAACAAACAAATAATGTTAATTACTTAGAGAATGTATTAAGTTTAAATAATTTATCTTCATATTCTCAAGATCCATTTACTACTAATCTAAATAAAATTAATTTCAATTTAAAAAAAGGACAAATTTTTGGTATTGCTGGAGTGGCAGGTAATGGCCAAAAAGAGTTAATGGAAATTTTATTAAATGAGAATGATTTTGAATTTAAAGGAGATATAATTTTTAAAAATATTAACATCAATAAATTATCTACATTTCAAAGAAAATCTTTATCTATTTCTTATGTGACTGAGCAGAGATTAGGTCATAGTGCAGTTCCTGAAATGTCTTTAAGTGAAAATATTTTACTAAGCATGAGTCATAAAAGTGATTTTAAAAAAGGTGATTTTATTAATTTTGATAAAATTAATTCTTACGCCAATGATGTTATCAAAAATTTCAATGTTGATACTCCTTCATTTAATGTCAAAGCTGGTAAGCTATCAGGAGGTAATCTGCAAAAATTTATAATTGGAAGAGAAATCATGTCTAATCCTGAGTTGTTAATTTTATCTCAACCAACATGGGGTATAGATGCTGGTTCTGAGGCTTTTATTAAAAAGTCTTTAATTGAATTGTCACAGAGAGGAGTGTCAATAATTATTATTTCCCATGACTTGGATGAACTCCTTGAAGTTTGTCATAATATTTCTGTTTTATATGAGGGTTCACTATCAAAATCTTTAAATGTCGAGAACATAGATATCACTAAATTAGGTAAGTATATGGGTGGTCTATTTGATTAACATTAAACTTAGAGAGGATTATTCTAATTTAATATTTTATTTATCCCCATTAGTAGCAGTTTTTTTAACACTATTTTTTGGCTCATTTATTTTTTTAATATTAGATTTAAGTCCATTCGAGTCTTTTAAAATCTTTTTTATAAGCCCTATTTCAAATTCTTACGGCATATCAGAATTATTTGTTAAGGCTACTCCACTCGCTATCATTGCTCTTGGTCTGTCTTATTGTTTTAAAAATAATATTTACAATATTGGTGCTGAAGGGCAGTTAACAATGGGAGCTATCTTTGGAGGAGGTATAGGACTTTTATTTAATGATTCTACAAGTATTTTTTTACTTCCTTTGATGATTTTATTTGGAGCTATCGGAGGTGCTTTTTGGGCTACGATACCAGCTCTTTTAAAAACAAAATTTAATACTAATGAGATTTTAACTAGTTTGATGCTGACTTATGTTGCACTTTTTATACTCGATTATTTTGTTGTAGGTCCTTGGAAAGACCCAGCTGGATATGGTCTCCCAAAATCAATGCCATTCCCTGATGCTGGAAGACTACCGGTGTTATTTGATGGTCTTCGAATTCACATTGGTTTGTATTTTGCTATCATAATTTGTTTCATCTCTTATATTGTTTATAACAAAACTTTATTTGGCTTTAAGTTAAGAGTCTCTGGCTTCAGCTCAAAAGCATCTCAATATGCAGGCTTTAAATATAAAAATTTAATTTTTTATACTTTCATAATTAGTGGCGCCTGTGCAGGATTAGCTGGGTTATTTGAAGTCTCTGGACCAATAGGATTGTTATACAGAGATATTTCTCCGAACTATGGTTTTACTGCAATCATTGTAGCTTTTTTGGGAAGATTAAATCCTATTGGAATAATTTTGTCATCATTATTGATTGCTTTAACTTATTTGGGAGCCGAAGATGCCCAACTATTTTTAAAAATACCCTCAGCTGTGGGATTTGTTTTTCAGGGCTTAGTTTTATTTTTTTTATTAGGCACAGACTTTCTTAACAAATATAAAGTGTCCATATCATGAATATAGATCTGCTTGTTGGTATTTTGAATATAGTTTTAATTTCAACTACACCTCTTGTATTTGCTGGAATTGGAGAATTAGTCACTGAAAAAAGTGGAGTTCTTAATCTTGGACTTGAAGGCTTAATGTTAGTAGGCGCTGTTACTGGTTTTATAACTTTAGTTTTAACAGGTAATTATTTTTATTCTTTATTTTTTTCTATTATATCTGGTGTTATTCTTTCAGGTATATTTGCTTTTCTTGTTCTAAATTTGATGACTAATCAAATAGCAACCGGTCTAGCCTTAACAATATTTGGCATTGGTTTAAGTGCAATGCTAGGAAAAAAATTTAGTGGAACTCCTATTGAAGGATTAAACCCATATTACTTTATAGTTATTTCATTCTTATTAGTGTTTATGGTGAGTTATTTTTTATCTAAAACTAAATCGGGTCTGATTGTCAGAGCAGTTGGAGAAAACCATAATTCTGCCTATTCTCTTGGTTATAATGTAATAAAAACTAGATACATGACTATCATATTTGGAGGTGTAATGAGCTCTCTTGCAGGTTTCTATATTTCTATTTGTTACGCACCTATGTGGCAAGAGGGTATGACAGCTGGCAGGGGATGGATAGCTTTAGCATTGGTTGTTTTTGCTACTTGGAAACCTTGGAGGCTTTTAGTTGGTGCCTATATTTTCGGTGGAGTAGCTATAATGCAAATGAACCTTCAAGCTATTGGCGTCAAATTACCGGGGCAATTTTTTAATATGATGCCATACTTAGCTACAATTATTGTGTTAGTTTTTATATCATCCAATAAATTAAGACTTAAGTTAAGTGCCCCAGCTTCACTGAATATAACTTTTGAAAAAAATCAATAGGTTATCCACTTATTTTTTTTCATATGAAGGGCATCTATTTCCTTTTTGTTATAAATTAATCACATATTTATTATTAACTAGATTCATTATTTATTACTGAAAATAGTTTTATAATAAAAAATATTAATTTTTAAAGATAGGATTTTAAATATGATAAGAAAAATACTAACTATTCTCTCATTTTTTACCATAATTTCTGTATCTGCTCTTCACGCTGATCAAAAGAAAATTGGTTTTATATACATAGGCCCTCCAGGAGATCATGGATGGACTTATATGCATGATCAAGGCAGAATTTATATGGAAAATGCTTTAGGTGACTCCATTTCAACAACTTATATAGAAAATGTCCCAGAAAATGCTGATGCTGTAAGAGCTATAAGAAAACTTGCCGCTTCTGGTCATGACTTGATTTTTACAACATCATTTAACTACATGGACCAAACTCTTGAGGTAGCAGAAGAATTTCCAGACGTAAAATTTGAACATGCAACAGGTTTTAAGAGATTGGATAATGTCTCAACATATTCTGCAAGATTTTACGAGGGTAGAACTATAATTGGTCATATCGCAGGTAAAATGACCAAGACAAATACAATAGGTTATATAGTTTCATTTCCAATACCCGAAGTAATAAGAGGTATTAATGCCTTTTATTTAGCTGCTGCAAAAGTAAATCCAGATGTTAAAATTAAAATTATATGGAATTACTCCTGGTATGATCCAGGAAAGGAGGCAGATGCTGCCAATACATTAATCAATCAAGGAGCAGATATAATTGTTCAACATACCGACTCTTATGCACCTTGCCAAGCAGCTGAAAAAGCTGGAGTACTTGCTTTTGGTCAAGCTTCAAATCAAGAAGCATTCTGTCCTAATGCCCATATGACTTCAATCGAAGATATTTGGGGCCCTTATTATGCTGCAAAGGCTCAAGCTGTTGTAGATGGCACTTGGGGTTCTGAGGATACATGGCAAGGCTTCAAGGATGGTATGGTAGAAATGTCACCTTATAACACAAAACTTTTACCTTTAGATTTAATTTTAGAAGCAAAAAATATGGAGACTGCTATTGAGAATGGAACTCTTCATTCATTTGAAGGCCCAATATACAACCAAGCTGGAGAATTAGTTGTTAAAGAAGGCGAAGTTGCTGATGACGGGATGCTTGCTGGAATGATGTTCTATGTTCAGGGTATAGATGGAGAGGTACCTCAATAAATACCAAAGAAAAAATAATATTTAATTAATCCTGTTCCCAAGGAAAAACAAGCCAGTCTTTATCACTAAAATCATATAGATGAAGATCGGCTTGTTTTTTTCCAGAGGTTTTTGCATACAAAACTACAAACTTAGAATTTGGCATCATATCTTTGACTATTTTAGCTGTATCACCGCTATCTACTAAATCGTCAATAACAACCAACTTTTTTTCAGATTTTATTCTTTTAAAAATTTTTATATCTGAATTTTTTTTCCTATCAGCATAGGTTTTAAGAGCAATTACATCAATATCCTGTATGCCTAAATAATTCGCTATTATAGAGCCTGGTATAAGTCCACCTCTAGAAATCAAAATTAGTTTTTGGGGTTTATATTTTTTTTTTATTAATTTAGCTAATTTTATACAATCTGTGTGTATATCGTGATAGCTTAAAAAAACCTGTTTCATCCAAGGATTATAATAAAAAATAAATGAAAAGCAATTTAGCTATACTAAGCTCAGATCAAAAATCAATAGACTTTATAAAAAAAAATAAATTATTTAATACACTTAACCTTTATGCCAATAGCTCAAGAAACACTGAGGCCGCTCATGCATTTTGTAAGTCTCACAATTTTTATAAATATTATGGTTCGTATGAAGATCTCATTTACGACAAAGAAGTAGATTTTATTTTAAATTTTTTACCTTCAGGCATTAAATTTGAGTATATTTATCTTTGTTTGAAAAATAATATCAAAGTTATAACTGATTACCCAATTATTAGTTGTTCAAATGACTTGGAGCATTTTAATGAATTAGTCGAGTCTAAATTAATAAATAATCTTTTTTTAATAAATGAAATAAATCTTAAAAAGCTTTATGAAGAGTCTACTAATCAAAATGCAATTACTTATGTAAAAAATTTCCAGTATTCTAATGATTTTAAAAATAGTTTAGATACTAAAGATGTTTTGTTTGATCTGTGCCCAGATCTCTTTTATCTTATCTATAAATATCGTTATCAAAAAATTTCAATTCATGTCAAAGATAAAAGTATCGATAAAATTACAAATAAAATAAATTTTTTTAAATGTGAGATTGACATAAATGAACAATTAACAGTTAAAATAATGTTAAAAATTAATATTCTAAATACTGATTTAACCATTAAATCAAAAGATGCTTTGATTGAGTCAAATAAAACCCTATATAATTCTGAAGATCTTAATTCTTTCGTGAATTCAAAGAATTCTTTTGAAAATTTATCTTTTTTTACATATTATCCGTACAAATTATTTCAAGAGGTTCTTTATGAGTGAAAATATTACATTCTCAGTATCAGGTTCTGAGACTTACTACCACAAAGATTGGCTTAAATCAAAAGGCTTCAAATGGATTGCATCATCTAAAAAATGGGAAAGAATAAATATAATAGAAATCGATGCTGATCAACTATCAGAATATTGTAGAGAATTTGGACTTCATTATGAAAGATCTGATAAGGGTATGCCTAAATTTGATTATGAAAGCTATTTATGGGATGGAAATATTCCTGATAAATCAATTTGGTATCAAGAGAAGAGTTTACCTAATTCTAACAATGAAGAAGATTAGTGAATTAAAACTGAAAATATTCCATAAAAAAAGAACATCAAAGCTATCAGTAAAGCAAAAATATATGGTGCTTTTTTCCTATTCATAAATGAAGCCATTATTACCAAATACTTATGTACTAAACAATAAGTATCTACAATCAATTATTTCTCCAAGCACAGATATTATAGATTATAATTTTACATCTGAGCAGGTCCATAAACTTAATTTATTACAAATACTCAGACCTGATATTTATTTTAATAAAACACTTTCAGAAGAAGATTTTTTTGATCTATCAAAAAAGTATTATCAAAAACTTATAAATGAAGAAATTATTTATAAATCAGACAATGAATATTTTTTATATAGAATTGACTCTGAGACACATTCACAGACAGGACTAATTTCTTTATTAAATATACAAGACTATATTAATAGAAATATAAAACCTCACGAAAAAATCTTAGTTAGTAAGGGCAAAGAAAGAGCTGATCAGTTATCAAAAGTTAAATTCCAATTAAGCCCTATATATCTTTTTTATGATGACAAAAATATAGATTTAAATCTTGATATCCATCACGATAAAAAACCAATCATAAAATTTAAATCAGGTAAGTATACCCACTCTATATACAAAACTAATACTGACTTTACTGGTATAAATTTTAAGGAACTTTTTGTTGCAGATGGTCATCACAGAATAGAGGGATTTGCACAATTAGACGTAGACAAAGATACAAAATTTTTATCAATTGTTTTTCCAAAATCGAAATGTTTAAATTTGGCTTACAATAGAAGTATTAAATTTCCAGAAGACTACAACAAAGATTCGTTCTTAACAAATCTTAAAAATTTTTTTTATGTTGAAGAGCTAAAATATCATGAGAAAATTGATCGTTTTTTTGTTATATACTTTCAAGATAAATTCTTAAAATTAGATTTGAAAAATGACTTCTCTACAAATGGTGCAGACTGTATAGATTTTAGCGAATTTGTATTAAAAGAAATTTTAAATATTTATGACGAAACAAATGACCAAAGAGTAGAATTCGTCCCACCTACACTAGGTACAGATTATTTGATTAATCAAGTCGATACAGGTATAACAGACCTATCTACTTTAATGAGACCAGTTAGTATGGATTTAATAATAGAGTATTCGAAAAACTTAAAATTTATGCCTCCCAAAGCTACTTGGTTTGAACCAAAACCCCTTGATGGGCTATTTTTTTATAAAATAATTGAATAAGTATAAAAATTCATAGGAGAAATATAAATTATGCAAAAACCCACTATTAAACCAATTCATCCATTCTTTTCATCAGGACCCTGCTCCAAGAGACCTGGATGGAAACTTGATGCTTTAAAAGATGCTGTTTTAGGAAGATCCCATAGAGCTAAAAGTGGTAAAGCAAAATTAAATGAAGTGATTGTTAAATCAAAAGAAGTTTTAGAGTTACCAGACGATTATTTAGTTGGTATTGTTCCAGCTTCAGATACTGGAGCTATTGAAATGGCTATGTGGAGCCTTCTAGGCTTAAAAAATGTAGAGGTTTGCGGTTGGGAAACCTTTGGATTAACTTGGGTAAAAGATATTACAAAACAGCTAAAATTAGAAAATGTTGTTGTTCATAAAACAGACAACTATGGTGAGCTACCAGATTTGAGCAAAGTCAATTTTAGTAACGATGTTGTTTTTACTTGGAATGGAACAACCTCTGGTGTTTGTATTCCTAATGCTGATTGGATACCTGACGATAGAGAGGGTCTATCAATTTGTGATGCAACTTCTGCTGTATTTGCAATGGACATGGATTTTAAAAAATTAGATGTTGTTACTTGGTCTTGGCAAAAAGTTTTAGGTGGTGAAGCTGCGCATGGAATGATTGCTTTATCTCCAAGAGCTGTCGAAAGATTAGAGACTTATGAACCTTCTTGGCCAATGCCTAAAATTTTTCAATTAGCTAAAAATAAAAAATTTTCTAAAGAAATTTTTGAGGGAGCAACAATTAACACACCATCTTTACTTGCTGCTGAAGATGCCTTAGATGCTTTGAACTGGTGTATTGATATTGGTGGTCAAAAAGAATTAATATCAAGATCAAAAAAAAATCTTCAAGTCATTAGGGATTGGATTGAACAAAGAGATTGGGTGGAGTTTTTGGCTGTTGACCCAAATACATATTCTTCAACAAGTATATGTTTTAAGTTCACTCATCCTGATTTTGTTGTATTAGATGGTGATAGCCAAAAAAAATTAGTGAAAGAGGTTTGCTCTACATTAGAGAAGGAAGATGCAGGATATGATATTAACGCTTATAAGGATGCACCAGCAGGTATAAGAATTTGGGGTGGTGCAACTGTAGAGGCCTCTGATATTGAAAAAGTTCTGCCGTGGATTGAGTGGTCTTTTTTTGAAACAATGGAAAGGTTTAAATGATGAAGATATTAATTTCTGATAAAATGAGTGATAAAGTTGAGGATGTTCTTAAATCAAAACAAATTGATTACGATATCAAAACTGGGATGTCCCATGACGAGCTTAAAAAAGTAATTGACCAATATGATGGAGTTTTGATTAGATCTGCTACTAAACTAACATCAGATATACTTTCCGATTGTAATAATCTTAAAGTTATTGGGAGAGCGGGTGTTGGTGTAGATAATGTCGACCTAGATCAAGCAACAAAAAATAAAATTTTAGTAATGAATACCCCCTTAGGGAATCTTGAGGCTACTGCTGAATTAAGTGTGGGATTAATGTTTTCAATTATGAGAAATATTCATATAGCCAATGACTCGACACATCAAGGAAAGTGGGAAAAATCCAGGTTTATTGGAACTGAACTTAAAGGGAAAACACTTGGCATTGTAGGTTATGGTAATATTGGTCAAAGAGTTGCTGAAATTTGCTTAACAATTGGTATGAATATCATAACTAACTCTAAATCAGCAAGCCAAGATGACCTATCTAAATTTAATGTAAATAAAGTTTCAACTGAGCAGTTAATAAAAGAAGCTGATATTGTCTCTCTCCATACAAAATTAAATGATGAGACTAAATATATGTTTAATAAAGAAACTCTATCAACAATGAAACCTACTTCAGTTATTATAAATTGTGCAAGAGGAGGTTTAATTAATGAAGCTGATCTTAAAGATGCTTTAAACAATGAAATTATTGCTGGTGCCGCTATTGACGTTTATGAAAACGAACCCGCAACCGACAATGTAATGTTTGGAGCTAAAAATTTACTTCTAACACCACATTTAGGTGCCTCCTCAAAAGAAGCTCAATCTAATGTTGCAATAGATGTTGCAAACCAGGTTGCCGATTTTTTAAAGGATAATAAAATTGTGAATAATGTTAATTCTTTTTAAATTTATTTAAATATTCATATATTGAAATTTTTGTTAAAACATTCTGTATCGAATTACTTTCATTAATTTTTTTTAATTGAGGAAGATTTACTTTAAATATTTTAATTTCTTCGTTTCCATTTTTATTATAAAATGAACTTAATTTAATCTTTTCTACTTCAGCAAAGTAAACATGAACAATTTCATCAGAGTAGCCAGGCACGGGGCAGTATGTAGTTAGTTTCACTATTTTTTTTGTTTTGACTCCAATTTCTTCTTTAATTTCTCTTTTTAAGGCTGCTATTAAAGTTTCTCCTTTGTCTACTAGACCGCCAACAATTTCATATTTTAATTTTTTATTTCTTACAAAGTAAAATGGCCTAAATTGCTTTATCAAATAAAACTTTTTTTCCTCTGGGCTATAACAAAGTGCAAATACAACATCACCAATATTTAATATATCTCTAAATATCTTATAGGGTTTAATTTTTTTATTATTGCTATTAATTAAAAAATGGTACTTCCAAAAGCTAAAAAAACTTTTTGATAAAAGTGTCTTTTTTAATTTAGTTACTTTCTGCATACAATTTAACTGTTTGACTATTTACAAGACAAAAGTATATATATTTAATACTCGGGGAGTAGCTCAGTCTGGTAGAGTGTCTGCTTTGGGAGCAGAAAGTCGCAGGTTCGAATCCTGTCTCCCCGACCATAACTAGAATATGAAAAAAGTTACAATCAAGCGACCCTCTAAAACAAATATGCAATCGGGTCTAAAAAAAACTAAATTGTGGATTATAGAATTTGAGTTTGATCCTAGTCTTCAAAAAGATGTCTTAATGGGATGGAATAGCTCAAAAAACACAACCAAACAACTTAAACTAAACTTTGATACTTTAGATGATGCTATTTTATGGTGTCAAAAGAACTCATATGAATACAGAGTTATTGATCAAACACATAAACAAGTAAAACCAAAGAGTTACGCTAGTAATTTCTCAAATAATAGAAAAACCTCCTGGACTCATTAACAATTAAATATTCATTTTTCTAAATATAATACTATTATCAGTGCCTAGTTATTAATTAATAAGGGGGAAAGAAATGATTAAGTTCATGACAACTCTGCTTGCTTTATTTATATTTAGCACGTCATACGCTAAAGAGGTTAAAGTTGGCATTATATTAGGTTTTACAGGACCTATTGAATCACTAACGCCAGGTATGGCTGCAGGCGCCGAGTTAGCTTTTACTGAAGCTTCAAATTCAGGCGCATTATTAGATGGTTCTACAGTTAACTCAATTAGAGCTGACTCAACATGTATCGACTCAGCAGCAGCAGCTTCTGCAGCTGAATTTTTAATATCTCAAGGAGTCACAGCTATCATGGGAGCTGACTGCTCAGGGGTTACAGGTGCAGTACTCTCAAACGTAGCTGTACCAAATGGTGTACCTATGATTTCACCATCTGCTACATCGCCTGCTTTAACTACCGCAGAGGATGATGGTTTATTTTTCAGAACAGCACCATCTGATGCTAGAGGTGGAGAAGTTTTAGCGGACATAACAAATGATAGAGGTATTACAAGTGTTGCAATTACATATGTTAATACTGACTACGGTGTTGGTCTAGCTGATGTATATGAAGCAGCTGCTATTGCAAGAGGTATAGAAGTTACAGCCAAAACTGCTCACGAAGGTGATAAAGCTGACTATAGCGCTGAAGTAGGTGTTCTATCATCTGCAGGAGGTGATGCACTAGTTGTCATAGGTTATTTAGACCAAGGTGGAAACCAAATAATACAAGGTTCATTAGATAGTGGTGCTTTTGATACATTTGTATTATCTGATGGAATGATTGGTGCCTCATTGACAGATACTTTTGGCTCTGATCTTGATGGTTCTTTTGGTTCTATGCCTGGTTCATTAGGTGCAGGTGCAATGAAGTTTAAAGCATATGCTGAAGCTAATGGTGTTGATCCATCAGTTTATGTTGGTGAGTCATACGATGCTGCTGCATTAATTATGCTGGCTATGTGCAAAGGTGGATCTGATGATAGTGCAACAGTGGCTGCTAATATCATGAGTGTGGCTAACGGTCCAGGTACCAAAATTTATGCTGGTGAACTTGCTAAAGGTCTTGAGCTAGCTTGTGCAGGTTTTGCAATTGACTATGACGGCGCAACAGACGTTAACTTTACAGAAGTTGGTGAAGCATTTGGAGCATTCCTAGAAAAAGGAATCGTAGGTGGTCAATTCACAGACGTAGCCCAAAGATAGATACTATTTTTAGCCCCATCTCCTTGGTGGGGCTGAATAATTTTATTTAATTTTTTATTATTTTTTCTGGTAGCAAACCCTTTGGTCTATATCTCATTACAAATAAAAGACCAAGTCCCATCATCAAATACCGAAAGTAGGGGACGCTATTTTGAAGATGATTTTTGATATAATTACTTTCATCTAAATGATTAGTGAACAAATTAATTACAACCATTGCAAATGGTGCCGATTGTATCCAAATGAACCACACTACAAAACCTCCTAGAACTGCTCCATAATTATTTCCCGTTCCACCCAAAAGAACCATTACCCATATTAAAAAAGTATATCTTAGTGGTTGATAGCTTGATGGTGTAAAAAGTCCATCATAAGTAACGAGCATTGCGCCTGCGAAACCAATAATTGCTGATCCTAACATAAAAATAAATAAGTGCTGTTTAACTACATTTTTTCCCATGGCCCTAGCTGCTTCTTCATTGTCTCTTATAGCTCTCATCATCCTTCCCCAGGGAGAGTTTAGAGCTTTTTCTGAGAAATATAGAATTACGAATACAACAACAAAAAAAATAAGACTAAAGCAAAGTTTTACAAAAACACCTGAAGAGGTAATTACCAATTGATTAAGTAAAGAAATTTTTACTTCAAGGTCTGTGATATTTGATAACTTCGAAGAGTTAATAGATTGAACTAAATTAATAAACCATTCAGATTTCTGTAAATTTACCTCATATGGAACCGGTCTCTTTAGACCAATAACATTCTTGACACCTCTTGATAACCACTCTTCATGTTTTACGATCGTAATTATAATTCCTGATACCAATAGAGTAGAGATAGCTAAATAATCTGATCTTAATCCCAAACATACTTTACCTACAACAAAAGCCACTAAGGCAGATAAAATTGCTCCTACAAACCAAGAGAAAATAATTGGTAAATTCGCACCCCCAAGGAAACCAGAAGTAGCTGCATTTATAGACTCAATTTTACTAATTGATGGTCCTGCTATGAATTTGAGTAAAGGAATAGATAAAATTATAATTAAAAATATAAAATAATTTTTATATTTATTTTTAGATAATTTTTTATTAATAAAAAATATGCTAATTACAACTGCTGCTAAAAATAATCCAGAAATAAGTATACCTATTCCTCCAGCTCTCCAAGCTTCATGTACAGGTGGAACAGAAACTAAAACAGTTGCAAGTCCTCCTATGGCTAAAAAACCCATGACACCAAAGTTTATTAAACCTGCAAACCCCCATTGTATGTTTACTCCCATTGCCATAACCGCAGAGATCAAACAAAGATTTAACATTGATAGAGCTATGCCCCATGACTGAAACAGGCCAACCAAAACAGTTAATATAGCCATCACAGAAAAACAAATTTTAAAGTCTATATTTTTGATCATATGACTTTCCCTTTAAATATGCCATTTGGCCTAAATATGAGAACAATTATTAATATTGCAAAAGAGATGGCAAATTTATAATCAGTTGAGATAAATTGTATAAGAGTACTAGGCTCTAAACTTTCAGGCATAATATATTTAAAGAATTTTTTATATGCATAGGTAAGACCTATTTCAGAGAATGCTATTAAGAAACCCCCATAAAAAGCCCCTAAAGGATTGCCAATTCCCCCTACGATTGTTGCTGCAAAGATAGGAAGAAGATTATTAAAATAGGTAAAGGGCTTAAAGCTTTTATCTAATCCATATAATGTTCCAGCAACAGTCGCTAAAATAGAAACTATTACCCATGTTATTAAAACTATTTTTTTTGGGTCAATACCCGAGAGTAGGGCCAGGTCTTCATTATTTGAATAAGCCCTCATAGATTTTCCTGTCTTTGTTTTATTTAAAAAATAAAACAGTATTGAGCAGGTAATTATAGTTGTTACCAATGTAATTACTTGTGTAGACTTTACTGCTAGACCTTCATTTAAACCTGTTAATTGTTTAAATTCCCTCGCTTTCATTATGAATTTATGTCCATCCATAAAATTTATATCATTTGGCCCAATGATAATTCTCACGACTGCATTTAAAACAAACATAATACCAAGACTTACAACTATAAAAGTTACAGGATTACTTTTTTTATTTCTGTAATATTCAAAAACTGTCTTATCAAAGAACAGGCTCACAGCAATTGTTAACAAGATGCCAATGGGTAAAGCCAGAAGAGCTGTTGGAAGCAATCCAAATGAAATACCTTTTGACTGTAAATACCATGTCATAAGAATAACTACCATAGTTCCAAAAGCCATTAGGTCTCCATATGCAAAGTTTGCAAATCTTAACACTCCATAAATCAGAGTTACTCCAATTGCACCTAGGGCCAATTGAGAGCCATATGTGATACCAGGTACAATAATAAAGTTAGTTAAAAGTATTATAGAGTTTAAAAAATCCATTTATCCACCCAAAAAAGCTTTTCTGATTTCTTTATCTTTTAGTAGGTAGTCGCCTTTACCTTCGTATGCATTTTTTCCTGTTACCAATATATAACCCCGGTCAGATACTTCTAAAGCCTGGCGAGCATTTTGCTCAACCATTAGTATAGCAATATTTTGTTTTTTAACATTTAGGATATGTTGAAATAATTCAGTCATGATAACAGGTGAAACACCAGCTGTAGGCTCATCTAGCATTAAAACATCTGGATTAGTCATTAATGCCCTTGCTATTGCCACTTGTTGCCTTTGTCCACCGGACAACTCACCAGCAAACTGATCTTTTTTTTCTTTGATTATAGGGAATAGATCATACATCTCATCCATTTTAGAAGATAAGTTATCGTCATTAATAAAAGCTCCCATCTCTAAATTTTCTTTAACTGTTAACTCAGTAAATATATTTTTAATTTGAGGTACGAATGATAAGCCTAGTTTTATTCGGTCTTGTGTTTTTAGATTTGTAATATCTTTACCATCTAGCATTACATTACCATCTTTTAAGTCTAAAATACCAAGCATTGCTCTCATTGCCGTTGATTTACCTGCTCCGTTAGGACCCAAAATTGACACAATTTCTCCACGATCTACATTAAAAGAGCACTCTTCAATAATGTTAACTCCACCATATCCTCCAGTCAAATTTTTAGCTGAAAAAAACATTATTTTTTTAGTCCCTTACCCAAATAAGACTCAATAACCTGTTCATTTGACTTAACTTCTTCGGCAGAACCTTTAAAGAGAACTGATCCCTCTGCTAAAACAATAACTGGGTCACATAACTCACTTATAAAATTAAAATCATGCTCAATCATACAAAATGTGTAACCTTTATCCTGATTAAGTTTTAAAATCGACTCACTAATATCTTTTAAAAGAGTTTTGTTAACACCAGCTCCAACTTCATCTAGGAAAACTATTTTGGCATCAACCATCATAGTTCTAGCTAACTCTAATAATTTTTTTTGTCCTCCAGAGAGATTTCCTGCTCTTTCATTTTTTAAGTGTTCTATTTTTAGAAACTTTAGAACATCCATAGCCTTATCTCTTATAACATTATCCTCTTTTTTTATTTGTTGATTATTCATAAGAGAGTAGAGAAGTTTTTCGCCCTTTTGATTAGCTGGGACCACCATTAAATTTTCAATAACTGTCATGTTTGAAAATTCGTGCGCAATTTGAAATGTCCTTAATATACCCAAATGAAACAAGTCGTGTGACTCTTCATTTGTGATCTCAACACCATTAAAGAAAACTTTACCTGTGTCTGGTTTAAGATTACCAGTTATTACGTTAAATAATGTTGTTTTGCCTGAGCCATTAGGTCCAATAATACCCGTTATTGCCTTATCCTTTATTTCTAATGAGCAGTCATTCAGTGCTACTAAACCACCAAATGTTTTTACTAAATTTTCGACCTTTATTAATGTGTTGTTCATATAAAAATTAATGCATATTAAAGTAGAAAATATAAAGTTGAAGTGGTAAATATTCCAATAAATGCGCTCTTAGCTCAGCTGGATAGAGCATCTGCCTTCTAAGCAGAGGGTCGCAGGTTCGAATCCTGCAGAGCGCGCCAAAACATAATCATGTCAGATATTAAACATAAGTTAGACTTCTTAATACTATCTCACAAAGAGCTAACTGGATCTGTTCTCTCTAATAAAATAGCTAAATCATACATAGGCTTATTCAATCAAATAAAAAATAAAAAAACAATAATGATAGCTGGATCACAAGGTTCTGGTAAATCAACATTATCATTACAAATTAAAAAATATTTTAAAAAATTTTATTTTAAGAGCGTTGTAATTCTTAGCATTGATGACTTTTATTTATCATCTTATCAAAGAAAACGGTTAGCAAAAAAATTGAAAACTAATTTATTTAATACTAGAGGTGTTCCATGTACCCATGATTTAAAATTACTCATTGAGACAGTAGGTAAATTAAAGAGAAATAAATTTCCAATATATATTCCGATCTTTGACAAGGTAACTGACAATAAAAAAAAACATAATAGAAAAATTAATAAAGCAGATTTAATTATTTTAGAGGGTTGGTGTGTTGGCTCAAAGCCAATTGACTCTATGTATTTAAAAAAAAATATCAATGACTTAGAAAAAATAAATGATCCTAATATGATATGGAGAAAAGCTTACAATCAAGCCTTAGTTGAATACCAAAAACTTTTTAATAAGTTTAACTATTATATTTTTATTAAACTACCCAACTGGCAACATGTTATTAACTGGAAATATAAACAAGAATTAGGTCTTCGATCATTGAGAAGTGATAATCATCTTAAAAAGAAACTCTTTCTATTCATCCAATATTATGAAAAATTGTCAAAGTGGATGTCTTTAACCTCTCCTGATATATGTGATGCCTTAATTACATTGGATAAAAATCAAAAAACTAAAAAGATCTTATATAAATGAAAAAATATTTAATTTTTACTGATCTCGATGGAACCTTATTAGATCATGAAAATTACTCCTATGGTAATAACAAAAAAATTATTACTAGTATTATCAATAATAAAAATGATGTCATTTTTAATACAAGTAAGACATTTAGTGAGACTATAAATTTATTAAAAGAATTAAATTTAACCAATATGCCTTTTAGTACTGAGAATGGAGCACTTTTATTTTTTCCAAAAAATCGATTTAAGAAAATTAAGAGCTCATCTGATTATGATAAATATTGGAAAATTAGAATTGCAAAATTATCTTCAAAGAACTGGCATCAATTCTTATTAAAAAAACAAAAAAAATTTAATTTTTTAATAGCCCAAGATCTTCATTCTAAAATTTTAAAAAAATACACAAACTTAGATAATACAAGTAAGATGCTAAACAGAGAGGCTAGTCAAATAATCCTTTGGGAAGATAGCTTGGTAGATTTAAAAAAATTTAAAAATGAGCTTAAATCTGAAAAACAGGGAGTTTTGATACAAGGTAGTAGATTCATGCAAGTTTCATCTGTATGCAACAAAAGAATAGCTAAAAAGTTAATATCTCATGCATATCATTATCAATTTTGTGGTACATACTCTAGAAAAACAATTGCTCTTGGCGACAGTAAAAATGATATTGATATGCTAAATTCTGCTAGTTACCCTTGTATTATAAAAAATCCATATGGATCTTTGCCTAAGTTGCGTTCAAATAAAAAAAATATAATAAAATCCTCAAAGTTTGCACCTGACGGTTGGAATCAAGTCCTATATAAATTAAACAAAACATTGGTTAATAAAATTTTTTAAACATGCCTGATTTTCATCAAAATGGTGTCATAGCAACACTTCATAATTTTAATACAAAAAAAATTGAACACATTGAAAAAGATCTTTTATCCTTTTCTAAAAATTCTCCTATGACTTTAATCTTACCTTCTTTGTACTCTGAGTTAGAAAAACCGGCTTTGACATATATTGTGAATACTTTAAAGAAAGTAAAGTATATTAAAAATATAGTTATTGGCCTAGATCAAGCAAATAAAAATGATTTTTTAAAAGCTAAAAAGTTTTTTTCAGTTCTACCACAAAAAACCTATATCCTTTGGAACGACGGTCCAAGATTAAAAAAAATAGATCAAGTCTTATCTAACTTAGATTTATCTCCTTTACAAAAAGGTAAGGGTAGAAACATATGGTACTGCATGGGTTTTGTAATTTCTTTAAAAGACTCTGGAACAGTAGCTATGCATGATTGTGATATTGTAACCTATGATAAAAATTTATTAGCAAAATTATTTTATCCTGTTGCAAATCCAAAGTTTTCTTTCGATTTTTGCAAAGGTTTTTATCCACGTGTAGCTCAAGGAAGAATGAACGGAAGAGTTACAAGATTACTAGTAACTCCTTTAGTAAAATCTTTACAAAAAATGGTTGGTTATAACGAATATCTTAATTTTCTTGATATATTCAAATATCCTTTAGCTGGCGAATTTTCATTTAAGTATGATCTATTAAATGATATCAGAGTTCCTCACGATTGGGGCTTGGAGGTAGGTATACTGTCTGAAATGTTTAGAAATTTTGCTAATAATCGTATTTGCCAAGTTGATCTAGCTGAAACCTATGAGCATAAACACCAGGAAGTTTCAAAAAATAATAGACAAAAAGGTTTATCTAAAATGACCATTGATATTTCTAAAGCTATTTTTAGAAAATTGGCTACACAAGGTCAGGTATTTTCTCATGAAAAATTTCGTTCATTAAAAGCTACTTATTTTCGTATGGCTCTTGATATGGTTCAGATATACAAAACAGATGCTGAAATGAATGGCTTAGATTTTGATGTACATAAAGAAGAGGAAATGGTTGAATTATTTGCACAAAACATCATTGAAGCAGGTAAGATTTTTTTAGAGTCTCCAAGTGAAAATCCCAACATCCCAACTTGGAGAAGAATTGACAGTGCAGATCCAACAATCCTAGATAGTTTTAATAAAGCTGTAAAAGAAGATAACGCATAAGTTGAGAGAAGAATTAAAAAATAATTTAAATATCCATTTTCAAATTATTTATAAAGATATTTTAGATCAAAATGAGATCTTAAAGCTAATTAATAAGGTTTTAGATATATTTGAAAACAAAGATCAGGGTATTACTGAACCTAATTGGTCACAAAAAGATATTTTTTTAATATCATATGGTGACTCTATTGTTGAAAACTCAGATAATAAATTAAAAGCACTATCTAAATTTTTAAATAAATATTGTAAGAAACTCTTTAAAAACGTTCATATTTTGCCCTTTTTCCCATATAGCTCCGATGACGGATTTTCTATAACAGATTATGAAATCGTAAGACCTGATTTAGGTAACTGGCAAGACATGAAATTATTGTCAAAAGATTTTAGAGTTATGAGCGATATAGTTATAAATCATGCCTCTATAAAAAGTAAATATTTTAAAAACTTTATTGAAAATAAGGAAGATACAAAAAATTTTTTTATCAAACTAAAAAATGTTAAAGAAGGATATGAGAGTGTGGTTCGTCCCAGAAGTTCAGATCTTTTTAAAGAGTATGCAATCAATGATGAGACTTTTTATTTGTGGTGCACATTTAGTCATGATCAGGTAGATTTTAATTTCAAAAATCCTAAGGTTCTTTTTTTCTTTATAAAATTAATCCACTTATATTTAAAAAATGGTATCAGAGTATTTCGATTAGATGCTATTGCTTTTTTGTGGAAAGAACATGGCACTAATTGTTTAAACTTACCTCAAACACATGAAGTTGTTAAACTCATAAGGACTCTTCTAAATGCATATAGTAAAAATACTCTTCTCATCACTGAAACGAATTTACCAAATTTAGAAAATTTAAGCTATTTTGGGGAAAACGATGAGGCTAATGCAATATATAACTTTGCTTTACCTCCTTTATTACTTTGGACTTTAGTAATGGGCGACAGCACAGCTATTAGAAAATGGTCAATGGGTATGCCCCCTGCAAAAGATAATACCTCTTATTTTAATTTTATAGCTTCTCATGATGGAATTGGTCTTAGACCTACAGAAGGTATTTTAACTGATAAAGAGAGAGACACATTAGTAGATATCATGACTGATTTTGGCGGCCAGACTACTAAAAGAAAAAAAGTTGATAACACAGAGTCTGTCTATGAAATAAATATTTCCCTGCTTGATGCTCTTAAAGGTACTTTTTTTGGAACTGATCACATGCAGTTAGAAAGATTTATATGTTGTCATTCAATAATGTTAGGTATTGAGGGAATACCAGCTATTTATATTCATAGTCTCGTTGGATCTACAAATGACTACAAACAAGTTGAGAAAACAAATAATAAGAGATCTATTAACAGAAGATCATGGAAGTATGATGAAATTGATAAACTTTTAGGTGACAAAGACTCCTTAAATAATCAGATTTATAATGAGTTATCAAAATTAATTGATATTAGAAAGGATCAACCAGCTTTTCACCCAAACGCAACTCAATTTACATTTAATTTAGGAAAAAACTTTTTTGGTTTTTGGAGACAAAGTCACGATAAAAGACAATCTATTTTCTGTGTCAGTAATGTTACTAATGTTTTTCAATATTTAGATTTATCAGAATTAAATTTAATTTCCTCTAATGAGTGGTGGGATTTAATTTCTAATGAAATTATTATTGATATTAAATCTACAATTACTCTTAAAGCTTACCAAACTATGTGGATTACAAACTATTAATTAAGTCATGTAATTTTTTCATAATCAGGTTATCTGAGACTTTTTTTCCATTACTTTCATATATAAATATATGATATGTTTGATTTATCATGACAGATCCTAAAACATACAAATTTAACACTAAAACGTTACATAGTGGGCATCAGCCAGATAAAAATTTTGGCTCACGTGCTGTTCCAATTTACCAAACAACCTCTTATTTATTTCAAGACGCGGACCATGCTGCTGCATTATTCAATCTTGAAGAGGGTGGACATATTTACAGTAGAATATCAAATCCCACTATCTCAGTGCTTGAAGAAAGAGTTGCTGCGCTTGAAGGTGGTTCAGCTGCTTTAGCAACTGCTTCAGGAATGAGTGCTATGACTCTAGCTATTTTAAACGTTTGTAGTGCAGGTGATCATGTGGTTTCCTCTTCACAGCTTTATGGAGGATCCTTTAACTTATTAAGACTAACTTTAAAAAGATTTGGAATAGATACAACATTTGTAAAACCAAGAGACACAGAGGGTTTTAAAAATGCAATTCAACCAAATACAAAATGTATTTGGGGAGAGCTTATTGGAAACCCCGGCATCGAAATAATGGACTTACCTGAAATTTCTAAAATTGCAAAGGAAGCAAATATACCCCTTATGGTTGATGGAACATTTAATACTCCATATTTATGTAATTTATTTGATTTAGGTGCTGATATCATAACTCACTCTCTAACAAAGTGGATGGCTGGTCATGGAACTTCAATGGGTGGTATTATTGTTGAAAAGGGTGATTTTGATTGGACTAAAGGAAATAAATTTCCAACTATGACTGAGCCATATGAAGGTTATCATGGTTTATCTTTTGCAGAAGAATTTGGACCCGCAGCTTTTACAATGAGAGCTAGGGCTGAAGGAATGAGAGATTTTGGACCATGTATGAGTCCAACCAATGCTTTTAATATTTTGATAGGTATTGAAACTTTGTCAGTTAGAATGGAAAAACATTTATCCAATACTCAAATTATGCTTGATTACTTAACAAACAATGAAAGCGTATCATGGGTTAATCATCCAAGTTTGCCTGATCATCCAGATCACAAAGTAGCTTCTAAGTTAATGCCAAAAGGAGCTGGTTCAATGATAGCATTTGGTATTAAGGGTGGAAAAGAAGCAGGTCATGCATTTATAAATGCCTTGAAGCTTACCTCTCATCTTGCCAATGTTGGTGATGCAAAATCTTTGGTTATTCATCCTGCATCCGCAACACACTCTCAAATGGATAAAAAATCACTAGAGTTAGCTGGTTTAACAGAGGATATGATTAGATTTTCAGTGGGGTTAGAAGACATGGAAGATATTATGACTGACTTCGATTTAGGTTTTAAGGCATCTCAAAGACCGAGACTTGTTGCTTCTAAATGAAGATAAAGATAAACGACAAAGATGCTTATTACACTTCCAGTGGAAGAGAGATAGATAAAAAACAACCAACAATTGTATTTGTTCATGGAAGTGGTTTGACTCATGTTACATGGGTTCTCCAGACTCGTTATTTTGCTTTTCATGGATACAATACGATAGCTGTTGATTTACCAGGTCACGGTGACTCCGAAGGTCCTGCTTTAAAAACAATAGAGGAAATGGCCGATTGGATTGCTGATTTGATAACTTCCTTAGGTATAGAAAAGACTTCTTATGTCGGTCATTCACAAGGATGTTTAGTTGGTTTAGAATTTGCTCAAAGACACCCTGATAAATTAGAACTTCTGGCTTTAATCAATGGATCTATGTCCATGAAAATGAATACAGAGCTTTTAGACTTAGCGTTAAATAAAGATCAAAAAGCTGTAGATTTAATGATGGATTGGGTACACGGACCTTTAGGGCATAAAGGAGGTCATCCTGTTCCAGGGTTAAGTCATTTAGGAATGGGCGGTCAATTAGTGTCATCTAATAATAATGGAACATTAGGCACAGATTTTAATGCATGTGATATTTACACAAATGGACTGAAAGCTGCAGAAAGTATAAAGCATCCTACTTTATGTATTGTTGGTAAGCATGATAAAATGACACCTAAAAAAGTTGGATTAGAATTAGCATCTAAAATAAAAGACTCAAAGACTATTGTTTTGGAAGAGTCTGGACATATGGCAATTTTAGAAACAGCAAGTGAAACTAAAAATTTATTAAAAAATTTTTTTAGGGAACATAGAAGTGCATCATAAGGGATCTTGTCATTGCAAGGCTATTGAATTTGAAATTGAATCCGATCTAGATAAAATTATGCAGTGTAACTGCTCAATATGCATAAGAAAAAATGCAAAGATGATTATGGTGCCTAAAGATAACTTTAAACTTTTAAAAGGAGAGAGTGATTTATCACTTTATCAGTTCAATTTAAACTTAGCTGAACATTTTTTTTGCAAACATTGTGGTATTTATACTCATCATAATAGAAGAACAGATCCAAATGGTATGGGTATAAATTTAGGATGTTTAGATGATGTCGATCCTTTAGATTACGAAGCTGGTCTTAATGACGGAAGAAAACTCTCTTAGTTCAATCCTTGATTTTAATATAAAAAAATCTAGTATTGGCCATGGCCCAAGTTAAAGAATATTTAACGTTTGACGACGTTCTATTAAAACCCCAGGTATCTAATATACTCCCTAATGACGTTGATATAGCTTCAAATCTTACAAAAGATATAGTCTTAAACACTCCCATTATTTCAGCTGCTATGGACACAGTTACAGAGTCCAAAATGGCCATTGCTATGTCTCAAAATGGTGGATTAGGAGTAATCCATAAAAACTTTGATATTGAAACACAAAGTTATGAAGTGAAAAAAGTGAAAAGATATGAAGCAGGCATTGTTTATAACCCTATTACTATGAAACCAAATAATACAATTGAAGATGTTTTAAGTGTAATGAAAGAGCAAAATATATCAGGATTTCCTGTAGTTGATAAAGACAATACACTTCAAGGTATAATAACTAACAGAGATGTACGTTTTGTAATTAATAAGAAAACTAAAGTTAAAGATTTAATGACAAAGAAAGTTATTTCTATCACACAAACTCAATCTAAAGCCATGTCTTCATTTGGTTTAGCTAAAAAACTTTTACAAGAAAATAGAATAGAAAAGTTAGTAGTCACTGATAATAATAAAAAATGCATTGGCTTAATTACTGTTAAAGATATTCAAAGAGGAGAGAAGTTTCCTTTTTCTGTCAAAGATAAAAATGGCCAATTATTAGTTGGTGCCGCTATAGGAAGCAAGCCTAATGATTTATTGAGAGCTATAGAATTAGATAAAGCAGGTGTTGATATTTTATTTATAGATACAGCACATGGGCATTCCTCTGCAGTATTAGACTCATTTCAAAAAATTCGAAAAAAAATTAAATTACCCATAGTAGTTGGAAATATTGCAACACCTGAGGCAGCAAAAGATTTGATTAAACTAGGAGCAGATGCAATAAAAGTTGGTATTGGCCCTGGCTCTATTTGTACTACAAGAATTGTTGCAGGTGTAGGGGTCCCTCAATTTACTGCGATCCAAGACATAGCTTCCATTACCAATAAAAATAAAATCCCAATGATCTCAGATGGTGGAATTCGATACTCTGGTGACATAGTTAAAGCTTTAGCAGCTGGTGCTAATTGTATTATGGCTGGTTCTTTATTTGCCGGTACCGATGAGTCACCAGGGGAGGTTTTTCTTTTTCAGGGTAGATCTTATAAATCGTATCGTGGTATGGGTTCGTTAGGTGCTATGGCTCGAGGGTCAGCTGATAGATATTTTCAAGATGAAATAAATGAGGCCATTAAACTAGTCCCTGAAGGGATAGAGGGAAGAATTCCTTATAAAGGCCAGGTATCTAATGTGTTATTTCAACTGACAGGAGGTTTAAGATCTGGAATGGGATACACTGGATCAAAAGACCTTACAACACTGCAAAAGAATGCAAAATTTGTTCGTTTGACTAATTCTGGCATTAACGAAAGCCATGTTCACGGAGTTCAAGTGACCAAAGAAGCTCCAAACTATCGTTCCAATTGAGTAAATCAGTTTTAATTATTGATTTTGGATCTCAGTATACGCATCTTATTGGAAGAAAAATTCGCGAGTTAGGAATCTATGCTGAGATTTATCCTCCAAAATATCTCAACAATGTTACTAATATTTTAAATCATTCAGTATTAATTTTATCAGGTGGCCCAGACTCTGTCTTAAATAAAAATGCTCCTAAAATAGATATACCTTTGGATCAAATTCCTATTCCAATTCTTGGAATTTGTTATGGATTTCAATATATCTCTAAAGAATTTAATGGTGTGATTGAAAAAAGTAATCAAAGAGAATATGGAAAGACAATTATAAAAATATCAAAGTGTGAATTATTCAAAGATACTAATTCAGAACAACAAGTTTGGATGTCTCATGGAGATAGTTTAACTAAAATACCAAAAGGTTTTAAGATATTAGCAAAAACTAAAAATAAAATACCAGCAGCTATCTATAAAAAAAATATTTATGCAATCCAATTTCATTGCGAAGTAACGCATTCAGAATTTGGTTATCAGATTTTAAAAAACTTTATATTTAATATATGTCAATTAAAAGAAAATTGGAGAAATAATGATTTACACCAAACTATAGGCAGATATTTTAGGATTAATGTAAAAGAAAAAAAACCTAATATAGTTTGTGCTGTATCAGGAGGTGTTGACTCCACTGTTTTAGCATTTTCTTTATCAAAATATCTTAAGCTAGATAATGTTCACTTTATTTTTGTTAATAATGGATTGCTCAGAAAATATGACGTGAAAAATATTAAAGCAGTATTTAAATCCTTTAATTTAAAACTGAATATAATCAATGCCGAACATCTCTTTTTAAAAAAACTTAAAAATATTACTGAGCCAGAACTCAAAAGAAAAATTATTGGAGGTTTGTTTATAGAGGTCTTTTCAAACTACATTAGAAAGTTATCACAAAAAGATTTCTATTTAGCTCAAGGTACTCTTTATACAGATATAATAGAAAGTCGTTCTTTTCATGGAGGAAAGAGCGTTACTATTAAATCTCATCATAACGTTGGTGGTTTACCAAAAGACCTTAAATTTGACGTTATAGAGCCTTTTAGAGAGCTTTTTAAGGATGAAGTAAGAAGATTAGGTTTATTCTACAAACTTGACCATAAATTTGTTAATCGACATCCCTTTCCGGGTCCTGGATTGGGCATACGTTGTATTGGTAAGGTTAATCGACAGAGATTAGATACATTGAGGGATATAGATGAAATTTTTATTAATTTTTTAATTGAAAAGGATTTGTATAGCAAATCATGGCAAGCCTTTGCTGTATTGTTACCAGTTAAATCAGTTGGTGTTATGGGAGATGAAAGAACTTATGAGGAGACATGTGTTCTTAGATGTATTAATTCAGTTGATGGAATGACTGCAGATGTAACTTCAATTGATATTAAGATTCTGTCTGAAGTAGCAACACTGATAATTAATAAAGTTACCAGAGTGAACAAGGTTTTGTATGACATAACAAGTAAGCCTCCATCCACAATTGAGTGGGAATAAACAATTGAAAATTCCTATCTACCAAGTTGACGCTTTTGCATCAAAAATTTTTAAAGGAAATCCAGCAGCTGTATGCCCTTTAAAAGAATGGTTACCTGATCAAATAATGCAAAATATAGCTATGGAGAATAATTTATCAGAAACAGCATTCTTCATAGAAGAGGGTGATAAATTTTATATAAGGTGGTTCACTCCAAAAGCTGAGCTAGATCTAGCTGGCCACCCAACTTTAGCAACTGCTCATATTTTATTAAATGAATATAAAACTAATATTAAATCATTGAGTTTCAAAACAAAAATAGGTGATATATTAAATATTTCTATTACTAAAAATCTTTATTTAATGGACTTTCCTTCAAGGCCACCAAAAGCTTTAAATCCAACATCTGATATTTTTGAAGCATTAGGAAAAACTCCTATTGAACTACTAGCACATAGAGACCTAATAGCTGTATTTGAAAATCAAAATGATGTCAAATCTATGAAGCCAGATTTAGAAAAATTAAAGAAACTTAATTACCCCTCTGTTGTAATTACAGCAAAAGGAGATGAGTCAGATTTTGTTTCAAGGAATTTTGCTCCAAAATTAGGTATCCCTGAAGATCCTGTAACAGGCTCCTCTCATTGTGAATTAATTCCATATTGGTCCAAAAAACTCAATAAAAAAGAGATGATTGCTCTTCAAATTTCTGAAAGAGGTGGAAAAATTCATTGCACAGATATGAATGATAGAGTTCTCATAGGGGGAGAAGCAATAACTTTTTTCAGAGGTGAAATTGAACTAACCTAAAAAAATATTTTAATATTTTAATACTTTAGATATTTATAAAAAAATCTATTTTAAATATTGTGAAGCAAGATTTTAACAGAATTGATCGTTTACCTCCCTATATATTTGGAGAGATAAATAAACTTAAAGCAAAACTTAGAAAAAATGGTAAAGACATTATTGATTTTGGCATGGGCAATCCAGACATGCCAACACCTAAGCATATTAGAGACAAATTAAAAGAAGTGACCGATAAACCAGGAACTGGTAGGTACTCTATGAGTAAGGGGGTGCCCGGTTTAAGAAAAGCTCAAGCTAAATATTATCAAAAAAGATTTGGTGTTAAATTAAATCCTGATAGTGAAGTTATAGTAACTTTAGGTTCTAAAGAAGGTTTGGCTAACTTAGCTCAAGCAATTTCAACACCTGGTGATATTATTATCTCACCTAATCCTTCATATCCTATTCACCCTTATGGATTTATCATAGCGGGCGCTTCACTAAGACATCTACAAACTATGAAAGATGGTATTTTTGATCCCGAAATATACTTAGAAAGATTAGATCGCTCTATTAGAAATAGTACACCTTCACCTGTGGCATTAATAGTTTCTTTTCCATCTAATCCAACAGCACAAGTGGTTGATTTAGATTTTTATAAGGAAATTATTAAGATGGCATTAAAGTATAATGTTTATGTTTTATCTGACCTCGCTTATGCAGAAATATACTTTGATAAGAAACCGCCACCCTCAATTTTGCAAGTTAATCGAGCCAAAGATATTGCTGTTGAGTTTACTTCAATGTCAAAGACTTATGCTATGGCTGGTTGGAGAATAGGATTTGCTGTTGGGAATAAAAAACTAATTGAAGCTTTAACTAAAATTAAGTCTTACTTAGATTATGGAGCATTTACACCTGTTCAAGTTGCAGCAGCTACTGCTCTAAATGGATCTCAATCATGCGTTTCTGAAATTAGGTCTATTTACGAGAGCAGAAGAAATGTCCTAGTTGAGTCTATGTCAAGATCAGGTTGGAGCATCCCCAGTCCAAAAGCAAGCATGTTTGCATGGGCACCAATACCCAAAAAGTACCAAAAAAAGGGATCTTTAAAATTTGCTAAGGATTTAATGACAAAAGCTGAAGTAGCTGTTTCGCCAGGTATTGCTTTTGGTGAATATGGTGAGGGTTTTGTGCGAATAGGTTTAGTAGAAAATGAACAGAGAATTCGCCAAGCAGCAAAAAATGTTCGAAATTTAAAGCTTTAGTCTAATTTTCCTTCAAATTATCAATTAAATAAAATATTGCTTATATTCTTGATAATTATATAAAACCAACCTTAAGATGATTAATACAAAAAAAATAGGCTCTGTACTTAAAAACATTAATAATATCAATGAATTGAGTATCTCAGATTTGATCGATTGTAATCAAGGACAGCTAATTGCAGTCAAAGTAATTTCAGTTAATCCTAATTACAATAAGTTAGAGCTTATTTCTGGAAGAATTACTGAATTAACCGAAGGAGATATTATTGTTGGTGCTTTGGGTAATAGGATTGCATCCTCTGGAATGACAGGATCTGTTCCCTCTGAATTAAATAAACACGATAAAATTCATATTTTAAATTTAGGAGGGGTCATTGGTAATTGTAAAGATTTCAATATTCTCTTAGGCCCTGCAACAGAATGCGAAGTGCTTGGATCTGTTATAGATAAAAGTAATAAGCAATTGAATTTAGTGGATTATTCAAAAATTAAAGAAAATAAGATAAAAAATAAGGTTCCATCTATAGCTGTCATCGGCACTGGTATAGACTCAGGAAAAACGACTGTAACTTCTTTTATAATTAAAACACTTAGTAATTATTATAAGAAAATTAATGCCTGTAAGTTAGCAGGTACGGCTTCCCAGAAAGATTTATACTCTTATGAAGATAATGGAGCTTATAAAACATCAGATTTCGTAGATTATGGTCTTCCTAGTACCTGTATGAATAACAAAGAAACTATACAAAATTGCTCAGCTTCAATTATTAGTGATATGTCCGAAGATGCAGAAATAATTTTAATGGAACTAGGGGATGGTTATCATGGAGATTATGGAACCAAGGAAATCATTCAAAATACTGAAATTACAGAGTCAATCGAAGTAATTATTATTTGTGCTTATGATGTATCAGGTGCAGTTAATATAATTGAGAACCTAAAATTAAATAATCTAGAAGATAAATTATTAATCATAAGTGGACCAGTAACAAATAATGTATCTGCTTATAAAAAATCTATTGACAAATTTTCTATACCTAATTCAGACTTTTTAAATATTTATAATTCAACAAACCATGTCAATGTTTTTGCTAAGATAATCAATAGGATTAATAATGATTAAAGTAGGTATTATAGGAGCTAATGGTTATTTAGGCATAGAGTTAATACGAATACTTTCTATGCATCCAAATGTAAAATTATCAAAAATATTTCAAAGAGAATTATCGATAGATGAAGAATTTCCTCATTTACAAACATTAAACTTAAAAGAAATACAAACAGATAATCTTAATGATTTTAAAAATCTAGATTGTGTTTTTTTAGCATTACCTCACGGTTCTTCTCATGAGTATGTTAAAGAATTAATATCAAAAGTTAAAATTATAGATTTGAGTTCTGATTTTAGAATTTCTAATCAAGAAGAATATAATAAATATTATAAATCTAATTTTGATGTTAATACTCAAAGTCAATTTCAATATGGCTTCATTGAAAATTCTGAGAATGAAATAAAAAAATCTTCAAATATTTCTAACCCAGGATGTTTTGCATTAACAACACAGTTATCTTTATTGCCATTTTACTCCATAATTAAAAATGTATCTGTAACTGCTATTACAGGATCTAGTGGTGGTGGTAAAAATCCAACAAACAAAAATCATCATTCAACAAGATCTAAAGATATATTTTCTTATAATATCAACTCACACCGCCACTTGGCTGAAATTTATCAATCTTTTCCAAATTTAAGAAAAAACCTATCTTTTGTCCCATTATCAGGGCCTTTTTCAAGAGGTATATATTTAACAAGTCAGATCGAAACAAAAGAAACCATCAATAATGATTTTTTAGACTCATGTTTAGTAGATTGTTTTAAATCCGCACCTTTTATTAGAATTCAAAATAATACCAAACTCTCAAATGTAGTCGGCTCAAATTTTTGTGATATTGCCGTTTCTTTTAAGGATGAGAATCATTTTGTTGTTGAGGCATGCTTAGATAATTTAGTAAAAGGCGCCTCTGGTAACGCTGTAGAGTGCATGAATCTTATCTTTGACCAAGATCAAACACTTGGATTAAATCAAATAATACCTTTGTACCTATGATTAAAAATCAAAGTTTTTATCAGTCCATATTACAAAATTCAATCCTTGTAATTAAAGTAAGTGGTAAAATTTGCGATAATCAAGAAAATATTGAGAATGTTATCAGTGACATAAAAGAACTATTAAATTCTATTTCTAAATTAAAAGTAGTATTGGTCTTTGGATTTGGTCGACAGTTAGATAACTATATGATTAACGTTCATGGTATAGAACCCAAAAAATTAAATGGAAGAAGAATAACTTCTTCTAATGACATTGAAGCAGCTAAGAAAATTTCTGGTCAAATTTTAATAGATATTTTTAGTTTAAGCTCACGATATAATATTAGAAATTTTCCAATTCCTATTTCTAAAAAAGACTTTATTGCTGCAAAGAGAAGAGAAGTAGTAGATGAGATTGATTATGGTCAGGTAGGTGATGTTGTGTCTGTTGATGCTTTACAAATTAAAAACTTATTCAAAGAACACGATATGATAATTATGCCAAGTTTAGTTTTAGATAAAAATACTTCTGAAGTATTAAATGTTAATGCAGATACTATTGCTACTGAACTAGCAATTAATTTGTCTGCAAGTAAACTTATTTTTATATCAGACGTTCCATTTATAAAGGACACTGAAGGAAAAAGAATTTCTGCAGTTGATGAAAACGTAGCAAAAAAGCTTTTTGATGAGAAAATTATATCTAATGGTATGATTGTGAAAGTTGAAAGCTCATTAAAGGCTTTAAATCAAGGTGTTCAAAAAATTCATATTATTAGTGGTGAAATAAAAAACGCTTTATTAAATGAGCTTGAAACCGAAGAGGGTATTGGAACAGTATTTCAAAAAAACGAACTTGAATATTAGTTTTTCAATTTAAACACTATAGCAATATTTTCATTATCTGCCCAAATACCCTCAGCATAATAATTACCGTCTTTATCTTTTGATGTTGAGCCAATAATTGCCATTGGTATAGTTTTCCCCTTTGATGCTAGGTCTAAGTTTGCACTTATTAAAATTAAGCCATCTTCTGATTTAAAATTTATTCTTTCTCTATTTTTACTTTGTATATCATGTTCCATTTCAACAGATTTATTTAATTTAGTGAAAGTGAGTATTCCATTTTTAATAGTGGCTTGATCTGATCCCAAATATCTATTTTCTTCAAGTTTCCCATCATCATCATATATTATCCAATGCCACATTAATTCATAATCTCCTTCTTCAAAATTTTCATTTGATGCGATAGATTGATATTTTGATTTATCTATATACACTTGAGAATTATTAGCTACAGTAACTCTTTTATTACTTGAATAATCCGATACTATATCAACTACAGCAAATGATTCGGGTGCTGTTTGTTTTTTAAGTTCATTGCAATTATATCCTAAATTCTCAATTTTAAGTTTTTCGCAAGACCTCGCTAAACTCAATTCATCATAGGCAACGGCCATTTCATGTCCCTTAGATTTTGTATATAAACCATATTTATAATCCCAAACCAAATCTTCATTAGTATTAAAGCCTTTAAGTTTGCTCCAATTTGTAGGGCCTTTATGATCGATTATTAAATTACCATTGATCCATATTTTAAAATATCCTTTTTCTGGATTATCATCGAAGTTAATATTTTGAACTACATCAATCCATTCACCTTTTTTAAATTCATTCCACTCTAAAGCTAAAAGTTCAAGTGCTCTAACTGGGCAATAACTTCTGCCACTAAATCTATCTCCAAGACAAGCGGTGTTATTGTCATTAAAAATTTGCAGACCCATACTAGCCTCACTTCTCATAACAATTCCAATTTCTTTTCTAACACCAAACATAAACATAGGTGGCGTAAATTCATTTCTCGTATGCCATTGTTGAATAGCTACAAATTCAGGAGACCATTCATCTGGTTCACTCACCATTTTGATAGAGTAAGATGTCCAAACATTATCTTTAAATTTTCCATAATAGTTAATAGGAGAAAATTCTGCTCTAGTATAAGCACCTTTTAACCTTTCGCAGTCTCCTTTTATACCTATACAATCTTTTCCTAATCTAAAAATTAGGGCTGTTTCACCATACCTTGTATCATCAGTTATGACTGATAAAATATTGTAATTTATTTTAGTCATTATATTTTTATAAATTGAGTATCTATTTCTTATATTTTTACTACCAAGTTCTGAACCACTTGGAATATTCAAAGTAGTATCTTGATTTGAAAGTCCTGCATTTTTTAAAAGAAAAACATCGCCATTATTATCACTTGTTAAACTAGATGCTGACTCTTCTGATGAATTAGATATTTTTCCATCATCACCTACAGTGAAACCTATCGAGATTTTTGGAAATAAAAATAGAATTAAAATGAATAGCTTAATCATTGAACTAATATTTTTTAAAATATACTAAAATAAAAAAAAAAAATTACAATGAATTTGAGATTACATCTAAGCCATTACTTAATTCTTTTTTGTTAATTATTAGAGGAGGAGTTATTCTTATAATGTTACCCTGAATAAGTGTAGTGATAAGTCCATTATTAGCCATTTTTGTATATGTTTTTGTGGCAATTTCATTCGTTTTAAATTCTATACCAGCCATCAACCCTAGGCATCTTGTATCAACTATTTTATCTTTATGATCTTTATGCATTTTTTTAAGCAATCTTGATAAAAATTTACCATTAATTTTTACTTTATTTAAAAAAGCCTTAGTATTTATTGATTTCATTACATTATAAGAAACTCTAGTTTGAAGCATACCGCCACCAAACGTAGAACCATGAAAACCAGTAGAAATCATCTTAGATATATATTTTTTAACTATTGTTGCACCAATAGGAATACCAGAACCTAATCCTTTTGCTGAGGTTATAATATCTGGATTTACACTGTAGTGTTTGTATGCAAAAATTTTTCCAGTTCGACCCATGCCACTTTGGATTTCATCTCCGATAAGTAAAATTTTCTTATTTATACATATCTCTTTTACAGCTTTAGCGAAATTCTTACTGCAAATATTTATACCTCCGTCCCCTTGAACAAATTCTATTATTATTGCTACCGTTTTTTTATTTACTAATTTTTTGAGATGAGAGACATCATTAAACTTACAAAACTTTACTTTACCTGGAACAGGGCCAATATCTGATTTATACTTTTTATTACTTCCAACTGATAAGGCGCCAATTGTTCTTCCATGAAAAGAGGAGGTCATAGCAATAATCTCATCTTTGCCTTTTTTACTTCCATAGTTTCTTGCTATTTTTAATGCAGCTTCAATGCTCTCTGCTCCTGAATTAGAAAAGAACACATCTCCTTTGTTAGAATTTTCAGATAATAATTTAGATAATTTAGTCTTGAACTCATGCATTTGTGAGCCAGATAAATGAGTGATACCTGTCTTTATTTGATCTTGTAAACTTTTTCTTACAACTGGGTGATTATACCCAAGAGAATTAACTGCCACACCTGCTGAAAAATCTAATAATTTTTTATTATCTGATGTGTGTAAATAACACCCATTACCTTTGATAACTTTAAAATTACTAAATTTGTAGGTTTTTAATAAATTATTCATATTTATATTTAACTTTTAATGAAATAAGGAAATTTTTAAAGTCAAAATCTCCACTGACTTATTTTATTCATTAGGAAATCTCTAAATGCAATTAATTTTAAACTTCCTTTTAAATTCTCATGATAAACCAAGTGAACCTCATAACTTGGTCCTTGAATATCAGGCAATACTTTGACTAAGTGTGCTTTATGTTGAGCCATATAATCAGGCAATGCAGCCAAACCTGCACCAGTTTCAACTGCAACCAATAGACCATAGAGATTGTTAATGGTTATATGGGGACGTCTATTTTTTTGGTTTTTTTTTACACCTGTTTTTAAAATCCAGTTAGTATCGGAGAGAGGAGAGGGTTTACCTATACCATAAGTTATCAGACGATGACTGTTAAGCTCAGATCTTCTGAGAGGCATTCCCATTTCATTAATATAATTTGCAGATCCGTACATATGGTATCTAATAGTTGCGATATGTTTTGATACAAGGTCTAAATGTTTAGGCTTCCTCATCCACAAACCAATATCATAGTCCTGTCGAAGCATGTCTTGTTCGTCTTCAGAGTAATTAAGTTTTAAATTAATTTCAGGGTAATTATGTATAAATTCATTTATTCTAGGACTAAGCCACATAGAACCAAAAGCAACAGTTGTATTAATGGAAAGACTTCCAGTTGGCACTGATTTGTATTCAACAATTTTTTTTTCTATAGAATTTAAATCAGCAAATATTTTTTCAGTTTCTTCAAAAAGGTAAGTTCCTTGTTCTGTCAGAGTTATACCCTTAGTGTGTCTTTTAAAAAGTTTAGTTTTTAAACTATGTTCTAAAGATTGAATTTGTCTTGTGATAGCTGATTGACTTAGATGAATTGTATCCATAGCTTTAGATATGCTTCCAGCTGTAGCTACATGATAAAATGTTTTAAGTCTATCCCAGTCCATTTATAATTGTATTTAAGTCCCCGTTTAAGATTAAAATGTCTATTAAATAATATTTTTTGAGTGAATTCAAATCTAATAAAATATTTTGTGCATCATTTAAGTCATTCTGACTTTCTATTAGTTCAGTGATACTTATTTTCTGAGCCTTATACAATAACTCGTTACCTTTTAATTTAAGTTTCAGGGTATCCATAATTTTTAATTGGTTATCAATTTTATTTAAATAAAAATCATAGTTATTCCATGCTTCTAGGTATGTATTTAGCATGTCTCTTTTTAAATCTTTATGTTCAAGCAATTTTTTTTGATAATTATATTGTTCAATATCAAAGTTATTTTCATCCTTGTAACCATCATAAATAGGTACTGTTAATACCAAAGATAGTGAAGAGAATCTTCTATGATCAATTGTTGCAGAATAATTCTCACTTTCACTTAAAGAGTAAGTCAAATCAACTGAAGGTCTTAAATCTTTTTTGCTCATTTCCAATTCAGGAAGATATGTGTTTTCTATAAAAGATAAGTACTGACCATAAGAAGATCCCATTAAATCTGAAAATAATTTCTTGTTAATTTGAGTACTGGAGACATCAATTTCATAATCAAAATTAATATCTTCATCATTTAATTCTAAATCAAGTAATTTACTTACTTGCAGCATTAAGTTATCTATCTGTCTATCGAAATCTAATAATACTGTTTGTGCTTCTAATAGTTCATTTTCTAAATCCAATAACTCAGTTTTGGTAATTCTATTTGCTTGAAATAAAATATCTGCTTCCAGAACTTTCTTTTTATAAAACTCTAAATTCATCTGTTGATTTTTCTTTTTAAAAATTAAAACTTGCAAATTACTATAGCCATTAAGTAATTCCTTAATTAATAACTCTTTTTGATACTCCCTTAAATAATCAAAAGCCTGATTTCTTGTTTGTATTGTGATTAAATTTAATTGACTAAAACCACCATTATAAAGGCTAACTGTAGCACTTAGGGTATGAGTATCTGAATTATAATTAGAAGTATTTGAAGTGCTTGAAATATTACTAGATAGATTAAATGAGTAATCAATTTCTGGTATGTATAAGGTGTCGGCATTTTGTAAATTTTTATCCTCTATTAAATCATCATATTTAAATTTTGAATTAGTCTCATTTTTTTCAATAAGAATTTTTATTAGATCTGTAATTTCGTAAGATAAGACACTATTAGATAAAACTGAAAAAAATATACTAAATAGAACTATTTTGAGTTTTGCCATTGTTGTTCCAAGTTTTTTAAATTCCACTCTAATTTTTTTTTATTCATTTGTTTTTCCATTTTTTTAAAACGTTTTTCAAACTTTCTATTAGAGTCTCTGATTATAGTCTCAGTATCAAGACCTAATTTTCTTGATAAATTAATACAGGAAAATAATAAGTCACCTAATTCTTCCTTTATTTTTTTTTTATTTTGAGCTTTTATTTCATAAGTAAGTTCATTTAATTCCTCTTTTACCTTCTTCAAATTTCCAATAGCGTCTTTCCAATCAAAACCTTCTTTTGCAGCTCTTTTTTGAAGTTTTAAAGATCTTGTAACAGCAGGAAGACTAACACTCACACCATCTAAAACAGATTGAGCTCCCTTTTTTTTTCTCTCAAATTTTTTTTGAGTCTCCCAAAATTCATTTACATCTTGAACAGTTTTAATTGACTCATCGCGCATAAAAATATGAGGGTGACGAGATTTCATTTTTTTTATACTTGTATCAATTACATCTTCGATAGAAAATTTCTTTTTTTCAGCAGCAATAATCGAATGGTAAATAACTTGGAGTAACAAGTCTCCAAGCTCTCCCTCTAATTCACGGTAATTATTAGACTCAATTGCTTCTATCACTTCGTATGCTTCCTCTAAAGTATATTTAGCTAAAGATTTTGATGTTTGTTGAATATCCCAAGGACATCCATTTTTTGGATTGCGCAATCTTTTGACTACATCTACTAAATCACTTAATTTTTTATGTTTCTTTACCATGCTAATGCTTGTGCTTGAAATATTTGACTTTTATAACTTCTAATATCTGCATATGCATCATAAATTTTATTTTTCTTTCTGGTGCATAATATAAAACCTTCACTCCAGTCAGTAACTATTTGGCATTTATGACCCTTTTTAATTAATTTCGATTGTAATGGTGCAAGACGTTCTTCTAATAATAACTGTTTGTAATTTGGATCGTGAGGATGAAAAAAAGCAGGTAAATGCTCTGATGAAACTCTGGGCTCATTTAAGGCTTGATCTATATTTTTCTTGGAAAACATATAATTCATTAAAAATTGAGCCTGCCATTGGTCTTGAGCATCACCACCCATAGTCCCACAACTTAATATTTCCTTTTTCTTATGATTGATAATCATTGTTGGACTCAGTGTAGTTCTTGGTTGTTGCAAAGGAGTAATAAAATTTGCATGACCAGGTTTTGATAAATAAAAGGTCATCAGTCTATTTCCTAAAGGAAATCCTAATTCATTAATTACTTCATTGGATCTGATCCAACCTCCACTGGGTGTACATGAAACTGCATTATTATTCTTGTCTATAATACTAATATGTACAGTTCCAGCACCCCATGGTTTAATGTAATTATCGATTGGCAGTAAAGAATTTCTAGATAGAGGATCTCCAGGGATGATTGTATCAATAGCCTTTTCTGTTATTAGTCGAACTCTTTTATTTAAATAAGTATCATTTAATAAGTGACTTGCCTTTACTCTTGTATTGTACTTACCAGTAAAATACATCTCTCTGTCAGCAAATGTTAATTTTAAAATTTCAATAAATTTATGAATATCATCAGCTGATTGTAGTGTTTTAATATTTTGTTTATTTAGCATTTTTAACATTATTAAACTTGTTAATCCTTGACCCCAAAAATTTGTTTTATGGACTTGAAAATCACCATATTTTTCGAAAATCGTTTTTTCAAACTTTACATTAAAATTTTCAAAATCTTCTTTTGAGAGAAGACCATCATTTTTTTTAGAAAAATTTAAAATAGAATTTGCTACATCACCTCTATAAAAAGCATCATGTAATTTATTAAACTTATTGTTTCGAGTGCCATTAATTTTTTTTTCATAGTTACCCAGATAATCTAATAAGTTTGAGTAAGCTAAATTTTTAAATAAGCTTCCAACTTTTGGAATATCCTTATTATTTTTTAAATATAGTTTTGCAGAATTTTTCCATTCCTTCCTAAATCTTTCTTTTAAACTATTTAATCCAAATTTATTTTGATTAATAATTCCAGTGTGTATTGGAAAACCTTCTTTTGCATATACCTTGGCATATTGAGAGATAGTTTTAAAATCAAGACTACCATATCTTTGCAACACTCTAAAAATAGAAGAAAAAGCAGCAGGGACACCAGCACTTATAATACCTTGATCAGGAACTTCTGAGTAACCCCTTGTAACTAAGTTTAAAAAATCAAATTTTTTTGGAGACAATGTATTTCCATTTAAAACTAAAGGATTTTGATCATTTGGTTTTAAAATCATCACTCCTTCTCCTCCCATTCCAAACATTTGAGGATTGACGAGACCTTCAACTAACATCGCACCAGCAGCAGCATCAAAGGCATTTCCTTTGTCTTCATTTAAAATACTGTAAGCGGTCATTGATGATAAATTAGAATGAGTCGCTACGGCACCGTTGGTACCTGAATAGCTAGGTATAAAACTATTTGAACTATTATCATCTGTCCTAAAAGATCTATTCATTGTGTATCAATTTATCTAAGTGATTTTATAAAATATTTCTTTTTTGAAAGATTGCATTATAAAGTTATATATGACCTGGAAGTTAATATCAAAATCTTCGTATTCACTATTACTAGGCGAATTAGAGACAAAACAAGAAAATAATCAGAACATATATCGAATAACAGTTGCTGAAAAACATCTAAATTCTGGAAATTTTGCCCATGGTGGTTTTTTAATGTCTGTTTTAGATAATGTAATGGGTAATGCTGCGTACAAGTCATTTGGTAATAGACCATGTGTGACTATATCTATGAACACACACTTTACCTTTTCTGCTCAAGAAGGAGATGAATTAATTGGTATTCCTTCTATTGAAAGAATGACTAAAACTTTATGTTTTGTGAAATGCCAAGTTTTTTCAAAAAAGGAAATTATTGTTTCAGGCAATGGTATTTGGAAGTTAGTGAAAACATCATTAAATAAATCTGTAAAAGATAAAAAAGCAGATGATGATGGCGGATGGTAGATATCTAATTATTTAAATTTTTAAAAAATGAAAATTCAAATCTCAGATACGAATGCTTGCAAGTCATTATTTTTTTCAATCTCTTTTTTTGTAGGATTATGGGCTGTTAGAATTCCCGATATAAAAGATCAAATAGAAGTTGATTACACTGGTTTAGGTTACCTTTTTGTTATCTTTTCAATTGGTTCAGTTTTAACAATGATCGTTGCACCAAAAATAACACAACTATATTCCTCCAAAAAAATATCTCTTATATCTGGATTTATTATAGGTATTTTATGGCTTTTTATACCATTTGCAAAATCATTTGAATTCATGGCATTGCTGAGTTTTATATTTGGTGTCTGTTATGGATTATTTGAGGTAATTCTTAATGTGCAAGCGACCTCTTTAGAGAAAAAGTTTAAAAGACCAATGATGTCAGGTTTTCATGCGTTTTGGAGTATTGGATTGTTATCAGGATCTTTGTTAACTAGTTTATTTTTAGAGTTTAGAATAAGTTTTTTTATAAATTCAATAGTATTTGTTGCGATTTTAGCGCCAATAATTTTCTTCAGCAGTTTAACTATAAAAAATAACAAATCAGACTCTTTGTCTTTCTTTTCTATTTTTTTTAATTGGCCATTGTTTTTAATAGTTTTATTTGTGTTAGCTATCACAGCAGTATTTTTAGAAGGAGGCACAGACTCCTGGGGATCTTTATATATGAGAGATTATATTAATACTGATGGATTTAATATAGGCCTTGCTGCAATAGCTTTTAATGGAAGTATGGTTTTTGGTAGATTAATTGGCGATAAACTAAAAGAAATTTTTGGTATCTATAATTTTCTTGTCCTTTCAGTGATTGGTTCTTTAGTTGGATCAATTATAATAGCATCAAGTAGTTCCCTAACATTAGCAGTTATAGGTTTTATTGTAGCTGGTTTCAGTGTCTCTTCTATCATTCCCATTTGTTACACCTTTGGATCTTCGATTGAAAATGTTAATCCGACGGTGGGTATAACTATTATCACAATAGGGAATTATGGTGTTTTTATGATAGCACCACCTGCCTTAGGGTATGTCGCAGATATCTTTGGTATTGAATTCGTTTATACACCTATGTTAATACTTTTTTTAATAGCAAGTTTGATTGTAATTTTTCAAAAAAATTTATTTAAAAACTAATTTCTTTTTAAAATTAATATATTTCCAAATAGTACTAAAAATGCTCCTATGTATAGGTTCATATCCCATATTAATCCTTCAAATATAGTAGAAATTATTAGTGCTATAAGAGGCATTATGATCGCTATATACGCTGCATCATTTGCTCCAATATTTTTAATAATTGACAAGTATAGAATGAAACCAAAAACACTTCCAAAAATTGACAAATAAATAAGAGAAACTATATACCTATAACTAAAATCAAAGTTTAAGTCTATGCCAACTACAAGTAGATAAATTAGTAATGTTAAGGAGCCATACAACATGCCATAACCTGTAACTGCCACAACATCCATTTTAATTTTAGAGGTGTATTCTGATATCAAGTTTCCTATAGATGCGAAGTAGGTTGCCAACACTCCTAATAATATTCCAATACTAGTATTCTTTGAAAATTCAAAATTAATAATCTCATCATAAAAAATAAATAATAAACCTAAAGTTCCAATAAGACCTCCTACTAGCGTCATAATTTTGGGATATTTACGTTTAAAAACAATGTTATTAACAACATTCATAAATAAAATTGATGAAAAACATAGAGCGACAAATCCACTGATTAAATACACTGTAGAGAGGTAGAAAAAAACATAATTTATATTAAATAACGAAATACCAAGAGCTGCAATCAAGAGGTGTTCTTTCAATGAAAATTTAAGATTTATTTTTTTAAATACACAAAAGATTAAAATTATGATGGCAGATAAAAAAAATCGATAAAAGACTGATGTCATTGGATCAACTATACCCAGTTGAAATTTAATTATATACCAAGTGGGTCCCCAAACTATTAGTGTTGAAATAAATAAAAATATTGTATTGTTCAATTATGCCTTCTTTTGATGTTGTTTCTTCACCGGATATTCAAGAAATCGATAATGCCATCAATAATACAAAAAGAGAAGTTGATAATAGATTTGACTTTAAGAATACAAATTCTTTAATCGAGCGTTCTGATTTTTCAATTACTATAGAAACGACTGATAATACAAAATTATCCCAGTTCAATGATATTTTAAAAAATAATATAGTGAGGAGAAAAATTGATCCTAAATTTATTCATGTTAAATCAACAGAGACCGCCTCAGGTAATAGAGTAAGACAGTTTATAGATATACTTAATGGTATTTCTAAAGAGGATGCAAAAAAAATTACAAATCTTGTAAAAACATCAAAGGCTAAAGTCCAGGCATCCATAAATGGTGATGAAGTGAGAATTACAGGAAAAAAAAGAGATGATTTACAATCCATGATTGAATTATTGAAAACTAGTGATATTAAAATACCATTACAGTTTCAAAATTTTAGAGATTAGTAATTTCCATTGTTGTAAAATCAATCAATTTTACAATCGTAATTGTTTTTAAAAATTTTATGCAATCTGTTGTTTTTACTTGGATAGTTTTGGTATTATCTAGCGGATGAAAATTACATAAATCAAATTCATAAATCTCTTTATCTAAGTAAAAATTTACGTCTTTATCCTTATTATTAATTAAAGAGTAGGGGCTAACAGAACCCGGTTTAACGCCTAATTTTTCATATAAATAATCTGCGCTACCAAAAGAGAGATTGCCTTGGCATTGGATAACATTTTTAATCATTTTTAGATCAACATCAGTACTATCCAAACACGACAGTAAATAAAAATTCCTTTTTTTGTCTCTTAAAAATAGATTTTTTGTATGCGCACCTTGCATATTCAAATCTATCTTTAATTTACTAGACTCCTCGACAGTAAAAAATGCCTCATGTTCAAAAAGCTTGTATTCAATTTTTTGTTGATCTAGTGCGGCTAATAAACTTTTTGCTTCTAATTTCATTTTTGTTTATAAAGTGTTATCTTATGTTTACCACATTATGAAAAAAAAAATAAATAGAAGAAGTTTTATAAAAAATGCCTCAATACCAGTATTAGGAGCAGCTACTTTTTCTAGTTTTAATGTGCAAGCTAGCACAACTACTGAATTAAACATGGTCACTTCTTGGCCAGAAAATTTTCCGGGTATCGGCCTGGGCGCAAACAGATTAGCTCAACGAATTGAAAGTCTATCTAATAAAAGAATTAAAGTTAATGTTTACTCTGCCGGTAAACTAGTTCCACCATTTGGAGTTTTTGATGCTGTTTCATCTGGTACAGCTGATTTATATCATTCAGCAGAATTTTACTGGGGTGGTAAAAATAAAGCCTATCCCTTTTTTGCAGCTGTTCCTTTTGGAATGACTGCTGAAGAGTTTAATTCTTGGATTTATTCAGGAAATGGTCAAACACTATGGGATGAACTTGGCTCAGAATTTAATGTTAAACATTTTTTAGTTGGTAACACAGGATCAACTTTATTTGGATGGTTCAAAAATGAATTAAATAGTGTCGAAGATGTGGCGAAACTTAAAATAAGAAGCCCTGGTATGGGAGGTGACTTACTAAAGACAATGGGAGCTACTCCAGTAAACATAGCTGGTGGAGAAATCCTTCAGTCGCTATCCAGTGGTGCTATAGATGCTGCTGATTGGTCTAATCCAGTTATGGATTTAGCCTTTGGTTTTTATAAAGTAACCAATTATTGTTATTACCCTGATTTTAAAAAACCAACAGTATCCATATCTCTCGGAATGAATTTAGACAAATGGAACTCTTTTGATAATGAAGCTAAAAGTATTATTGAGTTTGCTTGTCAGTCTGAAAACCAAGAAATGCTCTCTGATTTTATGTATAAAGAGGTTGTCGCTATAGAAAAATTAAAAACATTGGGTGTGGAATTTAGACAAATACCAAAAGATATTGTTATTGAGGCCAAAAAAAATATAAGTAGTGTTTTAGACAACTATACTAATACACCCCTCGGAACCAAAATTAGAGATGATTATTTTAAGTTTTTGGGTTTGAGAGCTTCATATAAAGACTTTGATATATCCAATTACTTGAACTTTAGAAAAATTTAACTTTGTGCGGAAGATACTCGCTTAATCTCAAAGATAATCAATCTTATTTCAAACAAGAAACCATAAATAACTTTAAACCTATTTTTGATTATAATAATGATAATATTTCCCCAGCTACTGAAGCACCTATTATTTTATTACAAAATTCAAAATATTTATTTAAACAATCTAAATGGGGTTTATTATTTGACTGGTTGCCAAAAGGAAAAACACTATTTAATATACGATCAGAGACTGTTCGAGAAAAATTATTCAGTGATAAACTAATTTTGAACAATCGTTGTCTTGTACCCTTTAATTATTATTTTGAGTGGATCAATACTGATGCACAAAAACAAAAATATAGATTGTATACTGAGTCACAAGTTGGTTTTTTTGCAGCAGTATTTAATTTAGTCAATAATACTTATTACTTTTCGATCGTAACAAAATCCTCTTTAGCTAGCATTGAGTTTATTCACAAAAGAAATCCTGTCATTATTAACAAATCAAAAATAAAACAATGGTTTTCAAATAATTATGAGAGTTTATTGGGGTCTTCTGAAAATATTAATTATGAGTTATCGAAGTAATTATTTTCTAAATTTAAAGAAGGATAAAAGCTTTTCAATACCAGAAAAATGTTCCTCCAATCTAGAATAAACCTTATCAATTTTATTAATGTGTCCGTCTAATCTTAAGTAAAGGTTATCGATTTTTTTATCAAGTTTATTTAGTTTACTGTTTAACTGTTTAATGCTGTCAGATTCAGTAGTTTTTGGTTGTTTTTTTAACTTAATAACTTTGTTCATATTCAGAATATAGTAAATTTCCTATTAGTTTGAAGTATGACAAAACAACGCTTTTAGGTAAATCTTAAGTCAACCTCGGGTATCCAATTCTTAAGTTTTTCAATACGATTCTTGGGAGAAGGGTGGGTGGATAAAAATTCTGGAGGAGTATTTCCTTTTTGAGCCTCAGCCATTCTTAGCCATACCTTATAAGATTCATGATTATCGTAATTAGCCATAGTCATAAAGGCTAAGCCCAAATAATCAGCTTCAGACTCTTGCAATCTGTTAAAAGGCAATGATAACCCTAGATTGACAAGATAATCATCAGCTGAAGTATTGGAGAGTGCACCCTCAAGAGCTATATCTAAAATTGTTGTACCTAAGTTTATAGCTAATGCTTGACTAGCTCTTTCAACGCTATGTCTTGCAACCGCATGTGCTATTTCATGTCCCATAACTGAGGCTAAACCATCGTTATTAGCCGTAACATCTAAGATACCTGTATAAAAAGCAATTTTACCTCCCGGCATGCACCAAGCATTTAGAGTGTCTTTGCTATCTATCAAAATGAACTCCCAGTTATAGTTTTTAATGGTATCAGACTGACCCATCTTTAAAAAATACTCCTCAACAGACTCTGTAACTCTGAGGCCAACTTCTTTTACTGCTCTGTAATTAGGTCCAGACTCTATTAAATTTTCTTGTTTTTTGACTTTTTCATAAGCTTGATGAGCTTGTTGATTAATATTTTCATCAGAAATAATTGAGAGTTGCTTTCGATTTGTAATTGCAACCTCAGTACAAGAGGGAAAGAATAGAGGTGCACAACAGGCACAAGAAAATTTTTTAATAAAATCTCGTCTTTTAAGATTCATAATACTAATATAACCAAAAAGATAATCTTATGACAACCTGTTATATCAATGGAAAATATAAACCACTCAGTCAATCAACTGTCAGTGTTACGGATAGAGGCTATCAGTTCTCAGATGGTGTTTACGAAGTTATTGCTGTTTTTAAAAATGAATTTGTAGATTTTAGACTTCATTTGAACAGATTATTCGTTTCCTTAAAAAAAATGGATATGAAAATTAATCTGAATAAAAATCAAATTGAAAGTATTACAAAAAAAATCAAAAAAATTAATCAATTAGAAATGGGAATAGTTTATATACAGATTACAAGAGGAGATCAAAATCCAAGAGAACATAAATACTCGAACAACCTCAAACCCAATATTGTTATTTATTCAATAATTAAAAATTTTGAAAATTTAAATAAACTGGCACAAAAGGGTGTCAAAACATCTCTTTATCCAGATGTAAGATGGCAGAGATCTGATATTAAAAGTATATCTTTACTGGGAAATGTCTTAGCTGCAAATCATGCTAAGAAAAATAAATCTCACGAGGCAGTGCTATTTGATAACAGAAATATGATAACTGAGGGTAACTCCTCGAGTATTTGGATTATAAAGAAAAATAAATGTATTACACATCCACTTAACTTTAGAATTTTAAAAGGATGTACTCGACACAAATTGATTTCAATTTTGAAAAAAAATAAATTTAAATTCGAGGAAAAGAAGTTTTCAATTAAAGCACTTCTTAATGCAGATGAGGTATTCATGACAAGTGCCACGAACTTTATCATGCCCATAATAAAAGTTGATAAATATACCATTTCAAACGGAAAGCCCGGTCTAAATACTTTGAAGTTTCGTAATTTGTTTATCAACGCAATATGATTTTTAGATATTTATTTATTTTAGTTTTGCTCCCCTTATTTAGTCTTGCAAAAATTAATACAATTTACCTAGCAGGAGGTTGTTTTTGGTGTGTTGAGGAGGTCTATGAGGAAATAGAAGGGGTGGTTAATGTTCAATCAGGTTACTCTGGTGGTCACGTTGAAAATCCCTCCTATCGAGAGGTTGTAAGTGGAAATACAGGCCATATAGAGGCTGTAGAAATTGTCTTCGACTCAGACATTGTGAGCTTGGATACATTAGTAAAAAGTTTTTTTTTAAACATAGACCCTTTTGATAGCAATGGTCAGTTTTGTGACAAAGGCTATTCATACAAAAGTGCAATCTTTAGCAATGACCAGGAATTTATAGATAAAGTAAATTTTTATATTTCTAAAATTGAAACAAATCACGATCAAAATGTTGAAACTTTAATTTTACCTTTTAAAAACTTTTACCTTGCAGAAGAATATCATCAAGATTATTACAAAAAAAACCCAATTAAATATACATATTACAAGTATAGCTGTGGAAGAGAGCAAAGAATAAAGCAAATAAATATTAATTTAGGATGATTAAACTCTTAATTTTACTATCAATTGTAGCACTATGTATTTTTGTTTTTTTTGGAAACCAATTATCTGCTCGAAATAAAAGGTATTTGATTATTACCTTTATTATAATCTTAGGATTATTCTTAATATTCTCAGGGAAGCTAAATTTTTTACCTGTGGCTTTAGCACCCGCATTACTTTTCTTTAGAAGAATTTCATCTCTATTAAGTATTCTCAATTTATTTTCACGATCCTCATTTGGAAGTAAGTTCAAACCAAAAATAAACACAAAGTATCTTCAAATTGAAATAATTCTTCAGTCACGTAAAGCAAGTATCAATATTATTGAAGGTGAATTTAAAGGCCGCTCTTTTTCATCTTTATCTCAAAATGAAGTATCTAAGTTATTAGAGGAACTAAAAAATAATGATCCACGTGGATTTAATATTTTAAACGTAGTAATCAGTCAGAATAAACAAACTTCATCATCCTCAGATAAGTCCCAAATGACAGAAGAGGAAGCTCTTTCTGTTTTAGGACTTAAAAAAGGTGCTTCAGATGAAGATATTAAAAAATCATATTACGACTTAATGAAAAAGTTCCATCCTGATAAAGATGGAAATAATTATCTATCTAATTTAATAACAGAGGCAAAAAATAAGCTTTTAAATAACTAAATTTAATCTATAAGACACCTATCTCAATGAATGATATCAAGAATCTTGCAATTATTGCCCACGTAGACCATGGTAAAACTACTCTTATAGATAATTTATTAAAACAGTGTGGGATTTTCCGAGATAATCAAGAAGTTTCAGAAAGAATTATGGACTCTAATGATTTGGAAAAAGAGAGAGGTATTACTATTTTAGCAAAGCCTACATCTATAATTTTTAAAGATATTAGAATTAATATAATTGATACCCCTGGTCATGCCGATTTTGGAGGTGAAGTAGAGCGTGTTTTATCCATGGTAGATGGTGTTATTTTATTAATTGACTCTTCCGAAGGGCCTATGCCACAAACAAAATTTGTACTCGGTAAAGCTCTGAAACAAGGGCTTAAACCTATAGTTGTGATAAATAAAATAGATAAATCTGATGCGAGGCCAGATGATGTACTAAATGAAGTTTTTGATTTATTTGTATCACTTGATGCAAATACCCAACAATTAGATTTTCCAGTCTTGTATGCCTCTGGAAGGAGAGGTTGGTGTGTAGATGAGCTATCTGACGAAAGAACAAACCTTACGCCTCTTTTAGATAAAATTATTAATCATGTTCCATCCCCAGACGTCGATAATTCAAAACCTTTTGCGATGCTTTCAACCCTTCTTGATTATGATCCTTATCTAGGAAGATGTTTAATTGGAAGAGTAGAACAAGGATCTGCCAAAATTAATGATAATGTTCACGCAGTTAATCTTTCAGGTAAAATTGTAGAAACAGGAAGACTAACAAAACTATTAAAATTTGAAGGAACTAAAAAAATAACTGTCGACTCAGTTAATACTGGGGATATTGTTTGTATAGCTGGTTTATCAACAACATCAGTATCTGACACTATTTGTTCTACAGAAATAGAAATACCAATAAAATCCACACCAATAGATCCTCCAACCATGTCAATAAATATAATGGTTAATGACTCTCCTTTAGCAGGGACTGAAGGTAAAAAAGTTACATCAACTTTAATAAGAAATAGACTGATAGCAGAAGCAGAGACTAATGTTGCTATAACTTTCTCAGAAAACCAGAATAAAGACTCTTTTGAAATTGGTGGAAGAGGTGAATTACAATTAGGTGTTTTAATTGAAACCATGAGACGAGAGGGTTTTGAATTAACGTTATCAAGACCAAAAGTTGTTTACAAAGAATTGGATGGAACTAAGTGCGAGCCCTACGAAGAAGTAACTATAGATGTAGACGAAGAGTTTTCTAGTATCGTTATTGATAATATGAACAAAAGAAAAGCTGAAATGTTAGATATGAGGCAGTCTGGGACTGATAAAACTAGATTATTGTTTATAGCTCCATCAAGAGGTCTAATAGGCTATCAAAGTAAATTTCTCACAGATACTAGTGGGACTGGTGTTCTAAATAGAGTATTCCACTCATATAAACCTTTTAAAGGGGAGATTACAGAAAGAAGAGCAGGAGCCTTGATCTCAACAGGCGACGGTAAAGCTATTGCCTATGCTATCTGGAAACTTCAAGACAGAGGCATAATGTTTGTTAAACATCAAACACCTGTTTATCAAGGTATGGTTGTTGGCGAACATACAAGAGATAATGATTTAGAAATAAATGTCCTCAAAGGTAAACAATTAACTAATGTTAGAGCATCTGGTTCAGATGAAGCAGTCAATCTAACTTCCCCTAAAATTATGTCTCTCGAGGAGATGATGACGTATATTAATTCTGATGAATTACTCGAAGTAACACCACAAAATTTAAGATTAAGAAAAAGATATTTAGATCCAAACGAGAGAAAAAAATTTTCCAAAGTAGAAAATTTATAATTTATGACTATAATATGAGTTAATTATTTGTAATAAACAATTGTTTTTACTAATTTTATTTAAATTTATTTGATATAGCTTTTAAGAGCCAAAAAATTAATAATCTGACTCAATCTAAAATAAAATATAGGTTTAATGATTTATTCAGAGTAAATATCAAAAATTAATCTGTTATTGTTCGATTTAATTTACTTTAAACGAGATTTATCAAATTAACGAACAAATTAGAGCAGCAAATTAACACATAGTTATAATTGCTTGCCTCTAAAACTATCTGGATAATTATTTAATTCATGATTTTCAGGAAACTATAAAAAAAGGTTAAAAATTATATATTTTTAATTGAAAAAGGGAGTGTAAATTGCGACATTCACAAGATTCAAGAAATATTTGGATTTTGAGGTAAGGTATTATTCGTATTTTTTTTAGTAAATCAATAGTTAAATTCATAAATTTACCTTAGTAATTATACTTAATGAAATTTCAATACACCTTAAAACGCAAAAAAATCGAAAATAGACATTATTTTAAAAGCCATTTAATGGCATCTTCACATCTGTCATCGCCCCAAAAAACCTCATTTTCAACGATAAATGTGGGACTACCAAAAATACCTTTATTTTTAGCCATTTCTGTGTTTTGCAGATATTTTTGCTCAATTTCATCCGTTTGAGCCAGTTTTATAACACTTTCTGAGTCAAGCCCAATTTCCATCAGAGTAGAACTAAGATTTGGTTCTAATCCAGGCTCCAAATGCTCCAAAAACCACTTTTTGTAGGTTAGTATTGTATATTCTTTAATCCATCCTTGATTTTTTCCAAGAATAGCAACTTTATTGGCTAAATCGAATTCTTTCAGGGGGTAGGGAGCTGGGACTTTAGCATCAAAACCATAAAAATTAGCTCTTCTTTGAACATCTCTCCACATATAATCAATTTTATCCCTCTTTTTTTCTGCCATAAAAGGAACGTTCTCCATTTCAATCATTCTAGAACGAACGCTAAAAGGGTACCATTCAAATTCAATATTTTTTTGATTGGCTATATCAATTAATCTTTGGGTAGAAAGGTATGTGTATGTACTTCCAATTGAGTACCAAAACTCTATCTTTTTCATTAATTAAATTTATATCAATTAATTAAAATTTTTATTAAAATTTGTGATCTGGTCACATCTGTCGCATGTATAAAAAGCCATGAAAAACATGTTTATGCAAGTGTACAGTAGCGTTATGGATGCCGAGTGGAATCCTCTTAGAAAGATACCAAGTGTGGCTTTAAGACACCTTATTATGCAGCTTTTAGCTTGGATGTGGTGTATCGTATTTTCACTATATTTCGGTTCTTTTTTAATATTTGGTATTACAGCTAGTGCACATTTCTTGCTTATTTTTGGTACTTTTATGACAGCAGCTACATTTGCAACTGCTCCAAAAATAGTAAAATCTAAGCTTGACGATACTAAGTAATATACTGATTTTACTTACTTTTTGTTACATCAACTAATATGGCGTTTGTTATCTCAAATAGCCTTTTTCTTTGAATTTTAACAGAACTATTTCTCGATCCGGCAGCTGGTATTACTAAATCATATGCAATTAGGGATCTATCCCCAAAAATTTCAATTTTTACAGGTAATCCAAACGGACAAACACCACCAATAGGGTGAGAGGTATAGGTTAAAGTTTCATTAGCAGATAGCATTTTTACCTTTTTTTTGAATAAATCCTTAAACTTTTTGTTATCAATTTTTACATCTCCAGCAGTCATTAACAAAATAGGTTTATCCAGTGCTAATGCTATCGTTTTAACTATTTGCCCAGGTTCTACATTGTGAGCTTTAGCAGCTTGTTCAACTGTCGCTGTAGATTCATTAAACTCTAAAATTTTGAGGTCAGGGGCTATTTTATCAAACTGTTCTTTTACTGATTTTATTGACATTTAAATATTTTTTTGTTGCATAATATATATTATAAGAATCTAGAATAAAAAAATAACTAATTTCTTTAATCTATTTTTAGCTATCAACTATAAAAGAAATTATGAAAACGTTAAGATTTATATTGGTAACTATCTTTTCTTTAATATCATCTAGCTCTTATGCAAGCATGTGCACAGCCCATTCATCAGATGATGAAAATATATCATCGAAAAAGATGTCTTATAGCACTCCATGTGAAATCAGTGATACTGTTTTAATGGCTTCTTCAGAAGAAGTTTGCATGAGTTTAAAAGAAAAGATAGCTAATCACGATCACGATTAAGATACTTAAATCATACTATATAGTTAGTTTAAGACCATCATATGCCGGGTAAACACGACTACTAGATAGTTTCTTGAACTCAGTTTCATAATCTATATGAGCCGTCATATGGCTTAAAAATGTTTGATTTGCCTTAACTTTTTTAGTCCAATCAATAATCTCTTTATAGCTCGCGTGAGATGGATGGTCGTCATACCTTAAACAACCAACAAACCAGCATTTAATGCCTTTAATTCTATCTAAATAGTTTTCATCATAGAAAAATTTTATATCAAGATTATAGGCTATTTTATTGTCAAAAATGAAACCATAGGAGTCAATATTCCCATGATTTTGCCGTATAATTTCAATATTGAAGCCATTTAATTCAATGAATTTAGAGTTTAGTGTGTTAGCTAGCAGAATTGGTTCATAACCATGATTAGAGTCTTTGGAAAATAAATAAGAGAAACTATTTTTAATAATATTTAATGTTATCTCATCAGAATATATTGGTATTTTCTTTCTATTTATTAGAGAAATTGCCCTTAAATCATTTATCCCGTGTATATGATCGGCATGTGAGTGAGTATAAATAACAGAGTCTATATTATCTATTTTGTTATCTATTAATTGTCTTCTTAAATCAGGACTTGTATCAATTAATATTGATTTTCCTGCCTTTTTCAAAAGTATTGATGGTCTAGTTCGATAATTTTTAATATTTGTTTGATCGCAATTTCCCCAAATGCTATGAGATAACGGAACACCAAAACTAGAGCCACAACCTAATACATTTAATTCAATATTTTCAGACATTTATCTTAAAAAGCTTTTTGTAATTATTAGTGCTAATTTTACTAGTTGTTAAATAGTCATTACCGGTTATTTCACAATATTTTTCTAATATAATTTTAAGATAACCAGGTTTATTAACTTTACCTCTATAAGGATCAGGTGTGAGATATGGGCTGTCAGTTTCAAATATAATTCTTTCTAATGGGAGTATTTTGATTGTTTCTCGGAGCATACTTGCATTTTTGAATGTAATAATGCCAGACAAAGAAAAAAAACAATCTAAATCAATACATTTCTCTGCAAATTCTTCACTTCCAGTGAAGCAATGAATAAGAATTTTACCCAATTTTTTAGAATATTCGCTTAAAATTTCAATCATATCTGTTTCCGCATCTCTCATATGAATAACACATGGTAGATTATGAGCACTAGCTACATCTAAATGGGCCTTAAAGCACTCTATTTGCTTATTTTTTGGAATATTGTAGTGATAATCTAAACCTGTTTCCCCTATTCCGACAATTCTATCTTCAAATTTTTTAATATTTTCATTTAAAAGCATCTTTATTTCTTCTGCATTGGTATCAAGAGTGTTATTTGGGTGATGTCCTAAAGTAATATCAACAAATTTGAAGTCTTTGATCAAATTAATATCTTTTTGAAACTCGAAGATATTGGAATTAATACTTAAAATTCTTTCTATATTATTTTCAAGAGCTTCCTTACAAATATCTGAGACAGAATTTTTAAGTAATTCATGACCAAAATTAACGTGACTATCAATTAAATTATTCAATTTTAATAAATAATGGCTCTGGTTTTAGAATTTTAAGAAATTTCAGGTTAATGATTTCCTTAAAGTTATCAAAGGTATTTAAATCAATATTGTTTGTATTTTCAAATAAATTAAAAACTTCAGATGTTTTTGATGGCATAAAAGGCACTAAAAACTGACTAACTCTTATAATGCATAAACAAATATTAGCTAAAACCCTCTTCATCTCCTCAGGATCTGTTTTCTTTAATACCCATGGTGCAGATTTATCAACATAATTGTTTAAATCATTCATAAATAAAAATAATGTTTTTAGGTATTCGTCGTATTTATAATTTTCCATAAATTCAAATAACCTCTTTTCAGATTCATTGATTTTTTTTAAGATATCAAAATTAAAATTATCTATAGTTAAATCAATATTTTGGTCTAAATGTTTATAAATAAAACTAAGTATTCTTTGAATTAGATTGCCATAATTATTTGCTAATTCACCGTTTATTCTATTTTTAATAGCAACTTTTGAAAAATCTCCATCATTGCCAAATGGGACCTCTCTAAATAAAAAATATCTAACTGAGTCTAGGCCATAAATATCAATTAATTCTTTGGGATCTATGACATTCCCAAAGCTTTTACTGATCTTTTGACCTTCATTTGTCCACCAACCATGTGCTACAACCTGTTTTGGTGGATCAAGATCAGCAGCCATTAAAAAAGCTGGCCAGAAAATGGCGTGAAATCTAATTATATCCTTCCCTACTACGTGTATCCCAGGCCAATATTTTTGATATAACTCAGAGTCTTTGTTGGGATATTCTAATGCAGATATGTAATTGGTTAGTGCATCTAACCAAACATAAACAATATGTTTTTCATCTGTTGGTACATCAATTCCCCATTTAAATGTAGTCCTTGATACAGAAAGATCTTTTAAACCTGACTCAACAAACTTTATCACTTCGTTTGATCTAGATTTAGGAACAATGAAATCAGGGTTGTTTTTATAAAAATCTAAAAGCTTGTTCTGCCATTTAGAAAGTCTAAAAAAATAAGACTCTTCTTCTACCCAGGATAGTTCAGATCCAAAACCATTATATTTTTTTTCACCTTTTTCTATTATTTCGTTATCTGCAACAAAAGCTTCATCTCTGACAGAGTACCAACCACTATACTTAGATAAATAAATTTCATTTTTCTCTAGAAGAACTTTCCATAAATTTTGTACAGATTTTTTATGTCTTTCCTCGGTTGTTCTTATGAAATCATCATTAGATAGATTTAATAAACTACTCAAATCTCGAAAATTCTCAGATACGGTATCAGTAAATTGTTGAGGATCTATATTTTTTTCTAATGCTGCTTTTTCTACTTTCTGTCCATGTTCGTCAGTACCTGTTAAAAAATAAGAATTTAAACCTCTACATTTGTAAA
>CACJLA010000001.1 GCA_902594145.1 uncultured Alphaproteobacteria bacterium | reverse complement strand
ACCCGTTGACGTTTTTGGTAGAGCTTGGAATACAAAAGTTTTTGGCATTTTAAAACCTGCTAAATGCTCTCGGCAAAATTTCTTGAGCTCATCTTCCTCAACTGTTTGACCTTCGGCCAATTCTATAAAAGCACAGGGCGTCTCCCCCCACTTTTCGTCAGGCCTCGCTACTACAGCTGCTAGTGATACGGCAGGATGCCTTGTAATTATATTTTCGATTTCTACAGAGGAGATATTCTCACCACCACTAATGATGATATCCTTTGATCGATCTTTAACTTGGATATATCCACTAGGGTGCATTACTGCCAAGTCACCAGAGTGAAACCATCCACTTTTCATAGATTCTTGTGAGGCCTCTTCATTTTTATAGTATCCCATCATCACAGTATTTCCTCGGATCATAATTTCACCCATGGTTTCTCCATCAGAAGGGACGGGTTCAAGCGTATCGGGATTCATAACCGATACCATTTCAGTGTGTGGATAGCGGACTCCTTGATAAGCTTTTAACTCAGAGCGCTTATCTTCCGCTAAACTATTCCAATCCTTATTCCAAGCACAGTGAACAACGTGGCCATAAGTTTCTGTTAGCCCGTAAACATGCATAACCTCAAAACCCAAGGACTCCATTTTTTGAAGAATTGAACTAGGAGGCGGAGCTCCCGCAGTCATAACATAAACCTTATTTTTCAATGCTTTTTGATCTTCGGCTGGAGCATTGGCGATCATATTTAAAACAATCGGAGCTCCTCCAAAATGTGTTACATTGTATTCATCGATTAATTCAAAAATTTCTTTAACGACAATATTTCTAATAAATATTACACGGGCGTGCAACATAGCCAGAGTCCACGGATATCCCCACCCGTTACAGTGAAACATAGGAACGGTATATAGGTACGTCAGGCGGTTAGGCATGTTCCAAGCGCTAATACTTCCCATCGACATTAAATAAGATCCTCGATGATGATAAACGACACCTTTAGGATTTCCTGTTGTGCCAGAAGTATAGCTCAGTGAAATTGCTTGCCACTCGTCATCTGGTCTAATCCATTCAAATCCTTCATCACCCGTTTCTAAGAAACTCTCATATTCTAATTTTCCAATTGCAGGAATATCTCCAAGGCCTGCTTGTTTGTCAACAATGTCAATGACCATGATTTCCCGGTCAACTTGTGCTATGGCATCAACAACTACGTTGTGAAATTGTCGGTCGACAATAAAAACTTTACAGTCACTGTGATCTAGGATGTAAGCTACAGTTCTGGTATCCAATCGAGTATTGATTGTGTTCACAACACCCCCCGTCATAGGCACAGAATAGTGTGCTTCGAACATTTCAGGTGTATTGGCTGCCATGATAGAGACAACATCCCCCTTACCAATTCCTACTTTTGTTAAAGCGCTCGCAAATCGAGTACATCGATCATAAACCTGTCTCCAAGAATATTTTCTTTCTTTGTATACTAAAGCTTCGTAGTCGGGATAGACGTCTTTGATACGATCAAGAAAACTGATAGGAGTTAAAGGAACGAAGTTTGCATCATTTTTATGCATTCCATGTTCAAAATTATTCATTAGTTTTTCAGTCTTCTTCCTGTAGACAACATTGCATGGATCCTATCTCTTGTCTTGTTGGATTGTATTAAATTTATCAAAGACTGTCGCTCTAAATTATATAAGTCCGCTTCACTCAATTCGTTTGATTTAGTTGTGTCTCCACCACTGAGTACGTCAGCTAAATGTAGGCCAATATCTATATCGTAGCCAAAAATAATGTTTTTTTGCTCCAGACCTAACAATACTTGGTGCATTTTCTCTTTTACTTCAGGGCCGCTAAGAACGAACTTTGGCTTTTCTGGGGCTGAGTAACCCTCTTTTAAAGCAGATACTTGTTTGAACGACTCCACTAAAAGATTATCTCGGTTCAAAACAAAAATATCACTGTCTAAGAAAAATTTGTGTTTTTTGGCTTGAAGTGGAGAGTGTGCCATCAACCCATAACCTATGATATCAAATACTTGAAGTGCTGCTTGATCGTGATCGCTTGTATATTTGTCATCTTGCACCCATCGCCATAATAATTCTTTACATCCACCGCCACCAGGTACCAGACCAACACCTGTCTCCACTAGACCTAAAGTACTATTCATGTGAGCAACCATTTTAGAAGTTTGGCATGCTACTTCAAAACCCCCTCCAATAGCGAGTCCTGCAACAGCACTGACTGTGGGCTTGGTTGCATATTTCATTTTTTTACATGTAGATTGGAAATCAGATAGATATTTATCAATCCCTTTCCAGTCTTTCACATCAGCTAAGCCAATCATGGTATTTAAATCAGCACCTGCCGAGAAATTCATTGCCTCATTATAGACGACAAGACCTTGATAACTATCTTGTTCAAGACGATCAACTGACTCCTTTAAAATTTTCATCGCGTCTGCATTCAGAGCGTTAGCCTTAGTGTGGAATTCACAGCACAGTATCTTCTGCTCTCTAGGTTCGTCATTAAATTGCCATAATGTGGAAGCAAAATTCCGAGATATTGGATTAGCGTACTTTTTATGATCACCTAATCGGCGAACACCCTCTCCTCTAGAAATAAATTTCATACCTGCTTCATAACTATATGCTCGTGAGGAAGAAGAGTCATATGGCTCTTGTTTTAACCTAATCATGGTTGTGAGTAATTCTGGTACTTCTATTTTTTCATCTTGAAGTCGTTGAACAAATTTAGTGAGCCCGTACTCATTTAATAATTCAAATGGCCCTTCATTCCAGTTGAAGCCCATACGAAGAGCATCATCTATATCTGTAACCTTTGATGATACTTCTGGAATGCAAAAAGCGCTATAATTAATGATTTTGGAGAGTACTGCAAAAGCATATCGGCCGTATTCACTATCATCATCAAGAAGAGTTTTAATCCCCTCTTTCTCAACTCTTCGAGTAATTTCTAAATCGACTTTATCAAAATCATAATAACTCATATCTGAGGTATTCATCGCCTTGACGATTTCATCATCGTCAACGATTGTGGTTTGATAAAAACCACCAGGACCCTTATTTCCATTAAATCCTTTTTTTAGTAATTTCTCGACTAAAGGGTGGGGTGCCACCACGTCCATGAACGGATCATTTTCTTGTAATTCTTTTTTAAAGCTAGCGAGCACATCTTTCATCAAATCAATTCCAATGAGATCGTACAATCCAAAAACACCTGTTTTAGGAATTCCTAAAGGTCGACCAAATAATGCATCCGCGATTTCTACTGGAAGGCCTCGCTTTAATGCTTCATACATCGCGACCTGCATCGCATACACACCAATACGATTACCAATAAAGCCTGGAGTGTCGTTACAGTTAACAATTCCTTTACCCAGTTCGTTTTGACAAAAGTCACGAAGGCCACTCATCTTATTTTTGTTCATCGTTGGTGTCTCAACAATTTCAAGCAGTCTCATAAATCGCACAGGATTGAAAAAGTGAGTAATACAGAAATCAGCTTTCATGGTATCTGTCATTTCTTGAGTCAAAATTGAAAGAGGAATGGTAGAGGTGTTAGATGAAATGATGGAGTTGGCGCTACGAACTTTATCTATTTGAGAGTAAAGCTTATGCTTAATGTCTATCCTCTCAACAACTGCCTCAATAACCCAGTCTGCATCTTTAATTTCACCAAAATCATCCTCGAGGTTACCAGGTTTAATATGTTCTAGACGAGACCGTTCTACTAAAAGTGGAGGGTCTGACTTTTTGATAATATCAATGGCATTTTCAGAAATTTGGTTAGGCTTGTCTTTGTCTTTGAGATCCAGCAAAACTACTTGTCGATTAGAGTTAGCAAGGTGGGCAGCAATACCTGATCCCATAGTCCCAGCTCCAATCACAACTATTTTGTTAAATTTATCCATTACAACAAGAAAGGGATAATAAGCAAAAGACTATTTAAATCAAATAAAATACTTTTTATATAGTTTTCTGATTTTATTTTTTTTCTTAATCTACAATCTTCAAAAATCATCAACCCCATCGATGGCTGAGACCACCATTAATGACTCAATATAGCGCTTTTTACTACAATCGTAGCAAATCGTAATCATTTCCTCGTTAATTTTATTAATATATTTCTTTGAAACTTCCTTAAGATCTCCGCACTCTGAGCACTTATTATAAGGTATCTGATCTTTTTCAATTAACTCCTCTTTACCATTACACCAGCCCATAAGTAATTATTAGCATAAAAAAATATGCTTTAACGAGTCATATTTATAGAAACAAAAAAAGTTGTTTATAACTCAAGTTGAATTGAATTATTAAATTATTGCAAATTGTTGTTTGAAATATTAGATTTTAAATTCACTTGTAAGATCGCTCAAAGGAGGATGAAGTGGCAGATATAAAAATTGAAAATATTAATAAGTTTTATGGTGACGTTCAAGTTATTGAAGACGTATCTCTAGAGATAAAAAGTGAGTCATTCGCAGTATTAGTTGGTCCCTCTGGTTGTGGAAAATCAACTATGTTAAGAATGATTGCAGGTTTAGAGGATATAAATTCAGGAACGATTTCGATAGATGGTACGGTTGTTAATGACCTCCCTCCAAAAGAAAGAAATATTGCAATGGTATTTCAATCTTATGCCTTATATCCCCATATGACTGTATTTGACAATATGGCATTTGGATTAAAATTAGAGAAAAGATCTAAAGAGGAAATAGACGAGCGTGTTCAAGAAGCCGCAAAAATACTGCAGATCGAGGAATACCTTACTCGAAAACCTAAACAACTATCTGGTGGACAAAGACAAAGAGTGGCCATAGGAAGAGCTATTACTCGTAAACCAAAAGTATTTCTGTTTGACGAACCATTATCAAATTTAGATGCTGCTCTTCGTGTTCAAATGCGTGTTGAATTGGCTAAACTACATGACAGGCTGAATGCTACGATGATTTATGTAACACATGATCAAACCGAAGCCATGACGATGGCAGATGATATTGTCGTTCTAAATAACGGAGTGGTTTCTCAAAAAGGATCGCCATTAGATCTTTATAACAACCCAAATAATTTGTTTGTAGGAGGTTTTATCGGATCTCCTAAAATGAATTTCATTTCTTCTAAAATAATTACTAATAGTAGTGATAAAACTGAACTAGATTTAATGGGTTCATCAAAGATAACTGTACCAAAAAGTTTGGCCAGTGCCACTGAGGGCGACTCTGTGATGCTCGGTATTCGACCAGAACATCTAACAGTCAATGAAGAGAGCGATGGTAGTTGGGAGAGTAAAGTTTTTGTTGTTGAAAAATTAGGCTCAGGAACTTTTCTTTACCTTGAAAAAGAGGGTGAGCCTCTTGTTGTTCAAACTGAGGGTGACTCTAATGTCAAGGTGGGTGATACTGTTAAGGTAGGATTTTCATCATCTCGCTGTCATATATTTGACAGTTCAGGTGAGGCTTTTAAATAATATAATTATTCCAAAAAAAATTTCTTTAGGCCAACTTATTGCCGTAAAATTAATCACCTAGTTGTGTAACCGCCGTCCACTACTAGTACTTCTCCAGTAACATAGCTTGATGCAGGACTACATAAAAAGAGTGCAGCAGAGGCAATCTCATCGGGCTCTCCCATTCTGTTCATTGGTGTTAATTCATTCCAAGTAGGATACCAGTGCTCATTTTCTTTTGGTAAATTAGTCATTTCTGTTTTCACATACCCAGGAGCAATTGCATTAACTCGAATATTTTCTGTAGCATAGTCACTTGCTAAACTTTTTGTCATCATATGCACTGCAGCTTTTGATGCGTTATAAGCTGTTTGAGGTTGAGGAATATTTGAAACTAAACCTGAAATAGAGCCAATATTTAAAATAACTCCTTCACCTTGTTTTTTCATTGGTGGAATTGCAGAGCGACACATACGAAATACTGCGTCAACATTGAGATCCATAATTTTATCGAGTAAATCATCATTAAATTTTTCTGTGTCCCCATGCTGAGCCACACCAGCATTATTGACAAGAATATCGACTGTGCCATGTTTATCTAAAGTGAAGTCAATGGCCTTTTGAGGAACTGATCTATCAATTAAGTCTCCCTTATAAAAAGAAACATCATAATTTGCTTTTTTTAATTCTTCTATCCCTCCGAATGGATCTGTTCTGTTAATTAAAACTAATTTTGCACCTGCTTCACCGAGAGCATGAGCAATAGACAAACCTATTCCTCTTGTGCCTCCTGTTATTACGGCAATCTTTCCATCAAGCTTGTATTTATCTAAAAACATTTATATTAAGACTTTAATATTTCTATCATATTTAACAATGTAATAACAGATTAGCAAATAAAAGAATGAAACTATTGCAATATTGATAGCAGCATAATGTTTACAATGTGACCATTTGTAATATAATTGAGACGTTTTTATATCTTGAAATTAGTTCTGTCTAATTTCAAAATAAATTCGTTCTTATAGGAGGAAATACATATGAGAAAAATACTATTTGCCTTAGTGGCATCTATCTTCTCTTTTTCAGCAATGGCTGGTGGTCATGCTGATTGGTTTAAAGAAGCTGGTGCTCCTTACAAAGGTACAGTACTTCAAGGTGTAGCTGAAAATACACCTCCAGGACAATTTGCAGGCGAAGTTTTAGCAAAAGAATTTGAAAAACTTACCGGCATCAAAGTCCAATTAGAAAATACATCATGGGATCAGATGTATGATAAAGCAATTAAGGATATGGAAGCTAACTCAGGTATCTACGACTTTGTTTATATTGAACAAGACATTGTCTATGACTACTTAAACAGAGATTTCTTAGTAAATATTACTAAAGGTCTAGCTGATAATCCTGATCTTCAAGCACCTGGTGTAAGTCTAGATGACTTTACAACCTTCATCGATTACTTCAAAGACGGGTCAGGTGATGTATTTGGTGTACCAATGGAAGCATTCATTAAAGTATACTTATACAGAAAAGATCTTTTTGAGAGAGCTGACGCAAAAGCTCAATTTAGATCACAATATGGTTATGGCTTAACTCCAGCCACATCTTTTGATCAATACAGAGACAATGCTGAGTTCTTTACTCACTTCTGTGCTGAACAAGGTATGGAGTGTTGGGGAACAACAGTTCAAGGACACACTGGTCACCCAGCGTCAACTTATGAGTTCTTAGAGTCAATCGCACCTTCTTTTGGTTTATATAACTGGGGTGTAAATATGGACACTTATCAATCATGTGTTGAAAATGGTGGACAGTTAAACGGTGGAAGAGCTAAAGCTGCTCTTAACTTCTGGACACAATTGTTACCATTTGCTCCACCTGAAGCTCTTCAAAGTACATGGAGTGAAGTTGGATCATCTTTTGCTGCAGGAAGAGCTGCACAGGGATGGGTATATGGTGAAAATGCTGCATGGATTGCAACTGATGCTGAAAAATCAGCTGTTGTTGGAAATGTTGGTGTGATGTTACCTCCTACTGCACCTGGTGTTATGACACAAGCTGCATCAGGAAATGGTTACATTGGTTACTATGATGGAGGTGCCTATGGTATTCCTCACTCATCTAAAAACAAAGAGGCAACTATGCTTTGGTTGCAGTATGTTGCTTTAAATGAGCACCAAGCTGATTGGGCTATTGCTGGCGGACGTATCACACACAAAGATACATATGCTGACCCAAAAGTTATGGCTGTTGATGAGCAAGCAGATGGTTACTTTACTCTTATGAGAGATACTGGCTATTTATACGCTGGTGCTCCTCCTTACCCATTCCATGGTGCGGGAAGAGGTGCGATTGACCCATTCATTTATAGTGCTTTAGCGGGTGAAATGACACCTGAAGAGGCTCTTGATGGTGCGTGTCAAGCTTTAGACACAGTTATGGCTGATCTCGGTTACCAAAACTAACAAATACTTTATAAGGGGAGGCGCTAATGCCTCCCTTTTACTTTAATGCTTTCTAAAAATAAAACTGGCTGGCTACTTTTATCTCCAACAATATTGATTTTAGTTTTAGCGGGCTTAGTTCCATTCATCTATGTCTTATATGTTGGTTTTTTTCAATGGAACCCTCTCGCCGTTGACCCCTCTCTTCAATTTGAAGGCTTTGCTTCAAATTATAGGAGACTTATATTTGATGAAGTATTTCTAGAGTCAATATGGCGTTCGATTAAATTTTCAGTGGTCACATTGACTATAGAGCTTAGTCTTGGTTTTATACTCGCCCTCTCTTTATTAAGTTCATTTCCTCTCAAGTCATTTTTTAGAAGTGTTCACACACTCCCTTTAGTTATTGCCCCTATTGTCGTTGGATCAATTTTTAAATTATTTACAGTGCAAGGATTGGGGCCACTTCCTCATATTTTAAAAGATTATTTTGGTTATACCTTAAATTATGGATTGAATGCTGATCAAGCATTTTGGATGATAGTAATAATGGATGTATGGCATTGGACACCATTTGTAACTTTAACATTGCTTGCAGGTTTAAGTGCACTGCCCCAGGACCCCTATGAATCTGCAAAAATAGATGGGGCGAATAATTTTCAAATTTTTACATATATAACTATTCCTATGATGGTTCCTGTTTTGATTGTGGTTATTTTTATTAGATTAATGGACTCATTAAAAATTGTTGATGAGGTCTGGATGCTAACAGGTGGTGGTCCTGGATATGCAACACGTTTTACAGGTATTCACATTTGGAAAGAAGTTTTTGAAAAAAGGTATTATGGATTAGGTTCTGCAATGTCTATTTTATATCTATATATCACAATTGTTATTTGTTGGGTTTTATATAGTGTGATGGTCGCAAGGGGAAAAAATGAAGACTAAAAAAACTTTTTCTAAAATTGGAACAACTTTTCTTTGGAGTATACTCACCATCATCACTTTATTTCCTATTTACTGGATGGTTTTAGTATCTACAAGAACACCTGTAGAATTGTTCGGAAAACCTGATTTAAGTCCAACATTTTTTCAGAAGGTTCACTGGAAAAACTTTACAAAACCATTTCTTGATGGGATTTATGCTGACTATCTTTTCAATTCTATTATTGTTGCCACTTCAAATGCAGCATTAGTTACAATACTAGCATTAATGGCTACCTATGCTCTTTCTCGATTTAAATTGCCTGGATCCGAAAGTATATTTTTTTGGACTATGACTAATCGAATGGCGCCTCCTGCAGCTTTTTTATTACCATTATTTTTATTATTTTCGACTGTCTTTAAATTTGGAGACTTTACTTTATTTGATACAAAAATTGGATTAATTTTATTGTACTGTGTTTTTAACTTACCTTTTGCTATATGGCTTTTAAAAGGGATAATCGATGGTATACCAAAAGAATTAGATGAAGCTATGATAGTTGATGGTGCTAATTTATTTACAATTTTTAGAAAACTGATAATTCCATTGGCAGCTCCAGGTATAGCAGTTACATCTTTACTAAGTTTTCTTTTTGCTTGGAATGAATATTTATTAGCATCAACTTTGACAAGTGTTTATGCGAGAACTATTCCTACTGGTTTATCAGAATTTGTTACCACCACTGGAACTAACTGGGGAACTATGGCTGCAGTAGCATTAGTGTCAATGTTACCTGCATTATTATTTTTATTTGCAGTTCAAAAACATATAGTAGCTGGATTAACATTTGGGGCAGTAAAAGGTTAATATGAAAAAAAGAGGTTTTATTCCATTAAATACTAATTGGTTTGATAGGCTATTTATTGGAGTAATAAGCTACGTTGCATTTCAGTTATTTTGGATGAGGTTTCTGGAGAGCTTCGTATCATTAAATGTTGCAATAGGAATAGGTCTATTGTGGATAATTTTTGTAATTTGGAAAGGATGATATAACATGAAAGCTTTAGTCTTAGAAAAGCAATTAGAATTAAAATTGCGTGACATTGAATTACCAACAGAGGTGGGTCCTGACGATGTTAAAATTAAAATGCATACTGTGGGTATCTGTGGTTCTGATATTCACTATTATGAGCATGGTAAAATTGGTCAATGGCATGTTAATGCTCCAATGGTTTTAGGCCATGAGGGATCTGGTACCGTTATTTCAGTTGGTGAAAATGAAAAAATTCTAAAGGTAGGGGATAGAGTTTGTATTGAACCCCAAGTGGTCAGTAAAAAATCAAAAGAATATAAATTGGGCATGTACAACTACGACCAAAAAGTTAAATTTTGGGCAACTCCTCCGATACACGGCTGTCTTGCGCCTGAAGTTGTTTTTCCTGGGGATATGGTTTTTAAAATACCTGATAATTTATCTTATGCTGAAGGAGCGATGGTGGAACCTCTTGCAGTTGGAATGCAGGGTGTCACAAAAGCCAAAATTAAACCAGGGCAAATTGGTTTAGTTATGGGCTGTGGTCCTATAGGTCTTGTCACAGGATTGGCAGCGTTAGCAGGAGGATGTTCAAAAGTCTATATTGCTGATGTGCTGGGCGAAAAATTAAAAATGTGCGATCACTATCCTGACTTGATTCCAGTTAATTTAACCACTGAAAATTTATCTGAAAGAATTATGGATGATACTGGTGGCTGGGGAGTTGATCGTTTTTTTGAGTGCAGTGGTGCAGTCAAAGCTTACGAGTCAATTTTTTTATGTTGTTCACCTGGAGCTCATGTCGTGCTCATTGGTAATAATGCAGAGCCAGTGCCAATGAATTGGGCTATTTTGTTTGCAAAGGGATTGGAGTATCAAACAGTTCATAGATACTCTCATCAATATGAACCTTCAATTAGACTATTAGGTAGTGGAAAAATTGACGTAAAACCAATGATCACTCATACATTCAAATTTGAGGAGAGTGTTGAGGCTTTTGAAAGAGCAGCAGAACACAGACCAACAGATGTCAAACTTCAAATTAAAATTGATGAAGAAAATTGATGCAGTTCAAATAATTCTAAAGATAGTTAAAACAAAACTACCTTGTGGTATATCCACCATCAATTACTAATACTTCACCAGTAACGTAGCTTGATGCAGGACTACATAAAAAGAGTGCGGCGGATGCAATTTCATGAGGTTCTGCCATCCGTTGCATAGGTGTTTGTTTATCCCAGGTGGAGTACCAATGCTCATATTTTTTTGGTAAATTTGTAATATCTGTTTTCACGTAACCTGGGGCAATAGCATTCACTCGAATGTTTTGATTAGCATAATCACTAGCTAAACTTTTCGTCATCATATGGACTGCAGCTTTGGATGCATTATAGGCCACTTGTGGTTGAGGTATGTTAGAAACTAATCCTGACATAGATCCAATATTTAAAATAACTCCCTCCCCTTGTTTTTTCATTGGTGAGATTGCCGATCGACACATACGAAAAACCACATCTAAATTAATATCCATAATTTTATCTAACATTTCATCATTAAATTCATCCGTGTCCCCGTGCTGAGCGACACCAGCATTATTAACAAGGATATCAACTCTTCCATGTCTTTCTAAAGTAAAATCTATTGTTTTCTTTGGTACAGAACGATTAAGCAAGTCACCCTCGTAAAAAGACACATCATAATTAGATTTTTTTAGTTCTTCTATTCCACCATTTTTATCTTCTCTATCAATTAAAACTAATTTTGCACCAGCCTCACCAAGAGCATGTGCAATGGATAGGCCTATCCCTTTTGCACCTCCAGTGATATGGGCAATTTTGCCATCTAATTTGAATTTATCTAAAAACATTTACCCCCCAGAATTAAAATTAATATAATATTTAATATAATACATGAAAACTTTTGATTTCATAATCGTTGGCGGAGGAACTTCAGGTACTATCACTGCAGCAAAATTAGTTGAAAATGGTCATTCTGTTCTTCTAATAGAAGAGGGTGGAAATAATAATAATCCTTTATTATCAATGCCTGCTGGATGGATACCAATGTTAGATGGAAGTCCCTATTTAAAATTCTATAAATCTATTGTTCAGCCTCAACTTAATAATCGTCAACATGATATTGCACAAGCAAAAGTTCTTGGTGGGGGTTCCTCTGTAAATGGAATGGTTTATATGAGAGGTAAGCCGTCTGATTATCAAAAGTGGGTAGAAGATACAGGCGATGATAGATGGAGTTGGCAATCTTTATTGGAAAGTTATAAAAGATTGGAAAATAATCAGAGATTATCAGGCGGTTTTCATGGCTCTGATGGAGCAATTAAAGTTTCTGACCCAGGATATGTAGCCAAAGGTTCGGATTTGTATATTAAGTCAATGCAAAATTTAGGATTGCCTTATAATAGAGATTTCAATGATGGCGAACAGTACGGTGTGGGTTTGATGCAATACACTATCGGTGATGGAAAGAGAAGTGATACGGTGTCTAGTCTTCTAAAACCTTTATCTAACAATAAAAATTTCCAAATGAAATTAAATACTATTGTTACAAGAGTTATTATAGAAAATAAAAAAGCAACTGGGGTAGAGGTAATATCCAAAAAAAAAGTTGATAAATATTATGGAAAAGAAATTATTCTAACTGCTGGATCTTTGGTTTCACCAAAAATATTGATGCATTCAGGCATTGGTGAAGAAACTCAACTCAAAAAGTTTGGAATAGAAATCAAAGAAAAATTAGAGGGTGTTGGCAAAAACCTTCAAGATCATCATGAGGTTCCTTTTATTTCAAGAGCAAAAAAGGGGTATGGATATTTTAGACAAAATAAAGGATTAAGAATGATCAGAAATGGAATTCAATATTTGTTGTTTAAGTCAGGGCCAGTAACATCAAACGGCGTTGATTGTTGCTCATTTTTGAACCCTGATGATTTAAAAAATCAAAATGAACCAAAAGTAAAATTATACTGTGTACAAATTATGTATACAGATAGAGACACAAAAGGAATTAAACCCGATCATGGTGTTACTTTAACTCCATGCATTATGAATCCGAAGTCCAGAGGAGAAATAACATTAAACTCTTCTAATCCTTTAGATCTTCCAAACATAAACCCTAATTTTTTGAGCAATGTTGACGATATTAAAACATTTATTTCCAGTCTTAAATTGGCAAGAAAAGTTATTAATACAAAACCGTTATCAGATATAATTTTAGAAGAAATACTTCCTGGTAAAAATATTAATGATGATCAATCGCTGACAAATTATTGTAAAAAGATGGTCAAAACTAATTGGCACCCAGTTGGAACTTGCAAGATGGGAAAAGATACTGATGATATGGCCGTTTTAAACTCAAAGCTTCAAGTTAAAGGTATTGAAAATTTGAGAGTTTTTGATGTGTCTATGATGCCGAATATTGTTGCAGCTAATACAAACGCACCTGCGATGGCAATAGCTGATAAAGCTACTGAAATTATGCTAGAAAATTAGCTTTGATCTCTGAGTCCTTAGATAAACAGTTACTACTTTTAAATGAAAGTAACCTTGAAGCAATTCAAAAACCAATTTTAAAACCAAATTACATTCGATCAAATTTAAGTGCTGGTATTTTACATATTGGTGTCGGAAATTTTCACAGAGCTCATCTTTCTTGGTACTTGCATCGACTTATGCAAAAAGATTTAGCAAAAGATTGGGCTATTATTGGGTCTGGTATTACAGAATATGATGTAAATATGAGAGAGAGGCTTCAAGTGCAAGATTTTCTTACGACTCTTATTGAACTAGATCCTGATGGAAATCAGTCCTGTGAAATTGTTGGACCTATGATTGGATATGTACCAATTGAAAAAAATAATCATAAATTAATCAATGCTATGTCAGAGCAAAAAATTAAAATTGTTTCGTTAACTGTAACAGAGGGAGGGTATTTTTTAGATGAAAATGGTGGGTTTGATGTTAAACACCCCGATATATTAAATGATATTAATAATCCTGATGCTCCAAAAACAGTATTCGGGGTAATTGTTTCGGCATTGAGGAATAGAAAGAAAAATGATACTGGACCATTTACTGGCTTGAGCTGCGATAACTTAATTCAAAATGGCAATAAACTAAAACAAGCTGTAATAGGGATAGCTCGGGAACAAGATTTAGAATTATCTGAGTGGATTAATAAAAATTGTACTTTTCCAAATGCTATGGTTGATTGTATTGTTCCACGCACTGGGGAAGTTGAAATAAATATTGTTAAGAACTTGGGCATTGAAGATCATGTTCCTGTTTCACATGAGGATTTTCGTCAATGGGTGATTGAAGATAAATTTTGTAAAGGGCGTCCCCCTTGGGAGAAAGTTGGAGTTCAATTTTCAGATAATGTTCATGGTTATGAGGATCAAAAAATTCGAATCCTTAATGGAGGTCACCAAATCCTAGCCAATGTAGCTGAACTTTTAAATATTGAAACTGTAAGGGATGCAATGAGAAATAAAAATATAAGCGATTTATTGGAAAAAGTAGAAAAAGATGAAATTATACCTAATATAAAACCAGTCCCCGGTTATACTCCGTTGGAATACTTCAAACTTATCGCTAACAGATTTTCTAATCCATCAATACAGGATACAATCAGACGTGTAGCATTTGACGGATCATCGCGTCATTCAGGTTTTATAGTTCCATCTATAAAAGATGGAATTGAAAATGGTACTTTGATTATTGGACTCTCTCTGGCAGAAGCTTTGTGGGCGCGAATGTGTGAAGGAACTCGTGAAGATGATTCTGTTATTGAGCCTAATGATCCTTATTGGGAAAAATTGAATGCCTGTGCCAAAAAATCTAGAGAAAATCCTTTAACATGGTTGGAGCAAAAGGATATTTATGGAAATACCTCTGAAGACGAAGGATTTAAAAATCATTTTTCTAAGTGGCTAACAATGATCTATGAACAGGGTGTAGAAAATACTCTCAATGAATATCTAAAATAAATCAGTTTAGTTATACAATACCCGAAGAGGAACCACTCTTATTTTTCCTTGTGAGTGATTTTTTCTTCTTATAATCAAGTGTACGATAAGTACTAATTGGATCAATTGAGTTACCATTTTCATATCTCGCCATAGCGACTATGGGACTTACATCTGTGTTGAAAGCTGTTTTTAAAATTTGCATGGATTGAATGGCGTCATTATTATCTTGAGCTTTATCTAAGAGTGAGTAGTTAACAAGCAACGATTTTGCATATGAATTGACTATTTCGTTTGCACTTAATATTAAACTTTCAATAGGGTCAGTAACATTATGTGATTGATCGATCATGTATGCGATATGTTTAATTTTATTATTTTGAGAAGCCGCAGTTAGTTCATTAAAGATTAAAAATAATTCATAGGGATTAATAGACCCTGCATCTAAATCGTCATCTCCAAATTTGCTATCATTAAAATGAAACCCACCCAATTTATTAACATCAATTAATCTTGAAACAATCATTTCGATATTAGTATTAGGAAGGTGGTGTCCTAAATCAACTAAGCACATTGCCTGATCCCCTAGTTCTTTAGCACAGACATAACTAGTGCCCCAATCACTTATAACGGTAGAATAAAAAGCTGGCTCATAAGGTTTATGTTCTAATAAAACTGTCCAGTCTTTAGGAAGATAAGCATAAATTTTTTTCATAGAGTCTATGTATCTTTCCAACGATCTTGAAAAACTCATTTGTCCTGGGAAGTTACCACCATCACCAATCCATACAGTTAGCCCTTTAGATCCAAGGGCTTTACCGTTTTCAATGGATTGTGTATTTACCTCTATTGCTTTATCTCTTATTAAAGAACTTGAGTTAGTTAAACTGCCGTATTTAAAGGTTTCTTTTCCATCTGATGGGTCTTGAAAGGTATTAGAGTTTACAACATCAAAGCCTATGCCGTATCCGTAAGCGAATTTTTTTAGCTCAGAGAAATCATCTACGTTATCCCACGGAAAATGGGGTGAGACTTTGTTTGTAAAGCCGATTAAATCATTGATTACCGCACAATCCTCAATTTTATCATAAATATTTTGAGGTTCTCCTATTCCAGGAAAACGAGCAAATCGTGTTCCACCAGTTCCAACGCCCCAAGTGGGGACTGCTACTTGAAACTTCTTTACTTGATCTAAGATTAAGTGAATATCAACGTGATTCTTGTTTAATTTTTTTTCTAAATATTCAAAATCAAAATCAAGGGAAGATTTTATTGACTGATTATTCTCGCTAATAGTTTCTTTTTTTACAGCTTTAAACATCGCTACCCCATCCCATGGCGGTCATAAATGCATTGTGTTCTGATGTTGTATCCAACCTTGATAACTGAGCAACAATATTAATATTACTTTTCAAAACAATTGAATATGGTTTTTCTCTCGGTAGTTTTTGATTATTAATCTCTATATCATCTAATCTGAGATGGATACTTCTTTTGCCTTTCATAATAAAAGAATAATTTTCTATCGGATCTTGATCTTCATATAAAAAATCTAAGACTATATTCGCGGGGTTTTGATCATAATTGATAATACATAGAGACTCATGACCATATTGATCTCCATGATTTGTTGTTTTATATGGATGACCCTTGGCAGGTAAAAACGCATCAGGGAAAGCCCAAATTTTTTTTCCTAAAGACTCACTCATTTTTTCTCCTTAAGGTTCTCACAAAAGACGGGAAACCTATACTTAAAATTAAAAGCAATCCAGTGAAAATTATGATACCCACTCCCGGAACGTTTAGCAATCCCAATCCAAATGATAACATCCCAAGGATAAATATTGAAATTACAACTCCCAGAATTGATCCAGATCCGCCATAAATGTATACGCCACCTAAAACAACCATTGTTATAATTTCTAATTCCCATCCAAAAGCAATATTGGGACGAACACTTGATAGTCTTCCAGATAAAAATATGGCTGCTATGGCAGAAAATAGGCCATTAAGAGTAAAAAGGACGAAAGTGTATTTATCTACAGCAATACCAGTGTATTGAGCCGCATCAGGATTATTACCAATTGAGTATATTTTTTTTCCAATAGAGGTTTTATGTAAAATAAAAGCAAACACAAATGCTAATAAAATAAAAGTAAGAAAAGCATATGGAATATAACCAAAAAGATACCCACCTCCTAATTTACCTACAAGTTTTGGAAACTTATTATAATAAGAGTCTTCTAGGAAAGAATAAGCTAGACCCCTAAATAGGGACATTGTACCAATAGTTACTATAATAGATGGAATTGCAAATTTCGTAATGATAGCTCCGTTAAATGCTCCACACAAAGCACCGCTAAACAATGTTAGTAATAAGACCAACCAAGTGTCGTAACCAAGGCTTGTTGTATATCCTAAGACAACAGAAGAGACTGCTATAATTGATGCAACAGATAAATCAATTTGTCTTGCAATAATTACAAATGTCATTGTTAATGCAATAATTGCTTTTTCACTGAAAAGAAAAGTGCTATCGATAAGATTATATAAATCTAAAAAATAAGGTGAGATATTAGAATTGATAATAAGAATGGAGACTAAAACTACAAAAAGAATAAATTCTTTTTTGTATAAAATATCTAGTAACTTAAAAGGTGGTTTTTCTGGTATTAAACTCATTAGTTTTTCACCATTATTGTTTTTTCTTTTCGTTGCTCAGTTTTAGTATTTATAATTATTGCCAATAATATTATTGCTCCAGAAATGGCTAATTGCCAAAACTGAGAAATGTCAACAGCAGGTAAGGCATTTCGAATAAGGCCAATTAGAAGAGCACCTAAAACACATCCCAAAACTGTTCCAACACCTCCCATAACACTAATGCCACCAACTACACATGCAGAGATTACAGTAAGTTCAAATCCTATTGCTATCTGGGTAGATGCCACAGAATATCGAGCAACCCATAAATATCCGCATAATCCTGCAAAAAATCCAGAGAGTGAATATGCCATAATGATGTATTTATTTTCATTAATTCCTATGTATTTCGCGGCATCTGGGTTACCTCCAAGTGAATATAGATTTCTCCCAAAACGAGTATGATTAAGCAATACATATATGACTATAAAAACTACGACTGCTAACCAAAATAGGAATGAAAGAGATAAAAATTTAACGTGTATTAAAGCAAGAAAGTCTTCAGAGAATTCATTTGAATAAACCTGCTTACCATCGCTTACAAAGTAAATTAAACCTCGATAGATACTTAATGTTCCCAAAGTAGTAACAATGAATGGAACTTTTAAAATAGCAATAGAGATACCATTCAAAACACCTAAAATTGTTCCAATTACACAAGAGAGAGCAATGAAATAGTAAACGGGTAATTCTGGATGGACTGTCGAAAGCAATGATATAAGCATTCCAGAAAGTGCAAGATTAGATGCTACTGATAGATCAATTGCACGAATTAAAATTACAATCATCTGACTTAACGCAAGAATAATTAGTATTGAAGTGTCAGTTAAAACATCAGAGATACTTTTTGGAGTTACAAAAAGTGGGTTAGCAAAGCCCACTGCAATTAATATAATTAAAATTATTGAGAATAAAATGAAATCTCTATTTAATAAAATTTTTTTCATGACTCTCCACTTGCTAACTTGACAATTTGTTCTGAGGAGGCCTCTTTAACATTTAAAATATCTTTAATGAGTCCTTTGTACATCACCACGACTCTATCACACATACCTAATATCTCAGGTAACTCAGAAGAGATCATCATTATTGACATCCCCTCTTCAACTAGCTCCCCCATAAATTCGTGGACAGCAGACTTAGATCTTACATCAATGCCTTTGGTGGGCTCGTCTAGTATCAATACCTCAGGTTTTGTCGAAAGCCACTTAGCTATAACAGTCTTTTGTTGATTCCCTCCTGATAAGCTTTGAGTTAATTGGCTCCAATATGACACTTTAATATTTAATTTTTCCTGCATAGCAGATGAATTTTTTATCTCTTTTAATGTATTCATCACATAAAAGTTAGAGTTTCTATCCATGACGGCCATATTAATATTGTCTTTGACTGACATAAGGCCAGTCATTCCCAACTGTTGTCTTTCCTCTGATAAATAAACAATACCTTGATCGATAGCATCACTTGGTTTTTTAATTAAGATTTTTTGATCTTTAAATAGTATCTCTCCCTCATCTAGTTTTGTAATTCCAAAAATGGATTTCATAATTTCTGTTCGTCCAGAGCCTACTAAACCATAAAATCCTAAAATTTCTTTTTTTCTAAGATTAAAATTAATATCTTTGAATTGTGTTTTTTTGAATAAATTGCGAACTTCAAAAATTTCATTTTCTATAGTCACATTGTTTTTTGGAAATATTTGATTTACTTCTCTACCGGCCATGTAAGTAATCAGTTGATCTTTGTTAGTATTTTGTATCGAGTCTGATTTAATTAATTCACCATCTCTTAATACAGTAAATTCATCACAAACTTCTATTACCTCATCTAATTTATGCGAAATGAATATGATAGATTTATTTTGTTTTTTTAAATTTCTTATAATTGTATAAAGTTCATTTATTTCTTTTTGTGAGAGAGAAGCAGTTGGTTCGTCCATTATTACAATGTCAGCATCATGAATAAGTGATCGTGATATTTGAACAATATGTCTTTGAGCAATACTAAGGTCTTTAATTTTTTCATTTGGCTCAATGTTTGCTTCAAGATCTTTAAGTAGCTGATTTGTTTTATCTTGCATTAAACCCCAGTCGACCAAACCATTAGATTTAGTTATATGATTACCAATGAAAACATTTTCTGTTACTGATAATTCATCGAACATAACTGACTCTTGGTGAATAGCTGAAATACCCAAGCTTAAAGAGGCGCTAGGATCAGGTATAGATTGTTGTTTGTTATTTAAATTTATTATCCCGCTATCGGGTTGGTAAACACCACATAAAATTTTTACTAATGTGGATTTACCAGCACCATTTTCTCCTAAAAGTGCATGAATGCTATTTTCTTGGAGCTGAAAATCAACGTTTTGGAGTGCTTTTACTCCATGAAAATTTTTTGAGATATTTTTAAGCTCAAGTTTCATTTGTAAACACACGACCACTTAGTGATCGTGTGTAAAAATATATATTTAATTAAAAGATTTCTGCGAACTTATCGATATTTGAAGCATCAAATATAAATGGATCTGCCATTGCTGCATTATTACCTGCACCTATGCAAATTTCACCCATTCTGCCAGTTGGAATACATTCTCCTTCTTGACCTGTGTAAGCACCAGTTGCAATTTGATGTGATAAATAAACAGCTGAGTAACCTAAATCAATTGGATTCCAAATACCAAATTGAATTGCAGCACCACTTTTAACATGTGCTTTCATTTCACTTGGGAGCCCAAGACCAGTCACAAATACTTTTCCAACTAATCCTTGATCTTCAACAGCTTTCGCTGCTGCTACGATACCAACTGATGTTGGAGCTATAATGCCTTTAAGGTTTGGATGTTTTTTAAACAAACCAAGAGCCTCTTGATAACTCTTATCGAAAAGGTCATCACCATATACAGTATCTACCCACTTCATCTTAGAGTATTCTGGCTTTGCGTGTTCTTTTTTCATTTCTTCTATCCAAGCATTTTGATTTGTTGCCTGACTAGTAGCACTTAGAATTGCAAATTCACCCTCATCGCCCATAGAATTTTTCATCCATTTAATATTTGATGAGCCAATAAGTGCGGTGTTAGATGGGTCTAAGTTCATAACTCTTCCCTCTTCAGCGATACCAGAGTCCCAAGAGATAACTGTAATTCCTCTGTCCATAGCTTTTTTACCAATTGAAGCAAGAGCGTCCCTATCATTAGCAGAGATAGCAATAGCATCAACTTTTTGAGCTATTAAAGAATTAATAACTTCAATTTGAGCTTCAGCAGTAGTAGTAGCAGGGCCGGTATAAATAACTTCAACTCCGCCAATTTCTTTCGCAGCTTCTTCACCACCTTCGGCAGCTGCCTCAAAAAAACCAATACCTAAACCTTTCACCACTAACGCAATTCTCATATCAGCTGCATTAGCACTAAAAGCAAACAGGATTGATGATATTATTCCTAAAAATAATTTTTTCATTTTTTCCTCCTAATATAAAGTATTTATATTATTCACCCTATTTAGCTTTAAATCAATTTATTTTGGGAAGTTTTAGTATAATAAATTATTTTTTAATAGATTTTATGAGAAAAATGATTTTTATTTTTTTTTTATTGAAGGTTATTTTTTTTCAATTAAAAATGTCGCATGAGATTTCAAAAAAACGTAATAAATAAATGGGATAATAAATTTAATAAATTATCTAAACTTGATCAGCTAATAGTAAGATCGAACTTATTAGGGGGAGATTTAAAAGTTACCAACTTTGGTGGAGGAAACACCTCCTCCAAGATTTCTGTGAAAGATCCTATAACAAAAAAAAATGAAAAGATTTTATATGTTAAAGGGTCAGGAGGAGACTTAGGTTCAATTAGAAAAGATGGTTTTGCAAGTCTTTATCTGGATAAATTTAATAGTCTTAAAAATATTTACAGGGGCTTTAATCATGAGGATGAAATGGTTGGATATTATCCGATGTGTACGTTTAATAATAATCCAAGGGCTGCCAGTATTGACACACCACTTCATGCCTATGTGCCTTACCCTGAAGTAGATCACACTCATCCGGACTCAATTATTGCTTTAGCAACAATGAAAAATGGAAGAGATATTATTAAAAAGATTTATGGAGATAGTGTTGGCTGGATTGATTGGCAAAGACCTGGTTTTGACCTAGGATTAAAGATGGAAAACTTAATTCATAAAAATAAAGGTATTATTGGAATAGTTCTTGGTCATCATGGATTATTTACATGGTCGAATACTAGTAAAGAGTGTTATTCAAATTCTGTAGACTTAATAAAAAGAGCTCAAGTGTATTTAAATAGCTCTATTAAAAAATATTCATTTGGAAAGCCCATGTACAAGAATAAATCAAACCCTGAATTCGAGATAAAATTAATATCAACTATTCGAGGAAGTCTCTCCAATGAAAACTCAAAAATTCTTCACTTAGACAAATCAGATATCGCCTTAGAATTTGTTAACTCAACAAATTTAAAAAAAGTTGCTGCAATTGGTACTTCTTGCCCTGACCATTTTCTCAGAACAAAAAGATTGCCTATGGTTTTACCTCCATTGTCTGATTTAATTAAAAATGAAAATAAAATTCACAGTATCGTTAAAACATATTTAGAAAAATATAAGGAAGCATACACAAAGTACTATAATAGAAACAAAAGCAAAGGATCTCCTAACCTTAGGGACCCCTACCCAGTAATAATTCTAATACCTGAGTATGGAATGATGTCTTTTGCAAAAAACAAATCGACTGCCCGTATCTCAAGTGAGTTTTTTTGTAATGCAATGAATGTGATGAAAGGCGCGGAGGGTATAAGTAAATACACAGGACTTACTGAAAAAGAAGCATTTAGAATTGAATATTGGGAATTGGAGGAAGCAAAATTAAGAAGAATGCCTCCAGAAAAAGAGTTAGCTGGAAAAGTAGCTCTTATTACAGGTGCGGCTGGGGGAATTGGGTCAGCTACTGCAAAAAAATTCCTTAGTGAGGGTTGTTGTGTAATTTTAACTGATATAGATAAAAAAGCACTTAAGACGAAACACGAGGAGTTTAGTAAAGAATTTGGCAAAGATGTTGTTCATTCTATATTGATGGATGTTACTAGCGAACAAGATGTTAAGAGAGCTGTATCAAATAGTGTAAATGCTTTTGGTGGTATCGATATACTAGTTGCAAATGCAGGATTTGCATCCGCAGCACTATTTGAAAAAACATCTTCAAAACTTTGGGATAAAAATATGGATATCTTATCAAAAGGATGTTTTTTAATTAGTCGTGAGGTATATCAAAAAATGATTTATCAAAAAAATGGAGGCTCAATTATATTTGTCTCAAGCAAAAATAGCTTAAATGCATCAAAGGGAGCATCGGCTTATAGTGTAGCAAAAAGTTCTTTGCTTCACCTTTCTAGATCTATTGCGCTGGAGGGTTCAAGTCATAAAATACGTTCAAATGTTGTAAATCCTGATGCTGTTATTCAAAACTCAAAAATATGGCAAGGTGAGTGGACCAAACAAAGAGCAATCAGTAATAAAATTAGTGTTAATCAAGTTGAAGAATTTTACAAAAACAGAAGTTTACTAAAGGTAAGCATTCTTCCAGAAGATATAGCCGAAGGAATTTACTTCTTTGCAAGTTCCAAATCAAAAAAATCAACAGGAAATATTATCAATGTCGATGGAGGTAATATAACATCATTCACTAGATAATGGTGTCTTCTAAGAAACTAAATATTGTCCTCGATATTGGTAAAACAAACGTTAAGTTAACATTTGTTGATAGTTTAAATAATAAGACAATAAAATTTTTTAAAACAAAACAAAAAAATATTTATAGACATGGTATAAAAATTTTAAATTCAAATTCTATATTTGAGTGGGCTCTAAAAAAAATTATATACATTGGAAGAAAACACGATTTAGACAAATTTGTTTGCACTGCTCATGGAACTTCTATTGCTCTTATAAGTTATGATGATAAAGAGCTTTTAGCTTGTACTGATTATGAATATAAATTTGATAAATTATTTAATGGTTATAAGAAAATAGCACCTAAATTTAATGAAAGTTTCTCCCCTTTTTTAGAAAATGGACTTAACATAGGTCAGCAAATTTACTATTTGTATAAAAAAAAACAAAAACTTATCAAAGAAACAAAGTACATCCTTAATTACCCTCAGTATATTGTTTGGAAACTCACTTCTAGTTTTTCATCTGAGATATCATATGTAGGCTGTCATACGCATTTGTGGGATTTTAAGAGAAATAAACTCTCCTCTTTTGTAAAAAAAATTAAATTAGAAAAGAAATTTCCAAAAATAAGGAAGGCATGGGATACGATAGGACAAAGAAAAATTGGTGGATCGAATTTAAAAATTATAAATGGTGTTCATGATAGTAATGCGTCCTATTTATATTTTAAAAATTCAGATATCAAAAATTTTACCTTGGTTTCAACGGGAACTTGGTACATCATATTTAATCAAAAAACACCTTTAAAAAACCTTAACCCTAGTCTTGACATGCTAGCTAATATTGATGTTTTTGGAAAACCTGTTCCAACTATGAGATTTATGGGTGGAAGGGAATATGATCATTTAATGGGAGTATTTAAAATTTCAAATAAAACTAGAGCTATTAAAAATTTTAGTTTTCATAACTATTTGATTTATCCTAGTTATGCATCTGGCGGAGGATTTTCAATAAATAAAATTAATATTGGTTTTTATGAAGGGCTAAACAAAGGTCAAATTTATTATCTAATTTGTTTATACATTTCGTTTGTAATTAATTTTTGTTTAAACCAAATGAGATCCTCAAATACTATAATTCTTGATGGACCAATTACTAAAAATATTACAATTATGAAAATACTTTCATCACTGAGAAAAAAACAAAAAGTTCTAAAAAATAAGAGAGAAATAGGAACTACTCTTGGAGCTACAAATTTATTTAATATTAAGAAAATAAATAAATTACAAACAGTTGTTATAAAAAAGTATCAAAATCAATCTCTTCAAGCTATTTACAAAAATTGGGAGCAGAATCTTTATAAAAAAGAGTTATTTAGACATTCTTAATTTTTGTTTAATATAAAAATATGTTCAGTAGCATTAACAATTGTCACAACTTTGAAGATTTTCGAAATCTAGCAAAAAAAAGACTTCCGTCACCAATATTCCATTATATTGATGGCGCAGCTGACGATGAAGTAACTTTTCGAAGGAATACCGAAGCGTATGATAAATGTGACTTAATTCCTAATGTGCTAACCGGTGTAAAAGATATTGATATGTCTACAACTGTAATGGGGCATAAAATAGAAATGCCAATTTATTGCTCCCCAACAGCTTTGCAAAGGTTGTTTCACCCTGATGGAGAGATTGGGGTTGGACTGGCAGCAGAAAAATATGGAACAATGTTTGGGGTTTCTTCTCTAGGAACAGCTAGCATTGAGGAAATATCTAAATTAATTTCGACTCCAAAATTATTTCAACTTTATGTGCATAAAGACGAAGGACTAAATAATTATTTAATTGATCAATGCAAAGAACATAATTTCGACACAATGGCCATAACAGTTGACTCAGCGGTTGGTGGTAATAGGGAAAGAGATTTATATACGGGTTTTACAATTCCATTAAATTTATCTCTAAAAAGTATAATGAGTTTCGCTACACACCCTGCTTGGGCCTTTAATTATTTCATAAAACCAAAATGGGAATTAAGTAGTTTAAAAAAGCATGTAACTGAGGGCACCAATGTAATGACAAGTATTGGCGATTACTTTACAAAAATGTTAGACAACTCCTTATCTTGGAAAAAGATTGAGGACATTAATAAAAAATGGGGAAAGCCTCTAGCAATCAAGGGTATTATGTCTTTAGACGATGCCAGGAAAGCGGTAGATGTTGGAGCTTCAGCTATTATGATTTCAAATCATGGTGGAAGACAATTAGATGGATCTCGATCTCCTTTTGATCAACTTGAAGAAATTGTTAATGCCGTTGGTGATAAAATTGATGTGATATGCGATGGTGGTATCAAAAGAGGAACTCATGTTTTAAAAGCTCTTTCATTAGGCGCTAAAGCCTGTTCGGGAGGTAGAATGTATCTTTACGCATTAGCTGCAGGGGGTCAAAAAGGGGTTGAAATAGCTTTGAACAATCTCAAAAAAGAAATAGAAAGAGATATGATTTTAATGGGAGTTTCAAATATTAGTGAACTATCAAAGAAAAACTTAAGATTTAGGTAGCAATCATTATTGTTTTGTTAATTCTCTAATTAAAATATTCAGGTCACTAATAAATATTCCTTGATCTATGGACTTATCGAAGTACATGGTGCAATGGTGTCCCAAAAAGTAGTCGTTTAAAAAATTTAAAACATTATCTTCACCGCTCCAAGTTTTACTAAAATCTACAGACGCTTGAAAAAAAGAGTTTAACGACTGCTCAGAGCAATCATTCCAAAAAGCAGGACAGTAGTTAGTTCCGTCCCCTTTAAATAGATTGATGTATGCATCCAACACTAGGATTTCAAAATTAGGGTAATTAACTTTTTTGTATTGACTGATATCAACACCATTTAAGTCAGTTAAAAACTGTTTTGATTGCGAGTCATAATACAAGTCATAATTTAAAACTTTAGCTCCTTCAAAATTTTCATTGAAGAAGAGTATAATTTGATCTCGTGTCTCAATCTCTTCAATCGGATCCAAAGACCAGTAAACTTCTTCTAGGTAGCCAACACAGTAATCTTGATCCAATGAATTAGAAAATAATTTTGAGGAAATTAAAATAGTAAATATGAAAATGAAGATCCTTATATACACTATAAAAACTTATTAATTGAAAAAGCTGGATTATTTGATGTCTCACCGTTTACTAGCCCAGAGATTACTTTTCCAGTAATAGGGCCTAGAGTCCAACCTAGGTGATTGTGTCCAAAACCGTAGAAAAGATTTTCAAGTTTTGGGGACTTGCTAATAATTGGCAAACAGTCTGGAAGGGTCGGTCTATAGCCCAACCATGAATTTTGATAATCTTGAAGTTTTGGAATGAGTTGTTTAGCGTAATAATTAATATACTTTAGCCTAGATTCATTGATCTTTTTCTTCGTGCCCGCTAGTTCTACTGTTCCCGCAGCTCTAATTCCATATTCAAGGGGGGTCAAGTAAATGCCGGATTCTATCAAACAAGTTGGACGAGTTAAATAATCTTGCATTCCAAGAAATTCTAAGTGGTACCCCCTTTCTGTTTCAAGAGGTATCCTTTTATTTTCTAATTGATTGACTAAATCATTTGAAAAGGCACCACTGCAAATAACCAAGCAATCAAAATCTCGATTGTTGATCTTAAATTTTCCGTGACTGGGATTTACTGAGAAAACCCTCTCCTTTAAAAATTGCCCACCTTTTTCAAGAAACTTCAAAAATAACTTATTTAATATTTTATCTGGATTTAAAGTGTGGTGGGCACGAGGGAAATACCAGCCCCCTTTTATACTTTTGTTTAAATTGGGCTCGAGATCCAAGATCTCGGCTGGAGAGAGACTTACTTGTTCAACATTGTTTTTTTTTCTAACTTCTATTTGATCAGGAGTTGGCTTTTCTTTCTCATTCATCCAAACATATAAAACTCCTTTATGAGTGACTAAATCTGTGGCACCAATCTCAGTCAATAAGGTTTCATAAGATGGCAAGGCATCTTTTAAAAGGCTTGTCATTTGCTCTGCTGTATTGTTCATTGATTTTGAATTACAGTTTTTAAGAAATTTAACAATCCAAGGGAGCATTTTAGGCAAATAAGACCAACTTATGTTTAGAGGTGAGTCACTATAAAAAATATAGCGTAATAAATTCCTCCAAATATCTGGTTGATTTAGTGCCGGAACTCCATAATCTGCAATTACGTTTGCATGCCCTCTCGAGGTTCCTGAGCCTGGATCGTTTTGATCAAAAATTGTAACTTTATGACCTGAGGACTGTAAGTAATAGGACGTACTCAGTCCAACAATACCTGCCCCAATTAGAGCGATATTTTTAACATTACTCATTAATTTTTTCTTCGATAGTCCCATGGATATTGAAATTCCATGGACCACATACCAAGCTTATTGAATTTGGCATACTCTTCATCCTCTATATATTTGTTTGAATATTTTCTGAATGCAAATGCAAAACCCTCTCTGACTAAGTAACTACTCAAAGACTCTCCATTAACAAAGCACTCACCTAATACTCTTCCATAAAAATCTTTTCCTTCATCTGTGCAACTAATTTTATTATTTGTAACTTTTTCAATTAAAAAATCTCTTGATATTTTTCCACATGCAACTTTCCCTTCACTTGCAACACATGTTTGGTTTATTTCAGGGGCGTCTATTCCACTAAAGCGTATTTTCACATCACCTAATCTAATTGTATCTCCATCAATGACGGTAACATGAGAGGCAAAAAGGTTATTTAATAACAGAAATAAGGAAGATATTGAGCATAAGATGAATTTTTTCAATGACACGCAATATTATACTTTTTTAATCTCCAGTAATTATAAGGCCAAGGAGTAATAAATCCTACAAAAAGCATTATAGGAACGACCCACCATGTGAGCATTGCTCCTCCGGTTAAAATAACGTCAGTGACATTCATAGCAATTTCCATCGATATCATTGAAATAAAGCTCATTCCAAGAGCAGTGCTAATTGCATTTCGTAAAGAAAAACTTTGCCTTAATAGAATTATTGTTTCAAGGATTATGCTAGTAATCAGTCCATTAATTATTGCTAAAATCATAATATTCATGGTAGGCCAAGCAATCTCATTTATTTGAAAGTAATATATTGTGCCAAGATCTCCTATGGCACATCCAATTAAACACCATTTAGTGTTGTGTGCACTTTTTTTCCATGTGTGTTTACATTTCCAATTAAAGTTAGCGAGAGCTGAGACAGACATTTTTTTTATTTACTATATACTGGTATATAGTATATGTATGTAATATGTCAAATGTAATTAAAATAAATAAAAATCCAGACCATATTAAAAATATCCATCGTATTAATCGAATTCATGGCCAACTAAAGGGTGTGGAAAAAATGATTGTCGAAAAAAGATATTGTCTTGAAATTTTACAACAAACAAGAGCCATAACTTCTGCAATAAAATCTCTTGAAAATAACATACTCAATAAGCACATTGATCACTGCGTTGTCGATGCTATGAAAAAAAATGATAAACAAAAAAAACAAAAGATAGAAGAATTACAAGATCTACTTAGAAAATTTAATATTTAAAAATATTGTCGTTTCTTTTAAAAAGCGTTTTAATATTTATTATTGGTTTAGCAGTAATAATAATTACTCTTCTTTATTTCTTACAGCCCAATCCAATTGAGCCAAAAAATAACGAAATAACCATAATGGAGATTGATGAAAAATTAATCAGTAAAATTAACTTAGGTAAATCTCTTTATGTGACTCATTGTGCATCATGTCATGGAGATAATTTACAAGGTCAGCCTAACTGGAGCACAAAAAAAGATGAAGATGGGCATAACCTTTCTCCACCATTAAATGGTACAGGTCACACATGGCATCACAGTCAAGAACAGCTCTTTAGCGTGATCAAGTATGGATTTAAAATTTATAATGAAAACTATGATGGTAAGATGCAGGGAAACGACAAGCTAAATGACAATGACATATGGTCTATCTTAGCTTACATGAAATCTGTATGGCCTGAGTCAATCCAAAAAAAATACGATAGTATAAGCAAGCATTAATTTTAAACATAACTAAACTATTTAAACCCATAATAAAAACAGATTTAATGGAAATAATCGCTGATATTGTTGACTTTTAATACATTCCAAAAATGCATAATGAAATGGCTTTTTGCTATTTGAAATCATTTTCAGTTTGTTACATTTTAAGTCAAATTTTCTAGGAGGAGGATTTCTATGAAAATATTAAAAACGCTTACAGCAATAATTGCGCTTTCTCTATTTGGGGCAAGTTACGCAAATGCTGGTTCTCACGCTTATACAGGCCCTGACCTGTCGGGAGAAAAACTAACAATCTTTGGTCCATGGTTGGCACCACAAGATGATGATTTCAGGGATGTCATATCAATATTTGAAGCAGCAACAGGAGCGTCTGTTGAGTACGGAGGTTCTGATGAATTTGAATCAATTATTAATATTGACTGTCAAGCAGGAAGTCCGGCAGATATCGCTGTATTCCCTCAACCAGGATTAGCAGCTAACATTGCGGCTACTGGTTGTTTGTCACCATTAGGAGATGACGTTAAACAAATGGTTCTTGATAATTATGCTGCAGGTCAGTCATGGGTTGACCTAACAACATACAAAGATCCAGCTGGCTTAAGTAAATTCTATGGTGTCTTTTACAGAGTTAATGTAAAAAGCCTAGTTTGGTATTCACCTGATAACTTTGAGGACAATGGTTACGAAATACCTACAACTATGGAAGGCTTATTATCATTAGCTGATCAAATGGTCAGTGATGGAAATACTCCTTTTTGTATTGGTTTAGGATCTGGAGGTGCAACAGGGTGGCCAGCTACTGATTGGATGGAAGATATTATGTTAAGAACCCATTCACCAAATACTTATGATCAATGGGTATCGAATGATATGAAGTTCAATGATCAAAGAGTGATTGATGCTATGGAATTTTTTGGTTCAATAGCTTTAAATGACTCCTATGTTAATGGTGGAACAAAAGCAGTTGCAACGACCGACTTTAGAGACTCACCAAATGGTCTCTTTACTTCTCCTGCTGAGTGTATGATGCATAGACAAGCCAGCTTTATTCCTGCATTCTTCCCTGAAGGATCAGAGGCTGGTGTTGACTATGATTTCTTCTACTTTCCACCTTTTGAGTCTCAAGACTTAGGAAAACCTGTGCTTGGTGCTGGAACATTAATGTCTCCTACCAACGATAGACCTATAACCACTGAATTCATGAAATTTTTACTTCACCCTGAGGCAAATGAAAGATTCATGGAAAAAGGCGGTTTTTTAACACCGCATAAATATGTTGATACTAGCAAATATTCTAGCGATACATTCAGAGGTCTGCATCAAATACTTATGAATGCTACAACATTCAGATTTGATGGATCTGACTTAATGCCTGGTTGGGTTGGAGCAGGATCTTTCTGGACTGGTATGGTTGATTACACAAATGGTAAATCAGCTAAGGACGTCGCAGACGAGATACAAGCTAGCTGGGAAGCTGGTCAATAAAAAAGTAATTTTCTTATCTAAGGGCGAATAGTATATTTGCCCTTAGTTTTTCTTAAAAAAATTTATGAGTATATTTTCCCTGGCACTAACTGTACTTGTTGGTGTTCTTTTTTTTGTAGCTTTTTTTCATTTTTCAAATTTTTTACTAGATTATTTTAGAGTTAAATCTTCAAAAAAATTTGATTTAGAAAACTCATTAAGAGTTGTTATTTTTATTGGGCCTGCATTTATAGTCTTATTCGTCTTTATTATCTACCCTGTATTTGAAACAATAAGATTAAGTTTTTATGATAAATTAGGAGAAAACTTTGTAGGTTTATATAACTATGCATGGGCGATCAAAGATCCCGATTTTAAAAGGAGTATAATTAATAATTTAGGTTGGTTAATAGTTGTGCCAACTCTTAGCACATTTTTTGGTTTAGTTATTGCAAATTTAGCAGACAGGGTATGGTGGGGGTCAATTGCTAAATCTATAATATTTATGCCCATGGCAATTTCGTTTGTTGGAGCGGGCGTAATATGGAAATTTATGTACGATTATAGGGGACCAGGCGATCAACAAATTGGTCTTCTAAATGCTATTGCAGTAACTTTGGGTTTTGAACCTCAAGCATGGTTAACAATCCCAATTTGGAATAATTTTTTTTTAATGGCAATCATGATATGGATACAAACTGGCCTTGCTTTAGTAATTTTTAGCGCTGCGCTACGAACTATTCCTAAAGAAACATTGGATGCTGCAAGAATTGATGGTGCTAGTGAATTAAAAATTTTTTGGAAAATAATTATTCCTTACTTAGAACAAACGATCTTAGTAATCTGGACAATAATAACGCTCTTGGTGTTAAAAGTATTTGACATTATTTATGCCATGACAAATGGGCAGTGGCAGACTGAAGTTTTGGCAAACTTGATGTATGACTGGATGTTTCGAGGTGGCGGGGATAAAGGCAGGGGGAGTGTCCTAGCTTTTTGTATATTAATAGGTGTTATTCCCATATTAGCATGGAACTTATATAAGCACAGGCAAGATCAAAAAGTATGAAAAAATTAACAATAACCTCAATTTTCTCACAGCTTTTATTACTTATTTTTGTCATAGCATGGATTGCTCCAACTTTTGGATTATTTATAAGCTCTTTAAGGGATAAAGATGTCCTGGCAATAAGTGGGTGGTGGACTTCTTTCACAACAACAGAAGTAAATGAAATATATCGAACTAAGGGCAACGATGCGCAAATTAAAGAGGGAGATTATTATTACATTAAAAGTAATTTATTTAGAGAAAACAAAGTAAAAGAAATATTCCGATTTGGTGTGACTTCAAAAAATATTGATGAATTTAAAGTTGGTGAAACTGCGTTATTTAAAGATGGAACTGAAATTACTGTATTAGAAAATGGTGACTATATTTGGAAATCACAAAATGAATTTAAAAAGAAAAAAGGTAAAAGAGTTTTTGTATCAGCTAAGAGTCCCCCAAGTTTTACTTTAGACAACTATAAAGAGGTTCTATTGAAAGAGGGTTTAGGACAAGCATTTCTAAATACATTTGCTGTTGCACTTCCCGCTACTTTGATACCTCTAATTATTTGTTCTTTTTTTGCATATGCCCTAACTTGGATGAAATTTTACGGTCGAGATATTTTGTTGGCAACAATAATTGCCTCTCTTGTTGTTCCATTACAAATGTCACTAATACCTATATTAACAATTTATAATGACTTTGGTGCTCTATTTGGAGTTGCCGCAAAATCATTTCCTGGAATTTGGATGGCTCATACAGGATTTGGTTTAGCCTCAACAACATTCTTATTATGGAATTTTTTAAAGTCCCTTCCTCAAGAAATGATGGAGGCAGCAAAAGTAGATGGTGCGACTCATTATGATACTTTTATAAGAATTGTTGTTCCTTTATCTATTCCTGCTTTTGCATCTATTTTTATTCTCCAATTTTTATGGGTTTGGAATGATTTACTCGTTGGGTTAGTATTTTTAGATAAACATCCTAGTGAGATTATTTTAACAGCGAAATTAAAAGAGTTACTTGGTTCTCGAGGAGAAAATTGGGAAATACTCACTACTGGTGCTTTTGTCTCAATGATTGTGCCATTATTTATTTTCTTTTCTCTTCAAAAATACTTTATAAGAGGCTTGGTAGCAGGTTCTATAAAAGGGTGAGTAATAGAATAGTCATTATTGGTGCAGGAAGTACGAACTTCGGTTTAGGAATTATTGGTGATTTTTTTAAATCTAAAATTCTCTCTGGCTCAACTTTAGTGCTTCATGATATTAACGCTGAAACTTTAAAAAATACTTTTGAAATTGCTCTATCTTTCAAAGAAAAACTTGGTGTAGACTTTAATATCGAGTCTACAACTTCACGAACAGACGCTCTTCAAAAAGCTAATTTTTGTCTTATATCAATAGAAGTAGGAAATAGATTTGAACTTTGGGAACAAGATTGGAAGATTCCACTTCAATATGGTATCAAACAAGTTTATGGAGAAAATGGAGGCCCAGGTGGGATGTTTCATGCAATGCGTCAAGTACCAGTAATCATAGAAATTTGTGAAGATATTGAAAAAATTTGTCCTGAAGCATTTGTATTTAGTTATTCAAATCCTATGCAAAGAATATGTCATGCATTAAATACCCGTTTCCCTAACTTAAAAATAACTGGATTATGTCATGAGATTGCTTCCATGACTCGCCAGCTACCTTCGTTGATGGAAACTGACATAGACAATATTGAGTTTGAAGCAGGAGGTTTAAATCACTTTAGCATTTTATTGAAAGCAAAATATAAAGACTCAGGTAATGATGGGTATCCCTCAATTAATAAAAATTTTGATAGTTATTATTTTGATCTAGTAAATGATCATGAGGGTTTTTTTTCTAATCCTGGTGCTGAAAGAGGATTATTTAGAGAGTTATTTAAAAGATATGGGTTTCTTCCAATCACTACAGATAGCCATTTAGGCGAATATTTATCTTGGGCCTATAGTGTTGCAGATCATGATGGAATTTTAGACTTTTATGATAAATACAAAAAAAGGTGTTTATCATTTTTTTCCAATGATGGTTATGAAAAATTTTTTGATATGAGTCACCCCGAGCCCCATGAAAGAGCCATACCAATAATTGAGAGTATAGTAGCAGACCTAAATATTTTAGAGCATGCTGTAAATATTAGGAACAACAATTTTATTGAATGTCTTCCAAATGATGTCGTGGTTGAAGTACCTGCAATAATTAATAAATCAGGTATACACGGTAAAAAATTAGAGAATTATCCTGAGTCTTTTGGATCACTTCTTAATTCGCAAGTAGGTACAATTCAGTTGACGACTAAAGCTATCCTTAATAAATCAAAGCAAATAGCTATTCACGCTCTTCTAGCAGATCCACTTGTAAAAAATCCTAACTCGGCAGCTTCTTTAATTGATACGATAATTGAATTTCAAAAAGAATATTTGGGATATTTAAAATAATTTAATTGAGCAATCTTTCACTTCTAAAAAATTTTCCCTCTAGTTTTATCTTTGGTACTGCCACATCATCTTATCAAATAGAGGGTAATAAATATGGTGGATGTGGTAAGTCAATATGGGATGAATTTGCCCAAAGAAAATTAGATGGCATTGATGGTTTAAATGCCTGTAACCATTATGAATATTTTGAGGAAGATATAAAACTAATTAAAAACCTAGGATTTAAGGCTTATCGTTTCTCATTTTCTTGGCCAAGACTATTTCCAGAAAATAATCACAATTTTAATAAAGAAGGGGTTGATTTCTATCAAAGACTTTTAAATAAAATTTTAGAGCATGATTTAGAGCCCTTCCCCACACTTTATCATTGGGATTTACCAATTCGTTTTTCAGACATCGAAGGTTGGGAAAATTCAGACACATGCAAACATTTTGCAGATTTTTCTTATTTCGTATCTCACCAATTTGGAGACTTATTTGAAAAAATAGCAACTATAAATGAACCATGGTGTGTGTCATGGCTGAGCCATTATTTAGGTGAACATGCTCCTGGTAAAAAAAGTCTTGAATCAGCAGTATCAACTATGCATAACATTTTGCTAGCACATGGAATGGCAATTGAAGCTTTAAATTCCAATAGATCTCATCAAGTTGGTATTGTCTTAAATAATCAATATGCTGAGTCTTTTGATCAAAAACGTGAAAATCTAAATGCTACAAAGTTATTTGATAGTATTCATAATAGGTGGTTCTCAGATGCTATTTTTAAAGGTGCCTACCCTGAGATAGCTTTGAGTGTTTTAGAAAAATATCTACCCAAAAATTATAATCATGATTTAAAAATAATTTCTAATCCTATCGACTGGATTGGACTTAATTACTATACCAGATCTATAGTAAAGTTTGATGAGTCTGAGAACGGTATTAATTATAAAACACAAAGAGGTTCCTTAAAAAAAACTGATATGGATTGGGAATATTACCCTGAAGGTCTAAGCTATTTTATCAAAAGAATTCATAAGGAATATAATGACCAAATTCCAATTTATGTAACAGAAAATGGAATGGCTAATGATGATAAATTGAGTTCAAATGGAGAGGTTAATGATGAAAATAGAATAGAATTTTTCAATCTGCATTTAAAAGAAATATTAAATTGTTTAAATGAGGGGTTCCCTGTTAAGGGATATTTTGCTTGGTCACTACTTGATAATTATGAATGGGCTTTTGGATATTCTAAAAGATTTGGTTTAGTCTATGTTGATTTTGATAGCTTCAAAAGAATTCCAAAAAAATCCTATTACGAATTTTCTAAGCATTTACTTTGAATTTAGCACCAAATAAATTAATTAAATTAACCACAAGCACTAAGATAATTAATAAATTACTATATTTTTAATTCATTTATAATATTAATTGTAGTTTTTTGTTTATTCCACATTTCCGCGTATTTACCCTGCATTTGTAGAAGCTTCTCATGCTTGCCTCTTTCTGTAATCTCTCCTTCTTCGAGCACTATAATTTCATCAGCATCAGCTGCAGTTGAGAGACGGTGTGCGATGACCAATGTTGTTTTATTTTTAGAGATAGCTAGAAGATTTTTTTGAATTTCTTTTTCAGTAGTGCTGTCTAGTGCAGAAGTTGCTTCATCAAAAAAATATATAGATGGATTTTTTAAGATGGCTCTTGCAATTGCTACCCTCTGCTTCTCTCCACCACTTAATTTCAGACCTCTCTCTCCAACTAAAGTTTCGTATCCATCTGGTAATCCCATAACAAAATTGTGTATGTCAGCTCCTTTAGCAGATTTGTATACTTCTTCTGGTGAGGCTTTAGGATCACCATAGGAGATATTGTAATATATCGTGTCATTGAACAAGACAGTGTCTTGGGGAACAACACCAATTAATCTTCTGAGTGAGTTTTGAGAAATATTTTTGATATCTTGATTATTGATAAAAACATTGCCTTGTTTGGGATCATAAAATCTAAATAAAAGCCTACTGATTGTAGATTTTCCAGCACCTGTAGGTCCTACTAATGCTACTTTTTTTCCATTTGGTACCTTAAAACTAATATCCTTAATAATAGTTCTTTTAGGATCATAATCAAAACTCACATTACGAAATTCAATAGAAGCCTCATCGCTCAGATCTATGGGGTTATCACTATCTTTAATATTTGGTACCTCATCCCACAATGTAAAAAGGTTTTCCATATCAACTAGCGATTGTCTAATTTCACGAATAATTGTTCCAAAGAAATATAATGGTTGATAAAGCTGCATCATGTAGGCATTGATAACAACAAAACCACCAATACTTATCACTCCTGCTTTTATATCGTATGCTGAAAGCATTAGCATAATAGTTATTCCTGTCATTATCACTACTGATTGAGCAATATTTAAATAACTTAAGGTGTACTGATTGGTAATAGAAGATGCTTCGTATTTATCTAAAGACTCTCTTAACCTATTAAATTCATGTTCTTCATTATTAAAATATTTAACAGTTTCAAAATTTAAAAGACTATCTACTAACTTTGTACTGACAGCATTATCTGCTTCATTCATTTGTCTGCGAAACTTAACTCTCCATTGAGTAACTATAAAAGTTATTGCTAAGTATAAACCAATAGTAATTAGTGTAACTAAAGCATATTTGAGTCCATAAATAATTGCTAAAATTCCAGCAACAAAAAATATTTCTATAATTGTAGGAATGACATTGAATAACATATAGGTGAGAAGAAAGTTAATCCCTTTAGAACCTCTATCAATAAATTTACTCAAGGCTCCTGTTTGTCTTCCTAAGTGAAACTGTAGAGAAAGTGAATGAAGGTGCTTGAAGGTATTAAGAGTAATTTGTGTAATAGCTTTTTGAGTTACTTTGGAAAATATAGCATTTCTTAATTCTCCAAAAAAAGTTGAAGATATTCTTACAAGTCCGTAAGAAATAATTAGTGCTAATGGAATAAGAATATAAATATTTATACCTTTTGTGATTTCTGTAAGGCTATCAACAGCATAGCCAAGAATTGGGGGCGTTCCTAGACTAGCAATCTTTGCAACTAGTAAACATAAAACAGCTAAAATCACCCTTTTTTTTATAGATTTGTTATTTTTTGGCCACAAAAAAGGTATTAAAAGATTAATAGTTTGTCGAAGCAATGAAAGACTCATTACTTATTATATAAGTATGAAATTAAAAATATAAATGTATTAAATTGCATTTCATAAACATATTATCAATTAGTTTAAATAATTTTACGATGTTAATTGTGATATTAAAAAATCTATGAAAAAGATAAATAATAAAAGTCTATGCACTTTCAAAAGCTTTTCAAAATATTACAAAAGAGTGCATTAACGAATTAATAGAAGTTACAAGTAATTTTAAGTAATTAATTAAACAAAAGACCTGCTCCTAAAAGGCCAGTATCTTCTTTTATCTTGGTAATCTTAAAACTAATTTTTTTTACATCATTACAAAAAATGTACTTTCTAGTATCTAAAATTAATTTCTTAGTAAAATTATTATTATTTAGTATAACGCCTCCACCTAAAACCACTAATTCCGGGTCTATTGTGTTAATCAAATTACCTATAAACGAAGCTAAAGAATTTGATACCTTATCTAAGTAGGAATTTTTTTCATAGCTTGAAGTCATTTTTGATATTTTTTTTATAATTGGCTTACCTGAGTAAAATTCTTCTGGTACCAAAGAATTGGTTTTATTGGTTTGAGGATTAAATAAGGATATTTTTGAAGAACCAAAATGGATAGCATAACCCCTCGCACCTGCATAAATTTTGCTATCAATCATTATTGAATAGCTTATTCCTGAGCCAATATTTATATAGGCAAAATTTTCTTTTCCCCTTCCATATCCAAAAAATTTCTCAGCTCTCAAATGATTACGGACGTCAGAGTCAGCTTTAACTTTGATTTTTTTTGAAAATAGTTTTTTAAAATCTAAATTATTCCATTTAAAGTTATAGGCGCCTTTTATGACCCCTTTATTATTTATAAGTTCTGGCACTCCTATTCCAACACAATTAATTCCTGTCTCTTTTAAAATAGTTTTTGCATTATTAACAATATTATTGAGGTTAGCCTTGTCATTTTTAAATAATTTAGATGGGAATTCTATTTTTTTAGAAATATTACCCGTCAAAGTGTTTATTATGCCCATTGAGGTCTTAGTGCCACCAATATCTATACCTAAGGATTTTGACATTATGATAAATTATCAGTAAATATTCTATATTTCTTGCATTTATAAATTATTGAAGCAGGCCATTTATTATTAAATCTTCCATTTTGGGTTGTCATAGAAAATGCATACTTCTTCTCATTGCCAGTTAGGACTAGTGTGGCTGATTTTGATAAAGTAGCTATTGTATTTAATCCAACAGTGATGCCGTATTTTGGAACTTCTTTAATAGATTTAAAATTAGGGAAAGTCTTCATATTATCTCTTCTGGTCTCTTTAGTTAACTTAATTATATGAGTATTTTGATTTCTCTTAGAATGAATATTATTAAAAGCAACATGACCATCTGAGCTACCAGATGCCAATAAAAAAATATCTATACCACCCATATTTTTTATTTGGTAATCATATTTTGCTGGATCTAAAACATTTGGAAATAATATTCTTTCATTTGTTATTTTATAACTTTTTTTTTTTTTATAATTTAATAATCTTTTGATAACCTGATTGCTAAATCTTACGCAACTAAAGTGGCTCTTAGGATCAACCAAAGAGAAAGTATTTTTTCTTTTGAGAACATATTCATCCATCATAATTATAGTTAAGTTTTCTAGACTTATTTTTTTTTTGTGTGATATTCGCCCTAGTTGGTAATATGTTTTTGTTAAAGATCTACCACCTGGGCAACCTAGCACACATTTATTTTTTTTTTGGAGGTGTTCTAAGATTTCATTTGCAAGGTATTTAGCTAATTCATCACTATTAGAAAACTTTTTAATCAATTATTTTTCTACTCCAGTTACCATTCCTGAAATAAAACGTCTTTGAAGAAATATATAAACAATTAATACTGGCAAAGCCACCCATATAGCAGCAGCTGCAGTTATTGCTGGATCACCGTAACGCTTATTTCCTGCAAAATAACTAAGTGCCAAAGGTGCAGTTCTCATATCTGCATCTTGTATCATTATCAAGGCGAGTAAAAATTCATTCCATGTCCACATGAACAGTAATACTGTTAGTGTAAGTATCGCAGGCTTCATCTGAGGTAGTAAGATTTTTACTAAAATTACTATTTTTCCTGCACCCTCTAACATAGCCGCCTCAGATAACGCTACAGGTATAGATTTGAAACTCGACCGCAACCAGAAGATGCTAAATGGAATAGAGAGTCCTATTTGTGGAAGAATTAATGCCCAGTATGAACTGTCTAAGCCAAATTTTCTCATTGAGTAATAAAGAGGGATGATCAAGGACTCATAGGGCAAAACCAATCCAACTAACAGAATTGCAAATAATGGTGATACTCCCAATAAATTAAGTTTTTCAAAGGCATAAGCTGCTGGAATACTGCAAAAGATAGTTATGCCTACGACTCCTACAACAACAATAAAAGAGGAAAATAAGCCAGTGCTAAAACCACCGCCAGTCCAAGCTTTTATAAAATTATCAAAATAAATTCCTGTTGGTAATGTAAATCCAGAAACTCGTGTACCAGGTTCACTCAAAGCTAAAAATAATATTGAAAAAAAAGGATATAGTACAATTAAACAACCTAATAAAAAAATAGAGTGGGCAATAATTTTTTCGCGATCACTAGGTTTCATTTTTTTCTCTGAGTGTAATTATGATTAATGATATCAGAGTAAATATAAGCAATGTTAACATTACCCCTAAAGATGAAGCTGAGCCAACTTGATTCATCTGAAATGCTTTTTTATATATAAACATTGAAGGTATCATGGTTGAAGTTCCAGGGCCTCCTCCAGTAGTTATATAAATTAAGTCAAAGTTTCTTAAAGCTAGAGTTACTGTAAAAACTAATGCCACTATTATTTCTCCTTTTAAACCTGGTAACGTGACATTAAAGAACTCTGCAAACGCTCCTGCACCATCAACTTTTGCTGCATCATAAAGTTCTGAGGGAATTTTTTGAACACCTGCAATAAATAGAATCATTGTGAAACCAAACATAACCCATGTCCCAATCAAACCGACAAAAGGTAGAGCATAATCGAATGACCCAAGCCAAGCGCGTGAAATGTCATCTAGTCCAAAAAAATCTAAACCAGAGTTAAGTGGGCCTTTTGGTGCATAAATCCACCTCCATGCAATTCCCACAACAATCATAGATAAAATTTGGGGTAAAAATAAAATAGCTCTGTATATGGCAATGCCTCTAACTTTTACCCTTACCATAATACCTGCTATTCCCAATCCAATTATTATTGGAAAAAAAGAATAAAAAATAATTAGTATAAATGAGTGTTTAATTGAGGAGGTAATTTTTTTATCAGCAAGGTTTTTTTTATAATTTTCTAGCCCTACCCATTTCTTTTCGCCTATTCCACTCCACTCTGTGAAGGATGTTATAATTGTGTCGCTTAAAGGATAAAGGACGAAAATGATGTAAAATAAAAATGCCGGTAAAATATATAAGTAATTTGAATAATACTCAATTTTATGAGGCCTATGATTTATCATCTGATTTTCATAGGCCTCACAAATAAAATTTAATTCATGCTTTCAGCAGCCATAGCATCTATGAAATCCTGTGCTGATGCTGCGCCACCTAATAATTTTTGAAGTTCTTGGGTTACAGTATCGTACATACCTGGTGTAGCCCAATCAGTATAAAATGTCTTGGCATTTGAGCTAACAAGTGCATTAGATGCTGAAATAACTTCTGCTTGTAAATTAGATGTCGGATCAATCGTTGGTGACTGAGCGGGAACTCTACCAACTTGCATTAAGTCATCAACAAAATCATTGCTCATCAAATGAGCAATAAATTTAGCAGCTAAATCTGGGTTAGATGATTTAGAACTAATATGCCAAGGAAGAGCAAATGAACCTCCACCAGCAACACCACTAGTGCTTCTAGGCATAGCAAATGCTCCTACATTATCTCCCATTCCCTCATTAAGTTGTGCTGTCATCCAAGTGCCTGTAAGATTAAATAACCCGTCTCCATCTATGAACATTGCGTTAGCATCGTCATAACCTATGCCTAAAGAGTCACTTCCAAAATAACCAGCCTTAGCCATTTCTTCTAGTTTTTCAGCTGCTTGAATTCTTGAAGATGTAGCGTAGTCGTTGCCCTTTGCATCAAAAATCCAATTTCTTGTTTGACTAGGATCAACAAATGCCCCTTCAATTAAACCCCAAACGTGAATAATTGGCCAGCCATCTGCACCACCCAATATTATTGGAAGCTCTCCTGCGCTTTCTGCAGTAGCAAGAGCACTTTCAAATTCTGAGAAATTAGTTGGGACTGATAATCCAAGTGAACTAAGCTTATCCTTGTTATAATAAACTATAACATCCTCAGCTACTGGACTAATTCCGTATAAAGTACCTGATCCCCAATTAGATCCATCCTCACTCCAAGAAAATTCTGCAAGCGAACCATCAGCAAATAAATTTTTCCAACCATATTGATCTGCATATTTATCTAAAGGAATGATAAGATCATTCTGAATCAGTGTTCCGTCAACTGTAAATCCCTGGTTACCATGAGCTAAATCAGGTGGGTTACTATCAGCTAATTTTAATTTAATTGTTGCCATAAAATCATCCCAACCTAAATAACTCGCCTCAACTGTTACTCCAGGATTTGCCTCTTCAAATTGAGCTGCTGCTTTTGTAAGTGTAGCTTCATCACCAGCTTCAGCAAGTATTCTCAGAGTCTCTGCATTAACATTGGTTGTTAAAAACAATGCCGAGATAAGTATAAAAAGTTTTTTCATTTTTCCTCCTTAAATGTCTTCTTATTACCTTAGTTTTATTGTGACTTTAAATTATAAATTAATTAGTGATAAAGTATAAAAAAAATTCAGCTTTTTTATGCTACTAATTATTAACTATATATTTTAAGATAATCAAAAGGGGTTTGATTTTGCTTAAAAAATTATTCATACAATTGAATTTGTCTTGATTAAGGGGGGTTAATGGGAGAAAAAATCGTATTAATTGGTGCTGGAAGTGCCAACTTTGGACTGGAGGCGGTTTCAGATATTTTTAAATCGTTACCACTTGAGGGAAGTGAAATTATGCTTCATGACACAGACCAAGAGGCTTTAAAAGAGACATTAGCAGTTGGTAAAAAATACAAAACTGAATGGGGTGTAAATTTTTCATTGAATGCAACCTCTAACAGAAGAGATGCTCTTAAGGATGCAACTTTTGTTGTTATTTCAATTGAAGTTTCACCTCGATTTGGTTTATGGGATGAGGATTGGAAATATCCTCAACAATTTGGTTTCAAACAAATATATGCAGAAAATGGTGGGCCTGGTGGTCTATTTCATTCACTAAGAATAATACCTCCTATTCTAGAAATTTGTGAAGATATTAATCAAATTTGCCCTGGAGCTTATGTTTTTAATTTTAGTAATCCTATGCAAAGAATTTGTCATGCTGTTACAGTTAAATATCCTGAAATGAAATTTATTGGACTTTGTCATGCAATTGCCGAAATGGAAAGAGACCTACCAGAACTTATGGATACCGAATTTAAAAATATAGAGTATCGAGCCGGTGGTCTTAACCATATAAGTATATTAACAGAGGTCAGATATAAAGACTCTCAAAGAGACGCTTATCCATTGATAAGAGATAAGGCTACGGAGTATTACAAAAATTATGTTATTGATTTTGAAAAAATGAATGAGCAATCTACTTCGCCTGGAGCAGAAAGGGGAATTTTTTTAAAACTCTTCGAAACTTATAATTATCTTCCAATTACAACAGATAGTCACCTAGGTGAGTATCTTCCCTGGGCGCATAGTATAGCTGATCATCATGCCATTCTTCATTTTTATAAAAGTTACAAAAAAAATTGTATGACTGTTTATAGATCAGAAGAAATGCATAGTTTTTATTTTGATAAGAAAAGACAATCAAAAGAGAGGCTCGTTGAATTGATGGAAGCGATTGTGGAAGATAAAAATATTGAAGAGGCAGCAGTAAATATTTTAAATAATAATTTTATAAAACAGATTCCAAATGACATAGTTGTTGAGGTTCCAGCCATTGTTGGAAAAAAAGGAATAAATGGCATTAAACTTGATAACTACCCAGATAATTTTGCTTCAATTTTAGTTAATCAAGTTGGTACCATAAGACTGACGACTGAAGCAGTATTAGAAAAGTCAAAATCTATTGCATTCCAAGCTTTATTGGCTGATCCTGTTGTTGATGATTTTAATTCAGCAAAATCACTTTTGGATACTATGCTTTATTTTCAAAGTGAGCATTTAGGATATTTAAAATAATTTGATTAATTTAGGAATTATTGGATGCGGATCTGTTATGCAAGGTCCTTATATGGATTTGGTTAATAAATACATTTTTAAAAAGTTGATAAAATTGAAATCTATATCAGATATAAATTCCGACTTAGAGCCTATTCTTAGAAAAAAATTTTTTTTTGATAAATTTTATACTGATTATAAAAAAATTCTAAATGACGATGAGATTGATGCAGTTTTAATCCTTACATCTATGAATGAACATTCAATGATTGCCAAACAAGCACTTTTAAATAACAAACATGTCTTAGTTGAAAAACCTATGGCTACAAAAATTGATGACTTAAAAGGTCTTCTCAAAGTTGCAAGATCCTCTTCAAAGTTTTTGATACCTGCGCCCTTTGTTACTTTAAGTCCGACTTATCAAGCAATAAATACAGAATTAAAAAATAAAACGATAGGTAAAGTCTCTCTAGCTAGAGCTAGATATGGATGGGCGGGACCAAACTGGGGCGAATGGTATTACAACACTGGAGGGGGTCCTTTATTTGATTTAGGTGTTTATAATATAACATCTCTAACTGGCCTTCTAGGTCCAGTCAAAAGTTTGTTTGCAAAATCTTCTTTGTCCTCAAAATACAGGACAATTAATAAGAGGAAAATTAAAGCAAATACGAACGATAACTTTCAAATTATGTTGGAATTTAAAAGTGGTTGTATCGGTGTTGTTACTACTGGTTTCACTATGCAACAATACAAATCAGCAGCTATTGAGCTTTATGGGTCAACAGGAACAATACAGATGCTTGGCGATGACTGGGAACCGAAGGGTTATGAAATATGGAGAAACTCAAGGTCATCATGGGAACTCTATAATACCCCTTATGCTAATTGGCCATGGACTTCAGGCTTCTCTCATTTAGTAGATTGCCTAATTAATAACAAAAAACCATTAATCAAAATTGACCATGCTTATCATGTAAATGAGATCATGATTAAAATTTATGAGTCTTCAAAAAAAAACCAAGAAATGTCGATAAATAGCACTTTTCAAACTTTACACTTTCCAAAAAAAATAAAGACAAAAAAAAGTCATCTAGATCACGATAGAGACCACGATGGTGTATAAGCCTTCTCCAAAGCCTGATTATGCAAAAAGCACCCTCATTAAGTATTCAGCTATTAAAACTCATATGTGGGGTGATGAGATATCTGGGTATGTAAAAGATTGGATTTATGTTTCAAATAAACACTTACATCAAATTATTTTTGGCCTCAAGCCTGGATCAAATTTTAAACACTCACAAAGTTTTAGAACTATTTTTGGTGCTGATGAATTTTTATACGTTTTATCAGGTTTGCTATTACTTAGTAATCCAAAGACAGGAGAAATAAAACGTGTGGAAGAAGGTCAGTCAGTCTTTTTTGAGAAAGATACTTGGCATCATGCTTTCAATTATAGTAACAAAGAATTACAGGTTTTAGAATTTTTTTCACCACCTCCTCTGACAGGCACCTCTGGTGTATATGCTAAAAGAAAACCTTTTTTAAAAAAATATTTGTATAAAAGAAGTATTTTGAATAATCCCCTTAAAAATTCTCATTATAAAAACTCTTTTAAAGTTTTAAAAGATGAAGATATTAGTTGGTCTCTTTATGGGCAGAAACAACAACTTCTATTAGGAGATATGGTAAATACAAAGAATTTAAAAATAAAAATAATTAAGTTAAAAGGCTTTCAAAAAAGCCCAGCTATATCATTTAAGTTTCATTCTTGCTTTTTTAGTTTAAATAATAGTTTACAAGTTAGTATTAATTTCTCTAAAAGACCACGTGTACTTAAATATAGAGATAGTATATATTTGATTAAGGGAGATAGTCTAACTGTAAAAAATAATTCAAAAAAAGAAGCTTCTTTAATAGTATGTGAGGGAATTTAAATTTGGCTAACGTAAAACTTACTAATATCTATAAATCATATGATAAAACCGAAGTAATTCATGGTGTTGATTTATCCATAAATAATGGCGAATTTATTGTTTTTGTTGGTCCCTCAGGCTGTGGTAAGTCAACATTATTAAGGATGATTGCAGGCTTGGAGGATATATCATCTGGAACTATTGAAATTGATAATGAGGTCGTTAATGAAGTAATTGCTGCTGAAAGAGGGGTAGCAATGGTATTCCAATCATATGCTTTATATCCTCATATGACAGTATATGAAAATATGTCTTTTGGTTTGAAAATGGCAAAAACTCCAATAGATGAAATAAAAAAACGAGTTGAAGATGCAGCAGATGTACTTCAAATAAATGACTATTTAGAACGACTTCCAAAACAATTATCTGGTGGGCAAAGACAAAGAGTAGCAATAGGAAGAGCTATTGTTAGAAAACCAAAAGTTTTTTTATTTGATGAGCCTTTATCAAATTTAGATGCTGCATTGAGAGTGCAGACCAGAATTGAAATTGCAAAATTGCATAAACAACTTTCGGCGACTATGATTTATGTTACACATGATCAAGTAGAAGCAATGACCTTAGCAGATAAGATAGTTGTATTAAACAATGGGATAATCGAACAAGTTGGAAGTCCTGTAGAGCTATATAACACCCCACGGAACCTTTTTGTAGCTGAATTTATTGGAAGTCCTAAGATGAATATTTTAAATTTACAAAATCAAAATGATATTTTTACCCATAATCTTCAAATACCAAATAATGCATCTATGGTTGGTGTTCGACCCGAACACTTAATAGTATCATCTGAAAAAGAAGCTAAGTTTCATGGTGACATTAGACATATTGAAAATCTTGGTGAGCATTTGCTATGCTATTTAAACTCCTCATCAGGTAAAGAAATAATTGCTAAACTCGATATAAATTCAAATATCAATGTAAATGATAATATTTACTTGAGCTGGGATATCTCACATACTCATTTTTTTAATTCGAAAGAAAATGCAGTAGCATAATCATGTCATTGCAACCCGAGTTGGGTGTTTGTTATTATCCTGAACATTGGTCTGAAGATATGTGGGTAACTGACGCTCAGAATATGATCAAGAATGGTATCAAATGGGTAAGAATAGCCGAATTTGCATGGTCTCGCATTGAACCAAACCCTAATATTTTTGATTGGGGTTGGTTAGATAAGATTGTAAATATCCTGGGGAATAACGGTCTAAAAATAGTGATGTGCACACCTACCGCCACTCCTCCAAAATGGTTAGTGGACCAAATACCAGATATGGTTGCCCTTGATGAAAATGGTCAAGCTAGGAAATTTGGGTCAAGACGACACTATTCTTTTTCTCATCGAGGGTATCAAAAACATAGTCAGCGCATTACTCAAGCAGTAGCAGAGAGATATGGTCAAAATAAATTTGTACAAGCATGGCAAACAGATAATGAGTATGGTTGTCATGAGACTACTTACTCTTGGTGCGTATCCTCTTTATCTGAATTTAGAGTTTGGCTCAAAAAAAAATATAAAAACATAAATGAATTAAATAAATCTTGGGGAAATGTTTTTTGGTCTATGGAATATCGTTCCTTTGAAGAAATTGATCTTCCCAATCTAACTGTTACTGAGGCAAATCCTTCACATAATTTTGATTTTCGTAAGTTTAGTTCGGACCAGGTTAAAAATTTTAATTCTCAACAGGCTGAAATAATTAATCAGAACTCTCCAGGGCGTCCAGTGAGTCATAATTTTATGGGTCACTTTATAGAATTTGATCACCGAGAAGTATCTAAAGATTTAGATGTAGTAGCTTGGAATAGCTATCCTTTAGGCAACCTTCAAAATATGCAAATTATAGCCAGAGAAGATAAACAACTAATCAATGATTGTTACAATATTGGTGATCCCGACTTTCAATCATACCATCATGATCTTTATCGGGGGATGGGAAGATTGTGGATAATGGAACAACAACCAGGACCAGTTAATTGGGCAAAATATAACCCTGTCCCAGTAGATGGAGCAGTTAGAATGTGGACTTGGGAGGCGTTCGCACATGATGCAGAAGTTGTAAGTTATTTTCGATGGAGGCAAGCACCCTTTGCTCAAGAACAAATGCATTCTGCTCTGATGCTCAGAGATAACACTCCAGCAGTTGGAAGTCTGGAAGCACTTCAAGTAAGCAAAGAAATTCAAATGATTGAACTTCCAGCAACACAGAAATCAGAAGTCGCCTTATTGCATGATTACGAGGCTTGTTGGATAACAGAATTAGATGGTCAAACTGAAGATTTCCATTACACGCGTTTGATGCTTGATTTTTACAAATCGGTCAGGGTAAATGGTGGTTCTTTAGATATTATTGGAAAAAATGATGATTTTCATGGTTATAAACTAATTATCATTCCATCATTTGCTCATCTTGATTCAAACATATTTAAGAAAATAGCTTCATCTGGAGCAAAAATCTTGGCCGGTCCTAGAACGGGTATTAAAACAATAAATTTTCAAATTCCTGAAAACTTAAGCCTAGAGGGTCTTGGTTATCAAGTTACACGAGTAGATGCCTTACCATATGCACTTCCAATTGAAGTAGAATGGAAAGGTAACAAAGGTCAACTTCGCGTGTGGAGGGAACATGGAAATAGCTCAGGCATATCTGAGGGAAACTCAAAAGATGGCTTTCCAGTTATTACAAGTGGAAACCAAGGAAGCTATTTATGTGGATGGCCTGATGAAAATTTGCTCAGAGCAATAATGGAAGAACAGATGATATCTGCAGGATTAAAACCAGTAACACTTCCTGAATATCTAAGAGTGAGACAGAGAGGTAATCTATTGTTTTTTACTAATTATGGAAAAGAGGCTATTGAGATACCTGATTTTTTTAAGGGAGAGATTATTATGGGATCAAAAAATATGAAACAGGCAGATGTTACTATTTTGAAATTAGAAAATTAAAAATTTACCTAATGCTTCTTCCACCATCTACTGGTATCGTTAAACCTGTCATAAAGGACGATGCCTCACTTGCTAAAAAGTAAATTACACTTGCCACCTCTTCCGGTTTGCCAATCCTGCCAATAGGGTGGTTATCACGCATTCTTTTTTGATACTCTTTTAATGTTAGGTCTTTTTTAAAAGATGCGAGCATTGGGGTATCGATGGCACCAGGAGCAACAGCATTAACTCTTATATTATGTTTGGATAAATCTAAAGCTAAAGAAGCAGTAAAAGATACTATTGCACTCTTTGAGGTTGCATATGCCAACATATTTTTAACTCCTCTTATACTGTTTATGGAAGCTAAATTTATGATGGAGGATTTATTGCTTTTTTTGAGCAATGGTAAGATATATTTACAAGCCAGAAATGTGCCCGTTACATTATTATTAAAGTGATAGGCCCAATCATTCATAGAAGTTGTCTCTAAATTTCCACTTAATCTAACGCCGGCACTGTTAACTAAAACATCGATTTTGCTATATTTTTTGTGGATAATAGAAGCTAGTTCTCTCCACTCTGTGTTGTTAGTGATATCTATCTGATAATTATCAAAATCTTTGATGTATTTATCCTTGTTCTTTTTAAGACTCGTTCCTATAACTTTGAAGTTATTATTTAAGAATATTTTAGATGTACTTTTTCCAATACCAGACTCAGCACCTGTTATGAGGGCAATTTTTTTTTTAGAAGTCAAAAATTATACGCCTTTGCGTTGTTTGCTCTTTCCAGTCTCAAAATCATCTAAGGCTTTTTTGTTATCCTCAGTGATTGGATCTTGAAGAGTTGGGCTCTCCCAAAAAGCTGTTCCTTCTAACCATTCATAACCATGAGTTTTTATTGTTATGACATATGTCTTATCTGAATCCTTAGCTCTTTTGAATGCTGCTTCTAACTCAGATGTAGAACTTACTGTCTCTGCATTGGCTCCCATACTTTTTGCATGAATTTCAAAATTTACAAATTGGAGATTGGTGGCTCTAGCAGCGCGAAGATTGCAAATATATTCTTTTCCACCTTTTGCTAGTTGAAGTCTATTGATAACCATGTGCCCCCCATTATCGCAAACAATGATAATTAATTTTTGGTCATAAAGAACTGAGCTATATATATCACTATTATTCAGTAAGTAAGAACCATCTCCAACAAAGACTACTACGTCTTGATCAGGTTTAGCCATTTTAATTCCAAGTGCTCCTGAAATTTCATATCCCATACAACTAAAACCCCATTCAGTCTCAAAGGTGTTAAGCTGTTTTGGTTTCCAAACTTGAACAACCTCACCTACAAGTCCTCCTGCTGCTGTTACAACGATATCACTAGGATCTGAATTTCTATAAATTGCTCCCACAGCATGGGCATACGAAGGCTCTTCTTGATTTGTAGGACCACTTTGTTTTTCAACATACGCATCCCATTCAGTTCTTTCTTTTATTGCTCTTTGATACCAGGGGTCAGGGGCTTTCCAGTCACCAAGAGCTTCAGATATTTGTTGAAGTCCTACTTTTGCATCACTAATAACAGGGGTGGCTAAATGCTTGGTCGTATCATAACGGGTAGTATTAACTGATACTAATTTAAAATTAGGATTTTCGAAATTTGCCCATGAGCCAGTTGTAAAATCTGCAAGTTTAGTTCCTATAGCAAGAGCAAGATCAGTATCTTTAGATAAATTATTTGAGGACCCCTCTCCTAGCGCGCCCACAGTACTAATATAATATGGGTCATCTTTTGTCATACATCCAATACCCATTACTGTTGAAGTTACAGGGATATTATGTTTTTTTGCAAAATTAGATAGCTCTTGTTCTGCCTCAGAATAAAGAACACCCCCCCCTGAAATAATAATAGGTTGTTTAGAATTTTTTAATTTTTCAGCTGCTTGTATAACTTGACTTGGGTCAGGGTGTACTCTTCTAATCTGATGAATACTTTCTTCAAAAAAAACCTCAGGATAATCAAATGACTCTCCTTGGACATCCTGTGAAATAGCGATTGTAGCAGGTCCGCAATCAGATGGGTCGAGCATAACCTGAATTGCCTGGGGTAGTGAAGCAAGAATTTGCTCCGGTCTTGTAATTCTGTCAAAATATTTAGAAACAGGTTTGAAGGCATCATTTGCCGTTTCGATAGGTGAATTGAAATTTTCGACTTGTTGTAATACGGGGTCAGGAAAACGGCTAGCGAATGTATCTCCTGGAAGGAGTAAAATTGGAAGACGATTACTCATAGCAACTGCTGCTGCAGTAACCATATTTGTGGCACCAGGTCCAACAGATGAGGTAGCGATGAAAATTTGTTTTCTTCTCATTGCTCTTGCATAACCAATTCCTGTTAAAGCCATAGCTTGTTCGTGATGACCTCTGTATCCTGGAAGATCGGACTGGAATTCTTCCATTGCTTGACCCAAACAGGCAACATTACCATGACCATAGATTGCGAATGCTCCAGGAAACAAAGGGGCTTTCTTACCGTCAATAATAGTTTTTTGTGCAATTAAATATTTAAAAAGTGCGTGGGCACATGATAATTTGATGGTTTTCATTATTCCTCCAAAAAACTTAACTATAAAGATACTACATGATCGAGAGATAATTTGAATGAAAAACCTTTTAAAATTGATACTTATTTGACATAACTTTTAATCAAGAGATAAAATGAAAGTTGCAATATTAGGGACTGTTCACCCAAAAGGCTTAGAATTTTTGAGAGAAAACGATCTTGAAGTTATTGAGGTAAAAAATTTTGAAAATCAAATCCTAAAGAAGGAGTTAAAATTTGTTGATGCGATTTTATTAAGAACATCAATACTGGATAAAAATATTTTACAACATTGTAATAATTTAAAAATTATTTCAAGGCATGGTGTTGGTTACGATAATGTGGATTTAGATTACCTTAATGAGAGGAAGATTGCTCTTGGAATAACATCAACATCTAATGCGGTTAGTGTCTCTGAGCATGTGATGTCTTTCTTTATGTATTTAACAAAAAACCTGTCTTTATCAGATAGCTATGTGAAGCAAGGAAATTTTGATAAAAGGTCTGAGTTGCCTGACATTTTCGAATTATATAAAAAAAAAGTGCTGATTATGGGTTTTGGTAGAATAGGAAAAGAAGTTGCTAAAAGGTGTCTGGGGTTTGACATGGATATATATGTCTATGATCCATTTTTAGATGGTGAATTCATAAAGGAGAAAAACTGTGTACCCATCGAAAAGGAAGATGGTCTAGGTATAGCAGATTTTGTTAGCATCCACTTACCATTAAATAAAAATACAAAAAACTTTATATCTCAAACAGAACTTAAACTTATGAAGAAAAACTCTGTTCTGGTAAATACATCAAGAGGTGGAATAGTAAATGAAAATGACTTGTATCAAGCTTTGAAGTCAAAGAAAATTCGAGGTGCCGGAATTGATGTATTTATTTCTGAACCACCTGAATCCAATCATCCTTTTTTTCAACTAGATAATATTTTGTTAACACCTCACAATGCTGCATTAACCCTAGAATGTAGAGCGAGAATGTCTTTAGAAGCGTCGGAAAATATATTTTATTTTTTAAAAAATATGCCAGAACTAAATGAAAAGAATTTAGTTAATAAAAAATTTTTGTAGTATCAAATATCAGCTAGAAGTTGTTCAAAGCCCCTAGTATCTGTTTCAATTCTGTGCAAATTTCCACCCTCATTGTCGTTTGTTGGATCAGCTCTTAAAGAGGTAACATAAAGGCTGGATAAATTATTGCCCCCAAATGTAACACACGTGGGTGTGTTAGTTGGTAGATTAATTTTCTCCAAAATTTTCTCCCTTTTTGTGTCTATGGAAATAATACATTTTCCCCTGACCCTTGCAGACCAATAATTATTATTAATATCTACAGTGGCCCCATCTGGCTCTCCAACATCTTTGAAAATAATATTTGAGTCTAATTCATTGAACTTATTAAAATCTTGTGTGTATTTAAATTTTTGTATTCGACCTGTTGGGGTATCGGCAAAGTACATAATATTTTCATTTTGAGAAAAGGCTATTCCATTGGAAACTGTAATGTTAGATAAAAGATTTGTTAAAGACAAATCTGGAGCCAGTCTATAAAGATTGGCAATTGGTTTTTTATTTATTTTATCTGGATCCTCATTATATGTGCCAAACACAATGCCACCATAAGGATCTACTTTAGCATCATTAATTCGAGTTTCATTTATAGTGCTCTCGACATCACATATTTTTTCAAAAGAAGAAAAACTTTGGTCAGAAATAGCAATAAAATTGGGAAAACCAATAATAAATCCCTCTTTTTTTCTGGGGAGAATAAAACCTGCCCTGTCTGGAAGATTAAATTCGAGACTTTGATTGCTATCATCAAGCTTCCAGGCTTTCTTTCCTTGTATATCTGTCCAAACTAAACAGTCATACCTTGGATCCCAAAAACAGCTTTCACCAAGTAAGTTTTCACATTTAAGAACTGTTGAAACTTTAAATTTGTTCATTTTAATTAAGTATAATACTTTTTGAAATATTGGTGACCAAATATGAATTAGAACAACTTTTTAAAATTTTTTCTGTGATATCATTTCTTTGATTATTTGATGTCAAAACTACAGCACAACCCCCAAATCCTGCACCTGTAAGTCTAGCCCCTAAAGCGCCATATGACTGAGCAATTTTAACAATATGATTTAATTCAGAGCTAGAAATTTCATAATCTTTATCCATAGAAAAATGACTTTCATTCATTAAATTTCCAAATGCCTCTGCACTGTTTTGTTTTAAATATTGAACAGCTTTTTGTACTCGATTATTTTCAGAAATAACGTGTCTAGCTCTTTTTAAAATTTTAGGGTCTTTGATTAATTTTAAATCAGTAATTTCAGCATGGCGCAATGAAGTAATATTAAGATCTTTAGCTGCAATTTCTGTTTCTCTTTTTCTTTCGTTGTATAATCCTTCTGAAAGTTTACGTGTGCTACCAGAGTGGATTATAATAAAAGTATAGTCAGTAAAGATAGGAATTATTTCAGTATTTAAATTTTCACAGTCCAAGTAAAGTGCCTGACCAAATTCAGCTTTTGATGATGTCATTTGATCCATTATCCCACAATAAGTTCCGATAAAATTATGTTCTATCAATTGTCCTATTTGGGCAATTTTAATAGATGATAATTCTATCTCTAGCATTTGGCACAGTGCCCTTAACAATGCTATTTCAAATGCAGCTGATGAGGATAAACCTGACCCTGTCGGAATACTAGACGTCACTGATATATCAAGGCCTGAAATTGTTTGACCTTCCTCAGTCATGTAATGCAAAGCCCCTCTCACAAAATCGATCCATGTTCCATCAGTTTTAGAGTCTGATAAAATAGTCTTTTCGCCAAATTCTTCAGAAATACCAACGATTTGAGTGTCTGATCGAGGGCCAAGGCTGACTTGGATTTTTTGCTCAATTAAGGTTGGAAGAACAAAACCATTATTATAATCCGTGTGTTCACCAATTAAATTTACTCTTCCATGTGCCTCTGATGATGAAATTGGAGGGTATTGAAAATGCCTCTTAAATAAAGACTGACTACTCATCTGGTTTTTCCTCGCCTCTCAAAATACGAGCGGAGCGCTCTGGTGGAAGATCCACTAAAAAAAATCCTGTAATCTGCTCAACTCCAGCTAAATATTTTAACTTTGTTTTTGACCTACGAATTGGTTGAAAGCATACATGAAAATGGTGGGAGTCTTCAAAGCCTTTTGGCGACAGTTGCCATGCGAGAGTATAAGGCATTGAGGAGTTAAAGACTCCATCTAATTTTTTGGAAGCCTCTAACATCAGTTCTGCAAGATCATGTTGCTCAGTATCTGAAAGTTCAAATATATTAGACACTCTTCGTGATGGAACTACCCAGATCTCAAAAGGGTATCTTGCCCAACGAGGGACAAAAGATATGGCGGAAGAATTTTTTTTAAGAATTAACTCTTTTGGTATATTCCCTAGATATTTTTTTAAAGGATTTGATTGTTGAATTATAGCTTGTTTTTTAATTATTTCTGGAATGTGTCCAAAGCTATAGATCTGTCCATGAGGGTGATCTAATGTGACTCCAATTTCTTTTCCTTTATTTTCAAAGGGCAGAATATATTCAATTTTGGAATTGCTATATAATTCTCTGGTACGATTGGATAGTGCTTGGATAATTAATTCGACTCTTTCTGTAGATAATTTAGAAAATTCATCATTATGATTAGCACTATAAGAGATTACATCGCAAGTCCCTGTTGCTTGATTGGTTTCTATCTCCAAAGAGGGTGCTTTATTTTCAGATAATTGAAAAGAGCTAAACCGATTTGTAAATATAGCTACTTCATATTGATCGACTGGAATATCACTAAGGTCCTTATTATCTGACATTGGGCATAGTGGGCAATCATGAGCGTCTGGAAGGAAGGTTCTATTTTGTCTTGATGTTGAATACCCAACCCACTCAAAGCGAGTTGGGTGGAACCTAAGGTGAGTTTGGTTACCAGACACAGGTGGTAAACCTTCAAAAACTTTATAATCATTGTCTTTTTGGCTATATAAGATTAGTTCTTTGCCTTGTCCCCGATTAAGTCTTTTTATAAAAAGATCTGGCATTATTTAAAATTAGGTAACATTGGGCCATGAGCATCGATTAACTCATCAACCATTTTCCAAATTTGATCTAAGTTTAGCTCTCCAGCTGTATGTGGATCTAGCATTGCAGCATGATAAACTGTTTCTTTCTTAAGTGTCTTAAGAGCTTCAACGGTTAATTGTTGAACATTAATATTAGTTTGAATTAGATTTGCCAAATGCATAGGCAAGGGGGGTACAGCTTGAGGGGTCAGCTCATTTTTTTGAATTATGCAAGGAACTTCGACACAACTGTTATGAGGTAAATTAGGTATAAAATTTTTGTTAAGCACATTTCCATAAATAGTATCCTTAGCTCCGGTTACCATAGATAGAATTATTCTAGAGGCATACTCCATAGATTTGTTAAATTCTGTTTGAGGATTACTTAGTAATTCCTTTTCTTGATTTTCCCATTCTTCAATTTGCTTTTCACAACGTCGGATATATTCATTAATTGGTATATCATATTTTGAAATTAAATCTTTTTGCTGATTTTTTATAAACCAAGGTGTGTATTCAGCAAAATGTTCAGAGGACTCTGTAACGAAATAACCAAGTTTTTTTAATACGTCATATCTAACATAGTTTGAACAGTCGTCCCCGTTGGTACCAAAATTTCCTGCCTCCCCAGCCCGGTAAATTTTAGGATAAAGATTTTCCTTTGAACCATTATCTAATTTTTTTTCAAATTTTGTAAAAAATGACATGTGATTGATGCCAGAACATTCATATTCAATTTTGCTGAGGTCTTCTCCTATATCTCTAGCAAGATCGGCTACTGTACCTTGAACAGAATGGCAAAGCCCAACATAGCGAAGTTCAGGAACAAAGTGAGATAAGCTGAGGCAGTTAATTGCCATAGGATTTACATATTGAAGCATCAATGCCCTTGGACACAACTCGATCATATCTTGGGCAATTTCTACTAGAACAGGAACTGTTCTTAGCCCACGCATGATCCCCCCAATACCTAATGTATCTGCGATTGTTTGTTGAAGACCATACTTAGCTGGAATTTCAAAATCAATTACAGTAGAGGGTTTATAGCCACCGACTTGTATCATAACAATAACAAAATCAGCATTTTTTAGTGCTTCTCTTCGATCTGATGTAGCTTTGATTGATGCAGTAGATTTAAGAGATCTGGATATATTGTCGGCTACGATTTGAGATGTTTTTAATCTTTTCAGGTCAATATCATGAAGAAAAATTTCAGATGAATTTAATTCTGACTCTAATAAAATGTCTGTCAAAATACTTTTCATAAAGACAGTACTCCCCGCGCCTATGAAAGAAATTTTAGGCAATTCTATCCCTTACTTGCACCCAAGGTAAGACCAGCTATGAAATGTTTTTGCATTAAAAAAAACATAATCACAGGAGGCACAGCTGCCATAATAGATCCAGCAGATAGAAGGTGATAGACAGTTACCCATTGACCATTTAAAGATTTTAAACCTGCTGTAATTGGCATTGCATGCTGACCTTGTATTAAAACAGTTGCCCAAAAAAAATCATTCCAAATAAAGGTAAAAATTAAAACTGATAAAGCAGCAATAGCTGGCCTCGTTAAAGGAACAACTATCTTTAGAAATATATTAAACTCTGATGTGCCATCTATTCTTGCAGCTTCAAATAGCTCATTTGGTAGAGCTTTTATGAAGTTTCTCATAAATAAAGTACAAAAGCCTGTTTGAAAGGCAACATGAAATAAAACTAATCCAGTTACTGTATCATACAAACCCATTTGGAAAGTGAGGTCCCTTACTGGTATCATTAAAATTTGAAAGGGAACAAAATTGCCGGCAATAAATGTAAAAAATATAAATAGGTTTGCTTTAAATTTATAAGATGCCAAAGCAAACCCTGTCATGCAGCTTATAGTTACTGCACCTATAACTGTCGGAATAGTTATTTTGAAACTATTGATTATATAAGTCAACATCGGTGTATTTTGAAACACTTCTTTGATATTAGTAAACAACAAAAATTCACTTGGCATGCCCCAATAGTTTCCTGCTGTGATATCTCCCAAACCTCTAATAGAGGTGAGCATTATGCCTAATAGTGGGATCAACCAAATAAATAAAGATACTGGAACTAGTATTTTGTAAGAAACTCTATTGATTAATGGTCTTTTTTGAATAGGAATTGGAAACATTTATAACCCTTTTTTCTCACTTTGGTACATTCGATAAATAAAAAATAATATGTAGAACATCATTATAGTAAATAAAACTGCAGCAATTGCAGAGCCATATCCCATCCTATACCCATACTCGCTTAAAGCAGTCTCAAACATATAATAAGCTAAAACATTACTAGAACCGTAAGGGCCTCCTTGAGTCATAATTGCAACCATGTCAAAACTTCTTAAAGATCCAATCACAGTTACGACAATTGCAAGAAAAGTAGCTGGTTTCAATTGAGGCAAAATAATATTTTTGAATAGAGAAAGGCCTTTAGCACCATCCATTCTTCCTGCCTCAATTTGATCAGTATTGAGATTGTTTAATCCTGTTAAATACAAAATCATACAATATGCAATTTGTGGATAAATTCCTGCAAAGATAATTCCATAGGTAGCAAAATTCTCATCTGCTAAGATAGCGTAGTTACTAAGACCAATTTTATCTAGGAAGGGTCCTATAACACCACGAGGATTGTAAAACCAAGAAAATATGATTCCAATTACTACTTGAGAAATCACAAAAGGAAAAAAGAAAAGAGATTTAATTAATCTTATCCCAAAAATAGTTTGATTTAAAAATATAGCTAAACCTAATCCAATAGGAACAGCTAACATAAAAAAGATTAGCCACTTTAGATTATTCATTAATGAAATATAAAAATACTCATCATCTAATAATTCTATGTAATTTGAAATTCCTATATAAATTGCAGGAGATAAGCCGTCCCATTGTAATAAAGAAATATATAAAGAGTTAAAAATTGGCCAGATCACATAGACTAAAAAGAGCAATAGACCTGGAAATAAAAAAATCCATGGTGTTAGTCTTTGCTGATTACGCTTCCACCATGAAGACCTTCTGTAGATAAATTGGTTTGAGTTCGGCACTGAAAGAAATGGGGTGGTAATCTAGACCACCCCAATTTAAGTTGATTATTTATAAACTCTCTGGCGTACTTTTTCTAAACGCTCAAGAATTTTATCTCTTCTGTCTGGATTAACCATATATTCTTGAAAACCCTTCATGCCCTCAGATGCCATCTCTGCCGGTGCATCTCTATCATAAAATTGGGCCATAGCGTATGCATTATTAAGCATTTCTAAACCAGCCTCAAGATATGGATCTCTGTTAACTTTTGAGCCACTATTAACCGGCAATTGTCCAAGTGTTTTATTCATTTCTTCTTGAACATCTGCTCTACTTAAAAAGATCAAAAATCTCTTAGCATCGATCTTATTTTTTGCACCTGAAGCAATATGCATGGTATCAGTTGGTGCCTCTTCTGCCATTGGGAGACCTGGTGTTATTTCTGGAAACTGGAAGAAACCGAGATTAGAGTCTGATAAACCCCCCTCTTGAAATAAACGAACTGAGAAGTTACCCATCACATACATAGCAGCTTCACCATTTACCATCGGTGCTATAGCTTCTTGCCAAGCTAAAGAAGCATGGTTTTCTAGAAAGTATCCGGGTTTTACTAATTCATCCCATTTATCAAATACTGCATGAACTCTAGGGTCAGTGTATGGAATTTCTCCTTTAGTTAGTGCCATATGAAACTCATATCCATTAGTTCTCAAATTTAAGTAGTCAAATACACCAGCGGTTGTCCAAAGATATTTTGATCCTATGGTAATTGGAGTTATACCTGCTGCTTTTAATGTTGCGCAAGCAGCGACAAACTCATCCCATGTAGTTGGAACAGAAATACCGTTCATTGTGAAAAGATCTTTTCTGTAGTAAACTCCCCATTGATAATACGTGTATGGGATACCCCATTGCTTTCCACCAATTGTCATCGGTTTTTTGGCGTGAGACATTCCTTCTGTTAAATTCCCATCAACCCATCCTGAATCTGACCATATGTCTGACACATCTTCAACAAGTCCTGCTCGAACAAATGGCAACATCCTATTTCCTGCATACCAATTAAAAACGTCAGGTGGGCTAGTGGTTAAAAAATTTCTGATTGCTTGCTTGTAACCCTCGTGGTCAAAATTATTTACCTCGATAGTCACATCAGGATTTTCTTCTTGAAACTTTTTAAAGGCCCAATCAAATGCGGCCTTCGGAGCTGGATCAGTCAAGTCTGTGTTAATTACCAGCGTGCCTGCAAAAGCAGAAGAATAACCCAAGCTGGCTACAGAAATTAATATAGCTAAGATTTTTCTCATTTTTATTCCTCCTACAATTACCAATTTGAGATATCAAAGGTAATATTGTTATGAGTGGAATATACTAAAAATTACCTACTAATAAAAATTAAAAATATAAGTTTTAATTAGATTTAGAGAGGCGTTTTTCCCACTCCCAAGCGGTTTTTATAATGGTATTTAAATCTGAGTAATTAGCAGACCAATTAAGTTTTTCCATAATTATTTTATTATCAGCTATTAATTGTGCGGGATCACCTTTTCTTCTACCTGCAATTTCATAAGGTATTTTAGTATTAGTAACAGTCTCAGCTATTCTTATTATTTCTTTCACACTAAAGCCTTGGTTATTGCCAATATTGTAAATTTCAGAATTTTGAGTTTTAATTAAATCTTCCAATGATAAAAGGTGAGCTTCAGCTAGATCCATTACATGAATATAATCACGAATACACGTTCCATCTTTTGTGTCATAATCATCTCCATGAATAGTAAAATTTTTTTTTCGACCGGAAGCAGCTTGTAAAATTAGAGGGATAAGATGTGTTTCAGGGTTGTGTCTTTCTCCAATTGTTCCATCTATGTGAGCTCCACAAGCGTTAAAATATCTCAATGAAATATATTTAAGACCATAGGCCTCGTCATAATCTTTTAAAATTTTCTCTACAATTGCTTTTGTATTTCCGTATGGATTAACAGGAGATATCTTTTGAGCCTCCGTAATTGGTATATCTTGTGGTTCACCATATACAGCAGCAGTAGAGGAAAATATAAAATTCAAGATTTTAAGATCTATCATACAGTCAAGAAGATTGAGAGTGTTTGTTACATTATTTTTATAATATTTTTTAGGCTGAGAATAAGACTCTCCAACATTTATGTAAGAGGCAAAATGCATTACTATTTCATATTTATTTTCTTTAAGAATTTGGTAAACAAGATCTTTGTTAGATAGATCACAGATATGTAATTTGTAATTTTGAGCGTTTAATTCGAAGCCTGTTGACAAGTTATCAAGTATTTCGACTTCGTGATCAGTATCTTGAAATCGTTTGACCATATGAGAACCAATATATCCTGCTCCGCCAACAACTAAGATTTTCATGAGTTAACCTTATAATGGCTCCATAAAAATTTCATAGAAATAATTTTTATTTTCAAATAGTTTACAAATATGGCTAAATTAAATTGTTCAAAATACTTTAAAGTGCCATAATTTTTGAGTTTTATGATTATTAAAGATAATGATTTTCCAGCAAAAGAATATGAACTTTTTCTCAAATACTCCGAAGCTATAGGTCTAGATCGAACTATGGTTCAAGCAGCTGGTGGAAATACCTCGCTCAAAGAAGGTGATACAATGTGGATAAAAGCATCTGGTAAATGGCTTGTTGATGCGCACTCCTCAGAGTTGATGGTTCCAGTAAGTATTTCTAAAATTAAGGATGCTCTCAAAGACAATAACTGTTCTTACGATGACATTTTAAAATCAATTGACTTAAAAATTTCACCAGAGGGTCTTCGTCCATCGGTTGAGGCGCCTATGCATGCTGCTCTTGATTTCAAATTTATTTTTCATACACATGATATAAATGTTAATGCATTAGCCGTACAAAAAAATTCTCAAATGAAATTTGAAGAAATACTCTCAGATCTTAATTGGAAATTTATACCTTATGTTACGCCTGGTGTTGAACTAAGTTATAAATTAATGCAGATTAAATCTGCAAAAGACAATGTATTTATACTTGAAAATCATGGTCTCATAGTTTGTGGCAACGATTTAGAGGAGATAAGAAATTTATACCAGGATGTTCGAGATCGCCTAAAAAATTTACATAAAAAAACCTTCGTTAAAAGTTATATTAAATCAAGTGATAAAGTTGTTGATCTAAAAAAAACTGTATTTAAGTTTTGTGAAGATGAGTTAATTAATAATCTCGCTTTTCATCAGCCGTGGATTGATAAGCTCACAAATGGGGTCCTTCTTCCTGATTTTTTAGTTTTTCTTGGACCAAAACTTCTAGTTCTTAATCCAAATGAAGATGATTTAATTGAAAAACTTAATAAAATTTCCATGGCTCCTCTACCATTTAATTCATGTGTGGTTTTAGCTGGGCAGGGGGTCATCATTCGTAACGATGCCTTAAGAGGAACTTTAGAAATAATTCGCTGTGTACATGATTTGTTATGTTTAATTCCAGAAAATGCAGATCTTCAATATCTAAATGATAATGAAACTAGCTTTCTTTTGAATTGGGAAGCGGAACATTATCGACAAAAACAGAATAAAAAAATTCCATGAAAAAATCTCATATCAGAAACAATATAGCTGTATTAGATATAGGCAAGACACACGCTAAAGTCATCCTATTTGACTCTCATAAGTTAAAAGAGCTAGAAGTTTTCCAAACAGAAAATATTATTTTGACTGACTCTTTGTATCCTCATTTTGACATAGAATCCTTAAAAGAATTTATTATCAATTCTCTGAGCAACCTTGCAAAAAAATACATAGTTGACTCAATATTTACATCAACACATGGTGCATGTATGGCATTGATGACAAAAGGAGAATTAGCTCTTCCTGTTCTCGACTATGAATTTGAGGGACCAGATCAACTCAAAGCAGAGTATGATGAGGTCAGACCAACATTTGATCTAACTGGTAGTCCACGCATGGATCTAGGTCTAAATCTAGGTGCTCAATTGTATTGGCAGAGCAAATATTTTCCCAAAGAGTTTGCAAAAGTGGATCAAATTTTATTTTGGCCACAATATTGGAGCTATTGGTTAACTGGTGTTACCGTAAGTGAAATTAGCTATGCTAGTTGCCATTCAGATTTGTGGAAAATTAGACAAAAAGAATTTGTTGGCCTAGAAGCCTTTGGTGTTGGATCGCAAGTACAATATCCACCAATTAGATCTGCGGCAAGTGTGATTGGAAATTTGCGAAAAGATATATCCAAAAAAACTGGCTTAACTCAAAATATATCAGTTTATTGTGGTGCCCATGACTCAAGCTTAGCTTTAGTCTCAGCATTTTTAAATAAAAAATTGCCTTGCTCGATATTATCAACAGGTACTTGGGTTACTATTTTTGCTTTAGGCTCTGATAATGCAAATATTTCTGAACAAACAGGTTTAATGATTAGCAATGATTGTTTTGGAAATTTAGTACCCAACTACAGATTTCCTGCAGGCAAGATTTATGAGAGACAGATTAAACAAAAGAGTAGATCTTCAATTAATCATAGAGAGCTTAATGCATCAGATATTTGTATTAAAAATTTTGAAAATATTGAAAAAGCAAGTTTTGTTTATAAGGACTCTGAAAAAGAAGTTGATTTTCAAGATATTGAGACCTCGAGAACAGAGACTTTAGTTTCTGAAATACTTGCTAATCAAACATTGATTGGATTGCAAGCGATAGGATCGAAAGGACCAATCATTTGCTCAGGTCCTTTTGCAAATAATAAAAAATTTTTAAAAACGATTGAAAAAAACTGGGCTGATCCTGTTATCGTGGAGGACGATCACCTAGGTATATGTAAAGGTATTGCAAACTTAGTAACAAAAAGAGAACAAAGCTAAGGTTTTAAAACAAATAAATTTGAGTCTGTTTCATCAGTAATAATATAAATATTACCTAATTGATCTATTTCTATATCTCTAACTCTTCCAATTTTATCTTTAAATATAACTTCCTCTTTTACGAATTTGTTACCTTTTCTGTGCAACACAGACAAATATTGAAATTTGAGAGAAGATACCAAGAGTGAATTTTGCCACTCTGGGAAAGCCTCTCCTTGATAAAATTTTATACCACTAACTGCTATTGAAGGCACCCAGATAAAATCAGGTTTTATAAAACCAGGCTCCCATGCATTACCATCACCTATTTTAGTGCCAGAATAATTGGTTCCGCCCCATCCAATTTTTTTCCACCCGAAATTGGAACCGCCTACGACCTTTCCAATGAAGTCACCCCCTTTAGGACCATGATTAGATATATAAATAGAATTTGTTTGAGGATCTAATGTCATCCCTTGTGGGTTTCTAACACCGATTTGAAATAACTCTGGCAACCATTCATTATTTGTTAAAAAAGGATTATCCTCAGGATATTCTCCATTTTTATGAATTCTAATTATCGAACCAATAGAATTTGAAGGGTCCTGGGCAATCATTCCTTTACCTCTTTCACCGATGCTAACAAAGAGATAATCATCAAGAATTTCTATTCTCGAACCAAAATGCTTTCCGTTATCAAAATAGGGAAGAGCTTCATATATAAGTTCTTCGTTGACAAGCTTATTATTTTTAAGTTCAGCGCGATAAACTGCGGTTGTATATTTTCTTCCTTTTTTAATCGAACAAGTTATCCATACAATGTTATTTTCAGTTACAATGTCAAGCAATCCCCCTTGACCAAAAAAAGTTGAGGGAATTTCATGTGTTATTTCACTTTTAGATAAATTTTTTGTGTTAACTTTATAAATTTCTCCTGTTTTTTGTGTAATTAATAGCTCCTCAGAATTTAGCCAGCTCATACCCCATGGAGAATTTAATTTAATAGGAGTCGTTTCTAAGACAATTGAATTTGCTCTAAAGGTAAATAGAAAAAATATTATTAAAAAAAATAAAACTTTATTTTTAAACAATGAGAATAAAATTACTTAACTCCAAGTTTTTTTTGGAGATCGCTTGAGGAGGTAGTGTACCTAAAAACATACTTTTTATCACTATGACAGTACTCAAACATTTTTTTTGCAGCAAGTGCAGCTTCATGAAAACCACTTAATATCAATTTTAACTTACCAGGGTAAATACAAATATCTCCCACAGCAAAAATTTTCGGTACTGAAGTTTCGAAGTTTTCTGTGTTAACAGAAATATGATTCTTTTCTAAGTTTAATCCCCACTCTGCGATTGGGCCTAATTCTATTTTTAAACCAAAAAATGGAAATATTGCATCAATGTCATTAATTATTTTATCATCATCAAGAGTTGCTGTTACTTTACCATTTTCATTGAGAGTAACTTTTTTAAGGCTTCCCATATTGAAGCTTACCTCACCCTTATCAACCAATGACATAACTTTATTTACTGAGTCTTGGACACCTTTAAATTCTTTTCTTCTATGAACCAGTGATACTTTTTTAGCGATACCTTGAAATCCCATAACATAATCTAAAGCGGAGTCACCTCCACCAATAATTAAAATATTCTTGTCTTGAAAGTCTGTTCTTTTTTTGACTGAGTAAAAGATATTCTTATTTTCTAATTGATCAGCACCTTCTGCTGGAAGTTTCCTTGGAACAAAGCTTCCTGCCCCGGCAGCAATAACGACAGACTTGCACTTAATTGAGGTGCCTTTATCTGTTTCTACTAAAATATCATTTTCATTAATTTCAATTTTTGAGGTTAATTGGTTTAGGTGATAAGTAGGGTTGAAAGGTTCAGCTTGTTTAATTAAATCATCGGTTAACTCTTGGCCCGTGATAGCTGGTCTGCTTGGAATATCATATAAGTTCTTATCAGGATAAAGCTCAGCACATTGTCCACCAATCTTGTCTAGATTGTCAATGAGATGAGATTTCATATCTAAAAGGCCCAGCTCAAATACTTGGAAAAGACCGCAAGGACCAGCACCAATTATCACTACATCTGTTTCGTGACTAGATCCTGGATTTACAATAGTATTCATGTCTTATATTATAGTAATATATTAAATTTAAGATCAAACAGTTATATATTATCAATAGTTATTGAGGAGAAATGAATAAATGAAGACTTTTCCAGAGCTTTTAGATGAAGCAAATGCTGAAATCAAATCAGTGAGTCCAGAAGAATTAAAACAGCAATTAGATAATGAAGAAATTATCCTTGTTGATGTTCGATCAAAAGATGCCATCGAGGTTGAAGGTCAAATAGAAGGATCAGTTCATGTTCCAAGAGACATGTTGGAATTTCACGCTGATCAAAGACCAGACAACCCTCTCAGAAAAGATGAGCTTGATCCTGAGAAAAAAATTGTCGTTTATTGTGGAGTGGGTGGTCAAGGAACTTTATCAACTAAAACTCTTCAAGATATGGGTTATAAAGATGTCTCTAACTTATCTGGTGGAACAAATGCTTGGGTAAAAGCAGGGTTTGAATTAAAAAAATAAATAAATTATTTTTTTTATTATATTTGTAGAGCATAATAGTAATTGCTAGAACGGCTTCTAAGATGCCTAGAAGAATTCATGTATCAAAAGTCATTCTAAACTTTTAACATCTTTCTAGCGTACCAATCGTGAAAGACATGAGTTGGCTCATCCATTACTGGTGAAAAGCGCCCTCCATCAAAGTCTTCCGCATAACGGCCTTGCTGCATTCCCTCTACTACAAAAATATCTTCTTCAAATACGGTTCTCCAAAGCTTAGTATTCTCTAAGCGTGTTTGCTGATATTCATCAGACAACATAGAAGGGTCTGAATAATAGATTTCAACATGCTCTTTGATTTGATCACACCCAATTGGCTCAATAATGAGATTAAAAACATGATCTTTTTGAACACCCAATATTAAATTTGGAAATAAAACAATATATTCTCCTTTGCTGTTCCATTCAGAGCTTAAATTTTTAAAATTTTGAAATTGTTTTCCTGTTGAATATCTTGGAATATATTTATTACTAACTTGTCCAGAATAATGATCATATTTAACAATATTTTCATGATCCTCTAACTTGGAATAACTATTTAAACCTGGGTGAATCCAAGGGAGGTGGTAGGACTCTAAATAATTTTCGACTGCTAGTTTCCAATTAGTTTTGACCTCAAGCTCAAAAGATGAGTCGCTCATATCTGAATGCATAGGTTGATCAAAAGAGGACCATCGTTCTAATAAAGATTTATGAACCTCTTCAAAGGGTTTCGCCCTCCCATCAGGATTCACAAATATTACATCTCTCCAAACGTGAGAGCGAACCTCAATTAATGATAATTCACTTTTATTAATATCGGAGTGATAATTATAACCTGGCCCTCCAATATGAGGGGTGGCAACAACTTCTCCAGTTTGCTTGTAGCACCAAGAATGGTAAGGACAGCGAATTGCTCCCTTCAGAACTTTGGGGTCTTTAATGAGGGTCATACCTCGATGTCGACATACATTTTGAAAAACTCGTATTTTTTTATCTTGGATACTACGAATTAATAAAAGAGGATTTTTAAAATAGTTGACCGGTTTAACAGAGCCAAGTTGAGGTAGGTCTTTAACGAAGCCTACGGCAAACCAACCTTTGTTAAAAAGAATTTCTTTCTCTAAATCAAAATATTCAGTTTTAGTATAATATTCATTAGGGATGCCTTTTGCTTCGTGTATTGGTTTAATACATTGCTTTAATTTTTGAAGGATAGATACATAGTTTTGATCAATATCATTTTGGTCAACTTCAAGTTCTCTCATTATTAATTCTTTTTTACGATCACGTTAAATCTATATGGTTTATGGGTAGTTTTGACATAGCAATTCTTAAATCATGGCGTGCAGATGCTGCTACATTCAATAGGGGTTTACGGGGTGGTCCCATGTCTCTACCTGATAAATTCGCTGCTGCTTTAATCCCAGTAAGGTAGTCCACATCGTGTCTATTTCCTCCTAGCCATAAACAGACTGGCTCCATCAATTTCCATAGATCCATAGCTTCTTGATATTTTTTTTCTTCTATTAAATTAAATAGATTAACACATTCATGGGGCATAAAATTTACAGCTCCCCAAATCATCCCTGTACATCCACTCATTAATGCAAATGGTGCAAAGGAGTCTATACCACAGAAAACTCTTCCTCCAGTCTTGGTAAATTTTTGCAAATTTAAAAAGTCTCCTGAACTGTCTTTAATATAATCTAAATTTTCTATTGCTAATAATTTACGATAAGTGTCTTCGGTGAGGGGTGCGGCTTGCTGTGGAACATTATACATTACGATAGGAATTCTCACTGCTTTTGCTATAGCCTCATAGTGATAAATAACTCCAAGTTCTGAGGGCGGTTCTAGAAAAGGCGGCATAACCATAATTGCAGTTGCACCTGCATCTTCTGCAGCCCTTGCTTTGTTGATACACTCATTAGTACTAAGTGCAGTAGTTTGTGCTATCGTAGGGCACCTGCCATTAATATGTTTTACACCCTCTGTAATTAAAGTTTGTTTCTCATCATCTGTTAGATAAGCGTATTCACCTGTGCCAGAACATAAGACTAAACCATGTACACCCGCTTCTAATAAATCATCAATATGAAAGTGGTAACGCTTTAGATCTATTCCCTCTCCGCTATCTTGGAATGGGGTACACATAGCTCCATAGATACCTTTTAAAATAGTCACTTTCCCGTAATCTCCTTGTTTAGCTATCCAATGTATCATAATTGGTTATCATTTCTTTTATAAATCCCTACCAGCTGTCATTTCTCGAGATTTAATTCTTAAGTTTGCCCCTATTTGGGTTAAAAAATTAGGCGGCAAAATAGATGGTTTTTCAATATTTTCATACTTATCAAGTTGAGATGAATTTGATTTACATGCCTTATCAATGATTAGTTTTCCTGCCAAGGTTCCTTTAACTGTTCCCAATCCATTTGAACAACAAGCAGAAAAGAGATTTTCATCTAACTCACCAAAAGCAGGAGCGCCGTTTAAAGAAAGACAAACTCGCCCTCCCCAACTAAACTCAAATGGTATTTCATTTAAATTAGGAAAGCGTCCTATAAAACTTTTTCGGTGTTTTTGACAGGAGTTCTCAAAATCAGAATTAAGTGACTCAAGATTTTGGCGGCATCTCCAAGTATTCCTAATGAGAAGTCTAGATTGATTTTCACTAACCTTAATTTTTCTAACAGTGGTGCCAATAGGATTTGAAGAGGTCAAACCCCATGAGGGGTCACTTTTTAAAATACTATCATCAAATTTTTTAGTAAGAGAGGAGTAAGTAAAAATATGAATAAGTTGATTTTTGTAAAATCCAAAATTTGTTATATGCCCATTAACTGCAAAAATAATATTTTTAGAAATTATTTTTCCTTGAGAAGTATAGGCGTCCCAACTATTATTTTTTTTTTCAATTTTTTTTATAGGACTATTTTGAAAAACTTTGATTTTATCACTGAGTCTTTCAACTATTCTTTTGATATATTCAGCAGGCTGAATTAGAATTGTTCCAGGAGTATAAATTCCTTGTTCATAATAATTGGAACCAGTAATTTCAGACATCTGTTTGGAATCCAAAGAATGATAATCCTCTCCTAATGCCTCTAATTGTTTTTTATAATCTTTATTGAAAGAAATACCTTTGGGTGTTGCTGCACCATTTAACTTTCCAATCTTATTATAAACACTTTGGGGAATATCGTACTCTTCAACCATATGTGATGAAAATTCTATAGCCTCACGATTTAGAGAAATTGAGTCTTTATCTTTTTTAATTGAACTTAGATAATCGCCTTTTGCATTTATATTATGAGGAACATCGATCATGAAACCACTATTCTGGCCTGCTGCTCCTTCACCAATACCAATCGCATCAATTAGAATTATTTTGTCTCCACTACGAAGCTCTGTTAGTCGTTTTGCAGCAGATATTCCTGCAAAGCCACTACCAATAACAAGCCAGTCACAGGTGTGATCTCGATCAAGAGTGGGGGCAAAATATTGACTATCACTTGTTTTCAACCAGCCATTTTCGCCGATTTCTGATGGGAATTTGCTAGATGAATAAGTAGTCAAAACACTCTAAATAGTTACTACCCTTTGGGTAGCCACTTCTCTTCAGCTTTATACTTATCTTTATGCTGAGTATTAATACTACTTAAAGTTTTATCTGTACCTAAGATAAAATGTTTGCTCATGTCAGGATAATATTTGTAGGAGATAGGTTTACGACCTAAAGCCACAGCCATTTCTCTTACATGGTGTGGGGCTGCCCCACAGCATACTCCAATGAAATTAATATTTTTGCTTTGACAATCTTTGGCAAACTCTGCCATTTCATATCGATTACAGTAAAGATTATCAATGCCGACAGGAAAAGGTCTGTTATTAGGAATACAATCACAGCCCTCATCTGGCAAAGAAAACCAAACGGGAAATTCATCAGTAGTTCTAACTGGAACTGGCAACCCTGCAACATGACAAGATACTTTTTCACGTATTTTAATTAAATGTTTCATTGTATGGTAAGGTCCTCTAAAACAATTTAAGCCCACAACCTCAGCGCCATTATCTTCAAACTTTTTACAAGCATCCTCCGGGGTATCATTATCTCTTGTAAGGTCATTTGCTGGTATAGCTAAATTTACCACTGCTATTAATCCTGCCTCTTTTATTTTTTTAAGAGCAATCAACGCTTCACCAGTCCATTGAATTGTTTCAGCTACAACAAAGTCCACGCCTGCATCCTTTGCCCAGCCAATTTGTTCTTCATACATCTTCTCTACTTCAACTAATGAGGATTTATTATTGGGATCATATATATTCGTGTTAGCAACATCTCCTGCGATCATTAAATCTAAATCAGGAAATTCATTTGCAGCATCTTTTGCAATTTTTAAAGCATTTAATTGAAGTGGTTCAAGTAGTTCCTCTTTACCAATCAATCGAAGCTTTTCACGATGACCATAATATGTGAACGCTTGAACAACATCACTGCCTGCTCTAATAAATTCTCGATGAAGCTGGGTGACCACTTCAGGATGCTCTAAAACTACTTCTGGTACGAAGGCGCCTGCCTGTAAATAGCCCCTTTTTTCCATTTCAAATAAATAACCCTCAGCACACAAAACTGGGCCCTTGTCTAATCTTTGAATTAAATCCATAAAGCTCTCCTCTTAATGAATAAAACTCTATTATGGAAATAAATCCATTTCTAGTTTAAAAAAAGATAGGATATTAAAGGTTTAGGAGAGCAACAGTGGGGGCAAAAAAAGCGGATTTTTTCGACTCAAGGGATAAATATTTATCTTTCGTCAATTCAACAAATGAGAAAAGTAAAATTGCTTTTGAACTCGCAAAATACATAAAAAAATCAAAGATAACCAAAGATGCTTTTAGAATTTTTGACGCTGGAACTGGTGATGGGAGTGTAATCTCTACTCTTTTATCTGCTGCTCACGAGAAATTTCCCGAAGACCCTATTATTGTTGTAGGAAAAGAAATAAGTATTGATGATATCAATAGCTTACTAGCTTTTTTAGGTTATCGGTTCTATGAACATAAAAATTTAGTTTTTTGTATCACAAATGCCTCTTACAAAGATATCCATGAGAAAGAGTTTAAAGATTGTAAGCTTATAAAAAAAGAACTCTCAGGGAACTCTAGTTTTAGTTTTAATCAGCAGCTGATGAATATGAGTGATGTCATTAAAAAAAATTGGGAGATAAAAGAAGATACATCTTCTACAATATTACGACCTAAACATAAAAGCTTTATGGTTATTTATAGAAAAGATCAAAAAATACCTTTAATTCATTTAATTCCTAAAAAATTAACTGATGTCCCCAAGGTTTATGACTTTATTATAGCCTCACAGGCCTTTCGATTGAGATCGCCCTATCAAAGAACTTTGAATCTGGTGTTATTACCATTGATAAGGATGTTAGATTTAAAAGGGCAACTATTTTTTATCTACTCATCAGGAAATGATTTTACGAAAAAAATATTAAAACAATTTTTTCCTAAAATTAATCCATTTCAATTTAATGACCCAAAAGCTTTTATAAAAACTATCTCACAAAATATTCCTGAATTTTCAAAAAAATACAAAGTAAATATATCGAGTTTCTTTTTCTCTTTCCTAAATATATCTCTTTCTTCAAAAAGAAAATTTTCTCCCATGAATTCACTAGGACTATGGAATGCCATTACTTATGTAGGTCAAATATCAGAAAATGAGCAAAATAAGATTAATATAAATGTTAAATTTTTGGATAAAATCAGTAGTAGTGCGAAAAAACTCTCTTTAAACTTTAAAGATAATATGATGAGGTTTGAAAAAAAAATAAAATAAATTAATGTTTATCAATGAGTAATTTTTCCAGCAAATTCGCAGATCGTAAAATTGGACCAAAGTATCTCGAACCTATTAACCAAAATTATCAAAATCAAATTTATAAACCTCGGCTTTATGAAGATAAGATAGATTTTGACCGTCTGAGAATGTACCGATTAAACAGGGTGCAAGAACAACTTCGTTTAAATAATGTGGGAGCTTGTATTTTATTTGATCCCATTAATATTAGATATGCAACTGATAGCAGAAATATGAGCTTATTTACAATGCATGAACTGGTTCGTTTTGTGTTTATTTCTGCAGACAACAAGGTAATTTTATTTGATTACCCAAAAAGTGAACACCTCTCTAGTCACCTCTGTACAATTGATGAAATCAGAGAAGTTGTAAGTTGGGATTTTTTTTCTGCAAATAATTTTGTCGATAAAAATGCAAAACACTGGGCTGGTATTGTTCAAGATTTAATGCGTGAGCATTCTCCTAATAACAACAGACTAGCTATTGATGTATCTGACCCTGTTGGAATTCAAATGCTTCTTAAGCAATTTAATGTTGAAATATTAAATGCTCAAAAAATTGTTGAAACTGCAAGGTCAATAAAATCAGAAGATGAGTTAGTATGCATGAAGGCCTCTATAGAAACAGCTGAAAAAGGAATGTGGCTGATGAAAGAAAAATTACATGCTGGAATGACGGAGGAAGAACTTTGGTCTTATATGCATAAGGTTAACATTGAAAGTGGAGGTGAGTGGTTCGAGACTCGTCTATTGGTGTCCGGCCCAAGAACAAATCCATGGCTTCAAGAATGTAGTAATCGTGTGATTGAATCAGGTGATGTAGTAGCTTTTGATACTGATATGGTTGGACCCTACGGTTATTGTGCTGATATATCTCGGACCTTTGTTGAGGGAAATAATTTTAATGATGAACAAAGAAGACTTTATGATTTAGCCTTGGAACATATTAATCACAACAAATCTTTGATTAAAGCTGGATTAAACTTTCGAGAATTTGCTGAGCAATCATGGAAGTTACCTGATAATTGTTATGACAATCACTATCCTTGTATTATCCATGGTGTAGGATTATGTGACGAGTGGCCTTTTGTTGCCTACCCCAATAAAGATTTTAGTAACTCTGATTACTCTGCCCATTTTGAGGAAAATATGACTATTTGTGTGGAGAGCTATATTGGAGAAGTTGGAGGAAAAGAAGGAATAAAACTTGAGGATCAATTCTTAGTCACTAAAGATGGACTTAAACAGTTGAGTTCATTTCCTTACGAGTACTCAAACTAAAAGTGATTGGTTATATTTATCTCACTGCAGCAATAATATTTGGAATATTATCAAATAATTTTGCAAAGATTTCTGATGGTTATATAAAAATTATTCCTACCTCTTTGAGCGCTATTTCTATAATTATTGCTGTCTTTTTTATCTCTAAAGTAATGAAATTTCTCCCTATGGGAACGGCCTATGCCTCATATGCCGGATTAGTGATTTTTGGAACATTTCTTTTAAGTATTTTAAAGTTCGGTCAATCACCAAATATATTTGCAGTGATAGGTTGCACCTTGATAGTTATCGGCATTATATTAGTAAATTCTTTTGGAAAATAATTTATTTCATTCCAGTCATGGTAATGCCTTCGACAAATCTCTTTTGAGCTATGATGAAAGCCACAATCAGTGGAACTGTCACAGTAACTATTGATGCCATCATTGGTCCAAATTCATCACTATCAATTCCGCCTCTAAATTCTCTAATACCTAGTGGTGGTGTAAATAAATCACGATTACCGGTAATGACAATCCGAGGCCAAAAATAATCATTCCAGTGAGCAACAACAGAGAAAATTGCAAAAGCTAGTAACGCAGGTATCGCTACGGGAAGCATTACTTTCCAAACAATAGAGTATTCTCCCATTCCATCCATCCTAGCAGCATCAATTAGTTCATCTGGCACTGTCATAAAGAATTGCCGCATAAGAAAAATACCAAATACTGATATCGTCCAGGGTATTATCAAGGCTGCATACGTGTCTACGAGACCAGCCTTTGCCAACATCACATATAAGGGTAAAGCGATAGCATGAACAGGTATTAAAAGACAAAAAAGAACCATTGAAAACACAAATTCTCTTCCTTTAAACCTGAGTTTTGCGAGAGCGTAAGAACACGGAAGAGCGATTAAGACTTGTATTAAAAAAATTGACACAGTCACAATCAAACCATTCATTAAATACCTCGGAATTGGAGCTTTTTTGAAAGCAAACCAGAAATTGTATTTGTAAGGACGCATTGTACATACCTCTTCGGTATATCCGTGCTTAGTACAAACAGGGAATGTTTGGATCTCTTGCGCTCCAACTAAACCTCCGGATATTGACTGAATTTCTTGTTGTGATTTCAGAGACATGGAAACCATCATATAAAATGGTATCAACACAATTAGCGCACCGATAATGAGCAGTCCGTGCTTCCATGACTCGCCAATATAATGTCTAGCTAACATTTTAGTAATGAACTCTTTTCTCTATGACATAGCGTTGGAAAAAAGTTAGTAGAATTATAAATACAATAAATACAACAGTTATAGCTGCTCCAATACTGGTGATATTTTGCATGATAGCCTTTTCAAATATAGCATACATCATCACATATGTAGTCTTCGATGGTCCTCCCTTTGTAAGTATTTCAATTGTATCAAAGACTTGAAAAGATCTTATTGTAGTTATAGTTACTACGAATAAAGTAGTTGGGCCTAACATAGGCCAAGTGACAAGTTTGAATTGCTCCCAAGTTGAATGAGCCCCATCCATTTCCGCGGCATGATATAACTCACGAGGTATGCTGGTTAATCCTGCTAAGTAGAGTACCATATTAAAGCCAAATGCTTGCCAGATACCAATAAAACAAATTGTCCAAATAGCTGTTTTTTTATCTTTTAACCAATATGGAAAGTCCATATTGTTTGCACAAGCAACACTGTACCAGCTATCTTCGGAACCAACCCATGGTAACCAATGGAAACCTAAAATAAATTCTCGAATACCTCCACAACCATCAGCTAAAAAAGAATTAATAATTCCAAGAGTGGGGTGAAGAGTAAATTCCCATGCAATAGCCATAGCTAACAAAGTTGCCATCACAGGTAAAAAGAAAATGGTTTTATATATATCTGCACCAAATCTGAGAGAATTAAGCATGACAGCAGCTGCCAATCCTATAATAACTGAAGCGGGTACAACTATTAAAACATACGTGGCGGTAGCTATAATCATTTTTGTATAGGTTTTTCTAGAGAACATTTTTTCATAATTCTCCATACCAACCCATTCAAAACTAGAATTACCAAGATTATAATTAGTAAATGAAATACCTCCGGCTAAAAAAATTGGAAGTATTAATATTACAATCATTAATATGATTGCAGGCCAAACAAACCAAATATGCGCTTTAGAATAGTGCATATTTATCTAATTCTCTCACCAGATATTTCAAAAAGCATAGCTTCGGAATGAGAGGGACATATTTTAATTGTTTCCCCATTTGAAATCAGTCCGGCTTGTGGTGAACCTCTCACTATGATCTTTGAGTCAGACTGATCAACTTGAACATGGTAAAATATATCTGAACCAAGATTTTCTTTGTATGAAACTTTAGCCTCAAATGCAGGTTTGTTTGAATCCTTTGTAATTTCTAAATGTTCTGGTCTCACAGCAACTAAGGCTTTTTGACTATTAGTATTAAATTTTTTCTCTAGCCTGATGCCGTTAAATTCAGCGAAACCATCAGATCTAATCTCAGCATCAAATGTGTTAATCTTTGGGCTACCAACAAATTCTGCAACCCTCAAAGATGAAGGATTGTTATAAACCTCACTTGGGGTATCTAGTTGTAAAAGTTCACCATCAATCATAACTGCCATTCGAGTTGACATTGTAAGTGCTTCTGCTTGATCATGCGTCACATAAATGAAAGTGGTCTTTAAAGAGTTATGGAGCTCGGATAGCTCAGATCTCATATGAACCCTTAATGCAGCGTCAAGATTTGATAAGGGTTCGTCCATTAAAAATGCAACTGGTTCTCTTACCATCGCCCTTCCTAATGCCGCTCTTTGTCTTTGACCACCAGATAATTGACCTGGCTTTCTATCAAGTAGTTCTGTTATTTTTAAAGTTTCAGATGTTTTAAAAACAAGGTCATCAATTGATTTCTTTTTTTCTTTTCTACTAGGTACAAAATTACCAACAAGAGGCAACCTCTCTACAAAACTATAGTCTCTTAATTTCAAAGGTGTTTCTAGATTCTTTCTGACAGTCAGGTGCGGGTAAAGAGCGTAAGATTGGAAAACCATTGCTAAATCTCTCTTGCTAGCTCTGGTGCTGTTAACATTCTTATCATCAATAATTACATCGCCACTATTTTGTTGCTCCAATCCGGCAATAATTTTTAACAAAGTGGATTTGCCACAACCTGATGGACCGACTAATGTTAAGAATTCACCATCTTGGATATCAAGGCTTAGTTGTTTAAGCACCTCAGTTGAACCAAATGACTTATTGATGTTCTTTAAAGAAATTGTCCCCATCTATTTTTATTCCTCAAAACTAAAATAGTTCTGATTAGGACATTTTAAAAGTAAATTTGTAAAATTTATGTTAAAACTTTATGAATTAATTTTACATTAATCGGAAGTTTGTTCTTTATATGAAGCAATAGTAATTATGAGTGATAAAATTGAAATAAACAAAAGACAATACAATAAATCACTTTCTTCAACTGTAGTAGTTATATGCCTTGATGGTAGTCAAAAAGAGTATATTGATATCGCCTCTTCAAAAGGATTGACACCAAATCTTGATAAAATACTGGAAAATGGCCAATATCTGATGGCTAACAGTGCTATTCCCAGTTTTACAAACCCTAACAACATTTCGATAGTCACAGGGCAGCCTAGTGATGTTCATGGAATAAGTGGTAATTTCTTTTATACCCCATCAACCGGTGAAGAAGTGATGATGAATGATCCAAAATATTTAAGAGCTCCAACTATTTTTGAGAAATATTATAATGAAGGTTATAAAATAGCAGTAATCACTGCTAAGGATAAATTAAGGACTCTTTTAGGTAATGGTTTAAAATTTAATGAAGGAAGAGCAATCTGTTTTTCATCAGAAAAATCAGATCAGGCCACTCTCAGTGAAAATGGTATTGAAAATATTAATGACTGGATTGGAATGAAAGTACCTGAAGTATATTCTCAGGATCTATCAGAATTTGTTATGGCAGCTGGGGTAAAATTACTTGAAGAATTTAATCCTGACATTATGTATTTATCTACCACTGACTTTATTCAACACAAATATGCACCTGGAGATAAAGAAGCAAATGATTTTTATCAGATGTTTGATAAGTATGTCAGTAAAATTTGTAGTAATGGGAATTCGGTTGTCATCACTGCAGATCATGGAATGAAGTCTAAAGCAAATATTAATGGAGAACCTAATGCCATCTTCCTTCAAGATTATTTAGATGATCAAATGGGTAAAGATGAGGCTAAAGTAATACTTCCAATTACTGACCCTTATGTAGTTCATCATGGTTCACTGGGATCGTTTGCCACTATATATGTAAAAGATAAATCAAAAATTGGTGAAACAATTAGCAAAATATCATCAATTAAAGAAATTGAAGTAGTTGTTAAACAAGAAGAAGCATGTAGAGAATATAGGCTACCTTCAGATAGAATAGGTGATATCGTATGCATGTCATCTGAAGATATGACAATTGGTACCTCAAAAGCTAATCATGATCTTTCAAAATTAAAGGAACCCCTTAGATCTCATGGAGGTCATCATGAAAGAGAAGTTCCTTTTATTTCTAATAAAAAACTAAACATTGCCAAAGATCAAAGTTTAAATAACTATGATGCATTTTTTTATACTATTAATGGAGCTTAATCATGACTGATAAAATTATTAATGAGGGTATGAGGATTGGTGGAAAAACTGTTCACACCGATAACAAGATTGATGTTATCTATCCCTTCACAGGTAAAGTTATAGGCACAGTACCAGCTGGCACAGCAGAACATGCTCAAAAAGCCTTTGATATTGCTGCAAATTATAAACCTAATTTATCTAGATATGATCGTCAAAAAATACTTCAAAAGACTGCTGAAACACTTGTTGAGAGAAAAGAACAAATCTCTGATCTAATTTCACTTGAGTCTGGGCTATCGAAACAAGATACGCTTTATGAAGTTGGTAGAGCCTTTGATGTATTTTCTCTTACTGCTCAGCTTTGTATCCAGGATGACGGAGAAATTTACTCTTGTGATTTAACACCTCATGGAAAACAAAGAAAAATATTTACAATTAGAGAACCGCTTAACACTATATCTGCAATCACTCCATTTAATCATCCTTTAAATATGGTTGCTCACAAAATAGCTCCATCAATAGCAACTAACAACTGTACTGTTTGTAAACAAACAGAATTGACCCCTTTAACAGCTATGCTACTAGCAGATATTTTATATGAATGTGGCCTTCCTCCAGAAATGTTTTCAATTTTAACAGGATGGCCTGAAGACATTGGGAATGAAGTAATTAAAAATAAAAATATAGATTTAATTACTTTTACAGGAAGCGTTGGTGTTGGAAAACTGATAGCTGAAAATGCAGGTTACAAAAGAACTGTTTTAGAGTTAGGTGGAAACGACCCTTTAATAGTTTTGAGTGACTTAGATGATGATGATTTAAATAAAGCAGCTGATCTAGCAATCATGGGAGCAACAAAAAACTCCGGTCAAAGATGCACTGCTGTAAAAAGAATATTAGTTCAAGAATCAGTTGCTGATAAATTTGTCGAGCTTGCTTTGGAAAAAGCAAAAGCAATAAAATTTGGTGATCCCATGGATATTAATAATCAGTTGGGCACAGTAATTAATAAAGAGGCAGCAAGTATGTTTAATGACAGAGTAAATAAAGCTGAACAGGATGGTGCAAAAATTCTTTATAACCCTGGGGTCCAAGAAGCTCTTGTGCCACCAATTTTTATAGACAACGTTAATTATAAATCAGAACTTGTTGTTGAAGAAACCTTTGGTCCAATTGTGCCTGTCATTAGAGTTCCCAATGAAGATGAAAAAGTAATGGAAATTTCAAATTCAACGGCCTTTGGTTTGTCATCAGGTGTTTGTAGTAACGATTTTAGAAGAATTAAAAAATACATAAGCGGTCTTAATGTGGGCACAGTTAATATTTGGGAAGTGCCCGGTTACAGAATTGAGATGTCACCTTTTGGTGGAATAAAAGACTCAGGATTAGGCTATAAAGAGGGTGTAATAGAGGCTATGAAAAGTTACACAAATGTAAAGACCTTCTCATTACCTTGGTAATTAACAGCTTTTAGGAACTATTCACAGATTTTTTCTCACACATACTGATTATTTCTACTTTGCTTTAAAAATTTAACATATTCTTAACATTAAGGATTTAATAAGTAATTATTATTATTTTAAGGAGGGACTATGAAAAAAGTAATCTTAGGATTTTTTGCATCAGTTTTCGCATACAACGCTAATGCGGTAGAAATTGAATTTGCATATCCTTATTCAGGTTTGTTCGATGTGACATACCAGGCAATTATGCCAGAGTTTGAAAAAGCTCATCCTGACATTAAAGTTAAGTTCAGAGCAACTTATGAAAACTATGAAGATGCTACTGCTACTATACTAAGAGAGTCAACATCAGGAAACTTACCTGATATCACCATGCAAGGTCTTAATAGACAAGCACCTTTAGTAGACAAAGGTATCGCTTTATCTTTAGAGCCTTTCATTGCTAATGAGCCAGATTTTGCAAAAGACGGTTATCATGAAGCTATGTTGAGCTTATCTACCTTTGGAGGAGAGGTTTATGGCTTGCCATTTTCAGTATCAACTCCAGTTGGTTACTACAACATGGATCTTTTAGCAAGTGCTGGTGTTAGCAGCATTCCATCAAATTGGGATGAAGTCATTGACGCTTGTAATAAATTAGAAGCTGCAGGACACGGTACTCTTTACTTTGGATGGAATATTACAGGTAACTGGTTCCATCAAGCTCTAATGCATAGCCAAAATGTTCCAATGGTTAAAGATGGAGCAGTCAATATGGGAGGAGATGCTGGTCTAAAAACTTTAGAACAAATGAAAGATATCATGGGTGGCTGTAATATGCCTAACTATTCTATTGCTGACGGACAAGCTGCGTTTAATGCAGGCACTATTGGTATGATGTTTTGGAGTACTAGTAGTTTAGGCTCTGTTGAAGCTGCTAAAGCTGACTTTGAGCTAAAGACTGCGCCTTTCCCAGGAATACCTGGTGTTAATGGTGGAACTCCAGCTAGACTACCTGCCGGTGGTAACGCAGCGATGTTAGTTACTACATCAGATGATCCTGAAAGAGTACAAGCGGCATGGACATTTTTAAAGTTTATCACATCAGGTGTAGGAGCAGCTGCTGTTGCAGAAACAACAGGTTACGTTCCTCCTAACAAAGCTGCAAATGACCTGTTAGGTGATTTTTATGATGCAAACCCCAACAAGTTAACTGCTGTTAATCAGCTGCCTTTGTTAGCTGATTGGTTCGCATATCCTGGAGAAAACGGTCTTGCTGTGACACAAGTAATTTATGACTACACAGAAGAAATTGCTACAGGTGATGCAGACGATATGGGTGATCTACAGGCCGAAATGATGGAGGAGATTGAAGACTTAATGTAAGTCTTTTTAATTCCGTTTATCATTAGATTTTTAAACAGCAGTCATTATACTGGCTGCTGTTTTTTTTTAAATGAGCATTAAAACTACAACTATTGGAGCTTATCCAAAACCTAATTACACCCCTATAAGAGATTGGTTTCTTCAAGATAAATCTGACGAAGAAAAAAAACAATCCAAGGGATTGTTATCCAATTGGGATCCCAAAAGTGAAGACCATAAAGTATATGAAGAGAAAGATGAGGAAAAAGAAAAACTATTCTTAAAAGCTATTGAAGAAGTAATTCTTGATCAGACAAGTAGCGGAATAGATATCCCCACAGATGGTGAAGTAAGGCGAGAAAATTATATTTTTTATCAATTGAGATTTTTTAATGGGGTAAGCTTTGAACAATTAACGACTAAATCAGTTAGGAAAGGAGCTTTTGAAGCAACACTCCCAACAATTACAAGTAAAGTTTCAAATAAATCATTACGATTAGTAGATGATTGGAAATCTGCACAGCAGTTTACTAATAACCCAGTGAAAATAACTATACCTGGTCCTATGACAGTAACTGACTCCATTGCAGATGATTATTATAATGATCCCAAAAAAATGGGTTATGATCTAGCTTTATGTATTAGTAATGAAGTTAAGGCTCTATCCGAAGCTGGTTGTCAATACATTCAAATTGATGAGCCAGTGTTCGCCAGAAAACCAGAAGAAACACACGATTATGGTATGGAAAACTTAGAAAGAGCAATGCATGGAATACTAAAAGAAACTCAAAAAGCTTGTCATATTTGCTGCGGTTATCCTAACTCGCTTGACTCAGAACACTACAAAAAAGCAGACCTAGATGCATATGATAAAATTGCTGACTTAGTTGAAGACTCTAGTATAGACGAAGTTTCTTTGGAAGACTCTCACCGACCTTTAGATTTAAAATTATTAGAAAAATTTAAAAAAACCAAAGTTATTATGGGTCTGATTGATGTAGCAAAAAGTCGTATGGAGAGTGTTGAGGAAATTCAAAAAAGGATCAGGGAAGTTCTTGAGCATATTGATGAGGAAAGATTAATTGCTGCTCCTGATTGTGGTCTAGGGTTTTTTGATAGAAATCAAGCAAAACAAAAAATGCAAATTCTCTCAAAAGCTGTTAAAAATCTCTAAGTCTTATGTGGGAATACTATAATCCAGTAAATGTTATTTTTGGTTCGGAAAAATTTAATGAAATTGAACATATAATAAGTAATCGAAAGTACATTCTTGTTACCCATCCTGATGATAACTTTGATAAGTATAGAGAGTTTTTTAACAATTTATCAAATAAGCCTCTAGAAATCTTTGATGATGTTCAACCAAATCCAGACTATCAAGATTTAATTTCTGCAGGGGAAAAATTTTCAAAAATAGAAAGTCAAATTGATACAGTTGTTGCTCTTGGAGGCGGCTCTGTCATGGATACGGCCAAATTACTTGCGGCTTTTAAAGGTGAGAATAAATATTTAAATGATTTTGTAAGAAATAAAAAATCAGCTTACGTTCAAGATCCAAAAAAAATTATAGCTATACCTACTACTTCGGGCACATCGAGTGAACTTACGTGCTGGGCTACAGTCTGGGATAAAGAGTATAAAAGTAAATTTTCATTAGCAGATAAATCTTTATATCCTGAAATATCAGTTATTGACCCTAAGTTAATGATCAACAAGCCAAAAAATCTGACTATTTCTACTGGTCTTGATGCATTGTCCCACTCCTTAGAAAGCATTTGGAATGTAAACTCAAATCCGATTTCAACATTTCATGGAATTGCAGGTGCTCAAACCGTGATCGATACACTTCCAAAACTTGTAAATGATTTAAAAAACATAGAGTTGAGAACTTTAATGGCTAAAGCTTGTGTTCATGCAGGTCTAGCTTTTTCAAATACTAAAACTGCAATAGCACATAATATTTCATACCCGATAACAATTAATTTTAATGTTCCACATGGAATAGCTTGTTCTTTTACTTTGCCGACAATAATGAGGAGTCTGATTGGCCAAGATGAAAAAACAGAAAAATCCCTTGAAAAAATTTATAATGTCGATCTCATTGAGAGTTCAAAAAGACTATCTGAAACATTGAGAATTCTTGAAGCACCATTAAATTTAAATGAAATTGGAATACCAAAAATTGAATGGGATAAATATGTTGAGGATGCTTTTCAAGGTGAAAGGGGAAAAAATTTTATTGGAAATAAAATCTCATTTGATAAAGCGTGTTCTGAGATGAATTTCTTCTAAAGTTTACTGTTAATCCAACTTCTTAAGTCCGCTTCTGAGCCTAAGCCAATCTTTGCATCAGCCATTGATCCATCTTTAAAGAGTATCATTGTGGGTATACTCCTAATACTAAAGTTTGCTGGTGCTTGAGGATTTTCATCTATATTAATTTTTTTTATAGATATTTTATCACCCATTTCAGAGGCTAAATTATCCAAAATAGGAGCAATAGCCTTACATGGACCACACCACTCAGCCCAAAAATCTACCAAAACAGGCTTATCTTTTGATCCTTCAAGAACTTTTTGATTAAATTCATCGTCACTTATTTGTTCAACTGTCATATATTTAATATGGTTATTATTATTTGTATTTCAAATACTCATCTTTAGTCCCAACATGAGCATTGATTTTAGTAGTCTCATATCCATAGATTTTTTCATTTAACGAACAATCTTTCCAAAAGTCTTGAATGTTAAAAATTTTAGGGTAAGGATGCAAAGAGTTTTTTCTAATAATATGACAACCCTGAAATGAAGTATTGCATAGTTTTGATGGAAAGTTAATAAGCCCTTCATTATTTACTTCAAGATCAAAATTATTATTTTTAGAATTTATAAGAAGGACACTATCAAAACTTTTATTTTCATCAAAAAATTTAATTGATTTTTCTAATTCATTTTCAAAGGACTGGTCCCATAAATTATCTGTATTTAGAATTACTGTATCGTTTGTTTGTATGTTTTTTATACCACCTCCTGTTCCTAAGATAGTTTCTTCATAAGAAATTGTAATATCAGGGTAATTTTCAGAGATAAATCTATCTAACATATTATGTTTATAGTGGGTATTGATATAAATTTTATCAAATGACATGTTTTTAATGAGATCGATTGCATAGCTAATAAGTGTTTTATTTTTTATTTTTAATAAGGGTTTAGGGATATCTTTGGTTAAGTTATCCATTCGCATTCCATAACCTGCAGCTAATATTAGAGCGTCCATTTAACTTGTTTTGTTATATATCTCCATAAATATTTCTCTTAAATCCCAAAGTCTTAAATATTCGACATGTTTAAATATTTGAGCCCATGTATTTTTTCTAAAGACTTTAAGATATTTTGGTTTTCCAGCATTATATAGTTGCACCCAATTACCAAGAATTCTCAGATTACGTAAAAGACTAATCATATGAATGTCTGACCTAAGCTGCTTGAGATTAAGTTTCATTCTTCTTGCATAAAGCTTCAATAATTTATCTTCGACTTTGGTAGAATAAGATCTCCTAGCATCGAAAATCAATGAAGAAATATCTAATAATGGATGGTTGTAGTGAGTATCTTGATGATCAATAACATAAACTTTTTGATTGTAATAAATTAAATTATCTAAAAAAAAATCACCGTGAGTTAAAGTTGGTTTAAATTTTCTATATTTTTCAGTACTTTTTTTCAGAGATACTTTCACAAGTTTATTGAGATAAAAACCAATTTGGATCTTGTGATCATAGTGGTCAATAAAAGTCTCAATACCGTTCAATGCATCCTTTAGTAAATTATTTTGTGATTTTACTTGAACGCCTGAAAACTTTTTCTTGGGTTTTTGAAGATTTGTAAGAGCTATCACAGCCAATGGAAGTATTTTTTTAATTTGTGGTTTTTGGAAATATTTTGATGCATTTGCAATAGGGAAATAATCTATGATTACAAACTTATGTAAATTACTTTGGTCAATTATTTTTGGTGTATTAACATTTTGAGAAATTAAAATATCAGTTGCTTTAATATATTTTTGATAATCGCTAGGTTTATTTAAAAAAGAGAGGACAAGTAATGATTGATTTGCTGTTTTACATAATTTAAAAATTTTTTCTGATGCATCAGAATTGAAATTTAAAAAGCCCCCTATTTTAAAATTTTTATTTTGAAGGTGGTTTTTTATTTTGATTAGATTTATTTTATTTTGTGAAGCCATTTTTTATTACTTGATTTTATCTCTATATTTCTTTTCTCACCAGTAACAGAAATATTAATAGATAAAGCCATATGATTATATCTTTTAATAAGATTTTCTAATGGCCACTCAATAAGAACACAATTATCATTAAAATACTCATCCAAATCTAGTTTGTTATTTTGAACTTGATAAAAATCAAAGTGAGTAATATTAAACTTATTAAAATTGTAAATATGTTCTCTTTGATACGTGGGGCTCCCTTGGAAGGAAAAAGTTTTTTTTTCTGACTTGCTAATTTCACTTAAGATATATCTGATTAAAGTTGTCTTACCAGAACCGGCCTCTCCCTCAAAAAAAATAATCTGGTTTTTAGAAATAGACCTAGATATTTTTCTAGCTAAAGGTTTTAACTCAATTTCATTTGAGACTGCAAATCTCAAACTCAATTAAGCTAGCGATTTGAAATCGGACACTAAATCTAGAGCTTCCCATGAAAAAGCTCCTGAAGAGCTGTCATGTGTTCTACCAAAGTGACCGTAAGCTGCTGTTTGTTCGTAAATTGGCTTGTTTAACTGTAATTTCTCTCTGATTCCTCTTGGAGAAAGATTCATAATGTCAGGTATCGCAGACTCAATTTTTGCTTCATCTATTTCATTAGTACCTTGAGTGTTCACATAAATTGACAATGGTTTGGCTACACCGATGGCATAAGACAACTGGATAGTACACTTATCACATAAACCAGCAGCAACAATATTTTTTGCTAAGTATCTTGAAGCATAAGCAGCAGAACGATCGACTTTTGTGGGATCTTTTCCGGAGAAAGCCCCTCCACCGTGAGGTGCTGAACCACCATAAGTATCAACAATAATTTTTCTTCCTGTTAAACCCGTATCACCATCTGGTCCTCCGATAACAAAATTACCTGTTGGATTTACGTAGTATTCTTTATCATTTAGATTTTTTAATAACTCTTCAGGGATAGACTCTTTTAATGCAGGATTTACTATTTCTTTAACATCAGCAGGAGACAATCCATCAGCATGTTGTGTTGATATCACAACAGATGTAACTGCATTTGGTTTACCATCAACGTACTTCAGAGTTACTTGGCTTTTTGAGTCAGGCTCTAATCCTTTTAAGCTACCATCTTTTCTTCCTTTAGCCATTATCTCTAAGATTTTGTGAGAATAAAATATAGGTGCTGGCATCAGCTCAGGTGTTTCATTACAAGCATAACCAAACATAATTCCTTGGTCACCTGCCCCTTCATCTTTATCAGAGGATGAGTCCACACCCATAGCTATGTCAGCAGATTGTCCGTGAAGAAGATATTGTATATCTGCTGTTTTCCAATGAAAGCCATCTTGCTCATAACCTATATCTTTGATGCAATCTCTTACTTTTGAAATAATTTCTTCCTTATCTTCTTGCACTGGTCCTCTTACTTCACCTGATAAAACAACTTTATTAGTTGTAGTTAATGTTTCGCATGCAACTCTAGCAAAGGGGTCCTTTGCTATAAAATGATCAACCACAGCATCTGAAATTCGATCTGATACCTTATCTGGGTGTCCCTCTGACACTGACTCAGAAGTAAAAATATAATCTTTTCTCATAACTAGTACCTATATGTATCTTTCTTAAATGGGCCTTGCTGTTCGACACCTAAATAATCGCTTTGGTCTTTGGACATTTCAGTTAGTTTAGCTCCTACTTTTTGTAGATGGAACATAGCTACCATTTCATCCAGTTTTTTAGGCAGAACATAGACTTTATTTTCATAATTTTTATAGTTTTCCCATAATTCTATCTGGGCTAAAACTTGATTAGAAAAGGATGCGCTCATCACAAAACTTGGATGACCAGTAGCATTCCCTAAATTTACCAGTCTTCCTTTTGAGAGAATAATTAGTTTTTTTCCATCCGGAAATGTTACTTGATCAACCTGAGGTTTAATCTCTTCCCATTTGTAATTTTGTAAATCATCTATTTGAATTTCATTATCAAAGTGGCCAATATTACAAACTATGGCACGATCTTTCATTTCTCTCATATGATCTTGCGTAATAATATCTTTGTTACCAGTAGCGGTTACAAAAATATCTGCGTACTTACAAGCATCATCCATGGTTACAACTTCATAACCTTCCATTGCGGCTTGAAGAGCACAAATAGGATCAACTTCCGTTACTTGAACTCTAGCACCTGCTCCCCTAAGTGATGCTGCGCTGCCTTTTCCAACATCTCCAAAACCTGCCACGACTGCAACTTTTCCAGCCATCATGACATCAGTTCCTCTACGAATACCGTCAACTAAACTTTCCTTACAACCATATAAATTATCAAATTTACTTTTTGTAACTGAGTCATTAACGTTAATAGCAGGTACTTGCAATGTTCCTTTAGATGCCATTTGCTCTAGACGAAGAACACCTGTAGTAGTCTCCTCGGAGAGACCTCTGACGTTTTTTAAAAGCTCAGGATATTTTTCATGCATACGCAGTGTTAAGTCTCCACCATCATCTAAAATCATATTAGGTTCCCAACCATCAGCATCGATAGTCTGGTCGATGCACCACCAAAATTCCTCTTCATTCATGCCCTTCCAAGCAAAAACAGGTGTGCCGCTTTCAGCAACTGCTGATGCAGCATGATCTTGGGTTGAATAAATATTACAAGAACTCCATCGACATTTAGCACCAAGGGCTACCAATGTCTCAATTAAAACTGCAGTTTGAATGGTCATATGGAGGCACCCCATAATTTTAGCACCAGCTAAAGGTTTTGACTCCCCATATTGCTCACGAATAGCCATTAATCCGGGCATTTCAGTCTCCGCTATTTCAATTTCTTGTCTACCAAATGCACTTTGAGATATATCTTTTACTTTGTAATCCAATCTTTTTTCTCCTTATTATTTTGATAATAAAACAAATAATTATATTTATACAGTCTTATCATACTCTTTGTATCCTTGGTCCTAATTGTTGAATGACTTGAACAGCTTTTGCATTCCCATTTTCAAGAGACTCCTTAACAGATTTTCCTTGAAGATAAAAATCTAAAAATCCAGCTGCAAAATTGTCTCCAGCACCTGTTGTATCAACAACATTTGTTACTTTGTCAACAGGTTTATGGCTTACTTCACCATTATGAAAGAAGTATGCGCCATCTGCTCCAGATGTCATGACAATTTTTTTATCGAAGTTTTGAAAAAATAAACTTACATCTGCCATAATGTCAGATTGAGAAAACATCTTTGCTTCATCAAAGTTACAAAAAACTAAATCTATATTTTTAATGATAAAATTTTCTAACTCCTCTCGATGCCTATCCACACAAAATGGATCTGAAAGAGATAGAGATGTTTCTATACTTTTTGATTTTGCGATATTTCCAATTTTTTGCAGAGTTTTTTTTGTTAACTCATGATCCCACAAATAAGACTCCATATAAATATGATCAATGTCTTTAAAAATTTCATCGCTTACCTCCTCTGGTTGGAGTTGTGAACCAATTCCTATATGTGTTGCCATTGTTCTTTCTCCGTCAGGAGAGACTAAAATATTACAACAACCCGTTGGTAACTCATTTTCTTTTAAAGACCCCTTGAAAGTTATTTTTGCTTTTTTTAAATCTTGAATAAATGCGTTTCCATATTCATCATCATTAACTTTTCCATAAAAGCTCGCTTCATGCGGACTATAATTAAGTTCATGGACTGTATTACAAACTGAACCGCCAGAAGTAATTAAAGGATTTGCAAAATTTGATCTGATTTCTTGAATTTGAGACTCCTCAATTAATGTCATTGAACCTTTGGTTAACTTTAAATCATTTATTACATCATCTTGTACTTGGCATATGACATCTACCAGTGCTGTTCCTACTCCTAGAATTTTTTTCACTCAATGAAAATAAGGGATTTTGCTGAGAGGTCTATCAAAAAATGTTTAACGAGTTATAAAACTTAAACATATTTGTGGATGGCCTATTTAACAGTCTCAGGCGAATCATCTAAAAATTTTGAGAATTAGTTTCAAGCTTTGCTCATAAAATACTATACATATTCGCTCTTAAGAAAAATTTGATAAAAACCTGTGAATATTTTAAAAATATTTGTTAATTGAATCTTTAATTTCCAATTGAATTTATTGGGTTTTCAGAATTAAATACAAAATAAATTGACTATGTTTGTCTATAGATTGTATAGTCACTAGGCAATAAACACTACATCTAGTGATTATTCAAAAAAGTACACAAAACTTGGTAGGAAGTATGGAAACAAATAGTGCGGAAACATTAGAAAATTCAACAAAAAACACAGTAATTAACAAGCAAAACGAAGAAATAAACTTGTTAAGTTTGAGTGTTGTTAGACGAGATGGATCAATAACGCCTTTTAAGTCTGACAAAATTGCAAACGCTATTAGAAAAGCCTTTTTAGCACAAACTGACCTTAGAGATAGTAAGCAGATTGACAAAAGCGTTTCTGAGCTTACTGAGACCGTCACAGCGGCTCTAACCAGACGTATTGCTAACGGTGATATGATTCATATCGAGGATATCCAAGATCAGGTTGAATTAGCCTTGATGAGAGGGGAACACCATAAAGTTGCTCGTGCTTATGTTCTGTACAGAGAGCAGAGAGCTAACCAACGTTATAAAACAGCTCAACTTAATGAACAAATAGGTGCCAAAGTCTCAACAATGGCTGTTACCAAAAGAGATGGTAACAAAGAGGATATTTCATTAGAGAAAATTACAAACCGTATATCTATTTTATCAAACGGATTAGAGATTGACCCCATTACGATTGCACAAAAAGCAATCCAAGGTTTATACGATGGTATCACAACAAATGAAATAGATACTTACTTGGCAGAAACAGCTGCTGCATTAACAGTTGAGCATCCTGATTACTCTTATTTAGCAGGTAGAATTAAAGCTAATGCTCTTCATAAAGAAACACCAGGCTTTATTATTGCAACAAAAAATCTTTACGAAGATGGTTTGTTACGTGATGAATATTATGAAAAGGTAAAAGCTAATGCAGAAGAAATAGAAAAAATTATTGATTACGATCGAGATTATTATTTTGATTATTTCGCGCTAACAACTTTGTTCAGAGCTTATCTTCTTCAATCAAATAATAAAACTGCGGAGAGACCTCAGGATTTGTGGATGAGAGTAGCACTATGTGTGTCGGGTGATAAGTTTGATTTTTATCAGGTTAAAAAAACTTATGATAGTTTATCTCAAGGTTTCTACACACATGCAACGCCCACTCTTTTCAATAGTGGATTAAAAATGCAACAACTATCATCTTGTTTTTTGATTGGAATGGAAGATGACTCTATTGAAGGAATTTTTAATACAGTGAAAGACTGTGCTTTGATTTCTAAAACCGCAGGTGGTATTGGCCTTCACGCCCATAACATTAGGGGTGGCGGAAGTCGTATTAAATCAACAAACGGTAAATCTAATGGACTAATTCCATTTCTTAAAATTTTTAACGAAACCGCAAGATCTGTTGACCAAGGTGGGGGCAAGAGAAAGGGCTCATTTGCTGTCTATTTAGAGCCATGGCATGCTGATATTGAGTCGTTTTTAGAGCTTAGAAAAAACACAGGTGCTGAAGAATTCAGAGCTAGAGATTTATTTTATGCTCTTTGGATACCAGATTTATTTATGGAAAGAGTTGAAGAGGACGCTGATTGGACATTAATGAGCGAACATGAGTGTCCTGGACTGTCTAACACTTATGGGGAAGAGTTTGTAGAACTATACACTAAATACGAAAATGAAATGCCTGATCTTAAAAGAATTAAAGCGAGAGCTTTAATGTCAAAGATCATTGAAGCGCAAATTGAAACTGGACAGCCGTATATGCTTTACAAAGATGCTGTAAATAAAAAATCTAACCAAAAAAATATTGGAGTAATTAAATCATCTAATCTGTGTGCTGAAATCGTTGAATACTCTGAAAAAGATGAGACAGCTGTTTGTAACCTAGCGTCAATCGCATTACCAAAGTTTGTTACAGATGAAAGTAAATTTGATTACCAAAACTTATACCAAGTTGCAAAACTTGCTACAAAAAACTTGGATCAAGTTATTGATATAAACTTTTATCCTACAGATAAGACAGAAAACTCTAATAGTCGTCATCGACCAATTGGCCTTGGCATACAAGGTCTAGCTGATGTCTATTTCAAAATGAATATTGCATATGACTCTGTTCAAGCACAAATTATTAATAAACAAATATTTGAAACAGTTTACTTTGGCGCCCTAGAGGCATCAATGGAGCTTGCAACTGACAAAGGGCCCTATTCTACTTTTAAGGGCTCACCTCTTTCTGAGGGACAATTTCAATTTGATCTATGGGGCGTTAAACCATCAAGTATGTGGGACTGGAAAGGCCTAATGGAGAAAATTCAAAAACATGGCGTACGTAATTCCTTGACAACAGCATGTATGCCTACAGCTTCAACTGGTATCATCTTGGGGAATACAGAAACCTTCCAAGTACAAACATCAAATATTTATAAACGACAAACTCTCTCTGGTGAATTTTTATTAGTAAATCGTCACCTTGTAAAAGAATTGATGAAAAGGAACCTTTGGAGCAAAGAATTACGCGATCAAATTATATTAGAAAATGGCTCTGTTCAGAATATTGAGGGATTTCCCGAAGACCTAAAAGATGTTTACAAAACTGTTTGGGAAACATCTCAAAAAACAGTCATTGATATGGCAGCTGACAGAGCGCCATTTATCGATCAAACCCAATCCATGAACTTATGGTTGGCAACCCCTACTTTTGGAAAAGTGAACTCTATGCATATGTATGCATGGAAAAAAGGGTTGAAAACAGGCATGTATTACCTGAGAAGCCGATCAGCTGTAGACGCAGTTAAAGTAACCGTGTCCTCTGAGAAGAAAGCAAAAGAGTCTTATGTGAAAGAGGCGCAATCTAATGAACCAGAAGATTGCGTAACATGTAGTGCGTAAGATGTTTTATCAATTTATTTTAAGGAGCAAGTAATGATATCTAAAGGATGCAAATCAATTTTCCCTATTCAACATCAAGAAATTTTCGATCGTTATAAACAACATGTACAAGCGTTTTGGACGCCCGAAGAAGTTTCACTCCAAGATGATTTAAGAGATCTAAAAACACTCGGCGAGGGAGAAATACACTTTATTAAACATGTACTTGCGTTTTTTGCTAATTCAGAGGCAATGATAAACGAGAATCTAGCATCAAGATTCTATAATGAAATTTTAATTCCTGAGTCTCGATTATTTATTACTATGCAGATGCTAAATGAATCTATTCATGCTGAAATGTATGGATTACAGATAGAAGCCTACGTCGAGGACCCATCAGAAAAAGATAAGTTGTTCTCTGCAATTCAAAATGTTCCCTGTATTAATAAAAAAGCACAGTGGGTTTCAAAATGGCTTAATGGAAATCAAAATTTACTTATGCGATTAATAGCTTTTGGTTTGGTTGAGGGATTATTTTTTGCAGGATCTTTTTGTGCCATTTATTACTTTAGAAAAAGAGGTCTGCTTCCAGGCCTAGCACTTTCTAATGATTGGATTGCAAGAGATGAAGGAATGCATTTTAGTTTCTCTGCTTTAATGTTTAAAACATTAAGTGAAAAGTTTAATAAGGGAACATTGTCAGATGAAGATATTAAATCAATGGATTTAATAACAGGCGCTGTGACTCAATCAGAGTTTGAGGAAATTGTTAGAGAAGCAGTTGAATTTGAAAAAGAATTTGTCACCGACGCGCTACCTGTTGATCTTATTGGCATGAACAAAGAGATGATGTGTATGTATATCGAAGCAGTATCAGATCGTATAGCTGATCTTTTTGGATTTGATAGAGTGTTTAATACAGAAAATCCGTTTGACTTTATGAGAGCTCTGGATGTTCAAAATGTGACTAATTTTTTCGAAAAAAGAGTTACTGAATATCAGCGTCCAACAGATCGCTCCTTGTCATTTGACGAGTCTTTCTAAGTGCAAGTAAAAATATATAGCAAAAATAATTGTGTTTTCTGTACTATGGCTAAATCAGCCCTAGCTACTCATGACCCTGAAATATTGATGTTAAATCAAGATTATAGCAGAGAACAATTCTTCGAAATATTTCCAACCGCTAAGACTTTCCCACAGATAATTATCAATGGTGAAAAAATTGGCGGATATCATGAATTAGAAAAATGGATGGCCTTTAATAAGCCTGATGATGATTTCTAATAATCAATGTAAATTAAAACAAGTTCTCTAAATAATTTTTTATATTTTTACTTTTAGTTTCTTCTATTGAATAGCAATCAGTTAAGGTTACACCATGATAACCACCAAGTGAGATTTTTCCTTTGCACGTAGATTTTGTCAAATTTATTTTTTTTACAGAGTCTATTCTTTTAAATACATCATAATCTTTTGGAGAATTAAAATTATCTTTATCATGTGTCAGTATTAAAGCATTTAGATTATTATAATCCCCAAAACCATAATACCTAACGTCCGTCCACCATGGCCAATCTTTTCTATTTTGTACTGTTCCTCCAGCACCAGGATTTAATCCAATAACTCCAGTTATCAATTCAGGATACAAAGTTTTTAGTTTTAAAGACTGCCAACCTCCTAATGAATGACCTGCAAGAATAATTTTATCAAAACCAAGCTCTATGAGCTCATCAAGTTTTTTTTTGATAACTATTAGCTTTTGATTTCCTTTTTGTTTATTAATTAATTGAGTTCCATCACTCGCCATAAGATTAAGATCTAATTTTCCTAATTTTCTATAGGCCATCCACATTCTTTCTTGTTCTTCATTAGTCCACCCTCTTACTCCAGAACATAGTCTGTATATTTTTATTACATAAGATTTTATTTTCATATTATGTAAATCTCTTATTACTGGTGGAACTTTTGCCCAACTACTCAAACACTTATCTATTCTTTGATCTTCTTGAGCTCCATGACTGTAAATGACAATTATAGAATTTTTTTTGTCTGTTATCTGATCTTGGAAATATATTTTTCCTTCTTGATCTATAAAACCTGAGTCTTTTGAGACCCTCTCAAGGTCTTTTTCAAATTGTGATATATTTAATTCAGTACTTTTACTAGATTCTATAATATTTCCTTTACTATCAATAACTGAACCATCACCTTTAAAAGTTAAACCCAAAGCAACTTTGGGTAATAAAAAAATTAATATTATTAATGTTTTAATGAGCTTCGCCCCAATTTAACCCACCACCAAAGTCAACTTTTATAGGTGTTTTAAAAGACTTATATTTTTGATGTGAAGTTTCCATCAGATTAGTAATTTCTGGAATAATATCTTTTTCTTTTTTATGTATCTCAAACAAGAGTTCATCGTGAACTTGGGATGTCATTTTTGATTTACAATTATTTTTTCTCAAGTAATTATGTATATCTAACATTGCAATTTTTATAAGATCAGATGCAGTGCCTTGAATTGGGGCATTGATAGCTTGTCTTTCTGCAAAAGATCGGAGCATAAAATTTTTAGCATTGATATCTTTTATATGAGACTTTCTTCCAAAAAGATTTTCCACAAAACCTAATTTTTTTGCTTTATCGGTGGTTGCTTTCATAAAGTCATTAATATTTGGAAATTTTTGAAAATAATTATCGATGAAAAGTTTAGCCTCACCGTTGCTTACACCTAATTGTTTTGCAAGTCCATATTGGCTAATTCCATAGATTATTCCAAAATTAATAATCTTGGCCATCCTTCTATCGTTATCATTGATTGATTTTTTATTAAAAACTAATTGGCCTGTGCTTTCATGAATGTCCTGATCTTCTTGGAAAGCTTTCAATAAATTTGGGTCTTCACAAGCCTCACATAAAACTCGAAGTTCAATTTGTGAGTAGTCAAAACTATAAAGCTCATGGTCTTTTTCAGCTATAAAGGCTGTTCTTATTTTTTTTCCAATTTCAGTTCTAATTGGGATGTTTTGAAGATTAGGTTCAGATGAACTAAGTCGTCCTGTTATAGTTGCAGCAATATTAAATGTACTATGTACTCTGTCTTTTTTATCTGCATGATCAGCTAATGATGAGGTATAGGTAGAAACAAGCTTGGAGTATTGTCTCCATTGCAAAATATGTGAGGCTATCTCAACACCCTCAGACTCCAACTGCTCTAGTACCTTTACATTTGTTTGAAAATCTCCTGCTTTAGTCTTCTTTGTAACTTTGATATCTAATTTCTTGAAAATTTCAGTTAGCTGTTTTGGTGATCCAATATTGAATTCTTCACCAGCAATCTTAAATATTTTCTGCTCAATTTTTTCAATCTCTTTGTTGAGATCTTTTTCTAGTTTATTTAAAAATTTTAAATCAATTTTACAACCATTGCTCTCTACTTCTTGAAGAACTAAGCTTAGTTTTTTATCAATATCATAATAAATCCAGCTATCTAAGGACTCAGCTATCTGCTCATTGAGAGTTTCATATAATTTGAAAGTGGCATATGCATCATGAGCGGCATAATTTGTAGCGGCTTCTAATGGCACTTCAGAAAAATCTTTGTATTTTCTCTTGGACTCATTTTTTATAACATCTTTGAATTTTTCTTTTTCTTCTCCAAAATAGTAATAATACAGGTCCTCTAAGTTATGTTTTGTTAAACCATTGTTAACAAAAAAAGACATAAGTAATGTATCTTGGAAAGAGACAGTGTTCACACCATAACGTTTTAATATTACAGAGTCATATTTTGCATTGTGAAATAATTTTAATATGGATTCATCTCCACACAGTTCACTAAGGTTTTTGAGCACACTTTCCTGATCTTTCTTGGATAATTCATTTTCTGGGGATTGAAACGGTAAGTAATAAGCTTGGTCGGCATTCGATAAAGATATCCCAATAATATTTGCAGTATTTACGTCTAAACTGTCAGTTTCTAAATCTATAGCCAATATTTTTTCAGATTTGAGAGAATTTAGATATTCTATTATTTCTTTTGTTTTAGTTAATGATTTAAAATCTATATTTATTTTTGATGCATGAGGTTTTGTTTCATTGGCACTAGTTCTTATAAGTGATTTAAATTCGTATTTTTTGAAGAAGTCATTCAACTTTGTGGAGTCATCAAATTGTTTTAACTTTTCTATTTTAATAGGTAACTCAAGATCATTTTTTAAAATGACAAGCTTGTGACTAATTTTTGCAGACTTCTCATGATCATTTATAAGGTTTTTTATTCTAACATTTGAAATTTGATCTTTTTTTAATAAAAGTTCTTCAAAAGTACCAAATTCATTGATTAATTTAGCAGCTGTTTTAGGGCCTATTCCTGGAACCCCTGGTATATTATCAACACTATCTCCTATAAGAGCTTGAACATCTGTAATTCTATCTGGGCCAACTCCAAATTTTTCCATTACTTTTTCTTCGTCAATCTCAACATTTTTCATTGGGTCCATGATGCGATTGTTCGCTGATAACAATTGAAAAAGATCTTTGTCAGAACTAAATACAGTAGTGGGTATTTTATTATCCTCTCCATATTTAACATAACTTGCAATAACATCATCAGCCTCAAAATCTTTTTTTTCAATAACGTCGAGACCAAATGCTTCAATAGCTTCGCGAATAATACTAAATTGGGGTATTAAATCCTCAGGTGCCTCTCCACGGTTTGCTTTGTAATCGGGAAATAAGGTGTTTCGAAAAGTATTCTTACCAGCATCAAGTATTATTAATATTTTGTCACTGGGGTGTTCTTCTATTAGTCTAAGTATCATATTACAAAATCCATAAACAGCATTGGTAGGTATGCCTTTAGAATTATTCATTGGGGGTAAGGCGTAGTAGGCTCGAAAAATATATCCTGAACCATCTACAAGAATTAACCGAGACTCAGACATCTAGGCAGAATAACAAAGATTACAGGTATATACTATTCTTTAGGCGCGTGCTTATTTAGAATTCTTTGAAGAGTTCTTCGATGCATTTTTAATCTTCTAGCTGTTTCAGAAACATTGCGATTACACTGAGTAAAAACTCTTTGTATATGTTCCCACCTAATTCTATCTGCGGACATAGGATTTTCCGGAGGTGGGGGCAGAGATGTAGCTGTAGAGGACATTAGTGATTTTTCAATATCATCAATATTAGCTGGTTTCGTTAAGTAATCATCAGCCCCTAATTTTACAGATGACACTGCTGTAGCTATATTGCCGTAACTAGTTAACATCACTGTCCGACACTCTGGGTTTTGTTCTTTGATTACCTTAATAACATCGAGTCCGGAGCCATCCCCTAATCGTAAGTCAACAATGGCGTAATTGAAGTTATTGCCAGATAGAAGGTCTAATGCCTCTTTTTTTGATGCTGCTGCTGTGACTGTAAAATCTTTTCGTTGAAAAGAGGTGGTTAATCGCTCCCGAAAGGGCTTATCATCCTCAATAATAAAGAGAGTCTTGTCTTTTGTTAATGTGTTTTGTTCTAAATTAGCCATGTTAAAGTTACTTCTGCTCCATTATTACTTTGTACTGATATTTCACCATTTAGATTTTCAATCATTTGTTTTGTTATGAACAACCCAAGGCCCATATTTACGCCTTTTTCAGGCCTGCTAGAATAGAATGGTTTTCCAAAATTAGCTATAAACTTTTTATCAAAGCCTGGGCCGTCATCACGGATTTTGATAGAATATGTATTTGTTGAAGTTTCTGAAATTATTAATATTTCTTTATACGCAAAACTAATTGCATTTTTGATAATATTATTCATAGCGATATTAAGCTCAGGTGTAATTTTAATACTAATATTTTTAGAATTTTCATCCGACCTGTAATCTAAGTTTATTGCACGATAATTATCTGAGAATTGTTCACACAAAGATTGTGTATATGCATCTAATGACATGTTAGTTATCTCATAAGAGAGTTCTGTTGATTCTGGATTAGTTGAAAGTTCTTTAAGTATTCCCTTACATCTATCTAGCTCTAACAATAAAGTTTTAATGTCTTTTCCATAATCTTCTTTTAGTTTTTTATCTTGGTTAAAATCTCCAACAATTAAGTTTATTGTATTCAATGGTGTTCCTAATTCATGAACAGCTGCTGCTGCTAATCCTCCTACTTTTAAAAGTTCTTTTTCATTTTGAAGTTGCTTGCTTGCTAATTCATAAGCTTTTTGTGTGCTTTTGTAGTTTAAAGAAAAGTAATAAAGATAAAAAACTAGAAAGATACTGCTTATAAAAAGAGAGATCATGATAGCTAAGCTATATGTAAAATTTATATTAGGATGAACAGATAGAGGAAGTGAAATATAGAAATTAAATATTAAGGCAAAGCAAACTAATGCTAAACTTAAAATAATAATTATTCTTTCTAAAGTTAAGTATGAGGCTGCAATAGCAATAGGAGCTAAAATGATAAATATGAATGGATTAGTGTATCCACCGTTCAAAGCAATTAAACTTGAAATTTGTATAATATCGAAGCATAAAAATAAAAAGACTTGTCTCTCTGAAATAATTTTATCTCCTTTGTTTAAGTAAAAACCAAGAATAATGCTAGCCATCAAGACAAAGGCTATAATCCATGAAGCAGTTGCAACTATTTTTGAAATTTCGAAAAAATACTGTGTAATTGATAAAGTAGCGGCCTGACCACCAAAAGCAATAGCTCGTATAATTAGAAAATCAGAGGAATTTACGAAAAGGGGGTTTTTTTGATTATCCAACTAAATATCTAAATTTGCTACTTTAACTGAATTTTCTTGGATAAAACTTTTCCTATCGGTCACATCATCTCCCATGAGCATGATTAGTTGTCTTTCGGCATTAATTTGATCTTCGAGTTTAACTTGAAGCAACTTTCTGTTTGTTCGGTCTAAGGTTGTCTCCCATAACTGTTCAGGGTTCATTTCACCTAGACCCTTATATCGACTTATTGATTGACCTTTTTTGCTCATTTCAAAGAGAGTGTTAAAAAATTCAACAAGACCATTACAATTAAAGTTTTCTTTTGATGATAACTTAGAAATCCCAAAATAAGCATCAGTGGATTTTGAAAAACCCATTTTGCTATAAAGATTTAAGCTTTCTGTAGAGATAAAATCTCTTAAATGTAGCAATTTATCTACAGGCACTTTTATAATTTTATTATAACCCTCTTTCTCTTGTAAAAAAATAAGTTCATTACTAATCATACTTTGAAATGTAAATTTAATATTTTGTGATTTATAAACCTGATTTAAATTGGAGAGGAATACTTTAAATTGAGACTTTTCAATTTTATTTGGAGGAAAGTCCAATAAAAATATTTCAGTATTAATGATTTGATCAAAAAACTGTGTGTCTAAATATGTAAGATCTAAATTTTGATAAGCAGAGTTTGCTCGAGAAGCTAAATCAATTAACTCGTTTAACTGCTCCTCTTTCAATTGGATTTTTTTCTTTTTATTATATATGTTAAAATCAAGATCTTGCTTATTGTTTAGAAGTAAAAACTTTGTAAGCTCCTTATCATCTAATAAATAATTTTCTGCATTTCCTTTTTTTACTTTATAAAGAGGGGGTTGAGCTATATACAAGCGCCCTGTGGTTATGATATCTCTCATAAATTGATAAAAAAATGTGAGTAACAAAGTTCTAATATGACTACCGTCGACATCGGCATCTGTCATAATAACAATCTTATGATAGCGCATTGAGTCAGGATTAAAATAATCAGATGGATTATATTCTTTATCCTTGGGCGGATTTCCATATCCAGCACCAATTGCAGTGATAAGAGCAGAAATTTCATTATTTTCTAATATTTTATGAGGATTGGCTTTAATTACATTTAATATTTTACCTCTAAGTGGAAGTATGGCTTGGGTTACTCTATCTCGACCTTGCTTTGCAGAGCCACCAGCAGAGTCACCCTCGACTATGAAGAGTTCAGAGTTATTAGGGTCTTTTTCTTGGCAGTCAGCTAATTTTCCTGGAAGTGATGATGTCTCTAGTACATTTTTTCTTCTTGTTAGCTCCCTAGCCTTTCTTGCTGCTTCTCTTGCACTTGCAGCCTCAATAATTTTTGATACTAATTTTTTTGCTTCTCCTGGTGTTTGTTCAAGCCAAGCACTTAATTGTTCTGAAATAATTTTCTCAACAACAGGTCTGACTTCTGATGAAACTAATTTATCTTTCGTTTGCGATGAAAACTTAGGGTCAGGAACCTTAACAGATAATACACATGTCATGCCCTCTCTAGCGTCATCTCCTGATATGGTAATATTACCTTTTTTTGAAACAGCAACAGTGTTTGAATATCCAACTAGTGAGCGAGTAAGTGCTGATCGAAAACCTTGTAGGTGTGTTCCTCCATCTCCTTGGGGTATGTTGTTCGTAAAACACAGCATATTTTCATTGTATCCATCATTCCATTGCAAAGCTCCTTCAACTTTAATTCCATTAGACTCACCATTAAACGGAATTATTTTATTTAGTGTTGATTTTCTAGAATTAAGAAATTGAACATATGCTGTTAAACCTCCTTGATAATAAAACTCTATTGGTTCTACCTTAGGAGTGCGCATGTCAGCCAATGTCACTCGGACGTTAGAATTAAGAAAAGCTAATTGGCGAACTCTGTTTTCTAAAGTTTTAAGTACTAGAGTTGTGTTAGAAAAAATTTTTTTGGATGGCCAAAATTGAACAGTGGTACCAGTTCTCTCAGTCTTTTTCATAACTCCCAGCTCTGTTAATTTTTTTGATGTAACACCATCTTTAAATTCCATAGTATAAATTTTTCCACCTCTACGGATTGTTAAAGAAAGTTTTTCAGATAAAGCATTTACAACAGAGACACCGACTCCGTGAAGGCCCCCCGAAATTTTATAACTATTTTGATCGAATTTACCTCCTGCGTGTAATTGCGTCATTATAACTTCTGCAGCAGGTACCTTTTCAGTTTTATGCTTATCAACAGGTATCCCTCTGCCATTATCAGAGATTGTTGCTGATCCATCTTTATTTATAATTAATTGAATATTGTCACAATAGCCTCCAAGCGCCTCATCAATAGAATTATCAAGCACCTCGTAAACCATATGATGCAAACCTGTGCCATCATCAGTATCACCAATATACATACCCGGTCTTTTTCTCACGGCCTCTAAGCCCTTTAAAACCTTGATTGAGGATGCTGTATATTGATCTGTCATTAAAAAATTTCCTTTATTTCTAAATTGTCTATATTCCCTTTGAGTGTGAAGCTATCAGTGGTTGAGAAGAAGGTCTGAAATTTATTTTCTGCACAGTATTCAATAACTTTATTAATATTCACCATATCAAAGTTATCAAATATTTCATCAATTAAAAAAATAGTAATTTTGTTACGATTAAGAAATTTTGCACAACTAAGAAGTAGGCTTAAAATTAACATTTTAGACTGTGCAGAAGATAGCTGAGAAATATTTTGTTGATCGTGCGTAATCTCAAAAATTGATTTTTTTGGATCATGATCTGAATGGAGTTTATGAGCATTTGGCCATTGGTTTTCATTAGAAAGACCTCTTTGAAATTTTTCTAAAAAATTTTCCTTTTCTGATAAGCCAAAACTTGGAATAATTTCAAAATCAAAGAACTTTTCGCTATCATCTGATAAAAAATTTTGAAATTCTTTGAGAAACTCTATTTTAATCTCAATGATAGACTTGCCTATATCAAAAAGTTGTTCATCGACTGAAATAAGCCATGAATAATCTTGTGAGGATTGCAATATTCTTTTTTTTTCTCTTCTTAGTTTTGTATATTGACTCAATAAACTAAATAGTTTTGAGTCAAAATAACAAATAATTCTATTAATAGTATTTCTTTGGTATTGGGTGTCCTTAATAAAATAAACCTTATCTGTCTCTGTAAACCAAAATAATTGGAAAATATCCAATAGTTTTTGTTGTTGTATTTTTTTATCATTTAAAAAATATTGTTTAGACCATCTTTTATCTTTGTTACTTAATTCAACAGTTAGATGATTTTCTAAATCTTCATTCTTGAAATCAAACGTAATAACACTCTTTAATTTTTCTTGTTTTTGAAAAATAAAATTTTGTATTACATCTTTTCTAAAGCCTGTGCCTGGACATAAGAAGCTTATTGCCTCTAAAATATTGGTCTTCCCAACAGCATTATTTCCTTTAAACAAAGTATGTTCAAATTTAAAAACTTCTTTTTTTTTTACGAAATTTCTGTAGTTAGATAACTGTAAACCCTTCAGTGGTGGGGACAATTAAATTCTCATTGGCATTAAAATATATAAGCTTGTTGTATCTTTAGGGTCCTTTACTATTACTGGAGATGACTGGTTGAGTAACTCTAAAATCATAGTATCTCCCTCAATCACATCGTGTAAATCCAATATATATTTTGAATTAAAAAGTATTTCTAGACCCTCAGCAGCGTAGTTTGCTGCAACCTCTTCGTCTCCCTTGTTACTGTCGGTGCTTGTAGCCATAATTTTGATACTATTATTTTCAAATTGTAGTTTAACTGTTGGTGTTTTGTCTTGATTTACAGTTGAGACCCTATCAATAGCATTAAAAAATGCTTCCGCTTCAACCTGCAATAATTTGTCATTAGATACAGGTATAACTTTTTCATAATCTGGAAAAGTTCCATCGATAAGCTTACTTATTATTACAAAATTATTTGCTTCTAAGCTTACTTGGGTATCAGTGCATATTATTTTTACCTTACCTTCGAAATCCCCTAACATACGATCTAACTGAAGTATAAATTTTCTTGGGAGAATGATACCAGATATGTTAATTACATTTTCTAAATCTAACTCTGTCTTAGCTAATCTATGGCCGTCAGTAGCAACGCATCTTAAAGTAGAATTTGATCCATTTACGACAGTATGAAAATATATACCGTTGAGGTAGTATCTTGTCTCCTCTGCAGATATTGCAAATTTTGTTTTATTAAAGAGCCTTTTAATTTGAGAGATAGATAATTCGAAAGAGTTTGTTGGGTCTAAAGGTACAAACTTTGGGAACTCGTCAGCAGTTAGTGCATTTAATTCAAAAACAGAGTTATCGGAATTTATTATTAATCTGTTTCCTTCTAATTTACATTTTACAATAGAGTTTTTTTTTATTTTACGAATTATATCAGTCAGTATTCTTGAGTTAACAGTTGCTTCCCCATTTTTTGAAGAATCAGTTGAGACAAATTCTCGAATAGAGATGTCCATGTCTGTTGATCTTATCTCAATTTGGTTGTCATCACATTTAATATAAATATTGGATAAAATTGGGATGGTTGATCTACTATCAACAATTGAACTGACATGGGTTAAAACTCTTAAAAAAGCCTCTCGACTGACTCTAAAATCCATTTAGGAAGTTTGCAATATTCTAGTCAAAAGTTCAATATCTTCTGCTAAGTTGGGATCATTAACCATAATTTCTTCGATAGTTTTAATAGCATGGATAACGGTAGTGTGATCTCTGCCACCAAATTTTCTGCCAATTTCAGGTAAAGATCTTGTTGTAATTGATTTCGCCAGATACATAGCAACTTGTCTTGGACGTGCTATAGACCGAGATCTTCTTGGTGAGTGCATATCGGAAAGTTTTATATTATAATGCTCAACAACTTTTTTTTGAATTTCATCAATAGTAATTTTTCTTGAGTTGGTTCTTAATAAATCCTTTAATACATCTTTAACTAGATCAACAGATATTTTAGAATTTTGAATAGAGGCATGAACTGCCAATCTATTTAAAGCTCCTTCCATTTCTCTAACGTTATTAGTAATTTTGTTAGCTAAAAATTCTATGACTTCTTGTTCTAGTGTTAAAGATTTATGTTCCGCTTTAGCTTGGAGAATACCTAGCCGTAATTCATAAGTTAAAGGGTGTATGTCTGCAACTAATCCCCAACCTAACCTAGATTTTAATCTATCCTCTATGCCATCGAGATCTGCTGGTGATTTATCAGCTGATATAATAATTTGTCTTTTTTTATCAATTAAAGTATTAAAAGTATGAAAAAATTCCTCTTGAGTATTGTCTTTACCAATAATAAATTGGACATCGTCAATCATTAGAACGTCTACGGATCTGAACTGTTCTTTAAAACTCATAATATTTTTAAACCTTAGAGCTTTGATAAATTGATACATAAATTTTTCTGCAGTTAAGTAGACCACATTCTTTTTTGGATTTCTTTTTTTAATGTTCCAAGCCACTGCATGCATTAAATGTGTTTTACCTAAACCAACACCGCCGTATAGAAACAAAGGATTAAAACTTACTACCTCTGATTGAGCAACTCGTTGTGAAGCTGCGTACGCAAGCTCATTAGGTTTCCCAACTATAAAATTATCAAAAGTAAATTTTGGATCTAATGGTGCAGATATATCATCATAATAAGTGTCCTCTTCGTCATCTTTGTCCTCATAAATTACTTCTGTACCAGGAATAATGCGATCATTGTTCTCTTTTACAAGAATAGCTAATTTATCGATACTATGGCCTTGGTCCATATAAGCTTTTTTAATAACAGAAGCATAATTTTTTATTATCCAATCACGCAAAAATCTTGTTGGAACTGAAAGAGTTAAAGAGGTATCAATACGAGACTCAAAATAAATAGGTTTTATCCAGTTTTGAAAGGTATCTTTATCTAGAGATTTTTTTAATTCAGATGTTATCTTAGACCAGGACACATCTATGCCACCTTGATGCAGTTCGTCTTCCACTATTTTTATTCCTTCCTCTAAAAGAGGAGCCATTTAAGCATGAAAACTTGAAAAAGAAGAATAAAAAAAATAGTTTTTTTTTAAAAAAATATCTTGAAAAAAAAATTATTTAGAGATTGCAGAAATATCTTTTTGTAGTTTGGAAATGGTTCTAGATGCCTTATTAAGGTGCATTATTTTCTTTTTTGTAGATTTATGTAAAACTGACATTACCAACTTTAGTTTTGACATTGATTCCTCTACCTTTTTATCTTTGATGAGTTTGTCAATTGCCTTCAATTGAGTTGAAACATTAGATTTAACAGCTTTGTTTACAGTTTTTTTTCTGTCAGATTGGCGAAGCCTTTTTTTTGCTGATTTATGTTGTGGCATACATAGATATTATTAACAGGTTGTTAATTTAATAACGTTAATAACTTATATAGATTTTTTTATTTTTGTAAAGCAGGTGAAAAAAAGGTCGAACGACCATTTTGTACGATTTTTTTTATTTTATAGGATTTTTTTTTAAATATTACATGTTTCTTTTGGTAAACTTTAAATAATCTCTGAAAGCTTCCCAGAGTTCCATCTGGAGATTTGTAATCGTTTATAGAGGAGCCTCCATTCTTCAAAGATAGTTTTAATACAAATTTACAAGAGCTTATTAATTTAGTCAATTCTGCTAGATTTAGGGAACTTGTAAGCCTTAGAGGGCTTAATTTTGAATGAAAAAGTGCCTCATTTGCATAAATATTTCCAATTCCCACTAGCAAACTTTGATCAAGCAAAGCCTGTTTCAAAGATACTTTTTTGCTGGTGAATTTTTCATATATATCCTTAATCTTAATCTTGTTAGAAAGTAGGTCAGTGCCATAATTGTCAAAAAATATCTTTACTTTTTCTAAATCCTCGAGTCTAAAAAACATACCAAACCGACGAGGGTCGTTGAAAACTATTTTAAAATTATCAAATTGAAGAACAACATGGTCGTGTTTCTCTTTTTTATAATTTTTATTTAAATAAAACTTTAATCTTCCACTCATTCCTAAATGAACAAGCAAATAATTATCATTATCTAATCTTATGACAATATATTTTGCAAAACGTTCCACAGATATAATTTTTCTCTGAGATATAGACTCAAAATCATCAAAATTTAAATTTTTCCTTAGTTTTTTTTGTGACTTACTAATAGAAATTATTTTTTTTCCTTTAACTTTTGAGGTTAAATATCTTATTGTAGTTTCTACTTCGGGTAATTCAGGCATGATGTCTAAAAATAGTCCAAATCATTATAATGTTACAGATATTTTTGAAAATGTATCTCATGCAAAATATGACTTAATGAATGATGTCATGAGTCTGGGCATACATAGAATTTGGAAAAAATATTTTGTAGATCTTGTTTCATCGAAATATAAAGCAAATGAAAAAATTTTAGATATAGCTAGTGGTAGCGGAGATATCTTCAATTTACTACCTTTAACGAAAAATCTTTATGCTATAGATCCTGTCTCTGAAATGCATAATATATCTCGAAAAAAAAATAAGTCTAAAATTATTAATTACCAATTAGGATATGTGGAAAATCTACCATACAAAAAAAATTTTTTTCAAACTATAACTTGTACTTACGGTGTAAGAAATTTTAAAAACCGAAAAGATGGTTTTACTGAGATCCATAGATGCTTAAAGAGAAAAGGTTATTTTTTAGTTATGGAATTTGGCATACCAAAAAGAGATTTACTTAAGAAACCATATAAAAACTTTTTAAAATATGTTTTGCCTTTTACTGGTAGTATCGTCGCTAATGATAGACATAGTTATAAATACTTAGCAGAGAGTATTATTTCTTTTCCTTCTCAAATTACTCTTGTTAATGAACTTAAGAATATTGGTTTTTCTCATGTTAAAACTATTGATTTCATTTCTGGGGCGAACAGCATATACATATTGCAGAAAAAATGAAAATATTAATCGTCATTACGGGAAGTGTTGGTTGTTACAAGTCTTTGGATTTAATTCGTGAGTGTCAAAAAAAATCAATTGAATATGAAGTTATTGCAACAAAAAATACATTTGAATTTATTTCTAAATTATTACTTGAGACAATTTGCAATAAACAGGTTTATTCTCAACTTTTTGATTTAGATATGGAAAAAAAAATCGGACATATAAAATTAGCTCGAGATAATACTCATATCATTGTTTACCCTGCAACTGCTAACATTATTTCTAAATTTGCAAAGGGTTTTTGTGATGATCTAGCTTTGACATGTATGATTGCAGCAAACAAACCTATATATTTTGCTCCTGCTATGAATAAAGAAATGTGGTCTAATCAGATAATTCAAGATAACGTGGATTATTTAAAGAAAATTGGTCATCAGTTTATTGGGCCTGATGACGGATCTTTAGCTTGTGGTGAATATGGAAGTGGTCGATTAGTTGATCCTGGCGAAATACTAAATCAACTTAAATAAGTGAAAAAAGCATTGATAACCATTGGGTCTACTAGAGAGTATATTGATCCAGTAAGATATATCTCTAATGAGTCATCGGGTCGGCAAGGCATGGCCTTGATAAAAAGTCTTTTAAAATCTAATTATAAAATTATTTGTTTACATGGATATATTCAAGTTAAACAAATAGTTTCAAAAAATGTTAAGTATATTTTTACTTCCAGTGCTAAAAATATGTTAAAAGAAGCAAAAAAATATAAGTCTGTAGATTTGGCAATTTTTAATGCAGCAATTGGTGACTATAAAGTTGAAAAATATAGTAAAGTGAAAATAAAAAAAAATAATGGCTTATCTTTGAAACTGATTAACAACCCTGATGTTTTAAAATCAATGTCGACTGGAAAAAATAAACCTAAAATTACAGTTGGATTTGCCTATGAAACTGACAATGTATTACAGAATGCAAAAAAAAAACTATTAAACAAAAATTGCGATTTTATTGTTTTAAACTTTCCAACGCCTAAAAATAAAATTTTTAATACCAAATATAACAATGGTATTTTGATTGGGAGATCGGGTGCCTCATTAAATATAGGCAGTGTTAGTAAAACAATTTTTGCTGATAAAATAGTTAAATATCTAAATAATGTTAAAGCTTAATATGATTGATATTAAAGTTAAAAAAATAGATGAAAGTATCAATCTTCCAACGTATGAGACATCGTCAAGTGCTGGAATGGATATTAGAGCATTCTTGCCTAATGGAAATATTGATATTGCTCCTCAACAAACAAAACTAATTGGGACCGGGTTGATTTTTGAAATACCTGATGGTCTCGAGGTTCAAATCAGACCTCGGAGTGGATTAGGGTTAAAAAACTCAATCACTGTTTTAAATAGTCCCGGGACCATTGACTCAGACTACAGAGGCGAAATTAAAGTAATTTTAATTAATCACGGATCAAAAGTTTTTGAAGTTACAAATAAGATGAGAATTGCACAAATGGTTGTATCAAAATATGAAAAGGTTAATTTTAAATTAGTAAGCGATTTAAATGCTACAAAGAGGGGAAGTGGTGGTTTTGGGTCAACAGGAACAAACTGATAAACTAATAGAGGAATTTGGAAGACAAATTCTAGTTCCTGGCATTGATGAGGAAGGACAACTTAATATTTCTAGAAAAAAGGTTTGTATAATCGGGTTAGGCGCCTTGGGGACAGTCGCATCACAATATCTTGTTCGATCTGGAGTTGGCAAAGTACATCTCATTGACCATGATAAAATTGAAAAGTCAAATTTACATCGTCAGATAAACTATGATCAAAATGATATTGGTAAGTCAAAGTCAGATATCTCAAAGCATAAACTTAAGAATGTAAATGATACGACGATAATTAAAGAGCATTCATTAAATTTTGAGTCTTTTATTGAAGAAAATCCAAAAATTAAATTTGATTTAATATTTGATTGTACTGATAGCCATCAAAATAAAATTTTTTCTTCAAAATTTTCCAAGACAAACAAGATATCTTTTGTATCTATCTCAATTAACTCATCAGAGGGAATTTATTTTGCGCAAGACTATCAAAAAAATAACTACTCATGTTTTGAATGTCTTTTTCCTTATGCTGATCAGAGTCACCGCTGTTTGAACAGTGCTATGATTGGACCAGTTGCAGGCTTTGTTACTAGTTATGCATGTATGAAAATTGTTTTTGCACTTGCAAAAAATAAAACTCAATTGGTGAATGAAATCAGCTTGATAGACCTTTTGACTTCAGACATAAACAAACTACAATTGAACAGCAAAGTTTGTCCTCACTAATATGAACACATTTACGCCCCAATCTAGTTATAGTTATGAAGAGATTATTGAATGTGGAAAAGGGAAATTATTTGGACAAGGGAATGCTCAATTACCCGCACCACCCATGCTTATGTTTGATCGTATTACCAGGGTTAATAAGGACGGTGGAATCCATGGAAAAGGCGAAATAACCGCTGAACTCGATATAAATGCTGATTTATGGTTCTTTAAGTGTCATTTTTTAGGGGATCCCATAATGCCAGGATGTTTGGGTCTTGACGCTTTATGGCAAATGTTAGGTTTTTATTTAGGTTGGCTTGGATACCCTGGAAAAGGTCGTGCTCTGGGAGTTGGGGAAATCAAATTTGTTGAAGAAATAAAACCAGATAAAGAATTAATTGAATATAGAGTTAGTTTAAAAAAATCTTTAAATAAAAAAGGGCTATCAATTGGTTATGGAGATGGACAAATAATACACAAAGAAAAAATAATATATCACGCTAATGATTTAAGAGTGGGTTTGTTTAATGAGTAACAAAAGAGTTGTCATTACAGGATACGGTATAGTTTCTTGTATAGGCGATAACAAAAAAGAGGTTTTGCAAAGTTTAAAAGATGTGAAATCTGGAATCAGTTATTGCAAAGAATACGAAGAACTTGGAATGAGAAGTCACGTACATGGCAAACCTAAAATAAATATTGAAGAAAATGTAGATCGAAAAATTTTACGTTTTATGGGTGAAGGTGCTGCTTATAATTATATTGCAATGAAAGAGGCAATTGAACACTCAGGACTTGATGAAACTCTCATATCAAACGTTAATACCGGATTAGTAATGGGGTCTGGTGGTCCATCAACATTTCAATTACAACAAGCATTTGACATAGCAAGAGAAAAAGGTGTTAAAAAAATTGGACCTTACATGGTTACAAGAACAATGGCATCAGGTAATTCTGCTACCTTGGCAACCCCTTTTAAAGTTAAAGGTGTTAACTATTCCATCAGCTCAGCATGCTCAACAAGTTTACATTGTATTGGCAACGCTTACGATCTTATTAGGCATGGACAACAAGAGATTGTATTCGCAGGTGGTGGAGAAGAAACACATTGGACAATGTCAATTTTATTTGACGCTATGGGAGCACTTTCAAGCAAATATAATGAAACTCCCAAGGTTGCCTCCCGCGCGTATGACTCTTCTAGAGATGGCTTTGTGATCGGAGGAGGAGCAGGCGTTTTAGTAGTCGAAAGTCTTGATAGTGCTAAAAAAAGAGGTGCAAATATTGTAGCGGAAATTCAAGGTTTTGGTCAAACATCAGATGGATATGACATGGTTCAACCCTCAGGAGAAGGGGCCGTGAGATGTATGAATATGGCAACTCAGGGAAGGCCCGTTGATTATATTAATGCGCATGGAACCTCCACCCCTGTGGGAGACATGATTGAATTAAAAGGTATAAGAGAAGTTTTTGGTGATAATGTTCCTCCAACTAGTTCCACTAAGTCCTTAACTGGTCACTCACTTGGTGCTACTGGCGTACAGGAAGCTGTTTACTCTCTTTTAATGATGGAAAATGATTTTATGGTTGAGTCCGCTAATATTTCAAAACTAGATGAAAAGGCTGAAGGAATGAATATTCTTCGAGAGAATAAAAATGATGTTAAAATCAATTCTATCCTGTCAAATAGTTTTGGTTTTGGTGGAACCAATGCCTCTATCTATCTAACTAGTTATAATGACTAAGATATTAGAAAGTAAAAAGGGATTAGTTGTAGGTATCGCTAATGACCACTCTATTGCTTGGGGTATTGCAAAATCTTTAAGTGATGAGGGTGCAAGTATGTACTTAACTTATCAAAATGACTCTATAAAAAAAAGAGTTGCACCCCTATCTGAGAAAATTAATTGCCTTGGAATTATGCCTTGTGATGTATCTGACACCTCCTCTCTTGAAAGTGTTCGTGATGGAATTAACGGTAATATTGATTTTTTTGTTCATGCTGTCGCCTATTCAGATAAAAACGAACTGTCTGGAAAGTATTTAAATACTTCCAAAGAAAACTTTCTCAAAACTCTACATATTTCTGCATACTCTTTAACCGAGATGATAAGATTGTTCTCCCCAAAGATGAATGATGGCGCTTCTATCATGGCACTAACTTATTATGGATCAACAAGATATATGCAAAGTTATAATGTAATGGGCGTTGCAAAGGCTGCGTTAGAAACTTCGATTAAGTATCTTTCTGTTGATATGGGTGACAGAGGAATTAGGGTTAATGCGATTTCAGCAGGCCCAATGAGAACTCTAGCAGGTGCTGTAATTAATAAATCAAGAAAGATATATAATTATACAATTGAAAACTCTCCTATCAAAAAACCTTTATCATTAGAAGATATTGGTAAGTCATCAGTTTACTTAATGAGCGATCTTTCAAAAGGTGTTACAGGAGAAATTCTGTATGTTGATAACGGTTATAATAATGTAGGAATGAGTATTCAAGATTTATAATTTTTTTTGACATTATTAGTCTAATATTAGTTATGAAAATTATCCCTAGGATTCTTTTTTTTTTGTTTTTCAGTAAATTTGCCATTGCTTTCCATGATGTTAATGTTGCAAATGAAGAAGTAGCAGTTTTAGGAGGTTTATGGACTCAGATATATGTTTATGAAGAGTACTGTACTGATAATCAGTATTACGAAATAATATTAGAGAGATTGCCCAATAGTCCCAGATTTGAGAGATATTCTGTTGAATTAGAACACCTTACAAATGATCAAGAACTTGCCTGGGAAAGAGGTGGTTTAGGTGCGTCAGCTGTTATTTCTTCCGGAGAAACAGACTGCGGTACGATGGCGACTGTAATTTGGGAATGGTTTGGAGAAAATTAATAAATAAAATTTTGAAAGAAGTAGCGCTAACATATTAATCATTAGCGCTACTAATAAATTTTCTTTAAACTTCTTTCATGCTGAGTTTTACTTTGCCAGCTCTATCAACATCAAGAACTTTTACTTGCACTTCTTGGCCTTCTAATAAAACATCAGATACATTCTCTACTCTTTTTTGAGAGATTTGAGAGACATGTAGTAAACCATCGCGAGCACCCATAAAGTTGACAAAAGCCCCAAACTCAACGATTTTTACAACTTTACCATTGTATACCTTACCTATTTCAGGCTCAGCTACAATGTCCTCAACCATTTGTTTAGCAGTGTTGATAGACTCTTCATTGCTAGATGCAATCTTGACAATACCATCATCATTAACTTCAAGTTTTGCTCCTGAGACCTCTACAATATTTCTAATCACTTTCCCACCAGATCCGATAACATCTTTGATCTTAGCTTTATCGATAGAAATAGAAATTACCTGAGGTGCATGCTTTGAAAACTTAGTTCGAGCCTCTGGTAGAGCCTCTGACATAACTCCTATTATGTGTTTTCTTCCACCTGATGCTTGATTTAAAGCTATCTCCATGATTTCTTTTGTTATACTTGTAATTTTAATATCCATTTGAAGTGAGGTAATACCGTCCATGGTACCTGCCACTTTAAAGTCCATATCACCCAAGTGATCTTCATCACCAAGGATATCGCTCAACACAACAAAATCATCACCTTCTTTGATTAGTCCCATTGCAATTCCACCAATATGTCTCTTAATGGGAACTCCTGCTGCCATTAAAGCAAGAGATGAGCCACAAACAGTAGCCATAGAACTAGAGCCATTTGATTCAGTTATCTCAGAAACCAAACGAAGGGTATAAGGAAAATCCTCTTTTGTCGGTAGCATCGGATGAACTGCTCTCCATGCTAGCTTGCCATGACCTATCTCTCTTCTACCCGTTGAACCCATTCTTCCAACTTCTCCAACTGAGTATGGGGGGAAGTTGTAATGCAACATAAAATGTTGTTTGTGCATAGGGTCAAGAGAGTCAATCATTTGTTCATCGTCTCCTGTGCCAAGGGTTGTAACAACTATTGCCTGGGTTTCTCCTCTAGTAAATAAACAAGAACCATGAGCTCTAGGTAGAAGGTCTAATTCGCATGTAATTTTTCTGACCTCATCAAGTTTTCTACCATCAATTCGATTTTTATTTTTAATGATGTCACCACGTACAACATCTTTTTCAATATTTTTAATAATTGTAGTGGCGGCTAATACTTGATCATCTTCAACGCTATCTATAATTGAAGATCTGATTTCTTCTAACTTCTGACTTCTTTCTTGTTTATCAACAAGACCATAAGCCTCTTTAATTGGGTCTGTAATTTTTGAGCCAATATCCTTTTGAAGACCATCATAAAAATCAGGTAATGAAGGTACATCAAATTTTTTGATCTCTGTCATTCCAGCAAATTCATGAACTTCTTTAATAAAAGTTTGATAAAAGTCATGACCAAACATTACAGCCTCAAGCATAGTACTTTCTGGGAGTTCCTTTGCTTCGGATTCAACCATTAAAACTCCTTCTTCTGTACCTGCTACAACTAAATCTAGAGCTGAATTTTCTAACTCTTCAATCGTTGGGTTAGCTACTAGCTTGCCATCAATATGACCAACTCGAGCTGCACCAAGTGTTCCTGCTACGGGCAGCCCAGATATTGCAAGTGCAGCACCAGTTGCGTACATTGCTATGATATCTGGATCCACTGATCCATCATATGACAAAACTGTTAGTGTAACTTGAGTTTCGTTTTTAAAATTTTTGTGAAAAAGAGGTCTAATAGGTCTATCAATTAATCGACAGATCAGTGTCTCTCTTTCTGTTGGCCTTGCTTCTCTTTTAAAAAAACCTCCTGGGATTTTTCCAGAGGCATAATATTTTTCCTGATAATTAACTGTTAAAGGAAAAAAATCGATATCAGGTTTTTGTGTTTTGGCAGCACATATGTTTGCCATAACCATGGTTTCACCACAAGTTACAACAACAGATGCATCTGCTTGCTTTGCAATTCGATTAGTTTCTAAAGTGATTTGTTGGTTACCCAACGTAAAAGTATGTTCTATTTTCATCTTCCTCTTTTCTACTTATTACACTAATTAAAAAGTATTACTTTTTTCTTAGTTTTAGTTTATCTGCTACTTCTGAGTACTTTCCTACATTCCTCTTCTTTAAATACGCCATCAATCTATTTCTTTTACCAACCATCATCAGCAGACCTCTTCGAGAATGAAAATCTTTCTTATGTATTTTGATATGTTCTGTTAACAGATTAATTTTCTTTGTGAGAAAAAAAATTTGGGACTCTGGTGAACCAGTGTCATTATCAGCACGTGCTATATCGTTTATTTGTATTTCCGACATCAATACTCCTTTCAAAGTAAACATCATCCGACCAGGATGTCGCCCAGTTCAAATGGTAATAAGGTTGCTATGTAAATCATTTATGCTTGAGAAATCAAGAATTTTTTCATAGGGAATAGCTTGATTTAAAGTAAAAGTGCCTATTTTCAATCTTTTTATCATACTAGCATATGCGATATCCCCTAAAGAATTTGCAAACTCTTCTGCAAATGCCCTCACATAAAACCCTGAATGACAATGTAACTCAATATTCATTTTAGAAGTACTAGAAAGTAAAACTTTTAAACTCTGAACTGATACTTTTTTATAGCGCTCTTCAATTTTTTCATTTTTCCTAGCCAGCTCATAAAAATTCTTGCCCTTTAATTTGTGAGCCGAAAAGTCTGGTATTTTTTGTTCATATGCCCCTATGTATTTTTTTAAATGATTAACTCTGTCTATAGTTTTATGACTAATAGGGTTCATTTTTAAAAATCTCCCCTCTGAGTCTAAAGTGTTTGTTGAAGCACCAAATCGTATCTCGACTTCATAACTTTTTTGATATTGGTGAATATTTGGAATTTTTTTAGTTGCTTTATTAATACCTATTAATAATAAACCAGAAGCAAGAGGGTCTAAGGTTCCTGCAAAACCAATTTTATTAAATGAATAACAAAATTTTAATTTTCTTATAACTCCAAAAGACTCAATGCCCTCTGGTTTATCTATAAGTAACCATCCACTACTAGGAAACTTTTCTTTCATCAAAATTTATAATTTATCTAGCAGTGATTGTACTTTTAAAGACTCTTGAAAAGATTGGTCGAATATTAGAGATATCTTTGGAGTGTATTTACTTGTCAGAGTTCTTGCTATTAAGTTTTGTATTTCTCTGAGATAAAGTTTGTTAAATTCTTTAAATTCTGTCTCTGTAATATTATGAATAAGAAATATTTTTGCAAATCTTAGATCTTTACTAACTTTTACTTCAGTGATTTCAAAGCGAACAGATGGAAATTTTATTAGATAATCTTTTTGGGTTACGAGATATTCGGAGACGAGCCTTTTAATTGAAAGTTCAACTTTTTTGGTTCGAAAACTTGGCTTATTGTCCACACTACAATTCTTTTTGAACTTCCTTAGTTATGTAAAATTCAATTTCATCTTTTTCTAAAATATCTGAGTAATCTTTAAATGAAATACCGCACTCATAATTTTCTCTGACCTCTTTAACGTCATCTTTAAATCTTTTCAGGGTTCCAACTTCTCCCTCATGGATAATCTTCCCTTCTCTAACAAGCCTGATTTTGGCTGAATTTTGAACTATTCCATCAATAACAAAACAACCAGCTATGGTGCCAAACTTTGAAGATTTGAAAGTATCGCGAACTTCGGCGTGACCAATAATCTCCTCTTTAGTGTCTGGGGTGAGAAGACCAGAGAGCATTTTTTTCATATCATCGATTAATTCATAAATAATAGAATAATATCTGATGTCTACCTTATCGCGTTTTGCAATTGTTCGAGCTTGAGGGATAGCTCTGATATTAAAACCAATTACTAATCCTTGAGCGGAACTCGCTAAGCTCACATCACTCTCATTAATTGCACCAATTGAATTATGGACAACATTAATTTTAACTTCTTCATTGCCCACTTTTTCTAAGGAAGAAACTATTGCTTCAAGAGAGCCTTGAACATCTGCTTTAACAATAATTGGAAGTTTTTTCATGTCTCCCTTCGATACATTAGCCATCATTTCTTCTAATGAAGATTTTTTTACTGACTCAGTGTTTTCTAGTTTTTTTTGTTCTTTTACTTTTTCTGTAATATCTTTTGCAATATCTTCATTAGGCATAACATAAACTGTGTCGCCTGCTTGAGGGACTGAGTCAAAGCCCAACACTTCAATCGGCATACCTGGATTTGCAGATTTAATTCTGCTTCCATTCTCATCGAGTAAAGCTCTGACTCTTCCAAAAGCTGAACCACAGGTAAAATGATCCCCCTCTTTGAAAGTTCCATTTTTTACTATTACTGTTGCAACCGGTCCTTTACCTGTTTCAATTTTAGACTCAACAACTATTGCTTCAGCAAGTTTATCATGCTCGACGTTAAGGTCTAAAATTTCAACTTGTAATAAAATATTGTCTAGTAATTTTTCTAAGTTTGTTTTTTTGATGGCGGATATCTCTGTTTCTAGTACATCACCGCTGTAACTTTCTACGACCACTTCGTGTGTTAACAAATCATTTCTAACAATGCTTGGATCGACATCTGGTAAGTCCATTTTATTAATGGCAAGAACGATCGGCACTTTAGCTGCTTTGGCATGTGAAATGGCCTCAATTGTTTGAGGTTTTACACTGTCGTTAGCAGCCACTACTAAAACAACAAGGTCCGTTAAATTAGCACCTCGCGAGCGGATATTTGAAAAGGCTGCGTGACCGGGTGTATCTAAAAATGTGATGGGATTGTTCTTATGTTGAATTTGATAAGCGCCAATATGTTGGGTAATACCACCTGACTCTTTTGAGGTAACATTGGTATTTCTGAGTGCATCCAATAATGACGTTTTGCCATGATCAACGTGGCCCATGACAGTTACGATTGGAGGCCTTGGTAAGATTTTAGAATTTTTAGTTTTTTGATGATTTGCAATTTCATCTTTTAGACTAATTGCCTCTGCTCTCTTAGGAGTGTGTCCTAATTCTGTAACAATTAATTCGGCCGTATCACCATCAATATATTGATTAGCTGTAGCCATAATCCCACTTTTCATTAAAGCTTTTACAACGTCTCCTGTTTTTTCGGACATTCTACTAGCTAATTCTTGAACAGAGATTTTAACAGGAATGTCAACTTCACGAACGATTTTTTGAGAGCTAGTTAGGTTTGGTTTATATTTAGTTTTTTGTTTTTCTCTATTTCTTTTTGTTTTTGCCAAACTCGGCATTTTTTCATAATCTGGTTCTTCATCTAAAAGGTTGTTAACTGAAATAGATGATAGTTTTTTTTGAAACGCAGTTGTATTGAGAGTAAGTTTTTTTCTAGGTGCAGCAGAGCCTGCAGGGGCGGGTGTGGCAGGTTTGCTTGTCGTTGTTGGTTTTGTGTTCTTAGTCTCTTTTGTCATTCAAAAAATTTAGCTATTAAGAAAAATCTCCCTAGCGTCCATAATAATTTTTTCAGCAGCAGACTTTTCAACTCTTTTTTGGAGTATGCCCTCTTTACCAACTAGTTCATCAGTTGCTAAATCAGCAAGGTCTTGACGAGAAAAAATATTATTTTCTATCAAAGTAGCTAAAATTTTATTATCAAACTCTGATATTCCTTTAATGTAATCATCTAAATTTGAAGCTTGGATTAATTTTTCAAGTTCTGCTTTTTCATTTTCCATAAACTGTGTTGCACGAGCATATATCTCAGCTGCAAGTTCATTATCAAAGCCTTCAATTTTTTCTATGTCTTGAATTGATGCGTTAGCTATTTTTTCTATGCTTGAGTATCCCTCAACCGCTAGTAATTGTGCGATCATGTCTTCGAGGTCGAGCTTTTCAGCAAAAAGAGATGTAATTTTTTTAAATTCTTCTTGTCTTCTCTCGGCGTCTTCTTTTTCTGTTAATATATCAATTTCTAAATTAGTTAAAATTGAGGCTAATTTAACGTTTTGACCTCTTCTACCGATAGCGATGCTGAGTTGATCTTCAGGTAAAACAATCTCTACACGATTAGAGTCTTCAAACTCATTGACTTTAGCGACTTGTGCGGGAGCGATAGCGTTTTGAACATACATCGACTTTAATTCATTCCAATTTACAATATCAATCTTTTCCCCTTGTAATTCATTGACAATAGCTTGGACTCTAGAGCCTCTCATACCTACGCATGCTCCAACAGGATCGATGGACTTATCGTTTGCACGAACTGTAATCTTTCCTCTACTACCCGGGTCTCTTGCAACAGATAGAATTTCTATTTGACCTTCATAAATTTCTGGGACTTCTTGTTCAAATAATTTTGCCATAAATTGAGGATGTGTTCTTGAAAGAAAGATTTGATGACCTTTAGCTTCTTCTTTGATATCAAAAAAATAAGCTCTAATGCGATCTCCATTTTTAAAATTTTCTCTTGGTATGAGTTCATCTTTTCTCAAAAATCCCTCTGCTTTACCAAGGTCAACAATTATATTTCCAAATTCAATTCTTTTAACAATTCCTGATAGGACTTCTCCAACACGGTCTTTGAAGTCATTAAACTGTCTACTTTTTTCTGCCTCTCTTACTCTTGAATAAATTACTTGTCTTGCCATGTTGGCTGTAACTCGTCCAAAATTAACTGAAGGCAAAGGAATTGTTATTTGTTTTCCAACTTCTGTATTAGCATCATACTTTTTTGCATGATCTAATAAAATTTGATTAGACTGTAAAACAGGGTCAATTGTTTCAACTACATCTTTAATATGGGATAAACTGATATTACCAGTCATTCGATCAATCACTGCTTTGATATTATTATCCATACCATATTTTGACTTTCCAATTATTTCAAAAGACTCCTCAAGAGCCTTCATGACTATGTCCATTTCGATGCCCTTCTCTTGTGAGACGACTTCGGCAATTTTTAATATTTCTGTGTTATTTAGCATTATCTTTTCTAGTTAAAAAAAAAGGCGGGATAACCCACCTCCTCATTGTTGGTTAATAATTTTTAAGAACGCTAAAATAGAATAATTTATGATTTTTGTCTAAGGCTTTTTTCTCGAATTTAGTGTGTAAAGCATTGGAATCACTGTATTCCCAAGATTTCGGGCTAATATTTGGCATGGTGTATTTAAATTTTTTCATCAAAGCCAATGCTTCAATAAAATAATCACCATGGTCTGTTGCAAAACGAATAAAGCCTTTTTTTTTGAGTTTTTTAGTAAGGTCTTTGACAAGTGTTTGGTTAACGGTTCGCCTTTTTTTATGCCTATTTTTTGGCCAAGGGTCAGGAAAATATATCCTTATTTCCCCAAAATAGTTATCTGGCATTAAAGGTAACAACTCTTGGATGTTTAAATGAAATACTTGAAGGTTCTTTAATTTATGATCAACAGAGTTTCGAATAGCTCTCAACACTCCATCAGCAAAAATATCACAACCTATAAAGTTTGCTTTAGAATTAGATTTTGCATCTTCACTTATTTTTTCTCCATCCCCTATTCCAATTTCTAAAATTCTGGGAGTTTTAATTTTGTTAAATAATGTTTTTTTGGGTTCAACAAGATACTTTGCGTACTGTTCGAGTCTTACAAACGACTTGCCTTTCTTTCTTCCAAAATATTTATTTTTTGATTCGAACATATAAAAAACTAAATAAAAAAATTAAGAAAAGTAAAACCATCACTGAGTTTAGTGTTGAGGAGCAGATAGATTGGTTTTTAGTAATTGGGTGTTGGTAATACAGATAGCCTTTTTTATTACTTGCAATAGTTTGAATAATTTTACCTGAATGATCCACTATAGAAGTTATGCCGGAGGGTGTTGATCTAATGAGAGGTTTTTGAAATTCAACACTTCGTAAAAGAGAGTTTGCTAGATGTTGATGGGGTCCATACCATTTACCAAACCAAGAGTCATTTGAAGTTTGTATGACCATATCTGAGCCACAAATCTCTTTATTAATAGATTGATAATTGAATATTGACTCAAAACAAATCATGGGGATAGCATTTACATCTTTGGGTAGATTAAGAGTTTTTTGAACATTACCTGGTGTATAATTCATTCCTAAGTTTAAAAACTTACTCACCAAGGGTTTTATAAAAGGTATGTATTCACCAAATAAAACTAATTTTTGTTTATCATAAAAATCTATGATCTTTCCCTGATGATCAATAACATACATACGATTAAATAATTGATCCTCTTCAATGGCGCTTGAGCCAACTATTATTTTTTGATCTTCACTAATCAACGAGGATACTCTACTCAGTAGTCCAACCCTATTATTTAAATCAATAGGTAAGGACCCCTCCGGCCAGATAATTAAATCTGTTTTTGGTGATTTTGAAAGGGCTTCAATTGTTAATTGTTCATATTTTTCAATATTTTTAAGGACATCAAACTCAACTAATGACTCATAGAGATTGGGCTGTATTAAAAGTATATTAAGTGTCTCATTTTCTGTTTTTTTAACATTATTGTTTTCAATAAAGCCAAAAAAATAAAAGAAAATACTTAGTGCTAATAAAACAGTAGGTATGATTTTATTTTTGTAATAAAGAAAATAAATCATTAAACCAACTATCAAATGAACCACAAGACCTAAGCCATATACGCCTAGATAAGGTAAGGATTTTAAAATCCAAATATTTTTGTAGTAAATAATCGCTGAGGGATTCCAAGGAAAGCCCCCAAAGATAAATTCTTTTAATAACTCAATTATAGAGAGGCCTAGAGGAAGTAAAAAAATTAGAAATAATTTTTTTTTATAGAGCGTTAAAATTAAAATAGTTGCTGAATAGTGTAAAAATGCGACAAACAAAGAGAGGATAGAGATTAAAATTATTCCTAAAAATAAATATCCTGTCCCTCCTGAATAAAATGACTGGATAATCCAGCTAAGAGTAACTAATTGGGTTACTAAAAAAAAATAAAATATTTTTTTTTTAAAAAAAACATCACTTTTTAAAATATTTAAAAAAAATATTACAAAAGACAAATAATAGAAAAAAGATATACCAAACGGGGGAAGTGAAAATATATATAAAACAGAACAAATAATTATTAGGTATGATGGCCTAGATATAGAGCTTAATAAGTTAATGAGATTTAACACCACTGACCACAACTTCAAGAATTTTTCTTGTTGATACCTTGTGAATGGTGAAAGATAATTTTTTATTAATTGTGAATTTTTCTTTTTTCTTGGGGATACGCCCTGCCATATTGAATATTATACCGCCTATTGTTCCAACGTCCTCTTTTAAGTCCTCAGGGATATCTACATCAAATTCCCTCTCGAAATCATCCACTAACATTGCAGCGTCCATGATAATGTTCTCGTTCTTCTGTCGGTACATTGGCGCTTCGTCCTTATCATGCTCATCTTCAATCTCACCAACAATTTCTTCCACTAGGTCTTCAATGGTAACCAAACCCGTCACACTATTAAATTCATCCATCACAATTGCTAAGTGAATGTTTTGTTTTTTCATTTTTTGTAGGAGGTTGAAAACTGGTGTCGCTGAAGGAATATAGATAACCTCTCTCAGTAAACTCTTGATATTAAAAGATTTATTATTAATTTTTTTAAATAAGTCTTTAATGTGAACCATTCCTAAGCAATGCTCTAAGTCATTTTTTACCACAGGCATCCTTGAGTGTGCTTCTTTGTTAATAATTTTAATGATATTTTCTTTGTTAATGTTTTGATCGATAAAAATTATCTCACCCCTGGGCACCATAACATCATCAACCGTTTTTTTGTGTACCTTCAAAAGATTATTAAAAATCTTCTTCTCCTCACTTTTTGCAATCCCTGAGCTGTCCGATGTTGCAGAAATGAGGTCTATAATATCTTTTTTAAAGTTTTCATCTTGTATTAGTTCTTTGACTAATTTAATTGCTAAATTTTTTTTAATTTTCATGTACTTTTTTTAAACCTAAAAATTTCATAAAAGTATTCTCTAAGAATCTCATATTGCTTCTTGATTGTTTATCATAGTGATCATAACCAAATAGATGATGTAATCCATGGCTCACAAGCATAAAAAAATTTTGTTCATTAATTTTTTTATTTTTATTTAAAATATAACTGTCTGCAATAGCTATATCACCTGCAAAGTCTCCATCAGGAAAAGATAGTACATCTGTTATTTTATTTTTTTTTCTAAAATTTTTATTCATACTTTTTATTTCATCATTCGAAACTATTTTTATTGTAACTTGTGTTTTGTGATCTACTTGATGAATCGTTTGAAAGTATTCTGATAATTTTTTAATTTTTTCTTTTGAGCTTTTAAGAAATTTTTCTAAATTATCGTCTCCGATTATCTCTATCACAAATTTTTTGTTACTAATCCTCAAAATTACTTATCGTAAGCATTAATTATTTTTTCAACTAATGTATGTCGACACACATCACTACTATTTAAATGTACAAAGCCAATATCTTTTACTTTTTCTAATTTTTCCATCGCATCCTGCATTCCACTTTTTGCATTATCGGGTAAATCTTTCTGACTTAAATCTCCTGTGATCACCATTTTTGAATTTTGCCCTAATCTAGTTAGAAACATTTTCATCTGTGTGGATAATGTATTTTGTGCTTCATCTAAAATGATAAAGGATTTATTCAAGGTTCTTCCTCTCATAAAAGCGAGGGGAGCAATTTCTATTAAGTTATTGACCATTTTTCGGTCAATTTCCTCACCTGGCATCATTTCATATAAAGCGTCATACAAAGGACGCAGATAAGGATCTATCTTCTCTTTCATATCTCCTGGTAAAAAACCAAGTCGCTCTCCCGCTTCAACAGCAGGTCTTGATAATATCAAGCGATTAATTTTACCTTCAACAAACAAACTTACTGCATAAGCAACAGCTAAATATGTTTTACCTGTACCAGCAGGACCAACTGCAAAAACAATATCTTTTGATCTCATCTCTTTTAAAAAGATTTCTTGGTTTTTAGTCTTTGGATAAATTGTTTTTAATTTTGTATTAATTTGAAACTTTTGATCTTGTTCGATTTGCTCTTTGATATAGGTAGGCTTTGCTAAATCAATATTGCTTTCAATTTCCTCTGCAGAAATATCATTATTTTTTAATTTTTTGTATAAACCTTCAATTATAAAATATGCTTTTTCAACTGGATCTCGGTTTCCTTTGATAGATAAAAGATTACCTCTAGTATAAAGCTTTACTTTGAATTTGTTTTCTAAAACTTTTAAATTTTTATCGTGATACCCAAATAAGCTTGAGAGAAATTGATTATCCTCAAACTCTAATTGCTTTTGATGAGAAGAAATATTTACAGGACTCAATTAAATTTGTTCTCCAAGTAAAGAGTGTGTTAAAACCTCTTTAATTTGTACAGGAATTATTTGACCGATAGTCTCTTTTTCACCTTGAAGCGCTACACTTTGATTAAATTGTGACTTCCCTTTGATTTGTCCTGATCGATTACCGGCACCATTGATTAAAACTTGCACCGTTTTCTTTACAAACTGGTTGTTGTATTTAATTTGTTGTTCGTTTAATAGATCTTGTGTGATCTTTAAACGTTCATTTAAGATCTCTTCATCTATTTCCTCACGATCGGCCGCGGGGGTACCTGGCCTCGGGCTATACTTAAAAGAGTAGGAGTTCATATATTTAACTCTTTCAATTAGATCGATTGTGTCTTCAAAGTCTTTGTCAGTTTCTCCTGGAAAACCAATAATAAAATCTGAAGAGAGAGCTATGTCAGGTTTGACTTTTCTTACTTTTTCGATGATTTCAAAGTAGTAATCTCTTGTGTGCTTTCTGTTCATCAGCTTTAAGACTTTGTCAGATCCTGATTGAACTGGGAGGTGAAGATAGGGCATAAGTTTAGAGTTTTCACCATGAAGGGAAATTAGATCATCAGTCATATTCACAGGGTGACTTGTAGAATAAGTAATTCTTTCAACTCCATCTATTAAACTAATACTGTTAATAAGAGATGCTAGATTATTTGATTGACCTTGAGTATCTAAACCATGATAGGCATTAACATTTTGACCTAAAAGTGTGAATTCCACCACCCCCTGATCAATTAAAGATTTAACCTCATCAGAGATTTCCTTAACTGTTCTTGAATATTCTGATCCTCTTGTATAGGGAACAACGCAGAAATGACAAAACTTATCACAACCTTCTTGAATAGTCACAAATGCAGATTTATTCGATGTATTCGTTTTAATATGATTGAGTGTGTCAAATTTTTCATTCACATCAAATTCAGTGATAGATGTCTTAGGTAAGTTATTTTTATCTAAAAATTTATTTAATGACTGAATAGATTGTGGTCCGATCACTAAGTCCACGTAAGGTGCCCTTTTTTGAATTAATTCACCTTCAGCTTGAGCTACACAGCCGGCAACAATAACTTTTTGATCTTCTTTACCTTTTTTGTGAATTTTTCCTAAATCTGAAAATGTTTTTTCTGTTGCCTTTTCACGGATATGGCAAGTATTTAAAACTACATAGTCTGCATTTTGAAAGTCATCGGTTTGATTAATATTATGCGATAGAAAAATATCTTTCATTTTATCAGAGTCATAAACATTCATCTGACAACCAAATGTTCTAATATAAAATTTCTTATTTGATGGCATTAAGGGATTTTGCAAACAAAATTGCGTCTTGCGTATTTGGAGCGTTTATAGACTTACTCCGGTAATAGTTTTTTCTTTCATTGTAGGCTTTATAGCCTAATTTTTCATAAAGTTTAATAGCAAAATTATTAAGAGCACTCGCTTCCAGAAAGATTTTAAATGATTTTCCAGTACTTTTGAGTTGTTTTTCAAGCTCTTCTAAAATCATTCTTCCCAACCCTTGGTTTCTAAATTCAGGCAAAACAGCAATATGTAAAATTTCAAATTCACTGACCTTTTGATCTTGATATAAAAAATGTCCTATCAAAGCACCTTTGACGTTAGTTTGATCTAGAAGATAAATATTAAAACTTGTTTCTTTATTGAGGTGAAGCTCAATATCTTTTTCACTCCAATTAATCTCTAGTTGGTCTTTATGATTGATAATCCAATTTTTAGAATCAGATAGAGTATGTGTAAAGTTCAAGCCACAATATTATCATAAAAAACCTTGGAACACTCATACCAGTTAAATTTTTTTGTATATTCTTGACATTTTTTTCGATCGATAGTCAAACAATTCAAAACATTATCTTTTAAGTTATCACCAATAAAACCGTTGACCCCATTAACAATAATATCTTTAGGACCTGTTACATCATAAGCAGCGACTGGTGTGCCGGTTGCATTTGCCTCAGTTACCACATTTCCAAAGGTATCAGTCTTGCTAGGGAAAACCATTACATCTGAACTAGCATAGTAATTCACTAAATTCTGGCCAAACTGGTAACCAACAAATTTTATATCTGTATATTTTTTTTTTAGTTTATTTAACTGTGGTCCATCGCCAACGACAACTTTAGTACCTTCTAAATCTAAATCTAAAAAAGCTTGAATATTTTTTTCAGTAGCCACTCGACCGATATAAGAAAATATTGGTCCTGGGCCTAAGTCTAATTTTTGATAGTTGCCAAATTTTTGATGATCGACACCTCTTGACCAAACAACGGTATTTTTAAAATTCATATTTATTAATTCAGCCTGCATGGATGGGGTAGGAACAAGAACTTTTTTCGCTTTATTGTGAAAATGCTTTATGAAGAAATAAAAGAAACTTGCAGGTATTTTTATACGTTGTTGAATATACTCAGGGAAACGAGTATGAAATGAAGTTGTAAAAATAATTTTTTCTGAAAGACATATTTTTCTGGCCAAAAAACCTAGGGGCCCCTCTGTAGCAATGTGAATATGATCAGGATTGATCTGATCCATCATATTTTTCAATGTTTTTTTGCGAGTAATCACAACTTTAATCTCATTATACGAAGGAAGGCCAAAGCGAACTTTAAATAACTCAGGGTGTATTACCTCTACCTGCATACCCATTTTTTCCAATTCCGGTATGGTATTCAGATAAGAACGGACGACGCCGTTTACCTGAGGTTTCCATGCATCTGTTACTAATAATAATTTCAAGCTGCAGATACCTTATTAAGAGTTTGTTTTTCTAAAGACTGGATTTTTTTTTCATTCCAAAAGACTAACTCCAAGTTGCCTTTAAAGTCCTCAACCATTGCACTACAGCTATCTACCCAATCTCCTAGATTATGATATGTCTTATCACCAATTTTTTTTATTTGGGGATGGTGAATATGACCACAAACAATTCCATCACAATTATTTTTTTTTATTCTCTCAAGACATGCATTTTCAAAATTTTCAATATATCGTTGAGCATCTTTTACTCGTGTTTTTAAATATCCTGATAAAGACCAATACGAAAGACCAAGTTTTCTTCGACAGAAATTTAAAATATTATTAAACCAAACAGAGTAGTCATAAAGGACGGCACCTATCTTTGCTAACCATTTTGAATTTAGAACTATTCCATCAAATTCATGCCCATGCATTAAGAGAAGTCTTTTATTGTTCGCTGTTGTATGAATTCTATTTTTTCGAACTTTAATGTTTGCAAATGAAAAACCACAATAATCTGAAAAAACTTCATCATGGTTTCCAGGTATATAATAGACTTTGGTACCTGCGCGTGCTTTTCGTAAAACTTTTTGTATGAAAGTATTAAAATCAGGATTCCAAAACCAATTTTTTTTTAGACGCCATCCGTCTATAATATCTCCAAGTAAATAAAGATGATCACAATCATTATATTTTAAAAAGTGTAAGAGCTCCTTTACTTTTGAAGCACGTATGCCAATATGAATGTCTGAAATGAATATGGATCGATGTTTTTTGATTTGCATAGAATCTAAAAATAGATATATCTACGATTGATAATATTGAGGATTGTTAAAGTTTTATTAAATGGGCTCTTCACAAAAGCTTTATATTAGAAAAAATTCTAAAATTCATGCATCTGGTCTTTTTGCAAAAGCTGATATCTGTGCTGGCACTAGAATCATTGAATATCGCGGGTTAAAGATAACTAAAGCTCAATCCGACAAGATTGCTGATGTTCACATAGAGGCAAACAAAAGGGCTAAAACAGTCGGGTCTGTTTACATTTTTACACTGAATCAAAAATACGACATCAATGGAAAAGTAACATGGAATTTAGCAAAATATATTAATCATTCCTGCAACCCTAATTGTGAAACTGATATCATCAAAGGAAAAATATGGATTAGCGCAATTAAAGATATTAAGAAAGGCGAGGAGCTGTCCTACGACTATGGATATGACATGTTTTGTTTCGAGGATCACCCGTGTCGATGTGGGTCTCAAAACTGTATTGGATATATTGTTCGAAGCAATCTTAGATGGAGAGTTAAAAAAAAGTTAATTGAAAATAAAAAGTCAAGATTTAACAAAAACTTCACATAAGTAGTTAAACTTCAGATATGGATTTTAAAAATAAAAATATAGTAGATGCTTTTTGGTGTTCAATTGAAGGCCTAAAAATTCTCCTTCAAGAAAAAGCAGCAAGAAGAGAGCTATTATTGTTTCCCTTGTCTGCTCTTTACATCGTAATTTTTCAACCGGCTCTTTTGTTCATACTTTGGCTGATAATTTTACCTTTGCTCATACTTAGTATTGAGGCTCTAAACACTGCAATAGAATATACCTGTGATAAAATTACTATGGATAAGTCAAACAAAATAAAGAAAGCTAAAGATTTGGGCTCTGCTGCAATTTTTTTATCTCTAACAGCCTATGGAATAGTTTTAATCTTAGGTTTATTTAATTAATTTGGGAAGATTGACATGATTTTTCTTCAAGTAGAGGAGGTCTATGTTTCAATCACAGGGGAAATGCCAATCTTCCACCTAATAAAATAATCATTTATATTAAATTAAAGTTAAATTTAGATTAAATTTCCAATTTCTTTTATTTGATCGATATTTAATAAGTTGTTTTGCTTATAATTTTGAACTAGTGCAAGACATCTTTTTTTAAGAACATTGAATACTTTTAAAAATTCTATCTCAGCTTCCTCCTCAGTGCCTTTAAATTTTGCAGGATCAGCTACACCCCAATGTGCCTTTAATGTATTTTTGAGATACAGGGGGCAAGTTTCTCCAGCTGCATTATCACACACAGTAATAACCAAATCAAAATTAATATCTGAAAAATCATTCCATGATTGACTTTTAAAATTGTCTAGGAAAATTTTATTTTTTTCTAATGTTTTGATACTTAATGGATGCACATATCCTGCAGGGTGGCTTCCTGCACTATAAGCATTAAAAAAGTCTTTACCATAATGGTTTAAAAGCCCCTCTGTTATAATTGATCGACAAGAGTTACCTGTACAAAGTACAAGAATTTTAATCATTTTAATTTTCTGAATCGATAGAGTAGCCAGCGGATCTAACTGTTCGAATGAAATCTTTTTCTCCTGTTAAATTCAGCTCTTTTCTGAGTCTTCTTATGTGAACATCAACTGTTCTAGGTTCAACGTAAGCGTCATTTAACCAAACATTATCCAATAGTTGCTGCCTAGAATAGACTCTACCTTTATTTTCAATAAAAAATTTTAAAAGATTAAATTCAGTCGGTCCTAAATTTAATTTTCTCTCACCCCTTGTTGCCCTTCTGTTGGTGAGATTAATGTTTATATCATGAAACTTGAGTGAGTCGTTCTCTTCTCTTGCTTTTGTTCTTTTAAGTAATGATTTAATTCTAGCAAGGATCTCACTTGGAAGAAAAGGTTTGGTTACATAATCCTCCACACCTAATTCAAAACCTCTAATTTTATCATCCTCTTGACCTTTAGCTGTTAACATTATAATTGGAATTTTTTTTAGATTATCTTTTCTTTTAATTCTCTTTAAAACTTCAATGCCCGATATATTTGGTAGCATCCAATCTAATAAAATTAAATCAGGCAGCCAATGTTCGATCTCTTGGATTGCAGATTCTCCGTCGTATGAAAATTTTATTTGGTAGTTTTGTTGTTCTAAATGAAATCCAATTAATTCTGAGATTGGTTTTTCATCCTCTACAACTAAAATCTTGTCTGTCATTCAAAATCAGATTTTTTTAAATCAATATAATGACCTGTAATGTTAAAAATGACCTCTTCAGCTATGTTAGTAGCATGATCACCTATTCTTTCTAAGGACTTTGCAATTAAAATTGGCTTAGTGCCTTCATCAACAACACTTGTTTCTTTATTGTGCATTCTTTCTATTAAATCAGATAATAAAGATTTGTACTGCCTGTCAATTTCTGCATCTTGATTCCATGAGATCCTTGCCTGTACCTCATCTTTTTTAAAAAAACTCTCAAGTGTTTGATTAACCATTTTTTGGACACCTTTACCTAAATTATGCATTTGGTCCGTTAAATCCTCGTCAAATGAAGAAGAAATTGAAATAGCTCTTTTTGCTAAATTTCTAGAGTGATCTCCCATTCTCTCAAGCTCTTTTGAAACTTTGAGGGCAGTGAAAACTAGTCTTAAATCACTGGCAACGGGTCTATGTAAAGTCATAATTTCGAAACTTAAATCCCTAACATCTCTTTCCACTTCATCAACTTGTTCATCAAGATTCTGTGTTGTCTGTGCATCAGATGAGTCTTTAGATTTAATAACATTTACTGCAATTTCAATTTGTTTCTCAACAATATTACTCATTTTAATTAAATTATCTGTAAGATGATTTAACTTTTGTTCAAAGTTTTTATCTGTGTGTGCTGTTTCCATTTTAACCAAACCTTCCAGTTATGTAGTCATTTGTTTGTTCTTTATCAGGTTTTGTAAATATCTTACCAGTTTCTCCATATTCGACAAGGTTACCTAAATGAAAAAACGCAGTTTTAGATGATACTCGTGATGCTTGAGACATAGAATGAGTTACTATAATTATTGTGTAATTTTCTTTCAATTCGTTAATTAAATCTTCTATTTTTGCGGTTGCTATTGGATCTAATGCAGAACAAGGTTCGTCCATCAAAATGATTTCCGGTCTTATAGCAATCGCTCTTGCAATGCACAATCTTTGCTGTTGTCCTCCTGATAAACCGGTAGCAATATCATCCATTCTATCTTTTACCTCTTCATAAAGACCCGCTCTGTGAAGTGAGTCTTTTACTATTTCATCTAATTCATTTTGAGAAGAAGCAATACCATGAATTTTTGGTCCGTAGGCAACATTATCATAAATAGTTTTTGGAAAAGGATTGGGTTTTTGAAAAACCATTCCAACTTTTTCGCGAAGAGTTTCTACCTGTATATCAGGGCTATATATATCAACATTGCCATTCAACAAAAACTTACCTTTAACATTACAAATATCTATTACATCATTCATACGGTTTAAACATCGCAAAAATGTCGACTTACCACAACCTGAGGGTCCTATAAGAGAAGTTACTTCATTTTTTGGAAAATTAAGAGCAACGTTATTGATTGCCATTTTTTTTCCATAGTGGACATATACCTCACTTGTTTGCAAAGCATAATTGCTGTTTTGATCTACCATTTCACCTCCAATTTTCTTCTTACCAACACTGCCACAGTATTCATTATAATCAAAAAAGATAAAAGTAGCATTATTCCTGCAGATGTTTTTTCGAGGAAACCTCTTTCAGCGCTCTCAGACCATAGATATATTTGTGAAGGAAGACCAGTGGCAGGGTCGAATGCCCCTCCCGGTATTTCCATCACAAAAGCAACCATACCTACCAATAATAAAGGGGCTGTCTCACCCAAAGCTTGTGCCATTCCAATAATTGTTCCAGTAAGAGTACCTGGCAAAGATAAAGGGATTACATGATGAAATACAGTTTGCATTTTAGTAGCCCCCACAGCAAGTGCTCCCTCTCTAATTGAAGGGGGGACGCCTCTGAGCGATGCCCTAGATGCTATAATAATTGTTGGTAAAGTCATAAAACCTAAAACTAATCCTCCAACTAAAGGGACTTGATATGGCATCCCAAAAACTCCAATTAGCATACCTAAGCCTAAAAGTCCGTAAACAATAGAGGGAACCGCCGCAAGGTTATTTATATTTACTTCAATAATGTCAGTTATTTTTCCTGGTTTAACAAATTCCTCTAAGTACACAGAAGCCAAAAGTCCGATTGGAAAAGCAAAACTAAAACAGATCAATAAAGCATAAAAAGACCCCATAAGTGCTCCAAGTATTCCGGCTGTTTCTGGATCTCTTGAGTCTCCATTTGTGAAAAACCAAAAATTGAATGTCTTAGACATTTTACCTTTGGAGTCTAAAGAGTCTAAGATAGAAAGTTGATAATCATTTATTTTTCGTTGTGCTTCGGGAACATTTCTTGGATAGTTTCCTTTGACAATTTGGTCAAGATCTGATGAGGCAGATATATCTAAATTGACAGTTTTTCCAATTACATTTGGATTGTTTACAATATAATCTCTCAGCTGATAATCAAATTTTCTTGTGTACATTTCTCTGACTTTAATAAAATTTTCTTCATCTAATCCAGGATGGTTTTGGTTAATCACTTGATCAGCAAGATCAACATAAGATGCTTTCATTATTTCTTTTTTGGAGGAGTTACTAGAAACCTCTATAAAATTTGGGTCAAAATAAACATCAGCATTAATAGTTGTTCTAACAAAAGCACCACTGCCGGTAGAAAAAATTTTATACATTAAAATAAGCACGAAGAACAAAGAGAGAGTCATCGCAAACATTCCATAAAATTTGAAACGTTTCTCTGCTGCAAGTCTCTTTTCTAAACTACTCATATTTTTCTCTGTACTTTTTTACTATTGTTATAGCAGCAATATTAAGAATTAATGTCATTACAAATAAAGTTAGGCCTAAAGCAAAAGCAACTAAGGTTTTTGGATTATCAAACTCGACATCTCCTATCAAACTTGTAACAATCTGTGTTGTTATTGTAGTCGCTGGCTCCAAGGGATTAAAAGTAAGATTTGCTCTTAGGCTGGCGGCCATAACGACAATCATTGTCTCACCTATTGCCCTAGATATAGCTAATAAAAATGAGCCCATTATTCCAGCTAGAGCTGCTGGTAAAATTACTTTTTTAATAGTTTCTGATTTAGTTGCTCCAATTGCATAAGAACCCTCTCTTAAAGATTGAGGAACTGCTTTTATGACATCGTCACTAAGAGAGGAAACAAAAGGTATGATCATAACACCCATCGCTAAACCTGCAGCTAGAGCACTTTCAGCGGACACCGGTAATCCAACGCCTTCACCGACATCTTTTATGAAAGGTGCCAGTGATAAAGCAGCAAAAAATCCATAAACAACTGTGGGTATGCCAGCAAGAATTTCAATTATTGGTTTAGCTATATCTCTTACTTTTGATGACGCATACTCTGCTAAATAAATTGCTGTTAGCAGTCCTAAAGGAACAGCGACTAACATGGCAACAGATGCAATTAAAAGCGTTCCGGTAAGCAAAGGTACAAAACCAAAAGCCTCTTTTAAAGCCTCTTGATCGAAGCCTTCTGATGCATTGATAACAAAAGCTCTATTGGGATTCCATGCCGTATTAAAGAAAAAGTCCATAAAATTTACGTACCGAAAAAAATTAATGGCCTCGAAAACAAGAGAAAAGAAGATTCCAAAAGTAATGAATATTGCAATATAAGAACTGCCCTTGATAACATATGAAATTATTTTCTCAACAATTGGCTGTGCATTTAGTTTTCCTGATATTGATTTCGTAGCCAAAAATCCTAAAAGCACAGGTAGAATAATAAATAGAGTTAAATTCGACCATCCGTAGATCTTGTCAAAATTTGCTAAATTTTTTGCTGCAATTATCTCACTCTCACTGGCCATTTTTAAAATTGATTTATCGCCTACGGTCAAATCAATTTCTGATAAATTAACAATCATAGATAGGTTGCTAATCTTATTCATAATTAAACCGAATTTTCCAGAGCTCCATGTAGCGACATCTGGAAATAACACAGGGGACATTACAAACATCTCTTGAAAGTTTGATTTAAAAATAAGTAAAAAGAACCAAATAATTATTGCTGGAAAAAAAACTAAAAGGACAACGTAATATCCATAATAATCTGGAAGAGAGGAAAGATTTTCATTTTTTTTAAATTTTAGGCTTAATGCTCTTTTTTTACCATAGAAGTAAAAAGAGTAAGAAAGTATAAAAACAAAAACAAGTGATAAATAAAGCATACTGTCCTATTCCTCTATAAACTGATTTTGTCTTAGGGGCAAGAAATCTTGCCCCTAAAAATAAGATAATTAATTAATGCTTACTTACAAAGTCCGCTTGAAAAAGCGTAACCAGCATCTTTTAATGGATGTTTTTTTTCAGCACATGCTGCAATATCAAATCCCATTGCATCTAAGCTGTCAGTAACGTTTCTTACTCTATTGATAAGGTCTGGTACCATAGGTGCAGCACCAATTTTTGTTAGGTAACCGTTATCACCAATTGCTTCATCACTTACCATCATTTGTGCAAACTCCTGAATGCCAGGTACAACCCCGATGTGATCTGCTTTTAAGTATATGAAAAGAGGTCTTGCCATTGGATACTCATAAGTTGCAATGGATTCAGCAGATGGTACTACTCCCTCAACAGTAGATGGTTGTAATTTATCTCCGTTGTCTTTTAGATAAGAATAACCAAAGTAACCAAAACGTTCTGGATCCTCAACTAGTTTTTGAACAATAAGAGTGTCATTCTCACCCATCTCGATGATTTTTCCATCTTCTCTGTAATCAGTACATCCATCGTCACTGCCAGTTACTGCTTCTAATGTACATCCAGCTTCCATTACTTTACCATCAAATGCATCTCTTGTTCCTGAGGTTGGAGGAGCTACTAATACTTCAATTTTATATGCTGGAAGGCTTGGGTTAATTTCGTTCCAAGTTTGATATGGATTTTCGACCACTTCACCATCAACAACAACTTTTGCAGCCATAGCTGTAAAGATTTCTTCTCTTGTTAGAGAAAAAGGTTCTGCTTCGTTGGAGTGAGAAAAAGTAATACCGTCATTAGCCCACATCACTTCAATTACGTTTGTTACACCGGCTTCAAGACATAATTTAGCTTCTTTAGCTTTCATTGGTCGTGACGCTCCAGTAATATCTGGAAATTCAACTCCCACACCAGCACAAAATGCTTTCATTCCACCACCAGTTCCAATTGGGTTGTAAGTGGGGGTTTTAAAACCTGACTCGCCGAGTCTTTGTGCGTTTACTGTTCCATATGGGTATACTGTTGATGAGCCAACAATATTAATTTGATCTCTTGCAAAAGTTTCAGCAGAGAAAAGTACGCTTACTGCTAGAGCAAGAAAAGTTAACATAGATTTTTTCATAGTTAAGTTCCTTTATGTTGTTTAAATTGAGCTAAAAATATCCATTAGAAGTAAATCTTATGTTACAAATATGTTAAAGTTTTATTAAGCATGCTTTGGAATTGTGATTAAAAACTCTGAGCCTTTTCCAACTTCACTTTTTATGTCAATAAAACCCATGTTTTTATTCAAAATATGTTTCACAATTGAAAGGCCTAATCCAGTACCACCAACCTCTTTGGATCGAGCACTGTCCACTCTGTAAAATCTCTCGGTAAGCCTTGAGATGTGCTCTTCTGCAATGCCTATGCCATTATCCTTGAAGGAAATTTCGACATATTCAGTCATATTACTAGTATTCATTTTTTCACGAGCTTTAATTAAAATTTTAGCACCATCTTTTGAATATTTAACAGCGTTGTTAACGATATTGACAACCACTTGAATAAATTCTTCATGAGGACATCCAACTAAAAGAGATTGGTCTAAATTAATATCAACATTTATTTTTTTCTTTAAAATTTTTGACTCCAATGAGTTTATTCCAATTTTAACGGTATTTAATAAATTACAAAATTGGTCATTCTCATTAGTTTTTTTATTCTCGATGGAACTTAAACTTAATAGATCATCAATCAAAGAGTTCATTCGATTTGACTGATCTTGAATAATTGAAATAAATTTTTTTTTATTTTTTTCATCGTCAACAGTTAAAAGTGTTTCTAAATATCCTATTATTGAAGAGAGTGGAGTTTTTAATTCGTGACTTACATTAGCTACGAAGTCAGTTCTTACCATCTCAAGATTTTTAATTGCAGTAATGTCTTTAAAAGCAACGCAAAAAAAATCGTTAATTGGAAATCCTGTAACGTCGTAATATCGGTCATTTGGTATTAATCTGTTCCACTCAAAATTTTTTTTTGATTTAGTTTTAAGTGCGTTACTTAGATTTTCAGACAAAGATAAGTCTCTTAAACCTATTTTAAGGTTATCTGCATTTTCTAAATTAAATGTCTCTTTGAAATTATTATTAACGAATATGATATTATAATCGTAATCTATAATAACTATTGAGAGGTCTAAGGAGTTAAGAATGTCTTGATACTCCAAACTTTGTTTGTCACCAACTTCGATGCGTCTTTCTTTGTCTAAAAGAGTCTCTTCTAAAATATTTCGGACTTTTGTAAATAACATATTGTCAGATTTTCTTAGGTCAAAAGTTTTTTTTTCAAGATAGCTCTCAAAGAAATAATAAGAAATGAAATAAACTAAACTCTGAGAAATAATTGATATTAAAAAAATATTAATTGAAGTACTAAAAAACAAAAATAGGTTTAAGGAAAGAACAGCAATAGAAAATACAAATAACATTTTATTGTTTTTCTATTTTTTTATAGACCTTTTTGGCAGCAGTGCCTCTCCCTGAGAGACTAGGGTTGGTCATAAAATATTTATGTGAGTCTATTTTTAGTTTAGAGTTTATTTTTTGATAATTTCCATCTGAGTCGAGTATCCAAGTATTTTGATTATCGTTAATGGCAGTGTACATAATTTGATATAAAATTTGTTCGTGAACAGTTTTGTTATCGATAGGAACTAATGTTTCCACGCGCCTGTCAAAATTTCTAGTCATCCAGTCAGCAGATGAAATATAAATTTTTGCTTTTTTACTGGGTAGTTTATTGCCTTTTCCGAAACAAACTACACGTGAATGCTCTAAAAATCTTCCTACAATACTTTTAACTTCTATGTTTTCTGACATTCCTTTAACACCAGGAACTAAGCAGCAGATACCTCTAATTAAACAAGTAATTTTCACTCCTGCTTTAGATGCTTCGTAAAGTTTGTTAATTATTTCTTGATCAACTAAATTATTCATCTTGATCCATATGTTAGCTGGCTTTTTAATTTTTGATAAACCTATTTCGTAGTCAATATGTTCGTATAGTTTTTGTCTTAAGTTATATGGAGAGAAAGATATTCGTTTAAAATCTTTTGCCATGTTGTAACTACTCATATAATGAAATAATTTTATAGCATCAGATGCTAGATCTTTATTACAAGTAAAAAATGATAGATCTGTATAAACCTTTGCTGTTTGAGGATGATAGTTACCAGTACCATAGTGAACGTAATGGACTAAATTTTTTTTTTCTCTTCTAGTAACTAAGGAAACTTTTGCATGAATTTTTAGATTTAAAAAACCATACACTACTTGAACTCCAGCTTTTTCCAAATTTGATGCCCACTGTAGATTTTTTTCTTCATCAAACCTTGCTTTTAACTCAACAACTGCTGTTACAGATTTACCAGCATCAGCAGCACGAATGAGTGCATCAATGATTGGCGATTGATCGCTAGTACGATACAAAGTTTGCTTAATTGCCACAACGTTTTTGTCGTTTGATGCTTGATCTAAAAAACTAACAACAACATTAAAAGACTCAAAAGGGTGGTGTACAACTAAATCCTTTTTTTTGATTGCTGCAAAACAATCACCGCCAAAATCATTTATTCGCTGTGGGAAACGAGGTTTAAATTTTTTATAATTTAAATTCTTGTTTTTTATATTTCCAAAGACTTCTGATAATTGGTCGAACCCCAGTAGATCTTCGTATTCAAAAATTTCATTTTCAGATACATTCAACTCGTTAATGATGAATGATTTAAAATTATTATTAAGACTTTTTTGAACATCTAATCTGATTACCTGTCCTCTTTTTCTTTCCCTGACAAGTTTTTTAAACTCTCTGATAAGATCGTCTGCCTCCTCCAAAACCTCTAAATCACTGTCCCTTATTACGCGAAATAGATTTGTATCAATAACATCAAAATCATGGAATACATCCCCAACATAATTGTTAATTATTGACTCTACGGGATAAAAATAAATACCCTGTTTATCAATAATTTTAAGAAAGCGTTGTTTTAAATCTGATACTCTCATAACTGAGATAAATTCTTTTTTTGATTTTTTATTTTTAATTTTAGCGATAAGACACAAACTTAAATTTGGTATAAAGGGCAAAGGGTGTGTGCTATCAACTGTAATTGGTGTCAGAATCGAAATAATTTCATTCAAATAATAATTTTTTATGTGGGACAAATGTTTTTTTAAAAACTTATCTCTTAAAATATAGATTTTATTTTTTTTTAATTCTTTTTCAATTTGACCATACGATTCATTTTGCCTTTTAATCAAACCTCTTGTTAATGAGTCAACAATTTTAATTTGATCCTCAATTTTCATTCCATCAAAACTTTTTTTATTAGGAGTGAGTTTTAACTGTTCAATTAATCCAGCCACTCTTACTGAAAAAAATTCATCTAAGTTTGATGCAGCAATACTTATAAAATTTAGTCGTTCTAAAATTGGGACGTTTTTATCATAGGATAATTCATTTACTCTCTCATTAAATTTTAGCCAGGATATTTCTCTATTAAAATACTTATTCATTCTTGTAATTATAACTTTTAAGTCTTTTTACTAATTGTAGTTCTTTAATTTCACCAGTATTTTTTTTTATCTCACTCCAGGAATTAATATATAGATTAATCTCGCAAAATGCACATGTTGGAAATTTTATTATTTTATCTTTTGCAATATAGTTAATTAAATCAATCAAAGCTGGATTATGACCTACTATCATTAAATTTTTGTTAATTTTAATTTTTTTTATCCATTTAATTAAATCGTTAAAGTTGAAAGTATATAGTTCACTTTCAAAATTAACTTTAATTGAGTCTTTAAATATTTTTTTGCAAGTCTCTTGTGTTCTTTTTGAATTCGATGAAAAAATTGAGATATCTTTAAAATTTAGTTTTTTAAAAATATGCGTTGCCATTACTTTGCAACTAAAAATCCCCCTCTCAGATAATGGTCTTTCATGATCGTCTAATTCTAAATTTTTCCAAGAGGATTTAGCGTGACGTAATAAAAATAGTTTTTTTTCAATCATCTGTTAAATATATGCAATATAATATGCTTAATAAAAAAGATTCTATTGCAGTAATAGATATAGGGTCAAATTCAGTAAGATTGTGTGTATTTAGGGGCAATATGAGAAGCCCTGATGTGCTCTATAATAAAAAATTTTTTTGTGGGTTAGGTGAATACCTTCCAAAAACAAAATTGATCAGCAAAGAGGCTGAAAAAAAATGTATCAACTCAATAATTTTTTTTAACTCAATAATTGAAGAAATAAAACCTAACCACTCTGTCGCTTTGTGTACTGCAGCAATTCGAAATGCTTCTAACAAAAAACAAATTACAAATAAGATACAAAAAGTTTTTAAGGGAAAAGTTTTAACTTTATCTGGAAGACAAGAGGCCTCCTATGCCACACTAGGCGTTCGTTCTGCAATACCTAGGGCCAATGGGACCATTATTGATATGGGAGGTGGCAGTCTTGAATTAGCACAAATAACACCACATAAAATTAAAAATATATCTTCTTTTCCTTTGGGTATATTAAACTTCACTAAAGAACATAAAGAGCATAAAAAAATTAACAAAGAAATAAATTCAAAACATAAAAATCAAAAAATCTTCTATTTAATTGGTGGAACATTTAGGACAATTGCAAGATGTTATATTTATTTTAATAAATTGCCCTTTAATGAAATACACAACTTGAGTATCTCTCGGAAAAATTTTTATGAATTAAAATCAGAATTACAAAAAATTGGGATTGACGACCTACAAAAAATTCCGAAAATTTCTGTCGACAGAATAAAACATATTCATATTGCAATAGAAGTATTGGACAAGGTGTTAAAATTATCAAACTGCGAGCAGTTTATTTATCCAAGATACGGGATTAGAGAGGGTTTCATTTACGAAAATCTTCCCAAAAAGCAAAGGCTTTTAGATCCAACTGAAATTTCTTTAGAATTAATAGCTAAAAGTAGATGTCGTTTTTTAATATTTAATAAAAAGACTTTTGCTTGGATTAAAAATGTTTATTTAAAATTTATAAATTTAAAAATGTCCCCTAACCAACTGAGAGTAATAAAACTCTCATGCATTATTTCAGATTTGGGATGGGAGCAAACAGCCAAAATTAGAGCTTCTTATGCATTCAACCTAATATTAAATAGTCCTCTAGTAGGAATAGAACAATCAGAAAAAGTATTTATTGCATATTTAGTGTATTTAAGGCACACGAAAAATATCTTAGACCAAAGGGTTATTGAAAAAGAATTAAGTACCTATTTATCTTATTTATCAAGTGACGAAAAAAAGTTAGCTTATCAGATTGGGTGTGTATTAAATTTTTTATACTCTATAACTAAGGGTTCTTCTTTTTTATTAAAACAGCTTGATCTTAAATCTTTAACATTGGCAGAGCAAAAAAAGGTTTCGTCTATTCAAAAAGTACCAAAATCAGGCAAAACTGAACAGCTTTATAACCTAATTAGAAAATTTTAATATTAGATTAATATTTTTTTAATTAAAATTACATAATCAATAAATCTAATATTCTTTGGTATTTGGAGAAAAAATAATGAAATTATTATTATCAATGCTTTTAAGCTTTGTTTTTTTCAATGTAAATGCATTGGAACTTAATAAAATCTCAGGCTATTCAACTTTTTCATGGGACGAAGGTGGATCAGAAATTTTAGCTTACGACTCTCAAAGAAACAGAATATTTGTAACAAACAATCTAACAAAATCTGTAGATGTTTTAGATATTACAAGATTACCTTATACAGAAAAATTAATTTCAATCAAACCAAGAGCAGGTGTTGGTGGAATAAACAGTGTTGCTGTTTCAGAACAAGCAGGTTTGCTTGCTTTAGCAATCGAGGCAGAAGACAAACAAGACAATGGTGCTGTTTTGTTCTATAATCTTAATACATTAAAATTGGCTTTTGGGTACTCAGTAGGTGCGCTGCCTGATAATGTTGTATTTACTCCGGATGGGAAATATGCATTGGTCGCCAATGAGGGTGAGCCAAATGATGACTACACTGTTGATCCCAAAGGATCTGTTTCAATTATTGATTTAAACAAATGGTTTGTCGGCCCTAGTGAAGATAAAATCAGAAATATAAACTTTTATTACAATGGGGCTCCAGAGGGTGGCAGAATTGTAAAACCTGGATCATCTTTTTTGTATGATGCTGAACCAGAGTTTATAGCGGTTAGCGGTGACTCTAAAAGAGCTTATGTAGCTCTTCAAGAAAATAACGTTATTGCAAAGATAGATATTAGTTTGGGCATAGTTACTGATTACTTTGGTTTAGGCTATAAAGATTGGTCTCAGTCCGCTCTTGATGCTTCAAATAAGGATAACAGAGTTAATATACAGCCTTGGCCGGTTAAAGGAATGTATCAACCAGACACCATGGTAGTTGTCAGTAAAGAGATTAATGGTGAAATGTATGATTATGTTTTAATGGCTAATGAGGGAGATGCAAAAGATTACGATGGATTCTCAGAAGAGGTAAGGGTCGCTGATTTAACTTTAGACCCTTCAGTCTTTCCTAATGCCTCGGAGCTCCAAAAAAAATCAAATCTCGGTAGGTTAAAAACAACTACTACTATGGGAGATGCTGATGGTGACGGTTTTTATGAAGAAATCTATACCTACGGCGGAAGATCTTTTTCAATTTTGGACGGTAATACCGGACAAATTATTTATGATAGCGGTAATGATATTGCTGTTAGAACAGCGTTTTCAGGTTTTTTTAACTGGAATGAGGATGCGGGATCTTTTGATGACAGAAGTGACGATAAAGGTGCAGAGCCAGAGGCTCTTACAGTTGGAGAAATTGATGGAAGAACAATAGCTTTTGTAGGTCTTGAAAGACAGGGCGGTATCATGATGTACGATATTACTGGTATGGTAAAACCAAAATTTCTTGGATATTTTAATGGTAGAAACTTTTTTGGAGATGGTACAAAACAAACTGGTGGTGACATATCTCCTGAATCATTAGTTTTTATACCTGCCGACAAGACACCTCCACTTTATCATGTCAGAAAAGGAACTCCTTTATTGATTGGAGCCTATGAACTTTCGGGTTCAACTGCTATTTACGAAGTTATAATTGATTAGTAATATTTATTTTACCCTCTCTAAATTAATAGGGAGGGTTAGATTAAATAGCTTTTTCTAAACTTGTCATTAATAAGTGCAATAGCTTTTTTTCCATCCTCAAGTGAAATCTTATCTGGCGGACCCCAAGCAGTTTTATTGACATCAACAATATAAATTTTTTTCGTATCCCTATCTCTTAAAATGTCTAGCTCCCCAAAATCTAGTTTAAATTTTTTACAAAATTCATTTATTAAACTAATCTCTTCATTTTCAAATAAAGAACAAATTGAGACTATTTTTGAATAAACAGTTTTAGATTTAAAGCGATATTCTTTTTGAGCAAATTTCACGTAAGCTAATACAATTTCATCTTTAACCCATACGACCCTATAATCGACAGCAAATTCGTTATAAATATTATTAATTAATTTTTGGTAAACCTTATTTTTATAAATTTTAAATCCTAACGAAGAACTATTTATAATCTTCCCGTCATGCTTTGCATTTTGCTCTGATTTTTCTAAAATTGAACCATGATAGTTTTTTGGATCTAAGTTCAGAGAATAACCAAAAATCTCTAAGAAAACTCTATCAACATTAGATTTACTGATGTCAGTGCAATTTTTATTTATTACTATTTTTTTTGGATTTTCAGAGACTTGGTAGTTACTATTAGTTTTGTCATAAAAATATAATTCTATGTCAGCTAGTTCTGGGGAGGACGTAAACTTAACTGGCAAGCCCCATCTAACTTTAGCTAAAGAATAAAGTGGATTGAAAGGCCTTCTAGGGTAACAGATTATTTTTTTTTTATTTGATGAGTTAGATTCATATAAGCTAATCAAAAAATAAACATCTCTCAGCCCTCGAAGAATAGTACTAATTACGTCTGAAACAGTTATTGATGACATAAATTGATTCTTTAGACCATTACATATATACAATGTTAAAGTTTTATTAATGAAAGATATCTCTCAAATAAAAAAGAAGTATCAATCAAATAAGGTTAAATTATTTCAAAAATTAGCATCAACTAATGATGGCTTCTATTTTAATAAAAATCATACAGATCTTGTTGATACAGTTGTAAAAGAAATAGTTAAAGGAATTTATAATATTTATCCAATAGAAGATTTCTCTTTAATCGCTGTAGGTGGGTACGGCAGACATGACTTGTCACCAAAAAGTGATGTTGACTTACTATTTATTTATAAAAAATCTAATAAAAATATAAGAGATTTTATTACTCAATTAAATAATACACTCTGGGATATTGGATTAGAAGTTGGAATATCTTTCTTAACAATTAAACAGGCATTAATTGATTCTAAGAGAGATACAAAGACAATTACAAAATTTGTTGAGACTCGTTTTATTATTGGTGATGAAATTCAATATGGTGAGTTTGTTCGGTCTATTAAAATTTTAATTGGAAAACAAAATCCCCTAAAGCTCAGCGAATTAAAGCTTATAGAGTTGGTTGAAAGACATGACTATCGAATAGGAATTAAAAGTAATTTAGAGCCGAATATCAAAGAGGGTATTGGGGGTCTTAGAGATATTCATACCATACTGTGGGTATCAATCTTTATGTTTAATATTTATAAATTAGAAGACTTAACGTCTGTTAATATCTATACCAAAGAGGAAATTAAAGAATTAAAGAATGCTTGGAAATTTCTCTTAACCATTCGAGCATTTATTCATTTATTTAACGAAAGCAAAGGTGATGTTCTATCTATTGAAAATCAGTTGAAAATTTCAAAAAAACTCTCTTACAAAGACAAAAAGAAGGAAAAAGGAGTGGAGGTTTTTATGAAAGATTTGTTTGTGAATGTTGCAAAGATTAATTCTCTCTTAAGAGCCTTTTATTCGAAGCTTCCTGAGGATTTAATAATCAAAACGATTTATAAAAGAAAACCCACTAAAACTAAATCACTAGAAAAAGAATTTATAATTGAAAAAGGTTTTCTGAATTTAAAAAATAATACCCCTAAAAACCTTCAACTAAAATGGGCAAACGTCTTTGAAAAATCCTTGGAACATAATTTACTCATTCATCCTCGCTTTTTAAAAACCGTTGAGGAAAGGAGAAAAGTCTTAAAAAAAACTACTGATAAACAACACCTCCAATCATTTTTAAATATTGTCGTCTCCAAAAAAAATCCTATACAGGCCCTTCATGATTTTAATGATACCCAGCTATTTAGTGAAATATTTCCTGAGTTTGGCAGAGTTTGGGGACAAGTGCAGTTTGATATTTATCATCACTACACCACAGACGAACACTTATTGTTAACATTGCACAACCTAAATGAGCTAAGACAAAAATCCTTTTATAATGAAATATATAGCAGGTTATCCTCGAGAGAAGCCCTTCACATCGCTTTACTATTTCATGACATCGGAAAGAAGGGGCCGAAAAATCACTCAGTTTATGGAACAGAGTTAACTAATAAGATTTTAAAAAGACTTCCTGTATCACAAGAAGTGAAAGAATTGACATTGTGGCTAGTTGAACATCATTTAGTAATGAGCGATACAGCCTTTAAAAATGACACGCAAAGCTCTGAAGCAATTGCTAAATTTACTTCTATTGCGAATACAGAAGAAAAAATAAATTCATTATTTCTATTTACCTTGTGTGATATCGCTTCTGTTGGACCAAATATTCTAAATGAATGGAGAATAAGTTTGCTTCGAAGTTTGTTTTATAATGCAAAAGATTTTCTTCAAAGAGGTTTAGATACAAAAACTTATTCATCCTCTGTTCAAGAATCCTTGAAGAAGTCTGTATTACAACAATCCGATATAAGCCTAAAAAAATTTATCAACAAGTCCATCAAAGAATTTCCTGCTCCGTTTTGGGAAGCCTTTTCGTCCAGAATGATTGTAGATATATTTAAAATTTATCAAAAAAATAAAAAGGCAAAAATTATTAACTCAGTAAATTTTTTAAACTATGAAAATAAAGAATATAGTGCAGTTGTTGTAACGAGTAAAAATAGACCCGGTATATTAAAAGACATTGTCTCTGGGTTTACTCATTCTCAATCAAACATTCTAAGTTCCAGGATAATCTCTTTGAATAACAATCAAGTAATTGATGTATTTTGGGTAACGAACTTCTTTAACAAAGGTGTTTTAGATCTCAACGAGCAAAAGCGAACAGCGAAACACGTGATGAGCGCTCTTAATCAAAAAGATTTTAAACCCTTACAGTCCTTTACCCAAGATCAGCAAAAACTAGCCGTCAATCCTCAAATCACAATTGATAACGAGATGAGCAAGCAAGTCACTACTTTTCAAATATTATCCGGCGATCGACCAGGCCTTTTAATGGACATTCTAGGAGTGTTTCATGATAAACAAATTAGCGTTCAATCAGCAAAAATCTCCACTTATGGAGAGAAAGTTTTTGATATTTTTCAATTAACAAATAGTAATAACCAAAAAATAAAAGATACAAAACTGCTTAAATCTATAGAAAACAATCTGATTTCTATTCTTTAGATATTTTTATGAATCAACTGAAGTCGCTCGATCTTATCAGATAATTCTGATATCAATTTTATTAACAATAAAAAATGACTAGTTTCCAAAAAAGAGTTTTTTCTGGCGTTCAGCCAACAGGGACACTGCACTTAGGTAATTACCTGGGTGCTATAAAAAACTTTGTGGAACTTCAAAAAGAATTTGAATGTATTTATTGTGTGGTGGACCAACACGCAATCACGGTTGAGCAAATTCCAAATGAGCTTCGCTCGAACACTCTAGAGGTATTAGCGTCGTTTATTGCTGCAGGAGTGGATTACAAAAAACAAATTATATTTCAACAATCAAGTGTAGCAGAGCACTCTCAACTCGCTTGGGTGTTTAATTGTGTCAGTCGTATTGGTTGGCTGAATAGAATGACACAGTTTAAAGATAAGGCAGGAAAAAATAGAGAAAACGTAAGTGTTGGGTTAATGGTTTACCCTAATTTAATGGCAGCTGATATTCTTGCATATCTTGCAACGCATGTTCCTGTTGGTGATGATCAAAAACAACATTTAGAGTTATCAAGGGATATTGCACAAAAGTTTAATAATGATTTTAAAGTCGATTTCTTTCCCCTGCCTGAACCTTTAATCTATGGCAATGCTACGAGGGTGATGAGTCTACGGGATGGAACCAAAAAAATGTCAAAGTCTGATGCTTCCGAGCTTTCCAGAATTTTATTAACAGATAGTGATGATGATATCAGCTCTAAGATAAGAAAAGCGAAGTCTGACTCAGACCTTATTCCAGAAGATGAAGACCAATTACAAAATAAACCTGAATGTTTAAACTTAATAAATATTCTGTCTGCTTGCTTGGACCAGAGTATTGAAAAAACTTTAGCGGGCTATGCGGGCAAAGAGTACTCAAAATTAAAAAACGATCTTTCGGACACTTTAATTCAGGTTGTTGGTCCCGTGAGGAAAGAGATACTCAATCTTCTCGATAACAAGGATGAGTTAAATAAGATTTTGCAGGTGGGGAGTGAAAAAGCATCCACAATCGCAGGCCCTATTATAAAGGAAGTCTACAAGATAGTCGGTTTTAAGTAGACACTTGGGCTTGAATTTTGCAATTTTATAGACATATTATTATCAATGTTTGTACAAACTGAACCGACACCAAACCCAGCAACCCTAAAGTTTTTGCCAGGTAAAGAGGTGATGACAGATGGAACAATGTTCTATCAAAATCAAGAATCTGCCTCTAACTCTCCATTAGCAATGAACTTATTCAATATTAAAGGCGTGGAGGGAGTTTTTTTTGGGTCGGATTTTATTACAATCACTAAAGGCAATGATAATGATTGGACTCTTATGAAGCCTGCTATCTTAGGTTGTATCATTGAGCACTTTACAATGAACAAACCTGTCATTTCAGAAAACACAACATCAACGGAGCATGTCATTGATGAAAACGACAGTGACGTTGTAAAGAAAATTAAAGAACTTCTCGATAGTAAAGTAAGACCCGCTGTTGCGATGGACGGCGGAGATATAATTTTCGACAAATATAATGAAGGAATAGTTTTCCTTCAAATGCAAGGAGCCTGTCAGGGATGTCCTAGCTCTACGGCTACTTTAAAGATGGGAATTGAGAATATGCTAAAGCATTATATTCCCGAAGTCCGTGAAGTACGACCCGTTGAAGCCTAGTTTTTTTATTTTTTTTTTTGGATTTTTTATAAATTCTTTTCTTAACGCAGGAGAATTTGATAGTTGGGTAGATTTAAATAAATATTACAAAAAAAATAATTTTATGCCTGAGAGTTTAACTGAAAAGAATATCGATCACCTTCCCATTATATCTGAATTGCCCAAAGATTTTTCAGACATTCAAGATGTTCCAATAAAGAAAAAATTATTTTACCTCGTCACACTTCCTATAATTTACAAAACCAATATTTTAATCATGCAAGAAAGAAGAATGGTTGTGAATATAGAAAAAAAGTTTGCTAGAAAAGAATTAAATGTAAATGAAACCAATGAGGTGATTAGACTATCTAAAAAGTACAAATTAGATTATAGCGAAATTAACAAAAAACTATTTAAAAAACTTAAACAACGCATAAACATTATTCCTATCTCCCTTGCTCTAGGGCAGGCGATTATTGAGAGTGGTTGGGGTCAGTCAAGGTTTGCTAATGAAGGTAACGCACTTTATGGCCAATGGACGACCCGTGAAGATAGAGGAATTATTCCCCAAGACAGAGATGAGGATAAAACTCATGCCGTTTTAAAATTTAATAATTTATCTGAGAGCGTTGAGGCTTATATGTTTAATATCAACACGCACCCTGCGTATTATAATTTTCGTGTCGTTAGGCGTATAGATGAGCAGGTAAAATATACAGACCCCATTAGTATGAAGGTTAAATATTTAGCAGCTTATGCTGAAATTGGTGATAAATACGTTGATAAATTAGAACTGATCATTGCTTCAAATAATCTTCAAGGTTTTGATCGTATCAAAATTAATTAATTAAATACTGATAGCCAAACCAAAAAATACCGTTATTAACCTTCGTACAATTAAATCTTAGTCTACCTTTTACAGGAAGTCTATTTAGCTCAATTAACAATTTACTGTTTAGGTTAGTTGATGTTTGATTAAAAGAACCTTGAAAGTCACTGATGAAACAATTGATGTTCGATGCGTCCTCTTGAAAGTCTAGAACATATCTTGTAATTGGTTTTATTTGATAAGGATTTCTTGGTTGAATTTCTACGTTTTTAAAAGGTAAAACACTTGAAGCATCTTTGATACGATCAATAGACCCATAGTTTTCATTAAGAGGAAATCTTGGAATAAAATATTTTTGATTAATCGAAAAGGCTCCTGAGTGTTGACCAAAGGCAGCATCAAAATATTGCGAGACAATCTTTTGTGCCGTGGAACTGTTCTCACCAAAAGGATAAGCGAATAAATTGGGGGTAATACCTAAGTTTTCCAAAATAAGCTTTTGAGATTTTTCTATTTCATTCACTATTTCTAATTCATTAAGAGTGGGTAAGCTGGAGTGAGAGTGCGTGTGATTTTGAATGTCGACACCTCTATTTAATGCATCTTTTAGTTGGCCCCAAGACATATAATTTTGCCCACCAATATTTTCTGTATTTAAAAATAAGGTAATAGGTACTTTGAATTTTTCAAAAACAGGTAAACCCACCTCATAAAATGATAAATATGCATCATCGATTGTTATTGAAATAGATTTTTCTTGTAATTTATCTGGGAACAAAAGATCTTTTACTAAAATAAATTTAAATCCTTGATCCTTTAAATATGTTAAATGACTAACTAATTGTTCTTTTCGAATATTTGTTGAGGGATACTTAATTTCATCAAAACGGTGATACATTAAAATATTATTTGGAATTGTATCATTTACGCTTGTTGCATAGGATGTATTCATTGGAATTACAAAATTAGATGTAAAAATGACTAATAAAATGAAAAACTTTGAAATCGGCATCGATAGTTCTTTATCATACTGTTCTATTACTTTATTTAAAAATGAAAAAATTATTTGGGATAAAACAGTAAAAAGTGAGTTTGGACACGAAAAGGTTTTATCTAAGTTGTTGGCTGAATTAGTAAAAAAAACAAAGATAAAGGCTGAATACATTAAGAAATTACATCTCAATAAAGGACCAGCGCGCTTTACTGCTATACGAAATTGCCATGCGCTCATGAAAGGTTTTTTTATAAACCACAAGGTGGAAATAGTGAGTTATTCTATTTTTGAGCATTTCTTTTTGGGGCTTAAAAAGAGACCCTCTAAAAATGTCTTATGTTTAGTTGATACAAATAGAAGAGATTTAGCTATTCAAAAAATTGATAAATCTGGAAAGTTGGTTGGAAAGACAAGGACTTTGAAAATTGATTCTGATCTTATTGATTTATTGAGTCAAGATTACTACCTAATAGGAAATGGAATTGAGAAGCTGAAAAATATTTCTGAATTTAAGTTTATTAAAGGTAAAGCTTTGTCTTTAACGCGATTAGAATCAAATTATTTTGTGAATAAATATTATAGAAGAAAATCTTTTTACAAGTTTCCTAAAATTATTTATCCCTACTCTCCCATATAGAAGCTTAGAAGTTTAAAAAGGAGTATTTTCTCTCCATATATTTTTGATGATAGTCTTCAGCTGGACAATAGTTTTTTACAGGTTCTATAATTGTTGTGATTTTTTGATTAAATTTACTTTCATTTAATTTGTCTGTGATCTGTTTAGCTACTTCTAATTGGGTATCGTCATAGTAAGCTATAACTGAGCGGTATTGAGAGCCTCGATCTGGGCCTTGTTGATTTAAAGTTGTGGGATCATGAATTTGGTAGAAAAACTCCACTAAGTTTTCGTATGAGATTTTTTCTTCATCAAAAGTTAAGAAAACAACTTCAGCATGGTTTGTATTACCTGTACAAACTTCTTCATATGTAGTTTTATCAGTTAAACCTTGAGAATAGCCAACTTGGGTTTCAATTACTCCTTTGATCTGAGAGAATTTTTTTTCTGGTCCCCAAAAACATCCTGCTCCAAATAAAGCTTTAGACATTTATTTTTCCTTTGAGCTGGGTTCTTTGCGCACTTCTTTGATGAATTCGTTTTCTCCAAATTTCATAACTTTTTCGTTTTATACTATTTTTCATAATTTTTTTTACATCCCCCTCAGTAATTTCATAAATTTTGGTTATATGACTAAAATCAGTTTGATCATCCCAGGCCATTTGAATAATGTCACCAATCTGATTTTGATTAAATTTCATATTTAATGATACAAGTCAGGGATGTTTTCAGATCTATAACAGTTTGAGGCATACCCTTGCTCTTGGGTTACGAACTTAAACAGTTTTCCTGCATGTGGTTGTCTTTCTGCCTCAATATCATTTAGACCAACAGATGCTGTTGTAATAAAAAGCTCATTTAAATTTTTTCCGCCAAACGTGCAACTTGTTACTTTTGAAACAGGAAGTTGTAATATTAATTTGAGGCTGCCTTGTTTATCAAAGCAGCAAACTTTACCACTTCCCCACATTGCAACCCATAAGTTACCTCTTTTATCAACTGTCATTCCATCTGGGTTTCCATCAATTTTGTTCATAGAAAGAAAAACTTTTTTGTTTATTCCATTACGAGACAAGTCGTTTGTTGAAAAGATATAAATTATTCTTTTTATAGAATCAGTTACGTAACCTACGTTTCTCTCGTAATCAAAAACTGGTCCATTGGAAATAATATAAGAGTTATCAGAATAAATTGGTTTTAAATTAGAATCATGACATATGACCTTTCCCGTCTGAGATTTTTGCTGAATATCCATAGTAGATATCCATATCTGACCGTTTAAATCTACATCTGCATCATTAATTCTATTATTAGGGCTCTCAAACTTAATCTTTGTAAGAAGTTGTTTTTTTGTTAGAGAGGGATGAATAGAAAAAATAGAGTCGTAAGAGCTCATGATATAGTTTTTATTGTCTTGTAAAAGAATATTAGTCACACCGTCTGGTACAGTGAAATGTCGCTCTCCGCTATTCTCTTGATCTGTTTCGATTATTTTATTTTCATAAATATCCACCCATAGCAACTTGTCATGCCTCCAGTCCCAGATTGGTCTTTGTCCTAAAACACTTTTATAAGATTGATGACAAACAAATGGTTGTTCATATTTAAATTTCACAAATAAGATTATAAACTATATAACTCGAAGAAAAAAGTGGACAAGATATAACTTAGTTTCAATTGTTATATTTTGTTTTTAATATAGAAATTGCATGTGAACTTTATTTACCTAATAATTTAGGAAATTGATGACTTTTATAATTCCATTTAAATATTTCATTTTTATTTCATTACTTATTATTACAGTGAGCTGTGAGACAACTGATGTGGAAGAGAAAGTTATAAAACCAGAACCTGTCCCTAAAATTATATATACCCCAGAGGTGGAGGAAACCGTTGAAGAAAATGACGAGATTGTTGAACATTTCAAAGGTATAGAGCTATTTTTAAATAAACCCTTAAATGATTTAGTCTTAAAGTATGGAAAGGCTGATTTTTCAAAAATAGAAAAAATTTATGAATTTCATAGATACAATACTGGTGATTGTAGAATCTTTATACAAAACAAATCATCAGATAAAAAAATAATTAATATTACGATTTATAATTATAAAGATAATTCTTTCATCGAAATGTACTCGAGAGATTTATGTACATAAATTTGAAACAGATAATTGTTTAACATAGAGTAATAAATAATATATTTATTCATAATGAATATTAAATTTTCAATATTTTTATTATTTATATCCGTTAATTGTTTTGCTCATCACCCTGGAAACAAGATAGATGTCGAGAAGCCTTATCCTTTGATTAATTTGGAAATTATGAAAGATAAAGTAGATGGATATAATTTATATATAGATTTAGAAAATTTTACATTAAACCCCTCACAAATTGGAAATGAAAATCAATCTAATATGGGATACTTACAATTATTTATAAATGATATAAAAATTACAAGAGTTTATTCGAAATGGGTACATGTTCCTCAACGCTTTTTTAATCTAAAAGAAAATTTTATAAAAATTACATTTAATTCAAATAATTTCGATGAATTTACGATAGATGGGAAACCTCTCGAATATTTACAAAAGATTACTAGCAATTAAATTTACAGTATCCTAATTAAGTATAATATGGTCTCTAAAAATAAGATGAGTTTTATACTTCATAAGGAAGTGAAGAGTGGTGCAATACTATTTTCAAGGCACCGTTTTCAGTTTTTTTATATCCCCAGCTTTTATCAACTTTAACCTGAACTCCCTTTTTGTCGATCAGTGTTACCCAACCCATCCACATGGCAATATTCTTCTCTACAAATATTGAGGATGTCTCTGATTTAAATTCATACCAATATTTAATTCCAAATCCACTATCCAAAGGATACTTTGGATTATTTCCAATAAAGTAAGATAAAGTGCCCTCTTTATTTGATCGAAATGTTTGGTTGCCCCCACTAAGAGTTGGTTTAAATAAGACAGGGCCAAACTCAAATCCATATAGCTGATCTAATATTTCATTTGCAACTATCTTGGCATTATCAATGCCTGATTTTTCATAAGCTTTTGAAATTGCAATCATACCGTCACCCCAAGCCAAACGAGCAGCAGCTAATTCATTTTCATTAATTGTCATTTAATGCGAGTCATTTCATAAATTAAAAAATCTTTTTCTTTATTTAACACGATTGATAATAAAGTTTACAAGACTTGACATGTATAGCAAGGCCTCCTTATTTGTACCAAAGAATTTTTGCATCGTTTTGAAATTTTTATTCTGTATCTGTTTTAAATATTTCGTGCATTCAATACGACTAAGCCTATAAGCAATGCTTGCTTTTTTGGAGTCTTTTTTAATTTTTTTACCAACTTCATGCTCATTGCCCCATCTATCTAACATATCATCCGTAATTTGAAAAATTTTTCCAATGGTATTACCAATAATTTTTAATTCTCTCTTCTTTTTCTCATTTAAATTTTTTACATTTAAAAGAAGGTTAAAGCATAGACTAAACAGAGCACCTGTTTTTAAAAGATACATCTGCTCTATTTGTTTGATGGTAGAATTTTTTTTCATATAAATATCTAAGGACTGTCCTGCTATTAAACCTTCCATGCCATTTGCCTTAGAGAGCATCTGAATTGAGCTTACTTTTTGACTAGCAGAAAGATATTTTGACTCTGCAAGAGTTTTTACTGACAAAACTTGGAACATGTCTCCAGCTAAGACAGCAGTGGCCTCGTCAAATTTTTTGTGAACAGTTAACCTTCCTCTTCTATAGTCGTCGTTATCCATAGAGGGCAAATCATCATGAATTAAAGAATGAAGATGAACACACTCAATTGAGAGGGCAAAGTCATCCAATAGGTTAGGCTTAATATTTAAAAATGAACCCATATAGTAAAGCAGGAAAGGCCTAATCCTTTTTCCTCCTGTTTTGGCAAAATAAAGCAATGCCTTTTTGATTCGTCTATCGGGTGACTTTATTTTTTGAATGAGCCGTAAAAGTTTTTTGTCAAAATTGAGAGAAAATGCTTTGATTTTTGTTTCGTCGAAGGATGCACTGATTTTCATGTACTTAAAAGTTATCTAAATAATGTGACGTATGATTATCAAAAATGAATATAATGATCCCAATAAAAACCAGATAAATAATGAAATTAATGATTTTCTTGGTTTTTTTATGATTTATATAGCTTTTATTGAACTTTAGTATTATCCATAACAACAATGTGGATAAAAAGAATAAAAACCCATTAAACAATACACTATCTTGAAAAATAGCCATTTTTTTACCCACTATACTCCCAAAATATATTAATAAAAGGCATATTAAGTATTTTTTTTTTGCAATTTATACCTATAATCCCTTCAAATTAGCAAATCCATATTTTTAGGATTCTGCTATAAGTTTTAGAACTTAAGAAAAGGAGTACTCAATGATTAAGTTTTTGAAATCAATGGCTATCCCAACAGCTGCACTAGTTGCACTTCCTGGAATAGCTTCTGCAAGCGTTGGCTTAGAGCCAAACGACTTTGTTGGGATATCTTTTTGGGTTATCTCAATGTGTATGGTTGCCGCTACTGCATTCTTTTTTTTAGAGACTAACAACGTATCAGGTAAGTGGAAGACATCTCTTGCACTTGGTGGTCTTGTTTGCTTAGTTGCTGCAGTTCACTACTTCTACATGAGAGAAGTGTGGGTAACAACAGGTGCTACACCTACTGTTTATAGATATGTTGACTGGTTAATCACTGTTCCTTTACAGATGATTGAATTTTATATAATCCTTGCTGCTGTTGCTACAGTTTCAGCTGGTATTTTCTGGAGACTATTAATTGGTACTTTAGTGATGCTCGTTGCTGGTTATGCTGGTGAAGCAGGCTTCATCAACGCATGGGCAGGATTCATTGTAGGTCTAGCTGGTTGGGCATACATTTTATATGAAATTTTTGCTGGTGAAGCTGGTAAAGCTGCTGCTGACAAGTGTCCTGCAGCTGTTCAAACAGCTTTCAATACAATGAGATGGATCGTTACAGTTGGTTGGGCTATTTATCCTTTAGGATATTTCTTCGGTTATTTAACTGGAGGGGCTGATGCCGTAACTTTAAACGTTATCTATAATATTGCTGACGTTGTGAATAAGATCGCTTTTGTCGCAGTTATTTGGGCTGCTGCTGTAGCATCTTCAGGTGGCAAAAAAGCTTAATAAAGCTTTATAACCTGTTTAAACCAGGCAAGGCTAACTTGCCTGGTTTTTTTTTATCTAAAATTCCTATATTTTATTATCTTGAGCAAAAAAGTTGTAGTTATTGGTGGAGGATTTGGTGGTCTAGCTGCAGCGTTAAGGTGTAGAAAGCTAGGTTTTGACGTCACACTTATTGAGAGGCTTAACATGCTCGGTGGAAGAGCTAGAGTTTTTGAGAAAGGTGGCTACAAGCATGATGCCGGACCAACAGTAATAACTGCACCCTTCTTGTTTGAAGAACTATTTGAGTTATTTGGAGAAGACCTCAATGATCATTTAGATTTCAAACCCCTAGATCCTTGGTATAGGTTTTACTTTCATAATGGAAAAACATTTGATTATAGACCCTCTATAGAAGATACAAATAATGAAATTAGAAAATTTGATGAAAATGATGTCAAAGGATATGACAAATTATTAAAAACGTCAAAAGAGATTTTTGAGGTAGGCTTTGAGAAGCTGTCAGATAAGCCGTTTATTTCATTCTGGGAAATGGCAAAACAATTACCCTCTTTAATCAAACTAAAAAGCTATTTAACAGTTAGCCAATTGGTAAATAACAAATTAAAAAACAAATATTTACGTAAAGCATTTTCAATACATCCTTTGTTAGTTGGAGGTAATCCATTTACAACAACATCTATATACGCCTTGATACACTACCTTGAGCGGAAATGGGGAGTGTACTTTTGTATGGGCGGCACAGGTAAAATTGTAAAAGAGCTAGAAAATTTAATGGTAAGGCAAGGAATTGAAATAAAAAAACAGTCAGATGTTGGAAGAATTTCTATTAGTAACGGTAAAGCAGAAAACGTTGTACTTACAGATGGAAGCAAAATAGAAGCAGATCTTGTAATTTGTAATGCAGATCCTCCAACAGTTTATAGTGAGATGTTGCCTTCAAAGTATTCTAGAGACAGTCTTTTAAAGCCTAAAAAATTTACGCAATATTCTATGGGCCTGTATGTTCTTTTTTTTGGCTCTAGGAAAAAATTTTCAGACGTTGCTCACCACACTATTTGGATGTCTGAAAGATATAAAGAATTACTTCACGATATTTTTGAAAGAAAAATTTTAACAGAAGATTTTTCACTTTATCTTCATCGTCCCACTGCAACAGATGAAACTTTTGCTCCTGAGGGGTGTGATAGTTTTTACGTGTTATGCCCTGTTCCTAATCTTCAAGGAAATGTTAAATGGGATTCAGAAGGGCCAAAACTTAAAGATAAAATAGTCGAAGCCTTAGATAGAACTATTATGCCGGGATTAACAGAAAATATAGAAGCAGAGTTTTGGATGACTCCTGAAGATTTTAAAAAAGATTATAGATCAAAATATGGAGCAGGGTTTTCAGTGGCTCCAATTTTTTCTCAATCAGCATGGTTTCGTTATCACAATAAAGATAAAAAAATATCAAATCTGTATTTCTCTGCAGCAGGATCACATCCAGGAGCTGGAATACCAGGAGTGCTATGTTCAGCTAAGGTGATTGAGAAACTTATAATTAAGGATTTTAAAGTTAGTCATTAAGGTGACATCTTTTAAAACAAACACCTATAGCATTAAATCAGAAGGTAAAAGTTTTTACTGGGCAAGTTTTTTTTTACCGAAAAAAAATAGGATTGCTGCATCAAAACTATATAGTATATGCCGCTATCTAGATGACATTGCTGATAGTTCTGATTTAGATACGTCCTCTCAAATAAAAGATATATTCTTACAAGTTAGAGAAAATAAAACATCTGAAATAAACATTTTCTTTGAACAAAACCAAATTAATTTAAATATTTTAAATGATCTAATAGATGGATTAATAAGTGATCAAAAAAAAGTAAGAATTGCTGATGAGAAAGAATTAGTAGAGTATTCTTATAGAGTGGCTGGAACAGTCGGTTTAATGATGCTACCAATTATTAATACTAAAAATAATGAAGCAAGAAAGCATGCTGTTGATCTTGGCATTGCAATGCAATTGACTAATATTGCGAGGGACGTTTTTGAAGATGCCAAATTAAACAGAGTATATTTGCCTAAGGAATGGATAGGTCAAATCACCTTAAATGATTTAAAAAATGATAATATAGATGATCAAAAAAATAAAATAATTGAATTATCAATTAAAAATTTAATAGAACTCTCTGAAAAATTTTATGCAAATGGTTTTTGTGGCATGAAATTTATTCCTCTAAGAACAAGGTTAGGGATATTTTTTGCAGCAAAAATTTATAAAGGTATTGGTAACAAAATTAAAAAGAAAGGATATACTTATCAATTTGAAAGAGTTTATTTGAATAAATTAGAGAAATTATGGATTACAATAGTTTCAGTACCTGAATTTTTATTTTTAAAGAGTATTTTTACAACCTATAAACCAATTAGAGATAATTTTAAAAATGAAAATATATGACGTAGCTTTTATAGGTATGGGCGCTAGTGCTCTAGCTACAGCTAAGTTAAAATATGAGGGAACAAGTCATAGTCTTATTGGTATCGATAAAGAATATCATAATAAAAGAAATAATTTTTTTGCATTTTGGATGACAGAATGGATGGAAAATTTTAGTCATCTTGCACAAAAAAAATGGTTTAATTGGGAATTTTACTTTGCAAATGAATGTATATTTCATGAAACTAAAGATTTACCATATTGCACAATACGGTTTCAAGATTGGAAAAAATATTGTTTAGGCAACTTAAAAAACTTGTCGATTAAAACCCTAAATGTTCAAAGTATTACTAATTTAGAGAAATACTTTGAGATTGAGCTTGATAACGGCGAAAGAGTTTTTGCAAAGAAAATTTATGACTCAAGAACGCCAAAATTAGAAGAAAATAAAGTTAAACAGCATTTCTTTGGGTACCTTATAGATACTAAGCAAGTTATTAATAACAAAAAAGTTACAATAATGGATTTTCGTGTTGAGCAAAATGTTGGATTACATTTTATGTATTGTTTGCCAATAAGTGAAAATAAAGTATTAGTTGAGTCAACAGTTTTCTCCTCAGAAATCCAGGCTGATAGTTGGTATAAAGATCAAATTAAAAAATATATTGAGACAATGTTAAAGATAACTGAATATACAATAGTTGACGAAGAAAAAGGTGCTCTGCCGATGTATGATATTAGAAATAAATCTTACAAAAATTATATTAATATTGGCACAAGAGGGGGCGCTACTAAAATATCAACTGGTTATGCTTTTTCTTTTTTTCTAAGAAATTTGTTGAAAAATAATTATGGATCTAAGAAAAAATATCATTCCTTTTTTGATCAGTGGATGGATAAGGTATTTGTAAATTACTTAAAAAATAATAATGAGACTGAAAAAACCTTTATTAATATGGCTAATTCGCTAAATGGGAATGAGTTTGCATCATTTATGATGGGTATATCTGGCAATGCAACAAAATTAAAGGTAATGATGTCAATGCCTAAATATAAATTTATAAAAAGTGCTCTTGGCACTATTATTAACTAAATGTATGAACTAAGCTTTATCTCATTACTCGCACTTTGTATGGTTTCGTTCATAGGCGTTCCCCACGGCTCTTTTGATGGAGCTGTCGCAGCTTTATTAGGATACAAGACAAGAAAAGATTTTTTTATTTTTGTTATCTCATATTTAATTATATCTGCGTCTGTAATTGTGTTTTGGATTTACTTTCCTGTAGTCGCTTTATTTTTATTCATTTTTATGAGTGTAATTCATTTTGGATTATGTGATTGGTCTTATTTAGAATTAGGAAAATATAAATGGTCAATATCGATGACCCATGGTTTAAATATTGTATTTGGAATTATTTTTTTTCACCCAAGTGAAACATTTGAAATATTTGCTTTTTTATCTAATTCATCTTTTGTTCATCTTCAAAACTATCTTTTCATAGCATATTTTTTCTACATCATTCTATTACTTAGATATAGTTACTTAGCATTCATTGTACCAAGATTAAGATGGGGTCTATTTGAAATGATTATTGTACTACTGATTGTTTTTTTAACTGAACCACTAGTTGCTTTCTCAATTTATTTTTGCTTTATTCATACATTTAAACACGTCAAATCAATACTTAAAGATACCTCAAAACACTTATCTAACAATAAGTTTGTAACCATAACTACTATCTCTTTTACTTTATTGACATGGGTTGGAGGTATCTTAGCGATACTCTATCTTTATAATAATTATTCTTTTGAAGAGTCGTTTATAAAAACTTTGTTTATTGGATTAGCTGCTTTAACCCTTCCTCATATGACTTTAGTAGATATTTTTTACAGAAAAAAATTTAATTAAGAAAATTTGGTATTTTAAAAGTTATATTTTCATCCTCTTTGAAATTTAAAACTTCAATTGCATAGATCTTTTTAATTTGATCAATGAACATATTTAATTGCTCTTCGGGAGCGGAGGCACTAGCTGTTAGACCTATTGTGTTGAATTCTGCTAGGGTTAAATAATCAAAGTCATTTATATTTTCGATTAGTTCACTATGTTTGCAGCCAAATCTTTTAGCAGTCTCGACCAACCTTATTGAATTAGAGCTATTGTGGGCCCCAATGACGAAAAAAGCATCAACATTTTTAGACATCTCTTGTACAGATAATTGCCTATTAGATGTTGCATAACAAATATCCGATTTTTTAGGCGCAAGAATTAAAGGATATTTTTTTTCTAGTGCATCAACAATATCTTGTGTGTCAAATACTGATAGCGTTGTTTGAGTTATGTAGGCAAGTTTTTGGCTTGAAGAAAAATATAATTTTTCAACATCTCCGATATCTTGTACTAGAGTTAAATTACTAATGTCCTTTAATTGGCCCGCGGTTCCATCAACTTCTGGGTGATGTTCATGACCAATCATTATTATTTTGTATTCATTATTTTCTAACTGAATTATTTCTTTATGAATCTTGCTGACTAATGGGCAAATGGCGTCGTAAAATAATAAATTATAATCTTTGGCTTTGTTGATGACTCTTTGTGCAACACCATGAGCAGAAAAAATAACTGGTTGTTTTGTATTTTTTGGAATTTCCTCTAACGAGTCAACAAATACAACGCCTTTTTCTCTTAAATTGTTAACAACAAATTTATTGTGAACAATCTCATGGCGAACATAAATTGGAGCTCCATATTTTGTAAGGCTTTTTTCTACCATCTCGACTGCTCTCTCAACACCAGCACAAAAACCTCTATGTTTAGCTGTTATAACTTTTTTGACCACGGTAAATAGTTATCATATTATCGTTAAAAAAATTATTTTATAATTAATAAAAGTTGCCTGGCTTCAATATTTTCACCAGCTTTTACACAAAGTTTCTCTACGGTTCCAGATTGGTCGGCATAAATAACCGTTTCCATTTTCATCGCCTCAATAGTGCATAATTTAGAACCTTTGGGCACTTTTATTCCTTCTGTGACTGCGACATCTACAAGTAAACCTGGGATTGGAGCAGCAACATGATTTTTGTTACTTGGGTCAGCAATTTCTTTAGCCAAATCATCTACTGCTATAGAATTGTCTTTAATGTCAACTGATCTAGCCTGACCATTTAATTCAAAATAAACTGTCCTGAAACCTTTTTCATTAGGTTCACTTAAAGTGAAGTATCTGATGATTAATGTTTTTCCCGGTTCGATAGAGACATATATTTCTTCATCTGTATTCATACCAAAGAAATAATTCGATGTTGGGATAACACTAGTGTTCCCAAATATCTTTTTGTGTTTCATATACTCATCAAAAACCTCAGGAAAAAATATTTGTGAAATTGTATCTTTCTCAGAAATAATCTCATTATAGTTTTTCTCTAATTCTTTAGTTCTATTATTAATTTTTAAAGAGGGTAGTTTTGAACCAAATCTATAATTAATTGGTTTTTTTCCTTTTAAAATTTTCTTTTGAAGTGCTTTGGGGAAACCCTTATATGGTTGACCTAATCGGCCACTAAAAAACTCAATGACTGAAGCAGGGAAACCAACATCTTTTTTGGGATCCAAAACATCTTCAATTTGAATATTATTTGCCAACATATAAATTGCCATATCACCAACAACTTTAGATATAGGGGTAACTTTAATAACATCACCAAATATTTTATTAACTTCGGCATACATAGATGCCAATTCTGGCCATCTCTCATCTGTAATACCCATAGATCTTGCCTGTTCTCTTAAATTAGTATATTGCCCACCTGGCATCTGATGTAAATATACTTCAGACATACTAGTTCGAGTTTTACTTTCAAAAGGCTGATATTGCTTTCTTACACCTTCCCAATAATTTGCTGCAGTCCTAACAACAGCAGAAGAAATTTTTGGATCTCTATCATTTCCATCAAGTGATTCAAGTACAGCACCGAAACTAGGTTGTGAGGTGAAACCAGACCAAGAGTCAATTGCTACGTCAACAATATCTACTCCAGCATCAGAGGCATTAAGCAATGTTGCAACACCATTTCCACTCGTATCGTGTGTATGAAAATGAATTGGGATTTTTATATTTTTCTTTAATTCTTTAAATAATATTTTTGCAGCCTTAGGTTTACATAAACCTGCCATATCTTTAATTGCAAGAAAATGGACCCCCATTTTTTCAAGTTTTTGAGCCATATTTAAATAATATTCAAGTGTATATTTTTTTTCTACAGGTGAAGATAGATCACCAGAATAACAAATAGAAGCCTCACAAATTTTTCCAGATAACAAAACTTCATCAATAGATACTCTCATATTTTCTATCCAATTTAACGCATCAAATATTCTAAAAACATCAATACCTGACTGAGCAGAAAGTTGAATAAACCTTCTAAGAACGTTATCAGGATAGTTTGTGTATCCTAGAGCATTGGATCCTCTAAATAACATTTGTAATAATGCTGAAGGCATTTGTTCACGTAATTTTTCTAAGCGCTCCCATGGATCCTCTTTTAAAAACCTTAATGCAACATCAAAGGTTGCGCCACCCCAACACTCTACTGAAAATAAATTCTTAAGTCTTTCTTCGTATAAATCAGTTATACCTAACATATCTTGTGTTCTCATTCGAGTTGCAATCAAAGACTGATGAGCGTCTCTAAAAGTAGTGTCTGTGATGAGTAATTGTTTTTCTTTTAATACAGCCTCGGCAACACCTCGAGGACCTTGGGCATCTAAAATTTGTTTATAAGTGTTATTTACTGTTTCTTGTGCTTTTTTAGATCTAGATATTCCATAGTCAGAGAGTTTAGCTGGTGTTGTTTCTCTTAGCTTTGGTCGATTGGCAACCTCAGGATTACCGTTAACAATAACTTCAGCTAAAAAATTTAATGTCTTTGTTGCTCTATCTTTGCGACCAGTGAATTGGAATAAACTTTTTTCACTATCTATAAATTTTGTATGGTATTTAAATATATCAAAGCCTTCGTGATTTATTAATTTTAATAAAAAAGGTATATTTGTTTTTACACCTCTTACACGAAACTCACTCAAAGCTCTATTCATTCTTCTCTTTGCTTCAATAGGAGTTTGACCTTTCGCAGTAACTTTTACTAAAAGAGAGTCATAATATGGAGTAATAATTGTGCCTGTTGAAGCAGTTCCAGCATCTAATCTTATTCCAAGACCACTTGCAGACCTATAAACATTGATTTTTCCATAATCTGGAGCAAAATCATTGGCTGCATCCTCTGTTGTAACTCGTGATTGGATGGCATGACCTTTCATGTGAATATTTTCTTGAAGTGGTACACCACATATGTCATCACCAATTTTAGCACCAGCTGCTAAAAGAAACTGGGCCTTAACTATATCAATACCGGTTATTTCTTCTGTAACTGTATGTTCAACTTGAACTCTTGGGTTAACTTCAATGAAAAAAAAATCTCTAGATTTAGCATCCATTAAAAACTCTACTGTTCCAGCGCATGAATAGTTAACTTGTTTTCCAATTCTCACACCAGCTTCACAAATTGCATTTCTCTCTTTATCTGACAAGTAGGCAGCAGGAGCTCTTTCAACTACTTTTTGATGACGCCTTTGAAGAGAACAGTCTCTCTCAAAAAGATGAACTATGTTTCCATGAGTATCTCCAATTATTTGGACCTCAACATGAAATGCTTTTTCGATAAGTTTTTCAAAAAATACATCATCTTTTCCAAAAGCACTTTTAGCCTCTCTTCTAGCAGTATTAATATGATTTTCTAACTCTGTTTCTTTTTTTATAACTCGCATCCCGCGACCACCACCACCCCAAGATGCTTTGAGCATAATCGGATAGCCGATTTTTTTTGCAAGATCTTTACATTTTTTAAAATCTTTTGGTAAAGGTCCTGTGGAAGGTATGGTTGGAACTTTGGCTTTACCAGCAGTTTTTTTTGCTTCAACTTTATTTCCGAGGGATCGCATAATATTTGGTGAAGGTCCAACAAAAATTATATTGTACTTTGCACATTCATCAGCAAATTCTGGGTTTTCAGATAAAAAGCCGTATCCAGGGTGTATGGCATCACAACCTGAGTTAACCGCAATTTGTACGATTCCTTTGTAGTCCAAGTATGCTTGTATAGGACCTAATCCTGATCCAACGAGATAACTTTCATCTGTTTTAAAGCGATGTAATGCAAAACGATCTTCGTAAGAGTAAATGGATACTGTTTTAAAGCCTAATTCTGTTGCTGCACGAGATATCCTAATTGCAATTTCACTTCTATTGGCAATCAATATTTTCTTAATTTGTCTCATATTGGTAAATAAAGTTATTTTTATACATTATTCTATTTTTTTTCATAGATAATCTGATTGATATTAGGGTTTCTTTACTTTTATAGCCTTTGTTCTTTTTGGATAGCAATCTGTGCAAATTTTGCATTCGATACCAAAGCAGCTTCTTGCTTTGCAGTATTCTCTTCCATAGAAAATCATTTGTAAATGTAGTCTATTCCAAGTCGCTTCTGGAAATAATTTTTTTATATCCCTTTCAGTTTGAACGACATTTTTACCATTAGTAAGCCCCCACCTTTGTGCTAAACGGTGGATGTGCGTATCAACAGGAAACGCAGGATGGCCAAAGCCTTGGGACATTACGACACTTGCTGTTTTATGACCGACACCTGGTAAGCTTTCTAAATCCTCAAAGGTCTCCGGGACAATACCATTGTATTTTTTTATCAAAATCTTTGAAAGTTTTGAAATCGCCTTTGATTTTTTTGGAGCAAGCCCACATGGTTTAATAATTTTGTAAATTTTATTTACTGGAATTTTTGACATATCGTAAGGATTATTTGCAATTTTAAACAATAGAGGTGTAATCCTGTTAACACGTTCATCCGTGCACTGCGCACTTAACAACACTGCTATTAAAAGCTCATAAATATTTTGATGTTTAAGTGGAATTGGGATCTTTGGATAGAATTTATTCAAATTGCCCAAAACGACATTAGCTCTTTCTTGTTTTTTCATAATATTATTGGTATGTGATAAAATTTATTATAAATATAAATATAATTTTATAAACTGATAGAAAATGACAAGAAAACTGCACTTAAAACCAAATAGAAGTTTAACCAATCTTCAAATATTGTTTTTCTTACTAATTACGGGTTTTTTAATTATTTTTATTGGGGGAAGATTTTTACTTGTTGGGGCTTGGCCCATAATTATCTTTGGTCTAGTTGAATTTTCTATTTTGGTTATTTGCACTATTTATTTTGTCAGGAGTTTAAAAAAAACTGAAAAAATTTCTTTGGAATCAAAATCTATGCAATTAGAACGGCTTGATGGTGATGAAATTGTTGAACAGAATAGTTATAATCTTAATTGGTTGAAAATAAAAAATGAAAAAAATTCCCTGAGTGTTAACTATTCTGGAAAGAAAAAATTATTTGCAAGTTTTTTAAGTGAGGATAGAAGAAAAAAATTAAAAAGAATAATTGAAAAGTACAGTTCCTCTTCTAACTGATCATGTCTTTAAAAGAATAAAAACCATTTTCTTGTGCAGCTAGCCAGACTGCCGCCTCAACGGCACCATCAGAAAAAATTTTTCTATTAAAGGCCTTGTGTGTTAATTCAATAGACTCATTATCACCGTGAAATATAACTGTGTGTTCCCCCGGTATATTCCCTCCTCTTATTGATGAAAATCCAATTTCATTTTCTTTTCTTTGATTATCTTGGCTTTGGCGATTAAAATTAAAGTTTGATTTAGATAATCCAAGTTCGTCTACAATTTCTTCTCCTAATTTTATTGCAGTTCCACTAGGCGCATCTTTTTTATGCCGATGATGTGTTTCAGTTATTTCAATATCAAAATCTTTTAAATGTTTAGCAGCTATTCTTGATATTTCAAAAAATGTATTTACACCATAACTCATGTTTGGTGCATAGAAAATTTTAGTTGAATTACTTGATTGCTTTAACAGATTGAAATGACTTTCATCTAAGCCCGTTGTGCCAATTACTAAACCAGTGTTATTAGAAACAGCGGATTCTGTAAAATTAAATAAGGCTTTAGGTGACGTGAAATCTATTACTATATCTGCTGTTTTAAAAGACTCTTCTCTTGTGGTAATGATATTTTCTGGAATTTGATACTTGGATATAAAGTTAGTGTCAATATCCTTGACATCAAATACACCGATAAGGTCAACATTTGTATTTGAAATCGCTGAACTAATAAGATTATTTCCCATTCTTCCTAATGCTCCAGCAATAGCTACTTTTACTTTAGACATGATTAAGTCTTGTTATACCTAAATAAGCCAATATGGAATAGCAAAATAATTAAATAATATGCTAAAATTAACAATATGATCAGACTTCTACTCATTCTTTTAATTTTACTATTGGTAAGTTTGTTATTATTTAATAAGAAATTTAGGGAGGCTTTTACAATATCAGTAATACCTCTAGTGTTGCTGGTCTTAGGACTTATTGGTTATATGATTTACTATATGTTCAGCACTAACTATTTTTCATAGTTATATTTATAATAACTTATTATATGCCTTGCTCTGTTTTAAAACCTAGATTTACCCAATCGATCAATCCTTTGTCCATTTCATAAATAGTGCCTTGATATCCTTGTGCAACAAGATTGTCCGCTACCTTTTTAGAGGTTATGCCTGCAGTGCAATGAATAATAATATCCTTGTTATCTGGATTTATGGAATTAATCTTTTCAACAGTTATTTCTTTAAAAGGAATATTATGTGAGTTCTCTATTCTTATCTTATAATGTTCATTTGGATATCTGACATCAATAACTATCGCTCCTTCTTGAATTCTTTTTAAAGACTCTTCTGTATCTATCGGTATGTATTTCATTAACTTATTATCAGCAAATAATAAATGACTTGATACAAAAAAAAATAAAAAAAAATATTTTAACATGCTGTTAATCTTTAAAACGGGAGTGACAACTTTTGCAGCTCCCAAATAAGTTTTGATGATATTGTTGTACTTCAACAACATTGCCCTCCAGTGCTGCAAACTTAGCAAATGCTGCATTGTTCTCTGTTTCTTTTGCAATTTGATTAAATAAGTCTCTATTATCAATAATATCTGTACTCGCTTTGGACTTACCACCAAATGAATCGTCAGGAAATAAAGTGGGGTAGACTTTCATAATTTCTTCAATTTCTTCGTAAATGCTTGCGAGGTCATCATTGATAACTGAGTCCCTAATGTGGTTATTTGCGGCTCTCATAAGTTTATTATAATCTCTCATAGACTCTTGTCTGTCCGCAACAGGGTTTGCGCTCAAAAGTGAAGAGGAAAAAAGTAATAAAGCTAAGGAGAGTTTGATCATGTTTAATTAAGACATATAATTTAGCCATTAACAAGGTTATTAATAATTAACCGCTAGATCGTTAAATATTATTTTTCCATTATCTAAAATAACTAAATTGTCAGCCAATTTTTTAATGTAATTCATATCATGTAACGTCATGATAATTGTTTTAGATTTGCTTAAATCAGATAATTTCTCGAAAAATTTTTCTTCGCTTTCTATGTCTAAGTTTTGGTTTGGCTCATCCATAATTAATATATCTTGCTCGAAGCTCATAAGCCTAGAAATGAAAACTTTTTGCTTTTCTCCCTCAGATAAACTAGCAAATTTATTTGCTTTTAATTTTTTTAAATTAAATAGATTATAAAAAGTTCTATCAATTTTTGTTTTTTTAATACTATTCAAAAGCAAAAAATTTTCCTCTAAACTCTTATTCAACGAAAGAGATCGTTGAAATAACATAGGTATAGGCTTTTCATATTGTGATTTTATAGTGCCCTCACTTGGGACAATTAGACGATTTAAAATTTTTAGTAATGTACTTTTACCTGACCCATTTTTTCCAGAAATAACTGTAATTTTATTTTTTTGGATACTAATATTTATACTATTCAGTATTTTTTTTTGATCAGTAGTATATGAAAGATTATAAGCACTAATCATTTTTTAAAGTATTTAAGATAATTGATATTATTAATGTTAGTGAAATTAGTATGGCTCCTAAAATAATACCTAATGAAACATTCCCTTTAGAAGTTTCTAATGCAATGGTAGCTGTCATATTTCTTGTAAAGTGATCAATGGATCCTCCCACAATAGCTGCAGCCCCATATTCACTGATGGCTCTTCCAAATCCCACTAAAATCACGGTGATGTAAATATTTAATTTATTAGATATAAGTAAAAAAATTATATCCTTTTTACCTGCCCCGTAGGATAAGAGTTCTTCTTTGTAGATTGGGTAATCAGTTTCAATATTTTTAATAATTAGGGTAATCATAATAGGAAAAGTAATGACTATTTGAGCTAATATCATAGCCAGTGGTGAATATAATATTTCCATCCAACCAAGAGGCCCAGATCTGCTAATTAATAAATAAACTAAGAGTCCGGCACAAACAGGAGGAATGGAAGTCATCGAACTTAAAAAAATTACTATGAGTTTTTTTAATTTGAATTGATAAATCGCAAGAATATATCCAAAAAACATTGAAAGAATAAAAGATATGATTGTCGAAAATATACTTACATAAAGTGTTATGAAAATTGCTGACTGTATTTTTTCAAAGGTTAGCATCTAAAAAATTAATAAAAATTTAGTTTGTAAAAAACAATTTTTCCCCATTATAAGTAAAGTTATTAATAACATCTTTACCTGCGCCTGTAATCAGCCATTCAATAAATTCATTTGATTTATCATATTCGACATGGGGAAATTTTTTAGGGTTAATAGCAATGACTCCGTATTCATTATGCATTTCACTCCCACCTTCAAACAGGATTTTTAAATTATTTTTATTTTTGAATGATATCCATGTGCCCTTATCACTAAGTGTATAAGCGTTCATCTCTGATGCCACATTCAAAGTGTTGGCCATGCTTGTTCCTGTCTTTATATATTTGCGATTATCGAACAGGTTAATATTAGCCAGTTTCCATAAGTCATTTTCTTTTATATGAGTTCCTGACTTATCATCTCTTGAAATAAACTTTTGATTTGAAAGTGAAATTTTTTTCATAATATTTTTTATATCATTTTCCTGTGATATTTTTGCAGGATCATCTTTAGGGCCTACAATAATAAAATTGTTATACATTAATTCATGTCTTTTAACCCCAAAACCATCTAAGACAAATTTCAATTCATCTTTTTTTGAGTGTACCATTAACACATCACCGTCGCCTCGTTTAGCATTTGAAATGGCATTACCTGTGCCCACAGCTATTGGTCTAACCTTGATCCCTGTTTGCTTTTCAAATTTACTAGACAATAAATCTAATAAACCTGTATTCGCAATACTTGTTGTAGATTGCACAATTATGTAATCTCTTGAATAAGAATTGAGAGTAAATAATATTAATATTATAAATAATGATATTTTTTTAAATTTCATATGATTAAAAATAATAACATATATTCTAGTAAAATATGAGACTAGCTAACACCGCAGATGAATACGGCTTAATCAGTAAATTATTTCACTGGTCAATGGCACTTCTTATGATTGCCGTCTATCTTTTAGGTAAGAATTTAGAAAATAATTATCAGTATTATTATGAAATATTAATCATTCATAATACCCTTGGTTTATTAATACTTTTATTAGCTATTTTTCGGCTTAGTTGGAAATGGATTAATATTAGACCAAAGCTATTAGTTAGTAATAAAATTTTAGTGTATGCAGCTAAGACTACATATTTTTTGTTTTATTTTATATTTTTTTTACAACCAATTTCTGGTTATTTAGTAACGAACCTACAAGGAGATACCGTTATCTTTTTTAATATAGAATTGGGGTCAATAATAGATGTAGACAGTGATTTGAGGTTTGTATTCAGACAAATACATGAGTACACCAGTAATGTTGTTTTACTACTTTTTTTTATTCATTCAGGAGCAGCATTAATGCATCATTTTATTTTAAAAGATCGTACTCTTAAAAGGATGATATTCTCAAAAAAATAAATTACAACCAATCAGGAACTGGAAGTTTTTTGGATAATAAGTAATTTTTATTATACAGTTTACTGAAATATTTATTTGCGTCGTCACACAAAATTGTAACAATGTTTTTTCCTGGCCCCATTTCTTTTGCCATTTCAATTGCCCCGGCTACATTTACACCAGAACTAGAACCAAGAAACAAACCTTCTGTTTTGACCATTTTGTATAAAAGTTCAAATGCTTTGTAGTCCGTAATATGATATGAAAAATCGATTAGGGAAGGTTCTACGTTTTTGGTCACTCTATACTGACCTATTCCCTCCGCTTCTGATGGCTCCCCTTTAACTTCAAGTTTTGAAAATTTGAAATAATTATACATTTGGGCACCTTGCGGATCTGTACAGGCTATTTTAATTTTAGAATTTAATTCTTTAAGTCCAATAGATGTGCCTGCTAGAGTTCCTCCTGATCCTATGGCGCAAGTAAAGCCATCTACTTTTCCATCAAGCTGATTAAATATTTCTTTTGCTGTAGTTTTTGAATGAAATTTATAATTTGCAGTATTATCAAATTGGTTAGCCCACATAACAGAGGTTTCTCCTTTTGATTGTAATTCTTCAACTAGTCTCTTAGATACATGTTGGTAATTACCTGGATCTGAGTAAGGTTTAGTAGCTACGACTTTGAGCTCTGCTCCCATGTTCCTTAAAATACTTTGCTTTTCCTCTGAGGCTCCATCAGGCATAACAATTATAGTTTTGTATCCCCTAGCATTATTAATCATTGTTAAAGCAATACCTGTATTACCAAAAGTACCCTCTACAACAGTGCCCCCAGGTTCAATTACGTTATTCTCCTCTGCATCAAGGATTATTCCCAGTGCTGTTCTGTCCTTAATAGAACCTGCTGGGTTCATAAATTCTGCTTTTCCATAAATATTACACCCTGTAATTTCAGATGGATATTTGAGTTTAATCAGTGGCGTATTGCCAATAAAATCAACTATATCTTTCATTTTAAATTTTAGACAGAGCTTGGTCTAAATCTGCAATCAAATCATCAACATCCTCGATACCAACCGATATTCTTAACAATGTATCGGAAATACCCAATTTTTCTCTTATCGAAGGATCGATTGAGGCGTGAGTCATGATAGCAGGATGTTCTATTAAACTTTCAACTCCTCCTAAACTCTCTGCTAGGGTAAATATATTTAGGTTTTTAAGAAAACTTTTTACTCCATCAATATTTGTATCGAGAATAAAAGACATCATTCCACCAAAACCATCCATTTGTTTTACTGCAACTTCTTTATATCTTTCATCAATACCTGGAAAAAAAACTTTATTAATTTTAGAGTGGTTTGTTAAAAAATTAGATACGGCAATAGCGTTCTCGTTATGCTGTTTCATTCTCACAGATAGTGTTTTAATGCTTCTTGTTAGTAAATAACAATCGAAGGGCGAAGGAATAGCGCCAACTGCATTTTGAATATATGAAATTTTCTCAGCATATTCTTTATTTTCTCTAATGACAATGGAACCTCCTACAATATCAGAATGGCCACCTAAATATTTTGTGGAGGAACTCACAACCATATCTGCTCCTAATTCAATTGGTCTTTGATTGAAAGGAGAGGCAAATGTATTATCACAAATAACTGGTAAATTAAATTCACTTGCAATACTAACAGTGTTTTTAATATCAATAATTTTCATTAAGGGATTTGAAGGTGTTTCAACCCAAATGAATTTAGTATTTTTCTTTATTTCATCATTCCAGTTTACGTTTTTATCAAAATCAATATAAGTTACTTCAATATCGGATTTTACTTTATCAAATAATCTCCGTGTGCCTCCATAAACATCGTCGGAGCAAATTATATGGAAGTTAGTACCAAATAAATCGCAAACTGTATTTATTGCTGACATTCCAGATGCAAATGCAAATGCTTTGTGACCCGACTCGATTTGTGCTAATAGTTTTTCTAATACATCTCTGGAAGGATTTTTTGTTCTCGCATATTCATAATCAAAATTTCCAGGTTCAATTTGTTTAAAAGTTGATGAAAGATGGATCGGTGGCATGACTGCTCCAGTTTCTTTATCTGAACCATGTCCAGCATGAATTACTTTTGTGTTAAATTTTTTTTTCACAGCTCAATTTATAACCAATTAATTTTTAAATAACATCTATAACAATATTTTTCTTATTTGACAGGCTTTTTTAAATTATAAAAAATCTGTTTCATATCAACCAAAATTAAAATATTATACCTGTCCCCTAGCCGCTTGGGTTGAGACATTGTCGAGGAGGAAGGTGGCAAGGGGCAAAAAATACTTTAATTTGAAATATTTTAACTCTCTCTTGGTGAAATTGGTAGACACAAAGGACTTAAAAGCCGAGGGACTCACAAGAGAGTCAGTCCACAGTAGCTAAGGTAGTCTAAAATATCCTATAAAATCACATAAATCTAATTTAGCTCTAAATTAAGATCAGAGAATAAAGCTTATTTAATTTGTGCAGACTACTACCAAACTAGTACCTGGATAGATAAAATTATAAGCTTTAATTAATGGAAAAACTTTTAGGGATCGTGGTGAAATTGGTAGACACAGAGGAATTAAAATCCATTGTAAAACTAAAAAATCATTTTTTATATTTTTTGAATAAATTTAAGTTTCGCTCGAAATTATCTGATTTAAACGATCAATTTTCATATCTACGGTTATATCGTTTGGCATCAGTCTTTTCATTTCTTCATAAACCTTAAATGCCTCTTCGTAGTTTTTATAATAAATTAAAATTCTACTTAAGCCATCAAGAGCTCCGAAATGTCTGGGTTCTAAATACAAAGTAGCCTCTATATCTCTCATAGAGCTTTCATAGTCACCCATCATAAAATAAAATGTGGCTCTTTTATTATAAGCCTCTGCAAAGTCTGGTTCCTCTTGAATTATGAAATCTAAAGAGGCGATGGCATCTTTATAATTTTTTGAACTAAAAAAATAAGGCATGTTATCCATGATTGTCTGAGCTTCAGAATTTTCAGTTATTAGCCATTCTTCCCAAATTTGAGATACTATAAGACTTTGTTCTTTATAGCTCTTAACCTCATAAAGCTGACTAAATAGATCATCAAGTTTAGGGCTGTTTTGATCTGCATAACTAACGGATAGGTTAAAAAGAAAAGTAAATATAACAATAAAAATTTTCATCTACTTTGTTAAAATACGCATATAAATAATATGCAGTTTAAAAAAATATTTTATACAAGCTTATCTATATTTCTATTTAGCGCACTATCAATAGCAGAAACTATTGATAAAACTGAGTTTAATGAAACACAAGCTATAATTGAGAGTCAACTAAAAGCCTTTATTAACAAAGATGCAGAAGGGGCTTTTTTTCATGCCTCTCCTTATATTAAAATGAGGTTTAATAATCCTCAAGATTTTATGAGCATGGTTGAGAATTATTATGAGCCAGTTTATAACCCAAAAAATTATTATTTCATGGAGTCAAAATTTTTTGAAGGATCAATTTATCACCAATTGCAAATAATCTCTCAAGACAATGTTTCTTATCTAGCAATGTACTCGCTAGTTAAAGATAATGGTGAATGGAAAATATCAGGATGTTCTATTTACCCAATGAACCAGCAATCAATTTAGTTTTTTCAATTTAGAATAAATTAAATAACCCGAGATAATTACTAAAATGGCTCCTAATATTTCTATTATTGAAGGGTAATGATTAAAAACAACAATGCTTATAACTATTCCAAAAATTATCTGTGAGTAATGTGTGATACTAAAAAATGAGGCTTCAATCCTTCTAAGTGAATAGATTAAGATCATCATTGCAACGCCATCAATCAAACCAGCGCTTATCATTATTAAAAAATCGTTCATAGCAATATCTTTATAATGATTAATTGAAAATATCGTAAAAATTATACCAGCAATCGCCATACTATAAAAAGTTAAAGCCATAGTTCTCTCGGACTTCCCATATACTCGAACAGTAAAATCTAAACACGCTAATGATATTACTCCTAAGACTAAAAAAATAACTCCAAGAGAATTAAATCCTGCATTTAAACTAAAACCTGAGACCATAAAAACTGCTATCATTGCAAGTATTAAAGAAATTATTTTTGAAAGATAAATACTTTCTTTCAATATAACTATCCCCATTATTGAAAGGAGCACTGGAGCTGACAAAATTATTGGGTAGGCAATAGATAATGGTAGAAGAATTATTCCCTTAACAACAAAATAGTAAGTTAAAGTCATTAAAATTCCCCTAACAAAGTGGAGTCTATAATTTTTAGTTTTTATTTCTGCAAAACTCTTTCTATACAACAAGTAAATTAAAACTGGAACTAAAGCAGAGAAGCTAGCTATTGAAAAGATAACTGTATCTTTATAAAGATCACCTATTAGTTTTATGATTGTGTCTGCAATGGAAAATAATAAAAAGGCAAAAGTACCTAAAATATATATTAAGTGTTTTTTACTCTCTAATTGAGACATGGAATTTACTTCTATATCTCATTACCAAGAGTAATACGAACAATTTAATAAAAAGTGGAATAAAAAAATAAAATATCATTATATTTGGAATTTTAGGGTGTAATGAGAAATTAACAGACTGTAAATACCCATAACCGGTCAATGCAATACCTGCGGCAATACCAATTGCTGCTTTCTTAATAATTGAGAAAAATGAAGTAAAGATCTGAGATAAACGATTATCATTATTTTGATCAAGTATGTCTGCTAATTCAATTTGAGGTATAATAAGATCAATACCAATCCCAATACCAGTGATTAATATGACAAACAAATATATTTGCCAACTGTTGCTATTTGAAAAAATAACAAAAAGAAAACCAAATATAGTTAGGCTAGTACCAAACTGAAGAAGAAACATATTTGAAAATTTTTTTCCGTACAAGTACCAGAAAGGTGTAGATATCAATGTTATAAAAAAATATAAAATTAATAAATATCCTGCATATTCAGTTAGCTCTAAATATTCTGAAACAAATATAATAAATAAATTTGCAGTAAAATTATTAGCAAGTAAATTAAAAAATGTTATGTAAGAAAAAGTTACAATCCTTTTGTTTTTTTCTATAAATGATTTTAGCTGTACCCAAGAAATTTCGTTTGACTTATAATTTAACTCGTCATCATAAAATAAATAAAAAATTAATCCCCCTGTTATGGCGAAAATAATAAAAATAAATCCACTTATCTTTATTACGTTTGGATTTAACAAATCAACTCCCTGAAATTTTGATATAACGGTAGGAATAATTAGAGCAGATAATACTCCTATAATTGCAAATATTTCTTTTATCGCTGCTAAACGAAATCTTTTTTTAAGAATTTTTTTTTGATCTATTACAATTGAGTCATAAGGTATAATTGCAATTGAATAACTAACCAAAGCTAAATTATAAAAGAAAATGAAAGAATAAATGCTGTTTGATTGAATGACATAAAGACCAAACAGGGAAAAAATAAATACTATTATACCAAGAAGGATTTGGTTTTTTTTTGAACGACCTGAAATAATTCTTTTTTCTGATAGGTAACCAATTAAAAAGTCTGAAATAACGTCAAACAATCTAGATATTAATATTACTAAACCGATAACACTTAAGGGGATACCTATTGATAAATTATAAAATGTTGGCAAAAAAATAAATAATAATAAAAAACTTCCAGCAAGATAAAATGATTGAAAACTATAGGATAAAATAGATTTAAGGTTCATTTTTAGATTTTTTGTATTTGAACAACTTTGACTATATCAAAATATTTATTAGTGTTCAGTTAGCATTCATGCGGGGGCTGATTCGGTATTTCACTTTCCTCCTCTATATGTCGAGTCAGCCGTTCCTTTATACTCTATATCTAGTATTAACCTCTTAATCTTTTTTCCCCACATATATCCACCCAGATTTCCATTTTTCGTTACAACTCTGTGACATGGGACTAATAAACCCACAGGGTTTTTTCCAACCGCAGAGGCTATAGCTCTCACAGCCTGTGGTTTTTTTATTTTTGTAGCAAGATCAGAATAAGAAATTGTTTTACCATAGGGAATTTTTAAGATCTCCTTCCATACTTTTTTTTGTAATGGTGTTCCGTTAATAAATTTTATTTTAAGATGTGATGGTTTTTGAATTTTACCTTTAAAAAACTCAGATATAAAAATATTAACTTTTCTAAAGATCAGTCCTTTACTTGGATTGTATAATTTTATGATACCCTTTATTCTAATATCATTATGTTTTATTAAAAAATGAATACCTCTTGGGCTATCTAGAACAAAAAATTTACTTATTGGTGTTTCGATAAAATCAAAACAATAATTCACTAATTAAACATTTTTTTTACTTTATCAAAAAATCCCTCTGTCATTGTTGAATTTTTCTTAGTAAGTGTGTCATTAAATTTATTTAGTATTTTTTCTTGATCTGCTGATAAATTTACAGGAGTCTCTGCGTGCACTTTAACAATCATATCACCTCTAGTTTTTGCTCTTAGTATGCTCATACCTTTGCCTTTAATTCTTAGTTTATGCCCCGACTGCATTCCCTTAGGAATTGAGACGTTAACCATTTTTTTTTCTATTGTGGGAACTTCAATATTACCACCCAAAGTGGCAGTAGTGAAAGGTATAGCAACCTCACATAAAATATTATCTCGCTCTCTTTGAAAGAGTTTGTGGTTGTTCACATTGATAAAAACATAAAGATCCCCGTATGTACCACCTTTTTCTCCGGCTTCTCCCTCTCCACTCATTCTTATTCTGTTTCCTGTTTCAACACCTGCAGGAATTTTGATTTGAAGTTTCTTATTTTGTTTTACTCTGCCGGTATTGCTACATTTTGAGCATCGGCCCTTCATCTCTTGGCCTGTTCCACCACATCTTCCACAAGTTCTCTCCATAGAAAAAAAACCGCTTTGTGTCCTAACTTTTCCATAACCTTGGCAAGTAGAGCAGCTTTTATAACTATGTTGTTCAGGACAATTGATCATTTTAGGTATAGTTACGTCCAATGATTTTCCAGCAAAAGCATCCTCTAAGTCGATTGTAACATCATAGCGTAAATCATCGCCTCTACTTTCGCGTTGCCCACCTTCGCCAAATGCGCCAAATATGTCCTCAAAAATATCTGAAAATCCACCAAAGCCCTGCTGTCCAAATCCACCAGCTCCACCGCTACCTTGTTCAAAAGCAGCATGCCCGAATTGATCGTATGTTTGTCTTTTTTTGGGGTCTTTTAAAATTTCATAAGCTTGGCTTACATCTTTAAATTTTTGTTCAGCGGAAGCGTCACCCTGATTTCGGTCAGGATGATATTTCATTGCTAATTTACGGTAGGCACTTTTTATATCATTGTCACTAGCTTCACGGGATATACCTAGAGTGTCATAAAAATCCTCAGCCATAATAATTTAACGCAAGCTAGGATTTACTGTCCGCTTGCTTTTTTATCGTCGTCTACTTCTTCATAATCAGCATCAATAACATCATCTTCGTTTTTATTTTCATCAGATTTATTTTCTTGCTGTGGTTGTTCTGCACCAGTTGCTTCAGTTGATTGCTGATCTTTGTACATCGCTTCACCCATCTTCATAGATGATTGAGTAAGATCTTGTGTTTTTTGCTTTATAATTTCAGAATCATTTTTTTCAAGAGCCTCTTTTAAATCTTTCAAGTCGGCTTCTATCTTAGACTTATCTTCAGGACTTATTTTATCACCATGCTCTTTGATATTCTTTTCAACTTGGAAAACTAAACTGTCTGCTTGGTTTTTAACATCAACTTCTTCTCTTTTTTTCTTATCTGTTTCTGCATTAGCCTCTGCATCTTTTACCATTTTGTCGATCTCTTCATCTGACAAACCTCCGGATGCTTGAATTTTAATCTGCTGTTCTTTTCCTGTGGATTTATCTTTTGCAGACACATTGACAATACCATTGGCATCGATGTCAAATGTTACTTCAATTTGAGGAGTTCCTCTTGGCGCTGGGGGTATGCCAACTAGATCAAATTGACCGAGAAGCTTATTATCAGCAGCCATTTCTCTTTCACCTTGGAAAACCCTTATAGTAACTGCATTTTGATTATCCTCTGCAGTAGAAAAGACCTGACTTTTTTTTGTTGGAACAGTAGTATTTCTCTCGATTAACTTGGTGAATACTCCTCCTAATGTTTCAATGCCAAGTGAAAGTGGTGTTACATCTAAAAGTAATACATCTTTTACATCACCTTGAAGAACACCTGCTTGGATTGCAGCACCCATGGCTACAACCTCATCGGGGTTAACACCTTTACTTGGGTCTTTACCAAAAAAGTTCTTAACAATTTCAGTTACCTTAGGCATTCTTGTCATTCCACCAACTAAGATCACATCATTAATATCGCTTGCTGAAAGGCCTGCATCACTTAAAGCTTTTTTACAAGGTTCAATGGTGCTCTGAAGAAGGTCATCAACCAGCTCTTCAAGTTTAGCTCTTGTTAATTTTACATTTAAGTGTTTAGGTCCAGATTGATCTGCTGTAACAAAAGGCAAGTTAACATCTGTTTGTGTAGAACTTGAAAGTTCGATCTTTGCTTTTTCAGCTGCCTCTTTTAAACGTTGTAATGCTAATTTATCATTTTTTAAGTCTATACCTTGCTCTTTTTTAAATTCACTAGCTAAGAAATCAATTATCCTTAAATCAAAATCCTCTCCACCTAAGTGGGTGTCACCATTAGTGGACTTAACCTCAAACACACCATCTCCTACTTCTAGAATTGATACATCAAAAGTACCACCACCTAAATCGTAGACAACTACTGTACCTGATTGTTTTTTATCTAATCCATATGCTAGTGAAGCAGCTGTTGGTTCATTAATAATTCTTAGAACTTCTAGACCAGCTATTTTACCAGCATCTTTTGTTGCTTGTCTTTGTGCATCATTAAAGTAAGCCGGAACGGTTATTACCGCTTGAGTAATTGTTTCCCCAGTATAAGACTCAGCTGTTTCTTTCATTTTTTGAAGAATGAAAGCAGAGATTTGGCTAGGACTATATTTTTCACCCTGTGCTTCAACCCATGCATCTCCGTTATTACCTTTGATAATCTTAAAAGGAGATAAGCCTAAATCCTTTTGAACAGTGTCGTCTTCAAAACTTCGGCCTATAAATCTTTTTACTGCATATAATGTATTTTCCGGATTGGTAACAGCTTGTCTTTTTGCTGATTGACCAATTAACTTTTCACTTTCTGTGAAAGCTACAACAGAAGGAGTTGTTCTAGCACCTTCAGAATTCTCTATTACTTTTGGATTCTTACCATCCATAATTGCCACACAAGAGTTTGTGGTACCTAAATCAATTCCAATAACTTTAGCCATTTTGTGTTCCTACTTTAAAAATAAATAATCTTCTATTTATATGGGTTAATACTTGCTTAATTCAAGGGCATTAAAAGTGTTGAATTATATTACTTTTCAGATTGTTCTTCTTCTTTAGTGTCTTTTTCGCCTTGATTTTCTTGAGGTTTTTTAGAAACACCAACCATTGCTGGCCTCAACAATCTATCATGTAAGGTGTATCCAGGTATCAGTTCTTGGACAATAGTACCAGGTTCACAGTCATTTTTTTCAATCTCCAACATAGCTTGATGTAAATTGTGATCAAATTTCTCATTAAGACTCTCGATTTTCTTAATACCAATTTTTTCAAACGTGCTTAATGTAGATTGAGCGATCAAATCTAAACCCTCCACAACAGACTTAATACTATTATTGGACTTAACATCATCTGAAATACTAGATTTTGCTCTTTCAATATTATCTCCAATATTAATTATCTCTTTTGCAAAATTAGCTATTCCATATTTTAGTGCATCTGACTGTTCTTTTTCTGCTCTTTTTCTAAAATTTTCTAGTTCAGCTACTGCTCTTAACCTTTGATCTTTTAAACCTTCAATTTCTTCATTAAGTTTTTGAATAATTTCTTCAGCTGTTTCAGATTTTTCTTCTACCTCAGACTCAGCAGCTTCTGTATTATCTAATATTTCCTCTTCTGACTGAGTTTGATCTTTGTGTTCTTTTTCTTCTTCCATTATAGTCCTTCTATTTTTTAGAAATTGTCTCAGACATGTAACTTACAATAGGAACAATGCGCTGATAATCAATTCTTTTTGGACCTATTACACCAATAGCACCAGTAAGTCCATTTTTAGTTTTATAATTTGATAAAATCATAGATAGATTAGTATTATTAAAAAAATTTGTGTTGCTACCAATAAATATTTGTACTCCTTTGGACTTTTTCAAGGCCTTAATCATTTTATTGGCCATTTTACCTGTTTCTATGTCACTCAAGAGTTCATTGATGCTGTCAAGGTCTGTATCTATATTATTTTTAATTAAGTTTGGTAGCCCTCTTACAAAGAATGTCTCTGAATTTTGAGATCTTTCAATTTTTATACCATTGAGGAGTAATTTTTTTGATGTGTTACTAATTTGATTTTTGGCAGATTTGATAAAAATTTTTATATTATTTTGTATTTCCTGAGGTGTCATAGCTTTGGGAAATTTATTAATAAAATTTCCAATACTATTCAAATCTTCGATTTGAATGTTTTCATTAATTTCTACTAATCTATTTGATGTATAACCATCATCGTGCTCAATAATGAATATAACTTTATGATTGTCAATTTTGTGGAAGTCAATTTTTCTAATTTTTGTCAATTTTTCATTATTAATTACAAGGCTAGCTTGTTTTGATAATCCATTCAAAGTATTAGTAATCAACTCATGTTCATTTAAAAGATTATTTGTTTTAGATGATTTCTCAATTATCTCTCTTTCGCTTTTACTAATTTCGCCTGGCTCTAAAAGAGCATGTGTATAAAATTGTAGGCCTAAATCTGTTGGTATACTACCCGCAGAAAAATGTCCTTTTTGTATCAGTCCATGAAAATTTATTTCATTTAAAACATTTCTGATAGTGGCAGGTGAAAGTCTGTAAGAAATTTTTGAGCTTAACAATTTCGAGCCCATAGGCTCTCCGGTCTTTAAATAACTTTCTACAAGTGACTTAAATATAGACTTTGACCTTGCTCCAATATCAGTAATTTTTTTATTCATTAATCTTTATTAATCTTATAACTTAAAATTATAAAATATAAATGTCTGGATATTCAAGAAATGATAGGGAGCTTTCTAAAATTAGAAATTTAGAAATCATCCCAGAATTTCAGCCCAATAATCAATCATCATGTATGGTAAAATTAGGTGACACCCATGTCTGCTGTTCCGCTATCATTGAAGATAGGGTTCCTGGCTTTTTAAGAAATTCTGGAAAAGGGTGGTTAACAGCAGAATATGGAATGTTGCCCTCTTCTACATCTGAAAGAATGGACAGGGAGGCAGCAAAAGGGAGGCAGTCTGGAAGAACACAAGAAATCCAAAGACTTATTGGAAGAAGTTTAAGATGCGCTGTTAATTTGGATATACTTGGTGAAAAAACTATAAAAATTGATTGTGATGTTATTAGTGCCGATGGTGGCACAAGGACTGCGTCAATAATTGGTGGATATGTTAGTCTTGTTCGATCTGTAAATGAATTTAAAAATAAATATAATCTTTCGAAAGCGATTATTGTAAATCAAGTTGCAGCTATTTCAGTTGGTGTGGTTAAAGGAACACCTTGTATTGATTTAAATTATATTGAAGACTCTGGGGCTGAAGTAGATTGTAATGTTGTAATGGCAGATGACGGACAATTTATCGAGTTTCAGTCTACTGGCGAAGAAGCTAAATTTAGTAAAAAAACTATTATGGATTTTATTGAACTTGTTGAAAATTCAATGCCAGAGATTTTTAATATTCAAAACTCAGCAATTGAAAAATAGTTTATTACTCGGCACTAGCAATGCTGGCAAATTACAAGAATTTATTTTTTACATTGAACACTTTTGTTTATTTGAAAATTTTCAGATTTATGATCTCAACGATTTCAAAGATATCGGTGAACCTATAGAAGATGGTAAAACCTTTGGCAAGAATGCTGAAATTAAATCAAGATATTTTTTAGAGAAAACTAATTTTCTTGTGTTGTGTGATGATAGTGGATTTATCGTAAACGACTTGAAAAATTATCCTGGCATAAATACAGCAAGAGAAGCAAAGAAGATGGGTGGTGAGCAAAAGGTTATTGATTTTATTTTTAGTAAGTTTGGAAACTTAAATTATATTGCCTCATCATTTTTTTGTTCTATTTGTGTATTAGGAAAGAGAGAAAAATATAATGTTTCTGGCAGTATTCCAGGTTTTGTTATAAAAGAAAAAAGGGGAGTTAATGGTTTTGGATATGATCCTTACTTTATACCAAAATATAGTGATAAAACTTTTGCTGAAATGGAAAAAAGCCAAAAGTTATTAAATTCACACAGGTATAAAGCTTTCGAAAAATTGTCTACTCAAATATTACTGGATAATTAAGCATCAAATTATCTATGGACAACTCTCCAAAATGTTCATGATTAATAGTACTTGGTAAAAAATTATTTTCTAAAATCTGGTTAACAATAGACAATGATATTTTCACTGAAGTTTTGAAGAAGAATTCTCGATGTGGTTCAACCATATTGACAATATTAATATTTTTCAAGAATGTCCTATTAATAGGCTTATAATAGTTTTCTAAATTTATCCTTTGTTCTAAAAAGTTATCAATTAGATAAACCTTCTCAAGAGGGTAGGTTCCATCCTCAGTTGCTAAATATCCAACTAAATCCTTATAACTAAAACTGTCATCAATTATAATTATATTATCGTAGGTGTTAAGATCTCCCATCAAATTTACCGATAACTCTAAATCTACTGCACTATCTCCAAAAGGAGTCGATTTAATATATTTTAGAGGATAAGTTTGTTTAAAATATTTAAATAATTTTAATCCATATTCATTTTGCTTATATAGAACTCCCAAAGAGTTTGATGACATTATATAATCACCAAGTATTTCGATATGGTGATATGGACTGCTAGATACAAAAATAATTTCATTATCTGCATACTTATTCATAACTGAATAATCATTAGATAAGGAAATTACAAAGGTATTTTTTCCAAGTTTATTTGGTAAATAAAATAAATCTTTTGAATTAGTAGGACCTATTATGAGAGTGTTGTCGAGTTGATTTTGAATTTCTTCGATAGAATAAATAAAATCAACTTTTTTAATATTTGAGAAACTTTTGATTTCCTTTAAAAAAACCTCATAAAATAACGATGTTAAAATTTTGTCCTCTGATAAAAAAACGATTATTTTTTCAATATTATTAAAATTAATCAATTTATCCTCTGGTTTTAAAGGTTTTTTAATTGTCTCTGCCCTCTTTGTTTCCTCTACTTTTCTATCAGTGATTTCTATTTCTTCAATTTTTTCTGATACTTTTTCAATAGGTTGTTTTTTTTCGATTGTAGTTGGGGCACAACTAAAAAATGATATTAATGTAAATAGTATAATTATATTTTTGAAAAAAATCATATGAATTCAGGTTTTTATTTAGTTTCTACTCCCATAGGAAATTTAGATGATATCACAATAAGAGCTATAAATATTTTAAAAAATTCTGATTTGATTCTGTGTGAAAATACTACAAATAGTAAAAAACTTTTAAAAAGATATGAGATAAAAACATCTTTGTCAAAATATACTGACCATGACTTTCATAGAAAGAAAGATCACATACTAAAATTTATAAATTCTAACAAAGTTGTATCACTAATATCTGACTCTGGCTCTCCTTTGATATCTGACCCAGGTAATCAACTAGTAAATTTTTTATTTAAAAAACGAATTAAAGTATATTCAATACCTGGAGCCAGTGCGGTTATCTTAGGTATTCAATTAAGTGGCTTTCTAAATAAAAAAAAATTTACTTTTATTGGTTTTCTACCCAAAAAAAAAGAACAAAAAGACAAAATTCTTTTAGAAAATAATTTTAATAATTTAATTATTTATTCTACCAAACAACAATTACAAAAAGATGTTAATTCGATTGCCTCTATTTCCAAATCATTTGATATTGTAATACTTAAAGAATTAACAAAAGTATATGAGGAAAGAATATTTATTGATAACAAAAATTATGCAGATTTTGATTATTCTAGGATCAGGGGCGAGCTTGTTCTGGCTGTGAATATTGAAAAAGAGAATACTGAGGTCAATGATTATGATAAAAAAGAAATATTAGCAATAATTGATAAAGTAGGCGTAAAAAAGGCTTATCAACTAGCTAAAAGTAAGTATAGAATATCAAGAAATGATTTTTATAAATTATCAATAAGTTTAAAGAATGATTAAAAAATTTACAATCTTGCTATCTTTATTTTTTATTGGTTGTGGCCCAACCCTTATCACCTCAGGTGCTAAGACCTTGATAAAAGAAAATGAAGATGAGAAAACATTTAGTGAAAGCTGGGATGATGCAACTATTAAACTTGGAATTAAAGAAAAATACTTTTCATATGATGCAACATTATTTACTAAAATTGATGTAGAAGTTGAGTTAGGTAAAGTTTTGCTCACAGGTGTCGTACCTTATGGTGATATGAGATTAGAAGCAGTAAGAATAGCATGGCAGCAAGAAGGTGTTACAGAAGTACTAAATGAGATATCTATTGATACTGGTTATGGACTTGACGACATTGCAAAAGATAAGTTTATCAGCACTCAACTTTATACAAAGATATTTACTGACTCCAACGTAAAAAAGTTTAAGTATGATTTTGAAGTACAAAAGCAAATTGTTTATCTGTTTGGTGTCTCTAGCAATGAACAAGAAATCAACAGAGTGATTGATCATGCTAAAAATATAAAAGGTGTTTTAGATATTGTTAATTACATTCAAAATAGGTAGTTAATTATCTGCTAACAAATGAAGATGAAAATGGAATACCTCTTGACCACCATCTTTACCTTTGTGGGTTTTAATTTGAAACCCTTTATCTCTTAATCCCAAGTTATTTATAATCTCGTCAACAGACTCCCAAAATTTACTTTGATAAAGTTTATCAGCATTTTGTAGAAAGTCAGATATATCAATGAATGGTTCTTTAGTAATTATTAGAAGATGTGTTTTTGCTTTTGGGTTGATATCTTTGAATGAGAGCGCATAGTCATTTTCAAAAACTTTATCACATGGTATTTGTCCGTTTAATATTTTTGCAAAAATGTTTTCCTTATCATAGTTCATAGTCTCACAGGTACACCTTTATTTTTTAAATATTTTTTTACAGACTGAATTTTATATTTTCCTGAGTGAAACACACTCGCAGCCAGTAAACCAGTAGATTTTGTTAAATGCCCTAAATAAAAATGCTCTAGGTTTCCAACGCCACCACTTGCTATGACAGGAATAGTTACATTACTGGTTACTTTTTTTAGCATACTACTATCAAATCCGTTTTGAACACCATCTGTATCCATTGATGTCATTAATATTTCTCCTGCACCTAAAGACTGAACTTGTTTTGCCCAAGCGATAAGTTCTTTTTTTGTAATTTCTCGTCCACCTTTAACCACCACTTTCATTTTATTTTCATGTCTTTTGCCATCAATTGCAACAACAATACATTGGGAGCCATGTTTTAGCGAGGCTTGTCGAATTAATTTAGGATTTTTTACAGCAGCTGAATTAATTGATACTTTATCTGCCCCTGAATTGAGTAAATCTGTTATGTCATCCAAAACTGAAATACCACCACCAACGGTTAAGGGAATATTAATTACCTTAGCAATTGCCTCAACAGTTTTGATAAATGTTTTTCTATTTTGGTAAGATGCATTTATATCTAGCATACATAACTCGTCAGCCCCAGATAAAGAATAATACCTTGCCATTTCTACGGCATTACCCATGACTTTAATGTTTTTGAAATTGACACCCTTAACTACTTTATTTTTTATGACGTCGAGACATGGAATTATTCTAGTTTTAAGCATTAAGTTGGACCAAACTTTCTAAAGTAATTTTATTTTCATATATTGCCTTGCCTACAACGACATTATTGAAACCATTAATTTTACTGAGCTCGAGATCGTTGAGGTCTTTTACTCCGCCGCCGATGGTAATGTGTTTGTTGGTTAATTGTTTAATAGAACTAAAGGTTTTCATATTTAAGCCAGATAACATTCCATCGTTAGCAACATCGGTGACAAAGTAAGAATGAATAGGTCGATCATTATACTTGTCTACAATTTCCTCAAGTGATTGCTTGTTCGTTTGTTGCCATCCATGAGATACTATTTGATTGTCTTTTATATCAAGTGCGATAGATAGTTTTTTTATTAAACTATCTTTAAAATCTAAAACATCATAAATGTTTTTAATTGCATAGGTGCCGATTACTATTGTATCAAAACCTTGATTAATTTTATCATTTATAGCTTCTTTGCTTCTTATACCTCCAGCTACTTCAATTTTTATATCAATTTTTTTTCTTATTAGATCTAGTGCCTGATTGTTATTGCCTTTTCCTAAAGTAGCATCCAAATCAACTACGTGTATTGTGCTGAAACCAGCATCTTGATAAATTTTAGCCATTTCAACCGGTGAATTTTCGTAAGTAGTTTTATTGCTCAAAACACCTTTGGTCAAACGAACGCATTTACCTTCTATGATATCAATTGCCGGAAAAATATTCATGATTTCAAAATATAATTTTTAATCAAATTAAGTCCATATTTATGGCTTTTCTCGGGATGAAATTGAACACCATAAATATTTCCTTTTTTAATTATGGAAGGAAATTTTTTACCGTAATGAGTATTTGCTAAGACATTTGATTTTTTAATATTTTGAAAAATGTAACTATGAACAAAGTAGAAGTCCTTATTATCAAGATTATTTGTAATGATTGGGTCTTCTTTATTCAAACTTATAGAATTCCAACCCATATGTGGGATAATTAACTTCTTACTTTTAAATTTTTTAATCTCCCCAGATATTATACCTAATCCTCTTGTAGTCTTATCCTCATGTCCCTGGTCAGATAAAATTTGCATACCAACACAAATACCTAAGTATGAGCAATTATTTTCTAAATATTTTTTTAAGGGTTTATAAATTTTTAATTTTTTTAAGTTTGAAATAAGAGTAGCATAGGCGCCTTGGCCAGGTAAAATGATTTTATTAAATAAAGAGTAGTCAAATTCACCTCTAATTATTTTTAACTGGTAAGGTCTTCCTTTTATTATTTCTTTGATTGCCTTATTTATTGATCCAATATTTCCAGATTGACCGTCAATAAGCCCAATGACTTTTTTTCTCAAAGTTTACCTTTTGAACTCGGAATATCTTTTTTTTTTGGGTCGATTGATATCGCTTTTTTTAGAGATATCGCAAAAGATTTAAAGCAACTTTCAATAATGTGGTGATTGTTTTGTCCATATAATGTTTCGATGTGACAGTTCATTCTTGATTCAGTCACTAAGGATTTAAAAAATTCTGAAAAAAGCTCTTGGTCCATTTCACCAACTTTTTCTAATGATGTTTTAACATTCCAAATAAAATACGGACGATTACATAAATCTATAACTGATCTTGTTAATGTTTCATCGAAAGATACATAGGAATGTGCAAATCTTGTTATCCCTTTTTTATCACCGAGTGCATTTTTTATACTTTCACCTAGGGCAATTCCTACATCCTCTACAGTGTGGTGCATGTCTACTTTTAAATCTCCATCACAATTTAATTCTAAGTCTATTAAGCTGTGGGTGCTTATTTGCTGTAGCATGTGATCAAAAAAAGCGATACCTGTATCAATTTTATTTTTTCCGGAACCATCAAGATTAATTTTAATTGATATCTTTGTTTCTTTTGTATCTCTATTGAATGTAAATTCGCGCATTTGTAATCAGCTATTTAGTACCTATATTTATAGGAATAATGGATAAAAATAAAACAATAATACGCTCAACAACTGTTGTTTGTGTTCGTGACAAGGAAAGTGTTGTTATAGCCTCCGATGGGCAAGTAACACTGGGGACTTCGGTTATTAAATCAAATGCTAATAAAATTAGAACATTTCATAAAGACCAGATTATAGTTGGATTTGCTGGATCGACTGCCGACGCTTTAACTCTTTTTGATCGACTAGAAAAAAAATGTGAGGAGTTTTCTTATAATTTAAAAAGAGCTTGTGTCGAATTAGCTAAAGATTGGAGAACAGACAGATATCTAAGAAGGTTAGAGTCAATGATTATTGCTGCTGACAAAAGTGAAACATTTTTGATTAGTGGAACAGGTGATGTTTTAGAACCTCAAGAAGGAATTGTAGCTATTGGATCTGGTGGAAACTTTGCTTTGAGCGCTGCAAGAGCATTGAAAAGAAAGTCTGATTTATCTGCCAAAGAAATTGCATCAGAGTCGCTTAAAGTTGCAGCAGAACTTTGTATTTATACAAATGATACCTTAAACATTGCAGAGATTAAAATTTAATGGATAACCAATCCCTTACGCCAAAAGTTATCAAGGAAGAGCTTGATCGCTATGTAATCGGTCAGGACGACGCAAAAAAAGCAGTTGCCATTGCACTTAGAAATCGTTGGAGGAGATTGAATGTTAAAGATGAAACATTGAGAGATGATATCATACCAAAAAACATTTTAATGATTGGGCCAACTGGATGTGGTAAAACAGAAATTGCCAGAAAACTGGCTAAACTTACTCAGTCTCCGTTTATAAAAGTAGAAGCAACAAAATTTACAGAAATTGGTTATGTTGGTAGAGATGTGGAGCAAATTATTAGGGATTTAATTGAAGTTGCAATTAATTTAGAAAAGAAAAAAATTAGAGATCGTTTTATAGATGAGGCTAAATTAAACGCAGAGGAAATAGTTTTAAAGGCCTTGCTTGGAGACAATCCAAGTGAGGAAACGAAAGAAAAATTTCGTTTAATGCTAAGAGATAATCAACTTAACGATAAAGATATTGAAATAGCACTAGACCAAAAATCAAATCCTTTTCAATCTCTAGATATCCCAGGTATACCAGGTGCTCAAATGGGAATGATTAATATGAATGATATATTTGGCAAAGGTATAAAAAATAAGAAGAAGACAAAAATAAAAATAGGCGAGGCTTACGAACCATTAATCCAAGAAGAGATAGAAAAAATTGCTGAAAAACAAAACGTCGTACAAAATGCGATTAAAAGTGTTCAAGAAAGTGGGATAGTTTTTATTGATGAAATAGACAAAATTGCACCCAATAGTGAAAGGCGAGGTGGTGACGTCTCTAGAGAAGGGGTACAAAGAGATTTATTGCCTCTTATTGAGGGTACAGTTGTCAGCACTAAATATGGCACAATTGAAACAAACCATATTTTATTTATAGCATCGGGTGCTTTTCATCAATCCAAACCAAGTGATTTACTCCCTGAACTTCAAGGTAGATTGCCTGTAAGGGTAAGATTAAATGCTCTCAAAAAAGATGATTTTATAAGAATTTTAAAAGAAACTGATAATAGTTTAACAAAACAATATAAATCTTTGTTTGCAACAGAAAATATTGAATTGCAGTTTGAAGACGAAGCTTTAGAGGAAATAGCTACGCTAACTGAACAAATAAATACTGAAGTTGAAAACATAGGTGCTAGACGCTTGCAAACAATGTTTGAAAAGATTCTTGAAAGAATAAGCTTTGATGCAAACCTCAGTGATCAAAAAACTGAAATTGTTGATAAAGCTTGGGTCACAGATGCTGTAAAGTCAGAGATAAAACCCACAGATGAAAAGAAATTTATTCTTTAAATTTGAGCTTAACATAAAAGGCACCCAACCCACCATGTTGTATTTTACAAGGTGAATAAGACTTTACCATGAATTGAAACTTTTCTGTATCTAACCAAAATGGAAATTGTTTTCTTATCTTTCCTGTAAAAAATTCTTCTCCTTCTGCTTTATTACCAAGCCCAGTTACGATTATGTGAAATAGATTTTTTTTCAAGTAATTTATTTTAAAATATTGAATTAATTTTTGATGAGCATGGTCAACTGTTAATCCATGTAAGTCTATCTTACTAAATTGGTTATTCTTAAATTGTTTGTGAAGGTTATTGTCCAATAAGACTGCTTTGGTTAAATTTTTTTTAGGAATTAATTTCTTATTTTCTAATTTATCAACTTTATTAGTTTTTACTACTGGCCCTCCTATAGAAATGCTAATTTTTTTGTTAGGCTGGTCTTCTAGTTGTTTTTTATTTTTTTGATTAGATAAGTTAAATTTTATTTTATGAGACAAGTTTAATAGAAAAAAGTTTCCAGTTAGGATCAGAGGATTTTTTATCTTTTTCGAAACCCCACTCTTCAACAACATTTAAGATTTCATTATTTGCAACGTTGTAGTGTTCAGTTTCAAACTTAACAGACTTAATTAATCTTAAATCATCGGATTTATCATCTAAAATACTACTAGATTTAACTTCTGAAAATTTTATTTCTTTGGGGGCTTTCGCCTGTTCCATAGCTTGCATTGCCTCAGGTGTTAGCAGATCTTTTACCTTTTCAATATTATTACTTTGGTAAGCCTGAACAATCATCTCATAGGCCTTACTAGCGCCATCTAAAAATTCATTATTTTCGTTTTTGGGAACTATTTTTGGCTTAAATTTAGATTGAGGGTTTTTTTTGGTTCTAATATTAACAATTTTTCCATCAGAAGATCCGAGAATACTTCTCAGGCGATATACTAAAAAAATGGCGATAGCACCGAAAAGTACAATATCTATAAATTCACTACTCATAATTTTTTAACATTTTAGCCCAATTTGAATTAGGTATTTTACTTTTTATAAACTCTTTATGGGCTTCTGTCTCTTCTTTTGTTAATACGACGGATGAGTAATTCGGCTCACTAGCTAAAGTAATTTTTTCAGATATCTCTCCTAGATCTAATCCTATTTGATTAATACCCTGTAATTCCAAATATACATCAGTTAAAAGCTTTGCGTCTTTTAGAGCACCATGTTGGTCTCTATTAATAAGGGTGTTTATCTTTAATTTCTTTATAAGTGCGTCTAATGATACTTGTTGCCCAGGAAATCTTTGCCTTGCAATTTTAATTGTGTCAATAACCCTCTCTTTTACAATTTTAGGTTTAGATAGTTTTTCAAGTTCATAATTCAGAAATCCGATGTCAAAAGACGCGTTGTGAGCAATAATAGCACTGTCTTTAACAAATGTGAGGAAATCATCAGCAATTTCATCAAAATGTGGCTTATCAATTAGATATTCGTTAGTAATACCATGTATTTTAATATTATCATCTGTAAGAATTTTAGAGGGATTTATGTACTGATGATAACTGGCGCCAACTTCCTTGCTATTTAGTTCAATACAGCCGATTTCAATAACACGGTGCCCTTCTTTATGATCCAAGCCTGTTGTTTCGATATCAAGTATGATTTCTCTCATAGTTCATTTAGTAATTTAATAATATTTAATCGTAAGTTCAAGATTGATCCGTTGTTATTTAATGTAAAAGTTGATTTGATTTTTTTTATATTTTCGTTGATTTGCTTGTTATTCATTAATGTAAAATAGTTCTTACTTACGCCCCTATTTAAAACTCTTTGTCTTCTTTTATTTATATCTGCTTTAATGAAAACAGTGACGTTGTAATCATGATTCAATTTTTCCTCATAAAGCAATGGTACCTCGTAAAAAATAGGTTGATATGTTTTATGTTTTTGACATATAAATCTTTTTTTTGAGTACAAAAAGGGATATATTACTTTCTTAAGTCGCCTATTAAATACCTCATTATGTATTTTATTTATAATTTCTTGTTTATAGTTTTTCTCATTTAGATCTAATTTTTGTAAGATAATGTTCCTTGTTTTATCATCTTTGTATAGGTTCGAGATTATTACATCAGAAGAAATATAGTAGAAGCCAAGCTTAGAGATAAAATTTATAAATTCGCTTTTACCTGAACCAATATTTCCTGTAACTGCTACTTTCATCATATTTTACCAATTAATGATTGATAAATCTTATCATCAATTTCAATACTTCTTTTTGACCAAATTTCAAAGGATGGTTTTGCTTGTTCTACAAGCATTATTAATCCCCCTAATGATCTTATATTATGTTTCTTAGCCTCATTTAATAAATCAGTTTCAAGCGGATTATAAACAATATCAATGACTCCCTTTGTTTTTTTGACAAGTCGTAATATATTTCTATTCATTTTATTACCATGACTCATCCCTGCATTAGAGGCATTGATTATTAAGTCATACCTCTTTTTCAATAACGTTGTCTTGTTTGTGAAATTTTTAAAATTAAAATTTTTTGAAAGACCGTCTCTTCTTCTAAGAGATGTTGCGAAAATGTCAATATTATCAATGTTTTTTTTATTAAGGAAGTATAAGATGGCCCTAGACGCTCCACCTGCGCCAATTAATAAAACAGTTTTAATCCTTTTGATTTTCAGTAAGTTAAAAGTTTTTCTAAAACCAGTAACATCTGTGTTGTCGCCATATATCATGTTTTCTTTTTTGTAGATTAAATTAACAGAGCCGATCTTTTTTGCTCTTAGAGAAACATTATCACACATATTGATAAATTTTTCTTTGTATGGAATTGTGATATTAAAACCAATAAAGTTTCTATCCTTTTTATAATTGTGGAAAAATTTTTCTATACTTTTTTCTTCTATTTCATATTTTTTATACAAAAAATTACTCTTTGTTTTTTTAGACCAATAATTGTGTATTCTTGGCGACAATGTATGGTCTAACTTTTCTGCAACAATGCCTATCTTTTTTTTTATCATCTATATACTTCTTAATATTTTCAGAAAATTAATTATATCCATTCCGATTACATTAAAATAACTTTTCTCAATATTTTTGAAGAATAATTTTCCTTTACTTTCTATGTTATAACACCCTACTGAAGATAATATTTGTTTAAAATTTTTTTCAACATAATTATTCATATCTATAATTTTATTTTGCTTAAAAACTATTTTTGTTTTGGTTAAGTAGCTTCTAATAAGACTATTATTAATCATAAAAACCATTCCCGTATAAAGGTTATGGGATGTATTATTAAAAGATCTAAGTGTTTTTTTACAACAATTCTTTGTATGACACTTATAAATAGTTCTTCCCATGTGCAAAATTGTAGTGTCAAATGTTATAATTATTTTGTTTTTATTCTTTTTGGAAAGGTGAATGGCTTTTGCTTTTGCTATTTTTAAAGCATCATATTTATCGTTTTTTAAATTTTTTACAGTTTTTTCATTAATATTGGCTGAACGATACTGAAATTTCAAATTCATCATTTTGAATAATTTTCTTCTTGATTTGCTTTTTGTGCCAATTATAACCTGCTTGGTTAATTGTGGATTAAATAAGTTATTCATAAATTTAGAGAGTTTTAAACAGCAAAAAAACTATTTATTTATCAATATTAAGTTATCTACATTTGTTATTAAACAATAAAAATTTAACAAAATGAGGGTTTTTTCTAATAGTAAAGTGTTAATCCCCATCATTCGACATACAACAACAACTCTATATACAAATATATATATATATTTTCTTTTTATTTTTTGTTATAAACCTATTTCAATATATCTAACAATCTAGGTAACTTCCAAAATGCATTTAAACGAGCTAAAAGTCAAAAAACCACAAGAACTATTGGATTATGCTGAATCATTAGGTATTGAAAATGCTTCTGGCTTAAAAAAACAAGATATATATTTTTCTGTTCTTAAAAAATTTGCTGAAAAGAATGAAGAAATAATTGGAGAGGGAGTTTTAGAAACAATGCAAGATGGCTTTGGTTTTCTTCGTTCTGCAGATTCTAACTATTTACCTGGGCCAGATGATATATATGTAAGCCCTAATCAAATTAAAAGATACGGTTTAAGAAAGGGGGACACTTTAGAAGGTCCTATTCGTCCTCCAAAAGATGGTGAAAGATATTTTGCATTGGTCGAAACCAATAAGGTAAATTTTATAGATATTGCAAAGAATAATAAATTTAAAACTAATTTTGATAATTTAACTCCATTGTATCCAGAAAAAAAATTCAATTTGGAAACAGAAAAGCCTGATACAGATTTATCATCAAGGATTATTGATATTATTGCTCCAGTTGGCGCGGGTCAAAGATCATTAATAGTCGCACCACCAAGATCAGGCAAGACTGTTATTTTACAAAAAATTGCAAAATCAATTGCAGAAAATTTTCCTGACGTATATTTGATGGTATTACTAATAGATGAAAGACCAGAAGAGGTTACGGATATGCAACGATCTGTAAATGGAGAAGTTATAAGTTCTACATTTGACGAACCTGCTGCTAGACATGTACAAGTTGCTGAAATGGTCATTGAAAAAGCAAAAAGATTAGCTGAAAATAAATATGATGTTGTCATTCTTTTAGACTCCATAACAAGGCTGGGTAGAGCCTACAATACTGTTGTACCTTCAAGTGGAAAAGTTCTAACAGGTGGCGTCGACGCAAATGCTTTGCAAAGACCTAAAAGATTCTTTGGTGCTGCTAGAAACATTGAGGAGGGTGGATCGTTAACTATTGTTGCGACTGCTTTGATTGAAACTGGTAGTAGAATGGACGAAGTAATATTTGAAGAATTTAAAGGAACAGGTAACTCAGAGATTGTTCTTGATAGAAAACTCTCTGATAAAAGAACATATCCAGCCATTGATGTCCAAAAATCCGGAACTAGAAAAGAAGATTTATTATTAGATGCAGGAGACCTTCAAAAAGTCTTTATTTTAAGGAAGATTTTATCTTCTATGGGTACAGTAGATGCTATGGAATTCTTACTAGATAAGATGAAAGACTGCAAAACCAATGAAGAGTTTTTCAGCAGCATGAATCAATAATTTTAATTCCAATTATTTACAATTTTATTTTGATCATTATTTAATATTGAAAAGCTTCTGGATTTTTTATGTCAATTACTTTTATTTTCTAAAAAATGAAACATATCAGTTTCATAAGCGCTGAAATCATTTTTGAATGAATATTTAAAACCTCTCAAAATATTTTCAAGGAGATCACTACTTGTTCCAATGTGTGCATAAATCTAAATGTGTTCAGGTTTAGATAAGATCAAATTAAAAAAATTAGTTTAGATAATTGATCCTATGATCAAATTAAAATAATTATTTAAAAATAGATATATCCAATTTATTTAATTTCAATTTACATGATTCAAAATTCTCATCACTATGATAAATACCTGGAAATGCAATACACTGTATACCAGCTTTAATAGCAGACTTTGTACTTTCTATAGAGTCTTCGATTGCTACACAGTCTTTTTTATTTAAATTCATAATTTCTAATGCTTTAAAATAAATATCTGGATATGGCTTAGGTTTAGACACCAAATTTCTATTCCCTATGAAGCTAAATTCTTCTTTATTTATTTGACCATTTAATGCTTTAAAAAGTGTATTAATATTTTTCTTCGAGGTAGATGATACTAGACCAATATCAATATTATTTTCCTTTGCATATTTAAAAATTTTTAAAACGCCTCTCCTGGCGCCAATATTATTGGATAAAATAATTTTGTTAAAAATATCTGTTTTATTTTTCCATATCTTTTTAGCATTGATGCTCATACCACTTTGTTTTGCAAAATCTTCAATTCTTTTTATTCCCCCAGATTTTTTTAATAACTTACTATAAGTTTTTCTACTCCAATACCAATCTAACCCTTCCTTTTTGAACGCTAGGTTAAAAGATTTTCGTTGAATGTCAGATGTTTCTATTAATGTTCCTATGGATCCAAACAAGACTGCTTTCATTGCTAGACTAGCATAATTATAAATTTATAATGTCAAAGCTTTGTTTAATTCAGGTACAGTTTATTCAAATTTTACGCCATTAGTTAAATCGCCCGTTATAGGCTATAGAATATCGGGAGATGATGTTTTATTAATTTTGAAAAAACTAACAAAAAGAAATTTCTCAAAAGATCATTCAATGATGAAATTAGTGGAACTTCATAATATAGATGGAACAATTTTAGATAAATGCAGTGTTGTATATTTTAAATCACCTAACTCTTTTACAGGAGAGGATGTTTGTGAAATATTTATTCATGGTTCGCCTCTTATTGCTAGTCAACTTGAACAAGTATTTAAAGATTATAAAATACCTGGTTTTAGATTAGCAAAAAAAGGCGAATTTTCTTATCGTTCTGTTTTCAATAACAAATATTCGCTTAAGCAGGCCAAAGCAATCAATTTAATCATAAATAATGAGTCTTTTTCATCTTTAGAATATAATAAAAAAATCCTTTTTAAAGGTGACATAGTTAGCGGACTTACACCACTTAAAGAAGATATTGTTAATTTGTTCTCTGAAATTACAGCTTCTATAGATTTTGTTGATGATGAAGATTTCAACTTTAAAAATATAATGAAAAAAACGAGAGATTTTTTTAATATTTGTAATAAATTATTACATAAAAATAGAACAAAAATAGAACAAAAGAATATTTGCAAAATTATGTTGATCGGACCAGTTAATGTAGGAAAATCAACACTCTTTAATATGATTATAGATAAGGAAAGAGCCATTGTAACTAATATTAAAGGTACTACTAGAGATATCCTGTCAAACCAAATAATATTTGATGGAAAAAAGTTCGAATTATTCGATACAGCTGGTCATAGATCTAAGCAAGGAAAAATAGAAAAATTTGGTTATAGAAAAGCACAAAAATTATCTAAAGAGATCGATCATTTTCTTGTTTTAAAGGATAAAAACACGAGAAAAGCAGATTTAACCAAACTATTTAAAGATTTCGATATTAATAAAAATTTCACTATAATTGAAACAAAATCAGATCAATTTAACTACAACTCTAAAAATATAAAAATTAACCATTATTTGAATAGAGAGGCCCTTTTCAGTAGAATCAAGATATCTTCTATTTATAACAAATATGTTACTCATAAAAATCATAAACTAGAATTTAACAATAGCGAGATAGAATTCTTAGAAAGAATATTAGAATATGAGAATGATATTATTAATGAAAGAGATATTTTAATAATTGCACAATTAATTAGAAATATATTAGATGATTTTTCGTACGAATTTGGGTATATTAACAATGAAGATGTTTATGATAGAGTTTTTAGCAATTTTTGCATAGGAAAGTAGATTGTTTCACGTGGAACATTATGATGTAGTAGTAATAGGTGCTGGACATGCTGGAGCAGAGGCAGCCAATATATGCGAAAAATATGGTTTAAAAACAGCTTTAATTACTAAAAATCAATCAGATTTGGGCAAACTATCATGTAATCCTAGTATTGGCGGGGTAGGCAAAACTCACATAGCCAGTGAAGTTGATATTTTAGGTGGAGTTATTTGTAAAATTGGAGATAAATCGGCAATTCATTATAGAGTATTAAATTTATCAAAAGGACCTGCTGTGTGGGGTGTAAGAGCACAGATTGATAGAGATCTATATGTTAAAAACATGAAAAAATACATTAAATCCTCTAAAATTGAACTTATTGAAGATGAAGCAATAAATATTTTACAAAAAAATAACAAGATTGTTGGGCTTGAATGCCTTAAAGCAGGTAAAATTAAATCAAAGATTGTTATTCTTACAACCGGTACCTTTCTAAATGGTAAAATTTATTTTGGAAATGAAGTAAAAGAGGCAGGAAGAATTGGAAATAGCTCTTCCAAAGAACTTGCAAAGTTTATCAATAAAAATTTTAAGACAATGAGACTTAAGACTGGCACTCCTCCTAGAATTTATGCTCAATCTATCGATTATGACATTCTTGATCCTCAACCATCTGAAAATAATGGTATTTTTCTATCATACTTTACAAAACAAAATACGAACAAAAATGTAAATTGTTACATAACTAAAACTAACATTAAAACACATAAAATTATCAGGAATAATCTTGATAAGTCTGCAATGTACTCTGGTATCATTAAGTCTCAAGGTGTTCGATATTGCCCATCAATTGAAGACAAAATAACTAAATTTGGCGACAGAAACGGGCATAATATTTTTTTAGAGCCTGAGGGACTAAATTCCAATCTTGTTTACCCAAATGGTATATCTAATTCTTTAGATAAAAATATTCAGTTAAAATTTCTTAGATCCATTAAAGGTTTGGAAAATTGTAAAGTAGATCAGTACGGGTATGCTGTAGAATACGACACAGTTGATCCTAGAGAATTAAAAAATAATTTTGAAACAAAGAAAATTGAAAACTTTTTTTTAGCTGGACAAATAAATGGTACTACAGGCTACGAAGAAGCAGCTGGTCAGGGTATATATGCAGGCATTCATGCTGCTATGAAAATAAAAAAAATAAAATTTGATAATAAAGTTTTTGAAAGGGAAAACAGTTATATAGGAGTTTTGGTAGATGATCTGACAAAGCTAGGTGTGACAGAACCATACCGAATGTTCACGTCAAGAGCTGAAAATAGATTAAAACTTAGGACAGATAATTCTTATGAGAGGTTTTCTAGTACAATAAATAATAAAGTATTTAATAAAACAGAATACAACCTAATTACAAAAAATATTAAAGATGAGAAAAAAATATTAAAGAAAATAAAGTCACTAAAATATTCCCCAAATGATTTGAAGACGAAAAGAATAAAAGTTAAGAAGGATGGAAAGATTAGAAATGGTTTTGAAGTTTTAAAATTTTTAGAATTATCAACAAAAAAATTTAAAGACTTTTTTAGTGTCAAAATAGATCAAAAATTACTTACTAAAATATATTTTGACTCAAAATATCAAGTATTTTATGAACGTGAGAAAAAATCATATGATCAATTAAATAAAAATAAAAATATGAATTTGACCAATATTGATTTTAATAAAATACCTTCGTTATCGCGAGAGATACTCGAAAAATTAAATAAACATAGACCTACAAACTTAAATGATGCATGTAAAATATCTGGTATAACACCCAGCGCACTTTTTCAAATAATGAAATATAAAAAAATTAGTGGAAATAAAATTGCTCGACGATAATTTAACAATTTTCTGTAATGAAAATTTTAAAAATTATAAATTTATTTTAAAAAAATTATACGAATATAAAAAGATAGTAATAGACGAAAATAAAAAAATGAACCTAATTGGCAAAAGTACAGTAGAAAATTTTGATCAAAGGCATTTACTTGATTGCATACAAATAGTTAAATACCTACCTAATAGAAAAAAAACACACATGGATATTGGTTCAGGTGCCGGGTTACCGGGAGTTATCTTATCCATAATAGGATACAAAAACCTTCATTTAGTTGAAAAATCCCCAAAAAAATCAATCTTTTTAGATAAGTGCAAGTTACAACTTGGTTTAGATTATAAAGTTCACAACAAATCTATTTCAGACTTATCAGACCTTAATATCGATTACATTACAGCTCGAGCGTTTGCACCAGTCGATAAAATCATATCTCTAACTAAAAAAATTATTCACAAGCATACAAAGTTTATTTTACTAAAAGGGAAGTCCTACTTATCCGAATTACAAATTTTAAATAATAACAATTATTTATGTAAAACATATCCAAGTATAACATCTGATGACTCTAAAATTATTATTGTATGTGCTAAATGATAATTACAATCGCTAATCAAAAAGGAGGTGTTGGAAAAACAACAACTGTTGTTAACCTTGCTACTGCTTTAGCATCAATAGATAAGAAAGTCTTAGTAATTGATATGGATCCCCAATATAATTCTTCAATGTCTTTTGATGCATATGATCCTAAACTTTCAATTTACAGAGTTTTTAGTAATGAAGTTAAAATTAACAATGCTATACAAAAATCGCAAATACCTAATTTAGATGTAATATCAGCTTGTGAGAATCTTGCTGCTGCAGAATATGAATTGGCAGATGACGAAAATCGAAATTATTTATTAAAAGATTATTTAAGCAATATAATGAATTTTTATGAGTATGTTTTTATTGACACACCACCCACTCTTGGCTTATTGACCATTAGTTCACTTGTAGCGAGTGATGAAATTTTAATTCCTGTTCAATGTGAATTTTTTGCCTTGGAAGGTCTTTCTAAACTAATCAAAACAATTGATGCAGTCAAAACAAATTTAAATACTAGTTTAAAATTAAATGGAATAATTTTAACGATGTATGACAGAAGAAATTCTTTATCTTCATTAATTGAAAAAGAAGCAAGAGAATATTTTGACACTAATGTATACAAATTTAATGTGCCAAGAAATGTCAGATTGTCTGAGGCCCCAAGCCATGGGTTGCCAGCTATTATATACGATTTAAAGTGTAGTGGTTCACAAGCTTATATTGCATTGGCAAAGGAATTTTTAGAAAGGAGCATTCATCAAATTGGTAAATAAAAAATTAGGTAAAGGCCTCTCCTCCCTGTTAGGTGATAAAAAGATTATTCAAAATAGTAGCTCTGAAAATAAAGGATTATTATTGGTCTCAATTGAGAAAATATTCAGAGACGAGTCTCAGCCAAGGAAGGAATTTGATAAAGAAAAGATTGATGAGCTAGCACAATCAATTAAAAAAAATGGTTTAATTCAGCCAATCATCTTAATCAGAAAAGATAATGACAATTTTACAATAGTTGCAGGGGAGAGGAGATGGAGAGCTGCACAGCTAGCAGATCTCAAGATATTACCATCATTATTAATCCCGGATGATTTGGACAAAGACGAGATATCACTTATCGAAAATATACAAAGAGAAGATCTAAAGATTTCAGAAGAGGCTATGGCTTATTTAAGATTAATTGAAAAAAACAATTATACACATGAAAATCTTGCTAATATTGTCGGAAAAAGTAGATCACACATAACAAACCTTTTAAGAATATTAAATCTTCATGAGTATTTCTCTGACCTTTTAAATAAAGGTAAGATTTCAATGGGTCATGCAAGGGCTTTAATTGGGAAAACACCTGATGACTTCGATGAAAATACTTTAAATCAGATCGAGAAAGGAAAGCTTACTGTAAGAGATCTTGAAAAAAATAAAAAAAAAGCATCAATAACCGAACCAAATTTAATAAATGAGGAGCTAAACCTTAGCAGTACAATTGGTTTTAAAACAAAAATAACATATAATTCAAAAGGAAAAGGTTATATAAAAATATTCTATGAAAATTTAGAGCAATATAATTTTCTTATTAATAAGCTAAAAAATTGAGTTTTTTAAACTTTGCTTCGTTTTTTAAAATTTCATAAGCTTTCCTTAAATCACCCTTTTTTCTTTTTAAATTAAACAATTCTTTTCTTAGTTCTAATATAGGATTATTTCTTTCATTTATTTTTGTTTCTTTGACATAGCCTTTGCTATTGACAAGAAATTTTGAAGTTTCTGAAAAAACTAGTTGAGGTGTAGAAATACAAAACTCTAAGATATCTAAGTTACTTATTTTAAGATTATTTTGTACATAATATTTAATATCCTTTTCATAATTGTATCCATTGACTGATAACAAACTATTAGAATATTTTTTAAAAATTTTATAATCTGTAATTACTATAAACTTTTCCCTCTTAGATAAAACATTTTCAATGTCTTTTGCACTATTTGTCAAACAAATCTTTAATTCTTTCTTTTTGAATAAATCTTCTGTTTCCCTTTCCTCATCTCTATTGCTGAGAATAACATTAATTCCTTTTTCAGCACAAGATCTATAAATGAAATTCTTATAGAAAGTACCAATTTCTTCAGATACTTGATTTATTATAAGTTTATCATTCCTTTCAGTTATCAAAAAACTTTCTATAACACTAATATTATTCAATAATATTTTTCTCTTATCTTTAGAATTTTTGATGAACATTTTTGTTCTGTTATATATAAGTTATTTATAAATGATTTTACTAATGTTTCAGTATTTTCTCGTTTAATTTTTTCTTGTGCTTTATCGTTACTTACAAATTTATCACTATCAGCAAATATATAAAATTGTGACAAAGTCTTATCAAATGAATAGACCTCACATTCATTTTTCTGATTTACAATTTTTACATTTATGCTGCTTTCAATATTCACTCTATCGGAGGTATTGTCTATATTAGTAATATAAAGTGTAGGTGAGTGAGATATTGATGACTTAATTTGCAATGTTGAATTATTATCATATAAATCAAAACTTAATAAATAACTTGTCAATATATTTTTTAGAACAAGGCCATCATATTCACCACTGATATAATCTAAAGAGTACTTATTATTAAAATTTTGTATTTTGTTTTCTGTACAGGAAAAAAGAAAAAAGCTAATCAGTAATAATATTAATAATTTTATCTTGAACATGTATGACCTTAATAATTTTTTTTTCTTTTATCTTAAATTTTATTTTATCTAATTGATATATACTATTTAGAATATCAGTTTCATCATAACCCTTTTCAGTCTTTATTGTTGTCACTAATTTACCATGTATTTGTACTGGTAAATTAATTTCATTTTCAACTAATAGCTCTTTTCTAATTTTAGGCCATCTATCAAAGTTATTAGAATTAAATAATTTATTATTAATTGATTTTGTTAATTTTGGCAGTATAGGAAATAAGCAAACCAAAACTTTTTTGCCTAGTTCACTATTTGAAAGGTAAACATTTTCTTTTTCAAGATAGTTGAAAAGAGTATATATATCTGCGACACACTTGTTTAGTGAAAAATTCAAAATATTTTTCTCTATATCATATATAAATTTTTCAACTTTTTTTTCATTAGAAATATTAATATTTGTCTTTTTTTGAGAGAAATGTCTATCAATTCTTCTAACTAAATTTTTTGAAGTTTGAATACCTTCATCTGTCCATTCCAATTCTCTATCTGGTGGTGAGTCTGAGATTACAAAAATTCTAGTGGCATCAATTCCATAATTATCTAATATTTCATCAGGTTCGATAACGTTTTTCTTTGATTTTGACATTTTTTCAGAAGGACCCTCCTCAATTATTTCTTTCGTTTTTTCTCTGAGGAATTTTCCATCTCTTGATATAACTTCTTTTGGCATTATCCATTCGTTATTTTTAGTTTTATATGTCCTATGTGTAATCATTCCTTGGGTGAAAAGTTGATTAAAAGGTTCGTCAACTTTCAATTTGTATATATCTCTTAGGGCTTTCATAAAAAATCTTGAATATAAAAGATGAAGTATAGCATGTTCTATGCCACCTATGTATTTATCCACTGGGAGAAATTGATCCACTTGGTTTTTATCAAAAGGCTTGTCTAAGGTATTGTTCAAAAACCTAATATAATACCAAGATGAGTCAACAAACGTATCCAGAGTATCAGTTTCCCTGTAAGCTCTTTTTTTTGTTTTTGAACAAACTACTTCTCGCCAACTTTTTAGATTTAAAAGGGCATTACCTTTACCTTGTAAGTTAACATCATATGGTAGTAGAACTGGTAATTCAGATTTATCTAGCACTCTATATGAGCCATCTTCGTAATAGATAACTGGTATCGGACATCCCCAATATCTTTGTCTAGACACCCCCCAATCTCTAATTTTATAGTTAATTTTTTCTTTTCCTATGCCTTTGCCCTTAAAAAAATTAACAATTTTTTCTATTGCTTCATTTTGATCTAGGCCATCAAGCATTGGTGAATTAATTAAAGTTCCTTTTTCAGTGAATGGTAAATCATCATCACTACATTTTATTACCTTTATAATTGGTAAAGAGTATTTAGTTGCAAATTCATAGTCTCTTTCATCATGTGCTGGACATCCAAAAATGGCTCCCTCTCCATAATTATCAAGTACAAAATTTGCAATATAAACAGGTATTTTTTTTTCCAATATTGGATGATCACAATTTATTTCAAGAGATACGCCAACTTTATTTTTTTCGGTATCAACTGTCTCAAAATTTTTTTTAATATCTTGAATTCTAGTTTTTCCTAAATTTTTTTTCACAATAGGATGATTAATGGAAACAGCAATAAAGGTTGCTCCGTAAATCGTATCTGGTCTTGTAGTAAATATATTCAAAAATTCGTCTTTGTCAGATATTTTAAATTTTATCTCTGCTCCAGTTGATTTACCTATCCAGTTTCTTTGCATTGTTTTTACTTTTTCAGGCCATAGCTCTAGTTTGTCTAAACCATCTAACAGCTCCTCTGCATAATCTGTAATTTTAAAAAACCACTGTGAGAGAGTCTTCATTTCGATTTGAGCTCCAGTTCTCCATCCCTTTCCATCTATGACTTGTTCATTCGCGAGAACGGTTTGATCAACAGGGTCCCAATTAACTAAAGCATCTTTTTTATAAGCTAAGCCTGCTTTATAAAGATCAATAAATAATTCTTGCTGATAACGATAATAATTTTTATTACATGTTGCTAATTCTTTATCCCAGTCTAAATCCAATTCCAGTTTCTGAAGTTGGGACTTCATATTTTTAATATTATTTAGTGTCCAGTCTTGTGGGTGAGTGTTAAATTGAATTGCTGCATTTTCAGCAGGTAACCCAAAGGCGTCCCAGCCCATAGGATGGATAACTTCATCACCTTTTAGTTTATGATATCTAGCGCATATATCTCCAATTACATAATTACGGACATGCCCCATGTGAATATTACCAGACGGATATGGAAACATTTCTAATATGTAGTTTTTATTTGCCACTTAAAATTTAATTTATTGCTGTATTTGAGTACTTTTGTGATGCTTCTAATATTCTTAAGGTTAGCATTTTTTCTTCCTCTAAATATTGTTTACCATCAGTTTGCCAAGTATCTTGATTTTTATTTTCACAAAGGAATTTAGTTTTTATACCAGTACTCACATAGTCAGCAGATATAATTTGTATTTTTATCATGCATCTCTTTTCCAATGCATTTTTGTCAAAGATCCATTCCGTTTGAATAAACCCCCCATTTGAGTCAGCAATCTTTAAATCATATACTGAAGTCACATCAATTGATCCTTGCCACAAAAATGGGTTTACACTTGTTTTAACGTATCCATTTGTATTGAAATCTTCACCTCTTACTTTGTCTATAAGTTCTGTTAAGTTAAATGGTTCCATGTTCTCATTTTTATTTGAAGGTGCTCTTGCTCTTTCTTTAGATTTACATATTTCGTAATCCATTTCATTTAAATCTCTATGAGGGTTGTCACAATACCCATATATTTTATCCATTTTTTCCATCTCTTGTTGCAACGTTCCCTGGCAAGATAATAAAGTCATTGAAAGTAAAAGGGTAAGAGTAAATAAAATTAATTTGCGCATTGAAAGATAGAAGTAATTAACGATTAATGAGATTAAGATATAAGTAATTTAAAAACAAGGGGAAAAAATCCCCTTGTTTTGTATAAGCTAGATATTAGAAAGTAATTGATGATCCAATAGCCATTGTTGAGTTTGATGTGCTTGATGTGTCAGTTCCAGTATCACCAGAAACAGATCTTAATTCAGCAAATACTGATACACCACCACCTAATGGGTATGAAACAGCAACGTCTGTTTGAGTTGCAGATGTGCTATCTACATCAGCAGAAGAGTAACCAATAGTTACTGAAGCTGCGTCAAGTGTCATTGCGTATGAAACACCGAACTGGTTACCATCATTTGTACCAGTTGAATTTTCATAACCAGCTGAGATTGTTCCACCACCAGCTGCGTATGTTACTGCAATACCTGTCTCAGTATCGTCGGCTGAAGCATCTTCGTATGTTGCATATCCAAGAGTCACTCCTAAGTCACCAATAGTGGTTGAGATTTTTGCACCTGAACCAGTATCAGCAGCACCGTCGATGTCACCAGTAGTTGTTGCAGGAGTTGAGTCTGCAACATAGTAAAGACCAACAGTTGCAGTGCCAAGTGTTGTTGTTAAAGAAACACCAGTACCTTCGTCATCTGTAATAGCAACAGTCTTTGACATACCGTTGTTGTTAAGAATAGCAATATCTCCTACTACACCACCAACATCACCAACACCATCAGGAACCCCAACATCGTTACCAAGAACGATTGTTGTTCCACCAGTTGCAAAAGTAATATTCTGGAAACCAGATACAGCTTTTGATGCACCAGTTGAGGATGCACTAAGAGTAATACCAGCACCTGAAGAAACAGTCATACCTGAGTCTGTAGTTGTTGATAGAGCAAATGATACTGCTCCACCGTGTGCTGAGTTATTGTTTGAGTCAGCTGATTGATAAGCAATTACGCTTGAACCGCTAACTGAAATATCCGCTTGTGCAGTGGTAAAAATACCAGCTGTTATAGCAGACACCAATAATGATAGTTTTTTCATTATATTTGTCCTTTCATAAAACAATATATTGTTCGAGTAGAATAATATTACTTATAAGAAATATTCACACTGAAAATGGTTTAAAATCATTGTAATTTGCCAAAATGTTGCATTTTTGCAACATAGACATTAAATATCGTAGCCAAAGTAATCAGCAGGGATATCAATGATTTTTTTAGATCTCCAAAACTCTCTTTGTGAGTAGAAAGCGTCAACAAATTCTGCCTTTATTGATTGGAACTCCTCTTTTCTAACGGAATCAGTGTGTATTTTTTTTTGTACTTGATGCATTGTAGCTGTCTTTGCAAAAAAACCCTCTCTTTTCGTTGGTTCATATAATGATTTAATATCACAAAACTCATATAATTTTTTTTGATGTTCATCAAAATTTCCAACAAGATCTTCATAATTAATTTTAAGGACTTTATCATCAATCACTCCCTCATTTTGCCAAAACAATACACACATTTCAAAATTAGCTATTTGAATACCAATATTAAACATTGAAGAGGCAAAAGAAATATTTTCAACATATCTTTGTTTAAAAAGAGACAACGCAAGATCCCATGGGTCTCTTAAAATTAAAATTATTTTAGAAGCTGGCATAAATTTTCTTATATGACCAATCAAATGATAATTATTAGGGAGTTTATCAGCAACTTTTGAAAAATTACTTAAAAAATAATTTGTTCTTTTGATGTATTTGTCCACTACATGATCCATGTTTAATAGGCTTTGCTCTAGATCATGGATATATCGATTTGATAAGTCATAAAGCGAAATTAATTCTCCCGCCCCAAAAACTTCATTATTAGCAGTAATTAATGATTCTGTTAACGTGGTCCCAGATCTTGGCATGCCAACTATAAAAATATTATTAATACCCTTGTTTTGATCATTTATATTTTCATTTTTTATAGTGTTGTAATTTTCTATAATTTTTAAGACAGATTTTTGAAACTTCATCATAGATAGTCTTTGAATATTAAAAACTTCTTTATTCCCCTTTACATAATATTTTTCAGATAATATAGAGTCATCTTTTTCATAAAAAGTTGCGAGAGCAAAGTACAAAGGAACTAATTCTTGGTATCTTTCTAGACTAGAATTAAATGACTTGGTGTGAGTTTTTTCTTCACATAGTCTTATTAAACTAAGATCAACATTTTTTTTATTTATTTGAATTAAGGTCAATAATAACTCACCATCGAACTTAATTGATAAATATTTTTCAATGAATTTAATTGCAAAGTTTTGTTCTTTAAGTGCAATAAAAATTTCTATCCTGGTTAATAAAGTTGATTTATATTTTTTATAGTCATCAGAGTGCTCTTGGTGTAACGATATGCATTTGTCAAGCTCTTCAGCAGCTTTATGAAAATTTCTTTTTTTCATATAAAGCTCTGTGCTATTTTGATATGGAGCAGGATGCGAACTATTTATATTTTTCGCCTTATTTATGTATTCCTGTGCTATTTCGTACTCCTCTTGTTTCAAATAATATATTCCAAGATTATTTAAGCAATCAAAGTCATTGGGGCTAATCTCCAATATTTCAAGAGTTTGAATAATTGCAGCGCTGTAGTCATCTTTTAGAAAAAAAATATGAGACAATAATTTCTTCAAATAAATCTCTTTAGGATAAATCTTAATGATTTTTTTACATTCTATTAAAGCCTTGTCTAGCTGGTTATTAGAAATATATTGATGAAGTAAATTTACTGCTTTATTCATATTAAATATAAATAATTAATTTAAAGTAGCTTGTATATGAAAATTATTCAAAACATTAAGTATCAATACCAATTAAAGTTAATCGAAGATCTTTTCAAAGATAATAAATTTTCCGAAATAAATTCATATTTGTCAGAATATTGTATCAAAAGTCCAATAAATGGTTATAACCTCTTAAAAAAATTTACCCCTCAAATTTTAAAAATTACAAGTGAAGAAAAAATATTTAACGATAATATTGTTTTAATAAATTCATTTGATAAAAGTGACAGTAAAATAATATTAAAATTTATTAGCTACTATCTCAGTAAAATTGGATTTACTAATTATGAGGTATCTGATTATCAAAATGAATTAACTTCCATAATAACTTCTCTTAAAAGTACAAAAATGATTGATCAGGACGATATATTTAATAATTCAGTATATTACCAATCTATGTTGACTTATGCAAAAAAAGATGTGTTGCAATTTTTAGATAATCAATTTGCATTTTTCTCTACTCCGGCCAACTTAAACTTTACTAATATAAGAACCTCAAAATGCTATTTTTTATTAATTGAACATCCTTATAGTTTATATCAAAAAATAAAGGATAGATTAAATTCTAAGGATTTAGCAATTAATGAATTTCTTAATTCAGATGATACTCCGCTTATAAATTCATTTAATAATGTAGAACTTTGTGTGACCAGAAAAGGGTGGGGTGTTTTTACAAATAGCTGGTCTGACCCTAATGTTGTTAACTCACTAAGAGGAGCAATTTTAAAAAAAGAGGAGCTATATGACAATCCTGAAGAATTTTATGCAAGTGTTATACTTCACTTGCGACAATCAAATTGTGACGTTCCACTAGATTATTCCATTATTAATGAATATGTTTCAAAAATTCTCATTGTTGATAAACCTCAATCATTTAAAATATCTAACAGAGAAAAAAAGGCTTTAAAGAAATATATCGAAAGTGTTTCCGATAATTTTGGATATGAATTATAAACTTAGATTGTGTCCATAAATTACAAAGCTCTTAGACAAATTAATACTGATCTTAAAGGAAAGAGGGCAAAATTAATTATTGTGACAAAGACTAGATCTCAAGATGATATATTAGAATTAATTAAATCTGGTTATATAGATTTTGCTGAAAATAGAGTTCAAGAGGCACAAATGAAATATTCTAACATTAACACCCACAGTAAAGTTAATTTAAGTCTCATAGGCCCATTACAGTCTAATAAAGTAAAACAAGCTTTAAATATATTCGACACAATTCAAACAATTGATCGAAATAAAATTGTAGATGAGATAATAAAATATAATGGTGTTAACACTAAGACAAAAAATTTTTATATACAAATAAACATAGGGGAAGAGAATCAAAAAACTGGAGTTCTTCCAGATGATTTCAGGAAATTTTACGATTATTGTATCAACAAAGATTTGAAAATATCTGGTATAATGTGTATTCCTCCATTTGATAAAGACCCTAGATATTTTTTTGAAAAAATGCTTGAGATTAGAAAAAATACTAACGATCATCTTTATCTTAGTATGGGAATGAGCTCAGACTATAAAATAGCACTTGATTTTGACTCAAATGAAATTCGAGTAGGTTCTCTAATATTTTCATGAGATTTATTTATCTGCCTCTATTGCTGTTAATTTACAAAATTTCATTTTCTTTAGAAATGTCCTGCTTGTTTGAGGAAGTTTATCAAAATGGTGAAGTACAACAGGGATTTTTTTTAATCAAAGATGATAAATTTAGGTATGAATATAATTCAAAAAATCTTTTCACAATAATTCACAATCAAAATCTTTTTTTTCTAATAGAAAATAGAAACAAATCAGAATATTTTAAATTAACGGAAAATACTGAGATTTTAGAAGCAATATTAAATGTTATTAAAGATTATCCAAATTTTAAGAAAAACTATTACTTTGAAAATATTAAAATCGGTATTGAATTAAGCAATAAAAATATTATTAAAAGAATAATTCTACTATCTAATGACAATAATTTAAGTGTGTATATAAATGATTGCGACTTCTCTTCAATTAAAAACCTTTTCTTTTCCTATAGCCCACTTTTTAAATATAGAAATTAAATGATTAGTATTAAATGTAATGATAAATTTATAAAAAATAATATCGTAGATTTATTAAACCAAAAAAATTTTTTTTTAAGTCTCCATCACAGCGATAAAAATTTTTTTGACATTAGTATTGTAACAAAAGATGATAGTTTAGATATCTTAATCGAAAGTAAAAAAATATCTTTTAGATTGCCAAAAAGTTTTAACATAATTTTTGAAGATTTTTTTGATCTGATTTCTAATAAAACTGTTTTCGTTCAAGATTATGAATACTATCCCTTTAAAAATTTAATAAAAAAAAATGGAAATAATATTTTTTTGAGCGAGATACAAAATATTATAATGTGTAATTTATTACTAAATTCTGACTCCGGTATTAAAAAAATCGATTTAATTAAAACAATTTGGCCTAATGATAAAGACATATTTTTTAATAAATTAGATACACATCTAACAAATCTAAAGAATTATATAAGTTCTGAGAGCGGTATTGATTTAAAATTCTCATCAAAATCTGGTCTAATAAAATTAATTATTAATTAATATTTCCCTTTTACCGGTGTGACTTGGTCCGGATACTACTCCTCTTTGTTCGAGAGCTTCCATTATTCTTGCTGCTTTGTTATACCCAATTTGGAAATTTCTTTGTAAGAAGCTTGTAGATGCTTTATTTGTCGATTTTATTAACTCAATAGATTTTGCAATTAGAGCCTCATCTTCCTCACTCAGAGTATCAAAGTTTTCGTCATTATTTTTTATAATTTCATCTAGTTCTTCTAGATAATCTACATCTCTAGTATTCTTAATTTCTCTTATAAGTTTATTTATTTCATTATCAGAAATAAATGCTGATTGGTAGCGCATAAGATTACCACCGTTCTTGGACATTAACATATCTCCATTTCCTAACAATTGTTCTGCACCAATTTCTCCTAAAACAGTTCTACTGTCGTATTTACTTGCTACCTGAAAACTAATTCTCGATGGAAAGTTTGCCTTTATACTTCCTGTAATTATGTCAACACTTGGGCGCTGTGTTGCCATAACTAAATGAATCCCACAAGCTCTAGCCATTTGTGCCAAACGCTGTACATGATGTTCAACTTCTTTACCGGCGGTCATCATCAAATCTGCCATTTCATCAATGAATACAACTATGTAAGGTAATCTTTCAAGTGATTTTTCATTATAACCCTCAAGGCTTCTAGTATTTTCTTCATTCATGAGAGAATACCTTCTCTCCATTTCTTTACATACCCACTTTAATGCAATAATTGCTTTTTTTGGTTCTGTTACTACAGGTGTTAGTAAATGTGCGATATCATTGTAAACGCTTAGTTCAAGCATCTTAGGATCAATAAGTATTAATCTTAATTCTTCAGGAGAAAATTTATAAAGTATGCTTGCCAGTAATGTATTTATAAATACAGATTTACCTGAGCCCGTTGTACCAGCAACAAGAAGATGTGGTGTTTTGCTTAAATCAATAACTTCAATATTTCCTGAGATATCTTTACCAATACATAAGGGTATTTTAAATAAAGTATTTTTAAAATTACTATTACTTAAAAGTTCTTTAATAGTTATTATTTCACGTTTTTCATTAGGAACCTCTACCCCTAAATATTGTGTTCCAAAAATTTGTGATATTCTTACAGCGCCTACACCCATACTTCTTGATATGTCATCAGCTAAATTTATGATTGTATTAATTTTTATTCCAGCAGCTGGTAATATTTCAAAAAGTGTTACTACTGGACCTAGTTTTACATTTTTGACTTTTATATCGATATTGAAGTCTTCAAATACTTTTTCTAATAAATGTGAGTTTGCCTTTATCTTTTCGTTTTCAATATTATTTTTAGAAGATGAAATGTTTGTTTCTAATATTTCAAGCGATGGTGAATATAACGACTTTTTAATACTCTTATCCTCATTTTGTTTTAAATTTTCTAAATTATCTATTTCAATATGGTCTTTTATTAGATTATTATTTATGATTGGTTCTTTTTTAATATTCTGTTTAATGTGATTATTTTTACTTTTTCTTCTAAATAAATTTAAAAAATTATATTTATTAAATATTAATAAACTAAAAATATTTTGAGATATAAAAAAAATTAGCAATCCAACTACAGAAAGAAAATAATGTAAGTAATTAAAGTTATGGAGTTTATAAATAATACTTGAATATTGACCCCATACATTAATTGAATCAATAAATGTAAATTTAAGATTATAATAAAAAAGCAATTGAGGTATTAAGGTTAAACTTAAAAAAAATAATAAAAGTCTTATAAATATATACCGAGGCGGTTTATTAATAAAAACTAATACTGAATAAATCAAAAAAAATAGAACTATAAAATATCCTAGTATTCCAAAAGTATAAAAAATCAAACTTGCAAAATAAGATCCAAAATCTCCCAATAAATTTTTAGAGATATTGCTAGTACTAGTTAAAAAAGAATTATCAGTTATATTAAATGTTATTAATGAAATTGCTGATAATATAGAAACTAATAATAATAATACGGCGTAAGAATACCTGATAAAAGATGAAAGTTTTTCTTTTAATATTTCGGGAATATAGTTAATTTTCATTATTTTATGTAAATATATGCGTCTTAATGAAAAATAAAATATTTAAATATGATTTCTTAGTTGTCGGAGGCGGGCTTATTGGTGCCCTAACAGCCTTATCCTTGCATAAAAAAAAATTAAAAGTTTTGGTAATTGACGACAAATTAAAAATACCTTTAGATCAAAGAACTTTAGCTGTTAATGCAAATTCTAAGAGCTTTTTAGAAAAGTTAGGCATATGGAATTTAATTAAAACTGAGCCGCAACTAATTAAAAAAATAATCATAAAAGACTATATTAATAGTACCCCACTAATTTTTTCAGATCAAAAAGAGGCAATGGGGAGTGTAATATATAACTCAGAGTTGCTCAAAATAGTTCGCCAAATACTTAAAAATTTAAAGATTTTAAAAACAAATATAAATATAAATTTAAATAATTTAATCCCAAATAAACCAGTCATAATTGATAAAGAAAAATACTTCTTTAAGAAAGTTATTATAAGTGTTGGAAAAAAAATTATATCTGATGAGACACAAAAAGGTATTGTTATTAAAGGTGGAGACCTTTCATATGTTGGTTTTTTTAATCATAAAAAAGATCACAACAATATTGCATATGAAATTTTTAATAAAGAGGGACCTTTGGCAATTCTACCATCCCCTTCTTCAAATAATAAAAGATCAACATTTATTTACTCATCTAAAGAAAAAATTACTTACAAAAAGATAAAATCTTTAATAAAAGATAGTTTTTCACATTCTCACGGCAAAATTGTATTTTATAAGGATATACAAAAATTTCCAATCACTCCTCATTTAACAAAATATAACAAAAATTATATTTATGTAGGCGACAGCCTTAAATCAATTCACCCTGTTGCAGGACAAGGATGGAACTTAGGAGTAAAAGATATTCAAACATTAAATTATTTGATCGAACAATACTCTATTGAGAGCAAAATTTTTAACCCCATATATTATTCAAAAAGATTGATCGAAAGCACCATATATTTTGGTTTTACATCTTTTATAAATTCGCTTTATGAAAATAATAATACTCTTAATCATAAAGTAATTAAAATTGGTTATCTCGGTCTACAAAATTTTAATCTTTTTAGAAGTCTATTTATTAAACAGGCAATGGGAAGGCTTAATTTATTTGATTAGGTGTTTGGTTACTAACAACCTGAAAAGTATTTAAATCAAGAATAGAGTTAATGGTATCAATCCTTGAAGAGATATTTGGTGACTCCAATATCGCTTGCTTATCAATTTTGTTAAAGGGAGCTAACATTGCTAAAGTTGACAAAAGCTGTAAATTAGATGTTTCTGATAGAACATCTCTATCAATATCTAGTCTCTTCATTTTAAAAAAGTTTGTGTATTTTTGTATCAAATTTTTTCTATCAAAGCTTGGTTCCATATTATTAAGATCCTCAATATAATCATCACAGTTGATATTAGCTTGGTAGTAACCGTGGGTATTTAAATTCCTCTCATGAAGCACAAATCGACATATACCCTCTAGATTAAGAACAAGACGATAATCGGGTGTCTCGATATAGGATGTAATTTTTCCAATACAACCCATTTGAAAAAGTTCGTTATTATTATTTTTGGGCTGAATAATGCCAATCATTCTATGGGTCTTTAAACTATCTAGAGTCATCTTAATGTATCTCTCTTCAAAAATATTTAGCGGCAATTTCCCAAATGGAAGGAGCAAAACGTTATCAAGAGGGAATATAGGAATTGAACTAGGAATATCAGATTTATCTATCTCAAAAAGTTTTTTTATATTATCATCCATTATTTAAACATCATACTTGATAGCTTTTTTCGGGCCGCAGCAACATTTGGATCATTAAAGCCTAATAAATCAAAAAATTCTAGCAGCTTTTTTTTAGCAGCTCCCTCATTCCAATTAGGTTCTTGCTCGAATATTTTTAGTAGTTCGTTAAATCCTTTTTCATTCTCACTTGAAGATAAGTAACTCTCGGCTAAACTGAAGCGTAATTCTTTATTTTTAGGTTTCATCTTTACCTCTTCTTCTAATTTTTCTAATGAAATACTAGACCCATCTTTGTTGGAACTATTTAAAAGTTTTTTAATTTTAATAATCTCATCATTTTCTAAAATACTCTCATCAAAAGACTCAAACATTTCTTGTGCAATACCAAAACGTTTAAGCTGAATTAAACACCTTAGAAAGCCTGCAATTATTTTTGGATTACCAGGATCCATACTTACAAGTCTCTCATAAACAGTCAAAGATTCTTCAAATTTATGATCTTTAAATAACTGATCAGCTTCATCTAGTAATTTCGGTATTTCATTCCCAGGTGTTGCTTCGATCATTTTGTCAACCATAACTTCAACTTTACTTTCAGGTTGAGCACCCTGAAAAGCGTCAACTGGTTTTCCATTCACAAATCCGTATACAGTGGGTATTGATTGAATGTTTAACTGTGATGCAATTCCCTGATTTTCATCTACATTTATTTTGGCAAGGATTACTTTTCCATTTTTTTTATTTACAACCTTTTCTAAAGTTGGAGTTAATTGTTTACAAGGACCACACCATGGAGCCCAAAAATCAACTATTACAGGTATAGTTTTGGATTTTTCAATTACCTCATCTACAAATTTATCTTCATTTATATCCACTACATTAATCATACAATAGAAATGGTATTAAATATTATATTTACAACATTTATAATAATCCTTTTTACCTTGATAGCTTTAAAAAGGAAGTTTATAAAATATTACTTTAAAATAACTAAATTTGCGGGCGTAGCTCAGGGGTAGAGCGCAACCTTGCCAAGGTTGAAGTCGAGGGTTCGAATCCCTTCGCCCGCTCCAAAAACAGAGTGTTTCTTTATTTTTTGTGGAAAGATTTCAATTAGGTGCAATTAAGTATTTTTATACATTGGATTAAAGATGTAAATTTTATTTGTACACTTTCATTTATTTTCCATAGTTTTTATAAAAATTAGGGTCGTCATACATTCCCTCTTTTTTAACATTAAATTCTCTTGCAAAATATTCTGTACATGTTGCTAAGTCATCTCGTGCAATCTGACTATAATGACTTTGTGTATTTACATAATTTGATTCCATGTCCTCATTATACATTTCAATCATTTCTTCTATCAAATTATTGACACTTGCATTTGCTTCTTCAATTGAATATTCATTTAAAATCATATCCGCAAGGTAAAGTGATGATGTTACAGCTTCAGAAATCAGTGCGAAGGATAAAGCAATTTTAGGTTTTTGATCTTTAATTAAAAAACCAAGATGAATATAAAGTCCAGAACATCTAAATAGGAGGTTCTGCATAGCATCGACATCATCATCATAAATATTCATATTGGGATTTAATGACTTAAATCTCTCTGCATTAAGTGAATTAAATTGAAGAAGGATCATTAAAAATAAAATTATCTTTATTTTCATGTTCATAACTTATTTCATATAAAATTAAGTTGCAATTAAGTTTTATTTAAAATTGTTTTCTTTTCTAATTAATTAGAAGTGGATGTAGTATTTTAATCCCTTTGTTACCTCCAAGTTTATATATAGATTTGTATCAATAGCACAGTGCCGATAAGTATAAAAATCCCACCAATTAATTGTTGTAATAAAAAACTTTTGTCTTTTATAAATTTTAAAGCACCTTTAGATGTGACTAAAAATGTTAAGGTTATATACCAAACTGCGTCTACTATACTTGCTGTTAGAATGAGGCAAGTGTTAAAAATTATATCGTTATCAATAGACATAAACTGAGAATAAATTGCAAGGAACCAAATAAAAATCTTAGGATTTAGTAGTGAAATACTCAGTCCTTGGAGGAAAGAGGTTGCCACACCATTTAAATCTTTTTTATTAAAGTCTAAATTTTTTCTTCCAGCTATAGATTTTATACCCAAGTAGATTAGAAAAACTATCGACATAAATTTCATTCCATTGAAGAGAGTTACATTTGTTTTGATAATTAATGCTATTCCAAGCACTGCAAAGAGAGCATATACTCCTATTCCAATCCCATGTCCAAGGGAAGTCAAAATCCCATGATATCTGTTTTTGAAGATAGCATTGTTTATAACCACAACCATACTAGGTCCAGGTGAAATAGCACCAAGTAAGCAAACAGAAAATATCTTTAAGAAAATTAAAGTAGACATTTTGCCTAATAAAAATGTTCTTTAATTTCTTTTTTATTTAATTTAGATGAATTAATTTTTCTTTTTAGGTCAGCTGTCGGATTTGTATAAATAATTTTTTTGCAATATTCCCAAATAGGCAAGTCTTTTGTGCTATTACCAAGATAATCAAATTCAATTATATTTAGTTTCTCATTTATAAACCTAACTTTATTTTTGCCTACCATATTAAAATTATTGCTGCTACCAAATGATTCAAAAAATATTTTTAGGTGCTGATCTATTTGATCAACTAAAATCTGATGACTGCCTGATATAAGGTATACCACCCTATGTCTATTTTTAACATCTCTTACATACTCCAAAGCACCTTTATTAAATGAAAGTTTTTTTACTGGAACTATGAAGTTTTTAGATATTTGTTCTTTCAAATAAGGCTTTCCTTTGATTAGAAATAAAAGTATGTAAAAAATTAATTTTATAGGATGTTTTTTTAAAGAATTAATGAAAGCTAAATTTGATAAATCTTCTTTGATTAAGGTCCCATCTAAATCTACAAATAATATTCTGTTTTCATCCATTATTTTTGAAATAAGACACTTTGATTATTATTAATTCTTTATCTACTTTTTCTTTAATTTGCCCAATACAATCTGCATTAATTTTATTTCCTTTTTCAAATATCTTGTCATAAATTAGTTGTTTAATATTTTGTATTTCTTTATCTTTAAATTTTTTTCTCCCTCTTTTCTCTTCAGGATATTCTTTAAAGAATTTTTCCAATAGCTCGATAGAATATTTCTGTTTAAATTCAACATTTTGATATCTTTTCATTGAGACATAAAGATCTTTTGGTGGCTTATTTTTGAATATTTCTATCAATGTTTAAAGTGGCGATCACTTAACTGGAAAAAATTTAACTTATTTTTTTTAATAAATTTTTCAATTATAGAGTCATTCTTAGACCCCATTGGTGCATATATATCTACTTTTAATTTTTCTTTTTTAATAAGCTTCAAAGAGTCTGTAAAAGGAAAAAAAGCATCTGAAAATAAAAATAATTGCTCTATTTTTCTTTCTTTTTGTTTTACTTTTAATTTATACAAACAGTTTTCAAGTGAGTCTACTCTAGAAGTCTGACCACCTGATTGTGACACTAAACTTGTTTGATTAAAAAGTGCTATAGCGTTAGATTTTATAAATTTCAAAACGTTAGTAAAAAAATGTATCTTCTCTTTTTTTAATTTATTAACACCAAATATTTTTTTTATAGTAGACTTCTTATTATTTACCTCTTGAATGAGATTACCTGCAAAAATAGTTCTTTTTTCTAATTTCTTATTAAATTTATTAATTTTTAAAACTCTTAGATTTGTTCTATTCTTTAAAATATTTAAGGCACCTTTACCGAAATCAGGAGCTGCAATTACCTCATAAAAATTCTTATTTAGGCATTTAGCTGTGTGAACATTTATCTTTTTATTGAAAGCTACAATTCCCCCAAAAGCACTGACAGGATCTCCTGCCAAAGCATTTTCATAACTTTTTAGCTGCGAAGTTTCGATTGATGCACCACATGGAATATTATGTTTTATTATTGTACATATGTATTTATTTGATTTTGTCCCGTAAGCTATTGAAACTGCTGCATCTAAATCTAATAAGTTGTTGTAACTTAGTTTTTTTTCTCCACTTAATTGTTTAAATCTGCTGCTGTCAATCAATGCAGTTGCCTTTTGTTGTGGGTTTTCCCCATATCTAAGTTGGTATTCTTTATAATAAGTTCCCTGAAACCAATTTGATACAGCTAAGTCATAATTAGCGACTTCTTTTATAGCTTTTATTGCATACTTCTTTTTTTCTGATGATGTTTTAGGAAATTTTTTAATAAAACTTGGATAATCCGAAGGGTCAATAATTATAACGGTTTTCTGGAAGTTTTTTACTGCCGCTCTGATTAGACTATGGCCCCCAATATCAATCTTTTCAATTATTTCATCAGTTTTTTTTTTATTTTTAACAGTTTCCTCAAAAGGGTAAAGATTAACAACTACCAAATCGAAATTAACTATTTGCTCTCTGCTTAGTTCTTCTTGATTGTTTTTTGTGTTAGTAGCAAGAATCCCACCAAAAATTTTTGGATGAAGTGTTTTTACTCTTCCAGCTAATATTTCTTTTTGTTTAGTGTATTTTGATATTTGAATATGGGGTACATGAATTTTCTTTAAAAATCCAGACGTTCCACCTGTTGAGTAAATTGTATATTTTTTTTTTATTAAAAATTTTGAAATTTTATCAAGATTGGTTTTATCAAAAACTGATATGAGGGCATTCTTATTTTTAACCATTAATTAAAAAAATCATTCAGTTTATTTGTTGCTGATATTAAATTTTCTTGTTCAAATAAAAAAGATCCTGCGACAAGAATATTAGCACCAGCATTTAAACAAAGCTTACCAGTCTCATAATTAATACCACCATCAATTTCAATGTTAACATCTAAATCATTTTTCTTAATATACTTAGATATATCTCTTATTTTAGTTATCTGATCGACCATAAATGATTGCCCAGTGAAACCAGGCTCAACCGTCATAATAATCACTTGGTCAACAGTGTGTAAATACTTTTTAATTTCTTCCCAATGTGTTTTGGGTTTTATAGCAATTCCTGCCTTAATATTAAGTTTTTTAATTCTATAAATAATATCATTTAAATTTTCATCAATTTCATGATGAAAAGTTATTATGTTTGAACCTGCTTCAACATATTTATCCAAAAAATTATTAACTCTTCTAATCATCAAGTGCACATCAAAAATTTTTTTTGTTTTTAATCTTAGATCAGAAATAAATTGTGGTCCAAACGTTAAATTTGGAACAAAATCACCATCCATTACGTCAAAATGTATATACTCTGCTCTTGATTCATCAAGATCTGAGATAATTCTTTCCATATTTGAAAATGATCCACCTAAAATTGATGGGGATATTATAGTTTTCATTAAATTTTTTCTAAAACAGAAACAAAAAAGATATCTGAACCTCCAAAGTCTTTAAAGCGAAGAGGGTTAATAAAATATCCTTTTTTTCTTTTTATCATTTTATCTGACTTTATGTTATGTATCTTAATATTTTTATGTTTTTGCGTAATTTTATCAATAACATCGATTGTCTCAAAGGGGTGAAAAGAACACACGATATAGACTAAAAAACCCCCTTTATTGAGTATTTTTATAGATCTTTCAGCCATTTCTAATTGCGTTTTCTGGTGTTTTTTCATTTTAGATTGGTCTATTTTTAATGTGACATCAGGATTTCTTCTAAAGGTCCCTAAAGCGCTGCATGGGGCATCCAACAAAATTGAATTAAATTTATAATTAAATTTTTTCTTTAGAAAATCTATCTTTTGAATATTCATTTTGATATTTAAACGATTTATATTTTCTTCAAATTTATTTATCTGATTTTGAGATTTGTCTATTGCTAATATATTAAACCCTAGTGACTGTAGTAATATGCTTTTACCCCCAGGGGCAGCACAAATATCAATTAAATTTTTGTCTTTGTAAAATTTATGTATAGAATTAATTACTTCAAAATTACCAATATCCTGAACAAAACATCCCTTAAATATCTTTTTTTCTAAAGCTAATACTCTTTTACCATAAAGAGCACCTTTCTTATCGAATAAACTTATCTGATAATTTTTAGGTTTTAAAAATAATGTATCATATAAATAATTTCTTATGGATTCACTTGAAAATATTTTATCAAGTATTTTTTTGAAATCAGGGTAAATATTATTTTTATAATTTATTTCACCTATATTTCTTATAATATTCCTTAAAACAGCATTCACCAATTTTTCTTTATTTAAATTTTTACTAGCTTCCACAGCGTCATTTACTATTGCATAATGAGGTTTATTAGAAAAATTTAATAATGTAAGACTAATCTTTAAAAGTAATATTGTATTTTTTGGAGTATTATTATTTATATATTTTGTAAGTATTATATTGTGATTTTCATAGTTTCTATAATATTCCTGCAGTATTAAAAATAGAAAATTTCTTTTTATTTCTGGGTAAGTTTTTATAACACTATCAATAGTATCTCCCTGCTCAATCTTTTTGATCGAGGTATATACATTTGTAATATCAGATTGATTAGATATCTTTAGACCCGTCTATTAAAGATTGAACAACATTTGGGTCTGCTAATGTTGAAATGTCACCAAGTTGATCTTGCTCTTTTGATGCTATTTTTCTTAGAATTCTTCTCATAATTTTACCTGATCTTGTTTTTGGAAGACCTGGTGAAAATTGTAATTTATCTGGCTTAGCTATAGGGCCTATTTTCTGTCTTATCCAATGTATAAGCTCTCTCTTTAAATTATCATTTACTTCAACTCCTGTATTAGTGGTGACATAGGCATATATTCCCTGTCCTTTGATGTCATGTGGGTAGCCTACAACAGCTGCTTCAGAAACTAATTCATGCTCAACAAAAGCACTTTCAATTTCAGCTGTCCCAAGCAAATGCCCGGATACATTAATACAATCATCTACCCTTCCTGTAATCCAATAAAACCCGTCTTTATCTCTTCGACACCCATCTCCTGTAAAATATTTTCCTTTGAATTGGCTAAAATATGTATCTATAAAACGCTGATGATCTCCAAAAACTGTTCGCATCTGTCCCGGCCAACTATCTAAAATACAAAGTTTACCTTCGCACTCACCTTCTAAAACATTTCCATTATCATCAACTATTGCAGCATCAATCCCAAAATATGGTCGAGTTGCGCTGCCAGGTTTAAGCTGTGAAACACCAGGAATTGGCGAAATCAAATGCCCTCCTGTTTCTGTCTGCCACCAAGTATCAATCACAGGGCATTTATCCTTACCAACAATCGACGAATACCAATTCCAAGCTTCTGGATTAATTGGTTCCCCAACTGTTCCTAAAATTCTCAAAGAACTTAAATCACATTTTTCAATATAAGAATTCCCTTCTTTCATCAAAGATCTTAATACAGTAGGGGCGGTATAAAAAATATTGACTTTATATTTCTCGCAAACTTGCCAAAATCTTGAAAAATCTGGATAGTTAGGAACACCTTCAAAAAGTAATGTTGTGCCACCATTTGCTAGAGGACCATAAACAGAATAAGAATGTCCTGTGATCCAACCGGCATCTGCAGTGCACCAATATACATCCCCAGTGTGATAATCAAAAGAATATTTATGTGTAAAGGAAGCAAAGACTAAATATCCTCCAGTGGTATGAAGAACCCCTTTAGGTTTACCAGTAGAACCAGAAGTATATAAAATGAACAAAGGGTCCTCAGCGTTCATAGAGACGCAATCACATTGATCATCTACTTCTTTAATTAATTTATCGTAATAAAAATTGTTAACTTGATGTAAGTCGTCTTGAGTATTAGTGTACCTAACTACTAGAGTTTTTATAGAGTCATCACAGGTCTCTAATGCTGTATTAATGTATTTCTTCAATGGAATTATTTTACCGCCACGAATTCCCTCATCAGCAGTAATGACAAACTTAGATTTACAATCTTTAATACGTCCTGCAATTGACTCCGGAGCGAAGCCCCCAAAAATAACAGAATGTATTGCCCCTATTCTTGCACAAGCCAACATAGCAAATGCAACTTCAGGAATCATAGTTAAGTAAATTGTGACAACATCACCTTTTTGGACACCAAGTTTTTTTAAAACATTAGCGAATCTACTTATTTCTAACTTTAAATCTTTATAAGTATAAGCTTTATTTTTACTAGTATCATCACCCTCCCAAATAATTGCTACTTCTTCGGGTTGTGTTTCTGCATATCTATCCACGCAGTTATAACAAACATTCAATTCTCCATCCTCAAACCACTTGATAGATACATCTCCATCGTAATTAGTATTTTTAATTTTAGTGAAATCTTTAAACCATGAGAGTTGTGATCTTGCAATCTTAGACCAGAATTGTTCTCTATTTTTGAAGGATTCAGCATACATTTCCTCGTACTGATCTTTAGATAAAAGGGGATTAGATAATTTAAATTCTCTCATTTTTTTCACTCATCTTTATTAATTTTTTCCATTGTCTCAAAGTAACAGGCATCACACTTAACCGAGCTTGTTTTACAAGGGGAAAGTCTTGAAAAAAAGGATCTGATTTTATTTCAGATAGATAAACTTCTTTTAAGCCTCTTACATAGGTTACATCAACCATTCCAAATATTCCTTTTTTATCTGTATGATCTGGATAATATTCCTTTGTAACCTTAACAATTCCCTTAATCGCCTTTTCTGTAACGGAGTGATAAAACAAACATTCATCTCCTTTTTTCATCTTTTTCATATTACTAGCTGCCTGATAGTTTCTTACACCATCCCAGTGTTCTGTTTTTTTCTTTTTTTGTTGCTCCCAAGACCAAGAACTAGGTTCTGATTTAAGGAGCCAATAATTTTTAGAAGTGTTCATGTATCAATATGTTGGGTGTAGGTCTGACATTGTAATTATTTAATTTAATTTTTCTAGCCTTCATAATTTCGATAGCATTCCAACCTATCATTGCAGCATTATCAGTACATAGGGATAAAGGAACCTGATGGAAATTGAGATCTTTACTTACAATAAATTTTCGAAGCTTCGTATTTAAATATTTATTTGCTGCTACCCCACCACAAATAGAAAAATCATTGATTGTAATTTTATCTTTTTTTAATTGCTCTAGGCTATTTAAAATTTTAATTTGCATCACTTTGAATATGGTGAATTGAAATGAAGCTGAGAAATCTTTCAAAAACATTTTTGTTTTTTTATTTTTTCTTATGACATCTAACGCAGATGTTTTTAAACCTGAAAAAGAAAAATCGCAATTAGTTTTTTTTGTCAAAGGCATTGGAAGTTTAAATTTTTTATTATCGCCTCTCAAGGCTAACTTTTCTATTTCTGGACCACCAGGATAGCCCAATCCCAAGCCTTTAGAGACTTTATCGAAACATTCACCTGCAGAGTCATCGATAGTCGAACCAATAGTGATAAACTCATGTGAACTTTTAACTAAGACTAATGCAGTGTTCCCACCAGAGACAAGCAAACATAAATATGGAAATTTAATATCGGATACGAGTCGAGGGGATAATAAATGAGCTTGTAGATGATTGATTGGTATAAGTTTAATGTTCTCAGATATTGACAAACCTTTTGCAAAAGACGATCCAACAATTAATCCCCCAATCAATCCAGGCCCAAATGTTGCAGCAATTGCCGAAATATTTGAGAAATTAATTTTTTTGATAGATTGACCTAACAAATCTAAGATTTCTAAATGTTGTCTTGCTGCCATTTCTGGTACGACGCCACCATGATCTATATGAAATTTTCTGTGATTAATTGTTTCAAGAAACTCAATGTTTTTATCATCATTTACAATGGATATGGAAGTATCATCACAAGAACTTTCTATTGCTAAAACTTTCATTATTATAAAAAAATATAGATTCTTATTGAATGTCTGAAAATCAAAAAAATGACAGTAAAAAAAGCTTTCTTCAACGAAATCTTTTTTTAATTATTATCTTTTTAATCATAATTACTGTAGGCGTAGGCTACTTGTATCGAAATAACCTTTTGTTATTGGACATACCTCAATTTAACAATTCAAAGCAAGAAACCCAAATACCAGCTATTGAAAAAGAGACACTTCCAGTTACTGACTTAAATAATAAAGAACTCGAAGATAAAGTTGATCGCCTCGAGTCCCTAATACTAGAACTAGTACAAAATGTTCAAAATATACCACAGCCCACAATAGTTCAGCCTGACCCAGAACCTCAACAAATTACCCTGTCCAATGATGAAGCATATGAATTAATTTTATCTATAAATCAAATTATTATTAATATCGATCAACAACAAATTCGAAATAAACATATCCAAAAACTTCAAAATCAATATCTGTTTTTTAAAAATGAAAAATTTGAGGAACTACTCACAATTCCTGATTATACATATTCAATCCTTCAGTTACAAACAAATGAAAACAGATATATACAAAAAGAGTTTATGAAAAAAAATAATTTTCAGTGGGCAAAAAAAATAGTTGAAAATATTTTTGATATTCAAATCACAAAAAATTCCTTAGAGCCGCTACCATCGTTTATAAATGCGATAAACAATCGACAATATGCAAAGGCAATAATCGAATACAATAAACTAGACTCAAATCAAAAAATATTTTTTAAATCATCTTATAACCTAGCGCAAACATACAATGATAATCAAAATTTTTTAGAGAGTATGATCTAATGATAAGACTACTTATAATTTTAATTATTTTTGTTACTGGTTACGGCTCCCTATTCTACTTATTTAACAATGCTGGTAATCTATCACTTGTCTTAGGTATTTGGCAATTAAGCATACCCATTGTGCAATTTCTTTTTGTCTTAATCACATTTATAATCCTTTTGATTTTACTTTCTTATGCCTTTACCAAACTTTTTATTTATCCACGTGCTGCATACATGCGCTACAAATCTTCAAATGAACAAAAAGGCTTAGAGCATTTAAGAGATGCATTAGTTGCAATAACTGAGGGCAATACTGATAAAGCAACACAAAGTCAGAAAAAATTTAAAAAATATTTAGGTAGAGATCCTTTAAATAAAATACTGCAAACACAAATTAAAAAAACTAAAGAGTTAAAAATAGTTAACTTAGAAAAAGGTTTTGATTAACTTAAAAAAATAATACCTGCCCCAAAGCAAGTTAAAGAAGCTCCAATCACCGCTAGATGACCCGCATAATTTTTGGTTACAAACCATAATATTGGAATAATCATTATAGGCATGGTGCTTGATAGTGTAGATATAACACCAGGGTTTCCATATTTTAGTGCGTAAATCAGCATTGTCATTCCTACCCCCATTCCCATAAATCCTAAAAAAATACTAAAGATAGTTTTTCTGATGTCTTTCATTCTCTCCCATAGCTGATTACTTTTAATAAAAAATAAACTGCTGAACATAATTATTGCAGCTACTATTACTCGAAGATAGGAAACTACAATTGGATCTGTTGAGACTAGCGCAGGTTTCATTAAAATTATCCCTATAGATTGACAAAGAGCAAGCCCAATACTTGCAAATAAACCAGTATATTTATCTCCTTGAATATTTTCTAGATCATCATCAGGAATAGTTCGATTGAATTGAATTGCAATTATAATTCCTAAAAAAATTAAGCCACAACCAATAAGCTCTATTAAAGATGGCAAAGTTTGAAGAAAAATCTCTGCTAAAATAATTGTAAATGGAATTTGCATTGAAAAAAGTAATGCCTGCCTTCTAGGCCCTAATCTTTTAAGACATATAAACAAAAAAGTATCTCCAATTATTATTCCAATGATTGAGGATAAAATTATTGCTGTAAAAATAGATTGATCAAAATAAATAGATTGCCAATTGATATAAATGTACGGAAAGAATAAAACTATAATCCCTAATAGTCTTAATAAGTTATAATTATAACTTCCAAAGTATCTAACTATTCTGGTAGCAGAGAGAGCTACAGCTGACCATATTGCTGCAGCACCAATTGCCAATAGATATCCAATCACGGGAAGATACTACAAGTTAAGATATGAAATAACACTTTAATGTTTATAAATTATTTGTTTATTAAAAATCTAAATCGTCGAATGAAACGGCTTTAAATACCTCTATCGGTTGATTTGTTTTTTGGTCAAGATAAATGTAATCCATAAAATAGCTCACAAACGAAGAGTCTGCATGCCCTTCATATGAATATTTATTCGAAAGCATAGAGTCAGTAAATTTATACTTATTTTCTATATTATTTGTTAATGAAAAATAAGGAGCAAACCAAAAAGTAGACTCATAAGGCATTCTAATTTCATTGTTCTCAATATTTATCGTTTCAGTACGTGGGTTACATGTTGTTCTACCGAGCTCATTATACCCTAGCTTTTTATTTTGTTTTATCATTATAATTGGGTCATTAACTGCATCTATTATGACACTTACAATTTCATCAATAGTATGGCTCCCATTTATTCTAGTGTTTTTAACTTCAATATTTTGTAAATTTAAATTCCATAATGTACTCATCAATGGACTAAGGACATGCAAATTATAATGTAAAGCGCACTCTCCTCTTCTGCTATCAAATTTAAATAAGCCAGTGTCAGTTTTATTTACTTTCATTTTTTTATAAAAATAAGAGATTGAGTCGTTATACATATCGAGATCAGAAGTAACTATTGATACCAATAATCTCAAATTATTGACATAGAAACCATGGTTATTGTATCTAGACTCTCCTGTTTTTTTGGTAAGCACATAATTATTTTTTTTTACAAGTTTTTTAAACATTTCATCTATTTTAATAATCTCATCTTTATTTAAAGTGCCCCTAATATGAGAATAAACAAATAAAACTGGTACGACTGAAATACTAGTTGCATAACCATGATCTGAGTCGTTATAATCTTTGTTAAAATCAAGTAAATAATTTGTTTCTAATAGTTTGAAAAAGAAATTTTTAATTTCAAGATTTAGTTTGATAGTCTTTTCAGTATTTTCGTCTAATTTAGAAATTAAAAAATTGCAATAAGTTTTTAATATTGGATTTAATTTTAATCTAATATCCTCTCCTATTAAGTGCCCTCTCAGATTTTTATTTGCTTTTAGGTCAACTAAATCATATTTTACATTTCTTTCATTTTCACAGGTTTTATCATGATCTTCTGTCTTTTTCAAAAAAGAAAGAAGATTTTCTTGACTAATGAAAATTGTTTCTGGATTGTAAATCGCTAAGTCCTTTGCCCAAGTAAAGTTTGGTAAAAGAAATAATAATAATAATACTTTTTTCAACTAACTAAATTTTGTATTATTAGATAAAAAAAGGGGCAAAAAATGATTGCCCCTTTAAAAATATTTTTTCAAATAAAATTATCTTCTCTGACCAAACAACTGCATTAACATTATGAATAGATTTATAAAGTCTAAGTATAATGTCAGTGCACCCATTATTGCGGCTTTTCCTGCAAAAGCTGTTCCAGCAACTTGGTAATAGGTTGATTTAATTCTTTGTGTGTCATAGGCAGTTAAACCCACAAACACTAGAACTCCAACACATGAAATTACAAACTGCATAGCTGAACTTTGTAAAAATAAATTTACTATACTAGCAATAATAATTCCGATAAGTCCCATCATCAAAAAAGAACCAAACTTGGTGAGGTCTCGCTTAGTTGTATATCCGTAAATACTCATCGCGGCAAAGGTACAACTAGTTATTAAAAATACTCTAACTATGCTCACGCCCGTAAAAACTATGAATATATATGAAAGTGATATTCCCATCACTGCAGCGAAAGCCCAAAATGTCATTTGGGCTGCAGAAAGTGACATCTTTTGTAATCTTGCACCTAAAAAGAAAATAAATCCAAGTGGAGCAAGCATTACAACCCATTGAAGCGCAGTGCCATAAATAGCCCCCATTAAAGTAGGAGACTGAGAAAATCCCCATGCTACTAAACCACTAATCGCTAAACCAGATGTCATGTAATTATAAACTTTCATCATATAATCTCTAAGTCCCTGATCTATCGTTGTAGAATGTGACTGCGAATAGGTTTTTTGTTTTAATTCAACCATTTTTTCTCCTTAATAACGTTAATATGGCTATTATCTTGATATTTTTCAAGTAAAACCGTATGAATATTTTATGAAATTTAAAACCTTAGGTAACACAGACCTTCAAGTAAGCCTTATTTGTCTGGGAACAATGACCTGGGGTGAACAAAACACCGAAAATGAAGCATTTGATCAAATGGATTACTCCTTGGAACAAGGGGTAAACTTCTTTGATACAGCTGAATATTACTCAGTAAAAGGTAAAGAAAATACTTACGGTGCTACCGAAAAAATTATTGGTAATTGGTTCAAACAAAAAAATAACAGAGAGAAAATAATTTTAGCATCAAAGGTCGCTGGCCCTGATGTTCGATGGATAAGAGGAGGAGGTCTTCAATTTCACGAGAAACATTTTAGTGAAGCGCTGGAGGGGAGTTTAAAAAGACTTCAAACAGATTACATTGACCTTTATCAGCTACATTGGCCAGAAAGGAAAACAAATTTTTTTGGAAGATTAGGATATAAAAATTACAGAGAAGAAAAAGAATGGACACCTTTTGAAGAAATTTTGGAGACAGCAAAAAAATTTGTCGATCAAGGCAAGATCAGATATTTAGGACTATCTAATGAAACACCATATGGTCTTTCTAACTATATTAATTTATCCAAATATAAAAATTTACCTAGGGTCATGTCTGTGCAAAACCCTTACAGTTTATTAAATCGTACCTATGAAGTAGGTATGTCTGAAATATCCATAAGAGATCAGGTAGGTCTATTAGCCTACTCTCCTTTAGCTTGCGGGGTACTAACAGGTAAATATCGAAATTCCAAAAAACCTGAGGGAGCCAGACTCACAATTTGGGATGATTGGACCAGGTACACCAATGAAAGATCAATCAATGCAACAGATCAATATTGTAAAATAGCCGAAAATCATGGATTAACCCCAACTGAATTATCATTGGCATTTGTAAACCAACAAGATTTTGTAACAAGTAATATCATAGGAGCTACTAAAATGAGTCAATTAAAAGAGAATATAAAATCAGCAGATATAGAACTTTCGAAAGAAACCATTGATGAAATTAATGATGTTCATGAAAATAATCCATCACCGGCACCATAAATAATATGACTAATTGGTCAAAAGATAGTGAAGGTAGGTTAACAAATACTTTTGAATTTAAAAATTACCGAAAAAGCCTTGCTTTTACCTGTGAAGTCGCAATGTTATCTGAAAAAAAAAATCATCATCCCCAGATAATCTTAAACTATGGCTCTGTAATCATCTCCCTTATTTCTCATGATGTTAAGCAAGTTACCCAAAGAGATTTAGATTTGGCTGAACAGATTGATAAGATTTATTCTAAATGATTAATAGAATATAATTATTTTATCAAATTAATTTATATGAACAAATTTTCCTCAGAAGATAATCTACAACAGGCAAAGGAATTATTTACCAGGAGCCAAGAATTTCAAAATAAAGGTCAATTAGTTAAAGCGATAGATTATTTAGAGGAGGCATTTATATTGCTCCCATCAAGAGATAGCATCATAAATAATTTGCTGATACTATATTTCACTCTTAAACAAAATGAAAAATTAAAAACTTTTCTCAGCCAAATTCAAACCTCACAAAAACAATACTTATCTGACATAGGACAGCTATACTTAGATTATTTAGATGAGAATTTTCAAAAATGTATTGATAGTGCAAAAAACTTACTAAGTGATGAAGAACAATCATCCCAAATCCAATTATATGATATTTTAATAAAGAGCTATTTTAAAACACATAATATCTCAAAAGTTTTTTTTTATTCTAGAAAAATCTTAAAAGATAAAAGTAATTATGATCAAAGACTATTTTCAGTTGGAAATATACTTTTATGTCTATCGAAACCTAGGGCAGCTAGATGGTTTATCCAAAAATCATTAGGAATTAATTTTAATAGTGCATATGCATTTGATCTTGGATTTTGTTATCTCCAGTTAAAAGATTTCAAAAACGGTTTTAAATATTGGAGTAATAGATTTGAAGGACATGATACAAAAAATAAATTACTGACAAAAATTCCATCAATCGAAAGTCTTGATGAAATACAAAATAAAAAAATACTAATATGGTCTGAACAAGGTATTGGTGACACATTAAATTTTGCTAGGTATATAAAGTTATTAAATAAATACAGTTCTGATGTAACTTTTATTGTGCCTAATAAATTATTTGAGATTTTTAAGAAATTTTATACAGATATAAAAATTTTTAGATATGAGCAGATCAGTGATGAAAGCTATGATTACCAAATATCATTAATAAGTCTTATTAATATTCTTGGCTCAACTTACAAAGAGATACCTCTTGAAAAATTTGAATATTCAAATAACTATAAAAAAAGGCATAGTATAAAAAAGGTTGGCTTTGCCCACTCAGGAAATCCTTCATATTTTCGAGACTCTTACAGGTCTATAGAATCTGACACCTTTGAAAGTATTTTTTCTATAAATGAAATTAAGTTTTATAAAATTAATCCACATTTTGAAAATTATGTTGATAGATATGAAAACGTTGAAGATATAGGGCATCTCCCAATTCACAATATTGCAAATAAATTAAACGATTTCGACATAATTTTAACCACTGATACATTCCTTGTGCACCTGTGTGGTTTTTTAAATGTAAATTGCATATTGCTTTTAAATTATAACTCTGACTGGAGATGGTTTAATGATTATAAATATACAAAGTGGTATTCCTCAGTTAGAATACTAAAACAAAAAAATATTTCAGATTGGGGAAATGTTATTAACACTATTAAGCGTTTTCTTAGATCAAAAACTAGTAAAAAATAAATTGAGATGATTTATTTAATTGGTATTCCTGGTTTAATTCCTTTTTACCTTTGCTTTTATAATATTGATTTAATCTTTCTTAATTTTGATAGGGATATGTTTGTCTATTATTCTGCAGTGATAATGTCATTTTTGGGAGCCGTTTATTGGGGCGTTTATCTTCAGTCAAAAAATAGTATTGCAATTTTATTTAGTGTTTGCCCAGCTGTTTTTGCATTTTTAGTTTTAGCATTTGACTTAAAATTTGATGAAACAATAGGCTTTTTTATAGTTGGATATTTTATAGTCTTATGCTTTGATTTTTTCTTTTATTTTAAGGAAAAAATAATTCAAACTGATTATTTTATATTGAGATTAGTGTTAACTACAGGTATTGCGCCGGCACACATTTTATATATAGTTTAAATCAAAATTAATTTGCTATTAGGTTCAGCAACTTACCAAATTTCCCAGAAAATTTTATTTTACCGTGAGTGTAAGCTAAACCAATGCACCCAGTTTGCGCATGACCAACAGGTGTATGATTGTGATCATCACTCCTGACCTGAACAGAACCTTGTTTATAACTTCCGTACTCATCGCTGTAAGATCCGTGTAATACTAAAAAACTTTCATTTCCTTCATGGGTGTGTTGAGGAATTTTTGCTCCTGGCATCACATGGATGAGTTCTAACTTTTCATTATTTTCTTTTGGAAGGATAGAAGCGACTTTAACGTCTTTGAATGACTTCCACTTTACTTTATTAATTTTTAGGTGACTTTTAAGAGTAACAGGCAAATGATCAAGTAATGGATCGTATTCCTCATCTATTATAGAATGAGATTTAACATTTTTTGCTTGATCTAAAACCTTGTCCCATAAATTATTTGAAAGAGAAATCTCATCTGTTTTATTTAAAAAATAGCCCCCAACCTCATTCATGGCAGAGTTTAGCAATCTATTTTCATGATCAACTTCAGCTAAGCATCTCTGAAATAAAAGACTTGCCGCAGAATCTACAGGTGTACTAAGGATTTCAAATGTCATCAATTAACCATACTTTCATTACTACTAATTAGATTAACCATGTTACCGTCCTGTTCCAATTTGCCGCGGATTTTTTCTAAAGCTAGTCGTATCCTTGATTTTACTGTCCCTAAGGGGATTTTTGTTATTTCTGCTATCTCTCCGTGTGATTTTTCTTCAAAAAAGTTCATTTTTAATAAATCCAACTGATCTTTTGGGAGGTCATCTAAATATTTTGCAATCATTTCAAATTTTTGGTCATGCTCTATGTTTTCATCAGCTTTTGATTCTAGTGGGGGCAATATCGCAGTATCAATATCTTCTAAAATGGCTTTTCTTGTTTTTCTTAAAATATCAATTTTTTTATTCCGAGCGATAGTATAAATCCAAGTACTTGGAGAGGCCACAGAGGAATCATAATAATCGGCTTTAGTCCAAATAATAGTCATTGTCTCTTGAATTATTTCCTCTGCTATGGCTTCATCCGCTCCAGATTTCATTAAAAAAGATTTTAGTCTTGGGCCAAAATAATCAAAAATTTTCTTAAAACTTCCAATATCTTGTCTTTCAGCTATATTTTTTAATGCATCCACAAATGGATTTTTTACTTTCCCCATATTATCTCCTGTAACCATCTTTCCATTTATTATTTTAAAAAGCAATCTTAATTGGTATATTCTCTGACATCAAATTAGTATGTTTAAACAAAAAATATTATATTTAATCCTTTGTATGAGCTTATTAATAAATAGCTCATTCGCAAATCATTCAATAGATTTCGAACATGGAATATGGTCTTTTAAAAAGATAAACAACAAAACATGCTCTATTTTTCAAGTCCCAATTTCAGAAAAGGGCAATTATACAAACAGAGGTGCTGTTATATTTTATGTTTTTAAAGAGGGAGCTGCCGAATACGTAAGAATAGATGCAGGCTATCCTTATGACTCTCAAGAATACGTTAAGGTTACTATCGATACAAACAACTACCAATTTTTTGGAGAAGATGACTCCGCTTGGTCAATGGCAGATGATAATGTTATCATCAAAGCTCTAAAAGCAGGAAAAAAAATGACAGTTGTCGGTTATTCACAAAGAGGAACGGAGACAACAGATACATATACGCTCATTGGTTTTACTAGCGCATATAATTCTCTACAACAAGACTGCTAAGAAAAATGAAAAATAAAATTGTTTTAGCCTATTCGGGTGGATTAGACACTAGTGTCATATTGAAATGGTTACATATTAATTATAACGCTGATGTTATTGCTTATCTTGCAGATCTTGGTCAAGGTGCTGAGTTGACTGAGGCTAAAATCAAAGCAATAAAACTTGGTGCAAAAAAAATATATATAGAAAATTTGAAAGAAGAATTTGTTCGTGATTATGTTTTTCCAATGTTTCGTTGCAATACAATTTACGAGGGAGAATATCTTTTAGGCACATCTATTGCACGACCATTGATTGCTAAGAGACAGATCGAAATCGCCAAAAAAGAAAAAGCCAATGCTGTATCCCATGGCGCCACAGGAAAAGGAAACGATCAGGTTCGCTTTGAATTTTCATACTACGCATTAGAGCCTAAAATAAAAGTAATTGCACCTTGGAGAGAATGGGATTTATCATCAAGAACAAAACTATTGGAATTTGCAGCTAAAAATAAAATCCCTGTTATGAAACATAATAAAAAAGAGTCTCCTTATAGTGTCGATGCAAATGTATTACATCGATCAGCAGAGGGAAAAATTCTTGAAGATCCTTGGAAAAAACCACCTGAAAATGTGTTTGGAATATCTAGAAGTCCTAAGGCGGCCCCTAATAAAGAAACTGTAATTACTATTCAATTTAAATATGGTGACCCTATTGCCATTAATGGAAAAAAACTATCCCCCTTTAATTTATTACAAAAGTTAAATAAGTTAGGTGCAACTAATGGAATTGGAAGGGTTGATATCGTAGAGAATAGATATGTAGGAATTAAATCACGCGGAGTGTATGAAACACCGGGTGGAACAATTCTTTTAAAAGCACATCGTGCCATAGAAAGCATTACTCTTGATAGAGAAGAAGTTTTTACCAAAGATGAGCTCATGCCCAAATATGCAAGATTAATATATAATGGGTATTGGTTTGCTCCTGAAAGAGTGATGATGCAAAAAGCTATCGATCAAACTCAAAAAAGAGTTAACGGCCATGTCAAACTCGTTTTATACAAAGGAAATGTAATTGTAATTGGAAGACAGTCACCTAACAGTCTCTACGATAAAGACCTAGCAACTTTTGAGTCCTCTAATTATGATCAAAGAGATGCTGAGGGATTTATTAAACTCAACGCTCTCAGACTCAAAAAAAATAAACTTAGACCCTAAGTTATATATTTAAAAAACCAATTAAAATATTTTTTAAATTATTTCCCAGAAATAATGTGCGTAATGATAGAATAAGCAAAAAAGAAAAATACAAAAACATATTCTCTTATTTCTGTACCTGTAGTGAAATAAACTAGGAGACTAGTTAAAGCTAGTGATTTTAGAAACACATCTAAAAATTGTATAGGGTACAATTTAGAGTATTCAATAAATAAGAACCTAATTGCAAAATAAGAAAATGTTAAACAAACAGCAAGCCTCACTGAATGTAATCGATAGTAAGGTATTTCTTCACCCCCTGATATTTGAAAAAAAATAAATAGTTATCCCAAATATATACAGTATTGGAATTATCAGAGCCCACAAACCCAGAAATTCAAGTAAGATTTTAGAAGTTAATTTAATTATTTTTTTTCAACCATAAAACACATCCTCCATAAAAATCTTGGATTAAACGTACTATTCTTTATGGCCTTTTTTTAGTATGGCTAGTGACCGACCTACATTTATAAATAAAATTTAAATCAAATATAAACTATATAAATTTACTAGAGGGATCTGGGGTCGTCGAGACCTGCATGACGATAAGCTGATGTTACAGTATTTCTTAACAAACATGCAATTGTCATTGGACCAACACCTCCAGGTACTGGAGTAATCATGGAAGCCTTTGTTGAAGCACTTTCAAAATCTACATCACCAACAATTTTACTCCCCTCGCTCCCGTCTTTCTTTGTAATAGGTATTCGATTTATTCCAACATCGATAACGATAGCATCCTCTTTTAACCAATTTGAATCAATCATCTCAGCTCTTCCGATAGCTGCCACAATAATATCTGCCTGAGCACAAACATTTTCTATATCCTTAGTTTTAGAATGGACCACTGTCACGGTACAAGACTCTTCAATCAAAAGTTGTGACATCGGTTTTCCTACAATATTTGATCTACCAATTACAACGGCATTCTTTCCTTTTAAATCACTCACTTTGTCTTTCAAAAGCAAAAGAGACCCTAAAGGAGTGCAAGGAATAAATGCTTTTTTTAACATTGCACCACCAATAGATAGCCTACCAGCGTTAATCGCATGAAAACCATCGACATCTTTTTCAACTATAATGGTATCAATTACCTTTCTTTCATCAATTTGTTCGGGCAGTGGTAATTGCACTAAAATTCCATGGACTGTGTTATCATTATTTAGCTCATCAATTAATTTTAGTAATGTCTCTTGGTCTGTATGCACATCTAATTTGAAATCTTTGGTCTTGATATTGCACTCCGCTGCCATTTTGGATTTTTGGCCTACATAGACCTTACTCGCAGGATTTTCGCCAACTAAGATGACTGCTAAGCAAGGATCTATTTGTTTTTCACTGATTAACTTATTTGAATCATCTTTAACCTCTGCTCTAATTTTAGCTGCGAAAGCTTTTCCGTCAATTATGTCTGCCATATTTCATTCTCCCTTTATTGCCCTCTTGGCCAATATTCAATTAGTAAATCTTTAAATAAATAAATAATTAATATTAATAGCACTGGCGATATATCTACTCCTCCAAAGTTAGGAAGATACCTTCGAATATAATTTAGAGGAGGATCAGTAAGCTTTTTAAAACTCTCATAAACTCTCCATAAAAATACATTTTGACTATTTAATAAATTAAAATGAAACAGCCAAGATACAACCACGTAAAAAAAAACAATAAGTGTGTAAAAATCTAGCAACCTTACCAAAAAGAGTAGTAGTGAATTCACCTTGATAAGTTATAAAAAATTATTATTCGCGTCTATTAAATAAGAAATTTCTGCATCGCTCTGATTGGGGATTTGAGAAAACTGTGTCAGGATGTCCTTCTTCCTCTACCAAGCCATCATGAAGAAAAATTACATTATTTGAAACTTTGCGAGCAAATTCCATTTCATGAGTTACAACTAACATCGTTTTCCCTATTTCAGCTAATTTTCTAATCACAGATAAAACTTCATCAACTAATTCTGGATCTAAGGAGGAAGTAGGTTCATCAAAAAGTAAAATTTCAGGAGAGATGGCTAAGGCTCGAGCTATCGCTGCTCGTTGCTGTTGCCCCCCAGATAAATGTGCTGGGTATTCATTTGCCTTCTCTTCTATTCCAACTTGTTTTAATAACTCCATTCCCATGCTCTCCGACTCTTGTTTATCCTTTCCTAATACATGAATTGGAGCCTCGATAATATTTTCTAAAATTGTCATATGAGACCATAGATTAAAGCTCTGAAAGACCATACCTAGTTTTTTTCTGATAGAAGTAATTTTTGATTGGATGTCTTTGTTGGGTCTTTCAAGATTTTCTTTATGACAATTGATAATCTCTCCTAGAACATTAATTGTCCCAGAATCAGGAGCTTCTAAAAAATTGATACATCTTAAAAGAGTGCTTTTTCCTGAGCCCGAGCTTCCAATAATGCTTATGACATCGCCTTGATCTGCGAGCAAATCAATGCCTTGTAATACATTGTTATCACCAAAACTTTTTTCTAATCTACTTAACTCTAATATTTTCATTTCTTGCTTAATATCCCATCTTTTCTAATTTATTGATATTGTTAGAAGAAAAACGTAAATAATAATAGATATAAATAATGTAATTATAATCTAAATTGTTTATTAATTTATAAAAAGCAATAAAATCAACGTATTTTATAATAAATTTAATTTTTTTAATCTTAAGATTATGCTTTTATGCAAATTAATCATATAATTATGATTGTTTGATATAATAGTTTGTAATGAACTCTGAAGAAAATAAAAATAGTAATAGAGACGAAGAACTAGTTCAAGAATATGTGGACAACGACTCAAAGACGGTTAACGTTGGTGCCGGAGTAAGAATTGAGGGACGAATAGATGGAGCTGAAGTTTCAGACATCTCTGGGACTATGAGTGGAACTATTAACTCTTCAAACATAAATTTAAAAAGTTCAGGAATTTTTAATGGAGACATGTCAGGAAGTGACATAACCATTTCAGGCAACGTTGAAGGAGATATAAACAGTGATCAATATTTGATTGTTAATCAATCAGCTAACATTAAAGGGACGATAGAGTATTCATCATTGCAAGTGAGTTATGGTGCCAAAATACAAGGAATAATTAGGCATAAGGGTAGTGTTCATTCATACACACCCAATTTGGATCCTATTGAAAAAGAGGATAAATTTGAAAATCAACCAAATGATGTAGAAGAGGATGTTTAATGTCAATATTTGGTAGTAATGAAAAAAAAGTTGAGGAAAAAACAACTTTTAATTTTGATATTGATCGAGAAAATATTAATCACTCGAACTTAGCTAAAGATATCAAGATACATGGTTCAATTGAGGCTAAAGATTATATTGATTTTGACGGACATATTACTGGTACAGTAAAATCATCAACAATTCATTTAAAACCTAACTCATATGTCAAAGGCAACATTACTGGAGATACAATTACGATAGAGGGGGAAGTTGATGGAGACATACATGCAAAAGATCTGCATATTAAATCAACTGCTAAAATTAAAGGAAATATTCGTTATAACAATATTGATATTCAAAATGGCAGCATAATCAATGCAGAATTTTTTTATTCTTCTTAGATTTAAAGAGAATTATATAGCTACATAAGAAAAAGTTTATCTATTTATTATTTTATAGTTTATATTTTACTAATTATTATTCTATCTCATAGAGGAAGAACAAGGAGAAAAATTATGAAAAAAATAATACTGTCAGCTCTTGCTGCCTTCTTTATGGTTAGTTCTGCTTATGCTGACACCGTAAGAATGGGCACTGAGGGAGCTTATCCTCCATATAACTTTATTAATGATAATGGCGAAGTTGATGGATTTGAAAAAGATGTTGGCGACATGCTTTGTGTTCGTGCAAATTTAGATTGTGTTTGGGTTATAAACGAGTGGGACTCTATCATTCCTAATTTAGTATCTGGTAATTATGATACAATTATTGCTGGTATGTCAATTACCGCAGAGCGTGATGAAGTAATTGACTTTACACAAGATTATTTTCCACCGTCTCCATCAGTTTATATGGGCATGAGTGGTGCTGACATCGATGTAGATAGCGCTGTCATCGCAGCTCAAACTGCAACTATACAGGCAGGTTATGTTGCTGAAACCGGAGCAACTTTAGTTGAATTTGCAACAGCAGAAGAAACAATCTCTGCAGTACAAAACGGTGAAGCTGATGCCGTTCTTGCAGATGGTGATTATCTTTCATCTATCATCGCAGAGTCAAATGGTGAATTTGCGAATATAGGTGAGGTATCAATCGGTGGTGGTGTTGGAATGGGTATCCGTGAGTCTGATGGTGAGTTAAAAGCTAAAATGAATGCAGCTATTAGCTCAATGAAAGATGATGGATCCTTAAACGCACTGATTAAAAAGTGGTTCGGTTTTGAAGCCGCAACTTTTTAAGATTATTTAATTTAACTTAAAAAACATGAGGGCGGTTTTGCGCCCTCGTGTATTTTCTTTTTTTCTTTCATACTATTTATTCAAAAAACACTGAAACATAATATAAAGTCCAACTCATAATGATTATAGTTGGTGCAGGAATTGTAGGTGCATCCTTTGCTTACCACGCCTATCAAAAAGCAGTAGATAAAATTACTGTTTTATCATCAGATCTACCGGGGGATAAAAACCAAGCTACAACTAATACTTGGGGTTGGGTTAATGGATATGCTAGTAATGATAAAACCTATGCATCTTTTCGTCAGGCCAATTTGAACTACTGGCCAAAATTAATAAATGATATTTCAAACTTAGAGCATTCATCTAAGGGTGCATTTATTTGGGACCTCGATGAGAAAGAACTACATCAAACCATAAAACAACATCAAAGTTGGGGCCAATCAGTGAAAATATCAACCAAATCAGAGTTACTAAGGCATTTACCAAACTTAATAAATAGTCCAACTTCTGCTGGCTTCGGTCTTGATGACTTGGCTATTGAGGGTTTTAGGGCAACACAAGAACTTTTAAAAGCAAGTAAATCAAAAATAATAAAAGTTAATGTAAAAGAGCTAGTTTTCGAAAACAACAAGGTTACAGGTGTAAAAACTGATGATGAGGTTATTTATGATAATGAAGTAGTAATAACTGCGGGACTTGGCACTCCTAATTTATTATCAACCATAGATATTCATTTTGAAATGCGATCAAGCTTAGGTTTGTTAGCTTATACTAATCCTTTACCAAGTTTATTAAATCACCCAATAACAAGTTTTGACTTCCATGCTCGGCAAGATGACAAAGGTAGATTAATAATAGGTGGAAAATTTGATGATGATGCAAGCAACGAGCAAAACACAAAGGAAACTGCTGAAAAACTTGTTCAAGACATGGCAACTAGGCTGAACTATAATGGAAAGATGATTTTAGATTATTTTACAATTGGTAGTAGACCATTGCCCATTGATGGAAGGCCAAAGATCGGCCGCCTTGTAAGACATAATGGTCAAAAAATTAGTGGAATTTATTTAGCAGTTATGCATTCAGGTATAACCAATGCACCCTTAGCTGGGAAGCTCGGCATCGATGAAATTATTACAGGTAAAAGGAATAAATTAATAAAAGATTTTTTACCCCAAACACTAAATAAGCTAGAGATTCTTCAGGATGTTTAGTTTTTGCACAGACCCTAAAACTCTTGAGGGGTTAATGTGGTTATCATGTTATGTCACCACAGCAAAACACATGTCATTTTATTATTCATTTTTTGTTGTGATGGGTTTGCTCTCTTTGGCAGCACCATTAGCGATGGCATTCGGATTTGCTGGAGCCACTGCTGCTAGATCATCTTTTAGAATAGTTCGTGCTTTAGGAAAAGGATATCTTGCGATGATAAGAGGCATACCCGATATTGTTTTCTTTTTATTCATACCAATAGCACTTGATCAGGCTTTTGAATATTTACGCCACAAAGTTTTATGCTCTGATGTTACAGAGGCAGTAAGGCAAGGTAACGATTTTGTTGTTTGTGCAGCAGCAAAAATCCCTTTAAATACAGCTAGTGAATGGGTACACGACATTTATGGATTTTCTCTTGCTTTACTTGCTTTTGGTTTTGTATTTGGAGCCTTTGCGGGCAATGTGTTATCCGGTGCTATGGCTGCAGTTCCAAAAGCTCAAATAGAAACAGGAGAAGCCTATGGTTTTTCCTCAAGTCAAATTTTTAGAAGAATTCTTATTCCACAAATGTGGATTTATGCTCTGCCAGGTTTATCAAATTTGTGGATGATTTTAATTAAAGCAACTCCACTACTATTTCTTTTGGGTATTGAGGACATCGTCTATTGGGCTAAAGAACTAGGTGGAATTAAAACGGGCGTATACGAGTACCCTCATCCTGATTGGCGTGCTTGGTATTTTGGTGTACTGATGATTTTTTATTTATCTCTAACTTATCTATCTCAATCCGTTCTAGACAAACTTTCTACACGGCTTTCTAAAGGGCAAGCAACTATGGCAGGCAAGGCAGTTTAATGTCGAGCTGTTTTCAAACTCTTTCTGATTACGGCCTTAGATCTATTGGGTATGGAGAGAGACTTTTACCAAAGGCCGATATAACACTCTGCGAGCAATTTGTATTAATCGGTTCGGGTATGATTTGGAATATATATTTTGCAATCTTAGCATTACTGTTTGGTTTTTTCTTTGCCACTGTTTTGGCTTTAGGGAAAAATTCAAAATTATCTTTGTTAAACGCTCCATGTCGAGCTTTTATTTTTATTTTCAGAGGCTCGCCTTTATTCATTCAATTTTTCTTTGCGTATGATTTATTTGTACTTTTACCAAGGCTAGGAGTTGATATAGATTTAGGATTTCTTGTTGTAACTGTTGAAACACGTTGGCTTACAAAGGCTTGGTTAGGTGCTTTAGTTGTTTTGTTTTTTAATACATCTGCCTATGCAGGAGAAATCTTTTACGGTGCACTGCGTGCTGTTCCAAGTCAGGATTTAGAGTCTGCGGTTGCATTTGGTTTTACAGGGATTAAAAAATTTAGACGTATAATCTGGCCAACTATGCTTCGTTTAGCTTGGCCCTCCTATACCAATGAAGCAATTTTTATGTTTCATGCAACAACATTGGTTTTCTTTACAGGTTTTCCTGCTTGGCAACAAAAAGGGGATGCAATTTATTATGCTAGCTATTTTGCTGATAAGACCTTTAATCCCTTTGTTCCTTATCCAATTGTTGGCTTTTATTTCATATTATTAACTTTAATTATAATTGGTTTGTTTGGTCTGATTAACCGACAGTTGAATAAACATTTACCAACCAATGAACGAAAAAGATTAAAGATCAATAAATATAACGTGATTAGATAGATAGCTGCAATAGTATCTCTTATGTTTTTTTAAAAAATTTGATTTTATTTCTTATGAATATAAAAATTATGAAGAGTATAATTAAAGGTGTACCCCAGAGCAGATAATGATTTTTCTGTGGATTAAAAGATATTTCCTCACCATAAATCTTTACTAATTCTACATCAATCTCATTAACAGTCATTCCAGAATTATATTTTTTTTGAATTTGTTCTTTTAAATTTATAGCAAATTCTGTATCAGACTCTTGTATGCTTTGTCCCTCACAAACCAAACATCTAATTGTTTTGAAATAATCGCTTAATTCATTTACGCCAGCAAAGCTAATCGCAGACACATGAATTGTTATAAAGATAATTATTAATTTATAAATATTGCTCGATATCTTCATAAAACAAAGGTCCTTGTATTTTTTTTTGGATAATTTTATTTTTGATAAAATATGTTTCTGGCACGCCAATTAATCCCATTTCATAAGCAATAGTCCCATCATCCCTTAAGATGTGTTCAAAAGGATTACCGTGTTCTTTAATCCATTCTTTAAAATTCTCCTCATCATCTCTAAAATTAACACCAATTATTTTTATTCCTTGTTTTTTCATTTCCATTAATAGCGGATGTTCTGCTAGACAAGGCTTACACCAAGATGCAAAAAAATTTACAACATAAAATTCACCCATCGCTTTTTCATCAATAAATTCATTGTCATAAAAATCAGGTGTCTCAAACACTAAGTTAGATATTTCTTCCTGTTTGTTGTTTCTATCTGTTGTTTGGTTTAAATAAAAAAGCACACAAACGGCTAGAACCACTACACCCATCACGGGTATTATTAAATTTTTTTTCATTTTCTTTTAACTATTGATAAAAATATTGAAAAAATAAGCATAATAGAACTTAACCATAATAAATTTATAAATGGTTTATAAACTAAATTAATTCCTACCTGATCACTTTCAATGGTTGATATTGTTGCATAATACTGACTTAAAAGGACATTGGTCGTATTAACCTCATTTGTGACTTGCCCAGAGGGTTGATAGATATTTTTTGAAGGAGAGAGTTGTCTATTCTGTTGCCCATCAGAAATTAACAAGTCTACTGATATTCTTTGATAATTTTGAAAGTTTTCATCTTTAACATTTTTAATTATTGCAATTTTATTATTTTGAAGTGCAATTTCATTAGAGCTATTTTTTTCAAATAATAAATTTTCTTCATAGTCAAATTGCTCTGTATATACAGCGGCAATTATAAAAATGCCAATACTTAAATGTGCTAACCATTGAGAATAAAAATTTAAATTTTTTTTCACATTAGTATTTAAAACTAAAATACTCTTTATAAACAAAGGGCCTGTAATAAAAATACTTAATGCAAAATAAAAATTTTCAAAAAAGTAAAAAGATAGTAAAGAAATTACCAAAGATAAGACTAAAATATATGGTAACTGTTTATCTTTTCTCTCATGTTTACCCCAACTAATCTGAGGTGCAAAAGCCATAAATAAAATTAATGGCGCTAGTAACAAATTAAAAGCAAAATTATAATAGGGTGCACCAACAGAGACTGACGTCTCAAGGATCATTTCGCTAAATAGAGGGTAAACTGTTCCAATAAAGACAACTAGTGCTGAGCATATAAAAAATATGTTATTTAACAAAAGAAAACTTTCCTTACTAAATAAATTAAAAGAATCTTCGTTAAAATTTGAAATACTTTTTATATTTAATCGCACTGTTATGGCTAATAAATATCCAATTATAATTATTAAAAATAATCCCCTGAGTGGGTCTGTTGCAAAACTATGAACAGATACAATTAAATTCGAGCGAACTAAAAATGTTCCAAATACGGATGCGATAAAGCAATATAGTCCTAAATTTAAACTCCATAGCTTAAGTTGATTACTTTTAATAGAAACCTTTAGAGAATGAATTAAAGCAGTGTTCAATAGCCATGGAATTAAGGAGATATTTTCTACTGGATCCCAAAACCACCAGCCTCCCCACCCTAATTCTGAGTAAGCCCAATAAGATCCTAAAACAATGCCGGCCGTTAGAAAAAACCATGATATCTTGGACCAAATCAGCATCTCTTCAAATAATTTTTCTGAAAAATCTTGTTTTATTAACATGTGAGCAGACAACACAAATGGAATAACTAAACCAATGTATCCCAGAAATAACGTAGGCGGATGAATGACAAATAAAAAATGCTGTAAAATAGGATTTAGACCCAAACCTAATATTTCTTCATTAGCTCCTATATAAGTAAAAGGGTTTGAGCTAATCATTACATAAAGCAGAAATAAAGTGGAAATAAATATAATATTCTTGTGTATCTCAACTATGCGATTTTTGTTAAGAAAAAAAATACCAAATAAGTTGATTAAAAATACCCATAACAAAATTGAACCTTCATGACTGCCCCATGCAGATGTTACTTTATAAAATAATGGATCATCAATATATGAATTTTCAATTACGTTAAGCAGTGTAAAGTCTGAAATTGAAAATGCATATATTAAAAGAATAAAGGGTAATAGATTTATAAAATAAATTATTCTTAAAGTTAAAACCTCTGACGGAATTAATTTTTTTAATAACTTAACATAAAATAAGACTGTCAGAATTAACGATACATAAATAATTCCATTACCAAAAAGGGATATCAATTAATCACCTCTCCATTTTCCTTCTTCTTTTAATTTATCTATGGCGCTTTGGGGCATATAATTTTCGTCATGTTTTGCTAAAACTATTTCTGCAATAAAAGTGTTATTAATTAATTTACCCTCAACAATGATTCCTTTTTTTTCCTCCACTAAGTTTGGAAGTGTTTTCGAAAAAATAACATTGATGGAATTTTTGTTTTGATCAATCACTTCAAAAACCCAACTCCCATCTATAAATTTTAAACTATTTTCCTTCACAAGGCCTCCAACTCTTAAATACTTATTTTCTAATTCATTCATTTCTTTTAAATCTGTTGGTTCAACAAAATAAGCAATCTGGTCTTTTAAGGAATAACTGATTAAAAATATAGAAGAGGAGAAGCATATGAAGATGATTAATAAAAAAATAAAACGTTTTTTAATTTGTTTATTTAATTTGATTATGCGCACTAATCATATTAAAGACTTTTTTCTTCAACAGCATAATTATAATCGTTGTCACAGCGCAGATGACCCCAAAAAAAACGTAGCAGATTAAAACAAACTCTAAACTAGTCATTCAAAAGTTTAGACCTCTCCATTTTTCTTTTTTCTATAATTATGTAAAATATGTCAGAAAACCAATACATCGTTAACATAAAAATACCCAAAAAACTCAACAGTAAAGTGAATAAATAGTCATTGGTCATACTAGGACCGCCTATTCTTAAAACGCTACTACCTTGATGAAGTGTTGTCCACCAATCAACGGAAAACTTAACAATTGGTAGGTTTACCATACCTATTATTGCTAATATTGATGCTGCGAAATCTGCTTTTTGGAAGTGTTCAAAAGAGTATAAAAGAAGAATATGCCCTAAGTAGATAAAAGCTAAAATTAACATTGAGGTTAATCTTGCATCCCATACCCAATATGCTCCCCAGGTCAAATTTCCCCATATTGAACCAGTTACTAAAACAATAATGCTCATTATTAACCCTATAGGCGATAAAGATCTCGCAATTGTAAATGCAGTGGGAGATTTAAAGATTAGCCCAATGATACTGGTAATTCCCATCACTAAAAATATTGTCAAAGATAGCCAAGCAGCAGGTACATGGATAAACATGATTTTAAATGATATTCCTTGATAGTAGTCATTCTCAATAAAAATGATTAAAAAAGCTGCAATACCAATTAACAAGAGGGATAATAAAATAATATATTTAGATATGGAGTTCATGAAAGTTGAGAGAGTATTTGGGGTCATGGCGAACATTAGACTGATAATTTTTTTAAAGCAAAACTAGTAAGTAAAGGCGAAAAAGCCAAATTTAACAAAAAATAAGCAACAAAAAATAAATACATCTTATTAGTATTAAAATCCATTAAATCTGTAATTGCCATAGAAAATATTAGGATAGGGACAAAAAGAGGCAATGTTAAAATACTTGTAAGAGAGAGCCTATTATTTTTTGATATAGTAATGGAGGCAGTCATGGAGGCAATAAAAATAATACTTAGCAGCGATAGGGATAAAAGAGTATTTATCTGTATTAAATAAGACATATCTATATTTAAAATTATCAAAATAAGTGGGGAAAAAATTAAAAAAAAAATAATTAAATTTAAATAGATCATCATATTTTTAACAAAAACAATTATCTCTAGAGAAAAAGGAGAAAGTATGTACTGTTGAAGTTTTGCCTCATCAAAATCTAGGCAGTATGTTTTTTCAACCTTAAATAATGAAATAAAAAAAATCATTATATATAAAAAAGATAATGGAACATTCATACCAATTGATTCATTTCTCAAAGATAAAGAGAAGATAGAACACGCTATAATTAATAAACAGATCAAAACAACACTAAAGACACTCTCTCTAAGCATTAATTTAAATTCGTTCGAAATTAATTTAAAAAAATTTTTTATCATATTAATTCTAGTGTTTTATAATTCTGAAAAATAATATTTTGATGACTTGTGACGATAATTATTCCTTTATTTTCTAACTTTTTTTCAAATAAATGGTTTACTTTCAAAATAGATTTCATATCTAGGCCACTGAAAGGATCATCGAGTATCCATACTGGCTTATTCACTAACATTAGCAGCAACAATTGAAGTTTTTTTTTCTGTCCAAAAGAAAGTTGATAAAATTTTTTATCAAGATTCAGTTCTTCAAACAAAAATTTTACACTTTTATTCTTAACAGATTTGTCAAAGTTTACATTATGCACTGAAAGCCAATAATCAATATTCTGATTCAATGTTAATGTGTCATAAGCAAAATTATTTTCTCCAATATACAAAAAACACTCTGATGCAATATGATTATCAATTGATGTGCCATGGTAAGTAATATTCCCTTCTAGTGGATCTGTAAAATTTATTATGTTTGATAAAAGTGTTGTTTTGCCAACACCGTTAGCACCACGCACTAGCAATAATTCCCCAGGAAATATTTTAAAATTAATATCTTTGTAAATAAGAATATTTCCTCGAGCAAAAGATAAGTTATTTACTTCTATCATAAAAAAAAGCGGGTGATTATAACCCGCTTTTGATGTTTTAAATATTTAAAACTCAGAAAATTATCTTCTTTTTCTTGAAGCTTTTTTCTTCTTAGGAGCTGCTTTTTTCTTGGCAGCTTTTTTCCTTTTAGGAGCTGCTTTTTTCTTGGCAGCTTTTTTCTTCTTAGGTGCTTTCTTTTTTGCAGCTTTTCTTTTCTTAGGTGCCGCTTTCTTTTTTGCAGCTTTTCTTTTTACAGCTTTTTTCTTAGTGGCTTTTTTCTTCTTAGGAGCTGCTTTTTTCTTGGCAGCCTTTCTCTTAGGAGCTGCTTTTTTCTTGGCAGCTTTCTTCTTTTTAGGCGCTTCCTTTTTTGCAGCTTTTCTTTTCTTAGGTGCTGCTTTTTTCTTGGCAGCTTTTTTCTTTTTTACAGCCATTATAGCCTCCTTACTTTTTACACTTACTAGTAAGTATAAAACGAATATTTAAAATATTCGTTTTCTTAAAAAAAACTTTAAAAAAGTATTTAATTAAGTCAACATTTTATTTGTGATAACTTATTTTAATTAAATGAATCAAATTGAAATAATCTTAGGTCCAACAAACACTGGTAAAACTTTTTACGCATTTGAACAAATGTTTTCCTTTAAAAACGGTGTTTTTGGTTTCCCTTTAAGGCTTTTAGCAAGAGAAAATTATGATAAAGCATGCAAGCTTTATCCTATAAATCAAATTGCATTAATAACTGGAGAAGAAAAAATAATTCCTTCAGATGCTAAATATTTTTTTTGCACTGTAGAATCAATGCCAGATGATTTTTTTGAATTTGTTTGTGTTGATGAGATTCAATTAGCATCTGATTATGAAAGGGGACATATTTTTACTCAAAGACTGTTATATTCTCGAGGTGAGCAAAAAACTATTTTTTTAGGCTCTCTTACTATGGAAGAAATTATTAGAGAATTAATACCTGAGGCAAAAATAATTTTCAAAAATAGATTTTCCGAATTAAATTTTATTGGTCATAAGAAGATTCAAAATATTAAACCCCGATCAGCAATTATTGCTTTTAATTTAATTGGTCTTTATGAAATTGCTGAACAGATAAGAAGTTTGAAAGGAGGCGTGGCTCTTGTCGCTGGTGCGCTTAGTCCAAAAACTAGAAACTCTCAAGTTAAATTATATGAGGATGGAGAGGTCGATTATATTGTAGCCACAGACGCCATAGGAATGGGATTGAATTTAGATATCAACCAAGTTTATTTCTCTGGTCTTGATAAATTTGATGGGAAATACGTCAGACCTCTAAACGATATGGAAATTGGCCAAATAGCAGGAAGAGCAGGTCGCTATACTAAATCAGGATATTTTGGCTCCACGCTTGGAGCTAAGTTTACAAATTTAGAAACTATAGAAAATATACAATCTCATAAATTTGAGGCTATTAAAAAAATATTTTGGAGAAACCATCTTTTGTCATTTAAGTCAGAATATGAGTTAGTAAATTCCTTAAAGCAAAAATCTGATAATCATCGATTAATTTTAAAAAAAGATGCAGAAGACCAAAAATTCTTATTGAGATTCTTAAAAGACAATAAAAAAAATTTTAAATTTGATAATCCTGAAATTCTTAAACAATTATGGGATATATGTCGTATACCGGACTATCAAAATATTTCTGATGAAAAGCATGTTGAACTATTAACAAAAATATTTAAGGAACTCATAAAAAATAAATGGACTTTAAGCGATAACTTTCTAGAGCATCAAACTTCATATTTACAAAATTACAATGGGAGTATCGATGACCTTATATATAATTTAAATGAGACTAGAACTTGGTTATACATAACTAACCAGAAACATTGGATAAGTAACTCTATTTGGGTTGAAACCGTTAAAAATATTGAAAACAAACTATCTGAAGAGATTCATCTAAGTTTAATGCAAAAATTTGTTGATAAAAATAAAAGTGAGATGATTCAAAATTTAAATATTAGTAAAAAAAATATTTCTTTAACTGATAATAGATATGTTAAGATAAAAGATGAAATAATAGGAGTTATAAGAGGTTTTAAAATCCTTTTTGATGAGAAATTTAAAGATATTTTAAATAACAACTACCAAGTAATTATTAAAGAACAAATTTTTCCATATATGTCTATTAACATTGATAATTTTATTGCTGCCCCTAATGAAAGCTTATTTATAAACTCTAAAGTTGATAAGAGTGGGAATTTTCAGAATTTATATATTCAATGGGGTGATGCAAATGTTGCGATATTTAAAAAAGGCAATGACCTCACGCACCCTATTTTAGAACCCATCTTGGACGATCAATTAGTTTCACAAGAACATATTAAGAAAATTGAAGAGAAAATTCAAAGGTGGTTTGAAGAGACTTACTTATCTAAATTGGACTTATCGGAACAATTAAAGAAATTCAACACAAAACCAGAGGAGAGAAGTTTCATTTTTAAGATTATTGAAAACCAATATAATTTTTATCAAATAAATATATTAGATGAATTTAAGCTTATTGATGAACCGCAAAGAAAAGAAATTCATTCTCTAAATTTTAGGTTAGGAAAAAATGTTATTTTTAACACTGAGTTAATTAGACCTGAATATATGAAGTTAAAGTTCCATCTATGGAATTTATATAATAATAAAAATTTTAATATTAATGAATACATCCCAAAAGATGGTAATGCTACTCTCAATGTTGAAAGTAAGTTAAACCAAGACTTAATCACTTATTTAGGTTTTATCTCCCAAAATGATTTATTAATTAGACTCGATATTTTTAATGAATTTGAAAAACAACTCTTTAAAAGAGAAAATAGAGGCCCTTTTTCACTTCCGATGGACTTATCTAATCTTTTAGGAATTAAAAAAGATAAATTAATTAGTATTTTAAAAAGCAGATCTTTTAATATTCAAGATATAGCAGAAAACGACTTAGTTATCTCAAAAAAAATTAAAGCTAATAAAACAATGGAGTTAAAACAAAATAACAGCAAAAAAGTATTGAAAAAACCTTCAAAAAAAGTAAAAAAACCCTCACCAAAAAAATTATTTAATAATCCTTTTGATCAATTAAAAAATATAAATGCTAAGTAAATTCTTCCAATCTTTTAATGAAAAAGAGGATATAAATGAGGACCATTCTTTTGAGTCTGATTTATATAACTTAATTTACGAAATTATCATTGCAGACCATGAAATTACAGAACAAGAAATTAATTTAGCTTCTGAATTAGTTGAATATTATTTTAAAATTCCAACTTTAAATAACAAGGAGCAATTTAATAAACTTGCTGATCAACAACATTTTAACACCGATTTATCACAGTTCTCTTACAGGCTTAAAACATCTTTAACTTATGAACAAAGAATGGATGTGATTTTAATTTGTTGGCAAGTATTAATGGTTGATGGTAAAGAAGACCAGTTAGAGGTTTCCACTGCTAGAAAAATATCAACGTTGCTTGGTCTAGAAGATAAGGATTTTATATTAATCCGAAATAGAGTAAAAGACAGTCTATGACTTACCTGGTTAATGATAAGTGTATCAAATGTAAATACATGGATTGTGTTGAAGTGTGTCCAGTGGATTGTTTTTATGAAGGTGAAAATATGCTTGTTATTAACCCTGATGAATGTATCGACTGTGGTGTGTGTGAGCCCGAGTGCCCAGCTGAAGCGATTATCCCAGATGACTTGGATGACGGTACAAAATGGTTAGATGTAAATGAAAAATATTCACAAGTTTGGCCTAATATAACTACAAAAAAAGAGACCCCCGCTGATGCAAAACAGTGGGAAGGGGTTGAAAATAAATTTGAAAATCATTTCAATGAAAAGGGAGCTGATTAATGCCAGTTAAAAAAAAAGCTACAACGAAAAAAATAACAAAAAAAACTTCAAAAGTTAAAACTAAAAAAAAAGTTGAAGTCAAAAAAAAGTCAACTGCCAAAAAAAAACAACCTATAAAAAAAATACCTAAGAAAAAAGTTGCAAAAAAGGTATTAAAGAAAGTAGTCAAAAAAATTGTTATCCCAAAAGCTCCTAAGATTAAAAAAGTTATAGTCCCACAAGAATTTAAAGCAGGAGAAAATATTGTTTACCCTACCCACGGTGTAGGGAGGATTCTTACTATAGAAAAGTTCCAATATGATTTGGTGGAGGAGCAATTATATGTAATTCAGTTTTTTCAAGACAAGTTAACAATCAGAGTCCCCTTTGCTAAAGCAAAATTAATAGGTTTAAGAAATATTACCAGTAAACCCTCTATGACTAGAACGCTTTCCGTTTTAAAGCAAAAGCCTAAAATTAAAAAGGCGATGTGGAGTAGAAGGGCACAAGAGTACGATCAAAAGATAAATTCTGGCGACATAAAACTTCTCTCAGAGGTGGTCCGTGATTTATTTCGAAAAGATGATCAAACTGAGCAGTCTTATAGTGAGCGCCAGATGTTTCAGGTAGCTTTCGAGAGATATACTAGAGAATTTGCTATATCTTCGAATTTAAAGTTTGAGGCAGCATCAACAAAAATATTAGAAATTTTAAATAAAAGATAAATTAATCAGATTCTTCGTCTGTTTTATCAGTTGGAATATCGATAGTGATGTCCTCTGCTAAGTTTTCTTCAGTTTGAGTATCAGTTTCTTCTGAGTCTTCGATTAGATCTTTTAATTCATCGTTTTCTTTAGCTGTTTTTGTAGGAGCAGCAACAGCGATTCCTGCTTTTCTTCCTCTTTTAGGCTTTGCTATATTTACCGCCTCTATTGATTTACCGCACTCTGGACAATTTATTACATCTTGATAAAAATCGTAATATTTTACGCTACCACAAGGGCATGTTCTTTTGTGACCTAAATCGATTTGCTCTTCTTGCATTGTGGGCAGATTTATACATTATTATTGTAATTTATACAAATTTTTATTATGTTATCGCTCTAATATGGCAGTTCCAAAAAGAAAAACCACACCTTCAAAAAGGAATATGAGACGCTCTCATCAAAGAGCGGGGACACAGCTTTTTGCAGAAGATAAAAAATCAGGTGAATTGAGAAGACCCCATCATATTGACCTCAGTACTGGCATGTACAGAGGAAAGCAAATTATTATTAAAAAAACCAAAAAAGAAAAAGATGCTGAGGGTCAAGCACCAGTCAACACAAACGAAACCACAAAAACTATTGAAGCACCAGCTTCTAAATAACTAATCTCTAATTACTTTATATATTGAATTATCCGAGAAGCTCTGTTGATAAAGCTTTTTTTTTAATTCATCGGTTTCTAGCTTTGAAAGCTTTTTTCTTATTATAAATCTTTTTAAAATATCTAATTCTAAATCTGGATTTTCAGAGACTTTCTTTGAGACATACTCATCAATTAAGCTTTGTTCAAATCCTTTTTGATAGAGTTTATTTTTTATTTTTTTGATAGAAAATAAGGATTGTTCATAATAATGAAATACTGTTTCAATAAAGTGCCTCTCATTTATAATCTTCAATTCATCTAATCTTTGTATGATATTTTCAATTAGTTCTTGTTTAGAGATATTTTCTGGAAAAATAACCTTTTGATAAGTTTTTTTATTTCTGAGTTTTTTTTCTAGTATTTCAGAAATTTTTTTTTTAGTAGCTGGATATTTACCTAAATATTTTAATGCCTCATTATATAGGTAGTCTTCAGCTTTTTTTTTCATAGTTTATATTTTAAGAATTATTATTATGAAGTACATAAACAAAGGCGCTTGTAGCTCAGTAGGATAGAGCACCAGATTCCTAATCTGGGGGTCGCAGGTTCGATACCTGCCAAGCGCGCCAAAGAAAAATGATATTAATTTTTTTCGTGTAAGAAATCTAAAAGTCTGTCCAGATATTTCTCGTCAACAATATAAGCTTTCTTGTAATGCTCTATACAATAAGGTTTTGTGGGAATATTTTGACATCCACAATAGTGAAATCCCTCTTCAAGTGGATCGCCAATTGGCCATTGACAAGATTTAAAGTTACCGGTGCCAACAATACTCTTTTTAAAACTAAATTTTTCCCTTCTTCGAACAGGCTCTTTTCTTAACGTATTTTGAGAAGATGAGTTATTGGTTTCCCTATACATGGTTACAGAAGAAAATTGTTGATTTAGATTTGATTTTTTTCTGGAGTTTTGACGCCTCTCAAGGCCCAGTCTAAAAGCCTTACCAATAACGGCATTTTTAGTAAATCCAAGCTGCACGCCAATCTGGCTTGTAGCAACCCCTTCATTCCAAAGCTTTTTAAGATCTTCTACTTTCTGGTTATTCCAAGACATTTTTTATATACCTACTCTATTTAGTTACCTATATAAATAATCTTATACTATATATAGTAGTAGTAATCTAGCCTAAAATGATTAAAAAAATGTGAGTAAATATGAAATCTCTTAAAAATCTCAATTTTGAAAAGATCCATAATGTTGGGATCAGAGTTGATTTTAATGTGCCTATTGACAAAAATTTCAAAATAACTGACAAAACAAGATTAGACAGGGCAAAGGACACCATCAATTTTATAAAAAATAAACAATGCAATATTCTCCTTCTATCACATTTTGGAAGACCAAAAGAAAGCTTCGATGACAAGTACTCTTTCTCAAAATTAATTGATCAGTTTGAGGAAATCTTAGGATTAAAATTAAATTTTATAAGCTATGAAAATTTTTTAGAAAATGGTCTTAATCAATTCAATCATAATAGGTCTACCGTAACTCTTTTGGAGAATATAAGGTTTTTCGATGGCGAAATAAAAAATGATTTGAGTTTTAGTAAATCATTTACTGACAATCTAGATTTATATGTTAATGAAGCATTCTCTGCATCCCATAGGCTTCATTCATCAGTAAATCAAATGGTTATAAATATTTTATCTACACCTGGGTTTAATTTTGAAAAAGAAATTAAAGCAATCAATGATATCAGAAAATCTCAAAAGAAAAAATTAGCTATAATTGGAGGTTCAAAAATCTCAACTAAAATAAACACACTTTTGTTTTTAACGACTTCTTGCTCAGATATTTTTATAGGAGGAGCAATGGCTAATAATTTTCTAAAATACAATAAGTTCAATGTCAGTTCTTCTTTAATTGAAGAGGGTGCTGAACGAATGATTGAAATGATATACAGCTCTGCAAAACAAACAGGCTGTAAAATCCATCTCCCAGTTGATGTAATGCTCGATTCAGATCAAAGTGTATTAGTCAATGAACTTGATAAAAACACTGAATTTAAAATTTTAGATATAGCCGACTCTTCTCATATTGTTTTAGAAAATCTTGTTAAAAAAAGTGATATTATTTTGTGGAATGGCCCCATGGGAATGATTGAAGATCACAAATTTTCGAAAGGATCTATTAATCTATCTCACCTTCTTGCTAAATCTCAAGCTGATGTTGTTATAGGCGGTGGAGATACAATTTTAGCCATCAATATGGCAAAAGAAAAATTTGAAGACTTTTATTTTGTCTCAACTGCTGGAGGTGCTTTTCTTGAGGCACTAGAGGATAAAGAATTACCAGGAATTGAAGCTCTTAAGGCTGATTTATAAAATGTTTTTTTAGAAAGGGTATTTGAATTATAGTAAAGACAATAGTAATTCCCATAATACCAAATACTTTAAAGTTAACCCAAACATCTGTTGTTTGAGTTCGCCAAACAATTTCATTTAAAATGGCTAAAAGAAAAAAAAAGCTTGACCACATTTTGTTCATTAACCCCCACCCCTCGTCAGTTAATTTTAAAGAGGAATTCAATAACAATTTTAAAACAGGTTTATTAATAAATGTACTTCCAATTAAAACGATAGCAAAAAGTGCATTTATGATTGTGGGTTTCATTTTGAAAAATATTTCATTTTTAAGAAAAATACTCAGGCCACCAAATACAACTAAGATAACTGTACTTACTAACATCATTGTAGAAATTTTTCTTTCTTTAAAATAGATAGCTATGAGAGAAATAAATGTTGCCACTATTACAGCAGCTATACTTAAATAGAGATCTTTATCTGATTTATAGTAAACAGCAAAAAAAATAATCAAGGGAAAAAATTCAAATAGCTGCTTCATATTTATATGAGTCTATCTAAATATTCTTCAAATTGAAACTCTCTTAAGTCGCTCATTCCTTCACCGTACCCTTCAAATACAACAGGTATGTCAAAATCATTTATTATAGTAAGAAGAGCCCCATATTTAGCATTAGAGTCGACCTTATTTAAAATAATTCCATCTAAGGTTATATATTCGCTAAACCCCTTAATGATATGCTTGGATGCAAGTCCGGTATTAGCATCCAAAGTCAAAAAAGTTTTAATTAAATTAAATTGATTAGATTTCTTTGAAATTATATTTAAAATTTTTTTTAGTTCTGCCATTAAATTTTTATTGTTGTGTTGTCTTCCAGATGTATCAATTATCACAACATCATTATCTTTCATTTTATCAATACCTTGGAAAATGACGGCTGATGGGTCCTCCATATTATTACCTTTATGTATGGGTACTTCAAATTTTTTGGTAAAATGTTCGAGTTGATCTATAGCTGCTGCTCTGAATGTATCTGCTGCAATAACAGCAGGATTTAAGCCGTTTTTTTGAAATAGATTTATAAATTTACCGATGAATGTTGTTTTTCCTGACCCGTTATTACCTGCAATTATATATAAGCTCTTACTTTGAGGAGAAAAACCACCAAATTTTTTTTCTATGAACTTTGTTAGTAGCTCTTTTTTAATAACTTTTTTAATATCCTCCTCCTTTGATGTATTATCTTTTATTTTTGAAATTATTAATTCAGCAAATTTTGGTTCAACACCATTTTCAAATAAAAGATCTTCTATTTCATCAATATTTAATTTTTTTTGAAAAATTTTTTTTAAAAAAAACATTAAATTCTTATAATTTCACCAACTGGTATTCCAATTAATGGAACCTTATGTTTGATATAGTTTTGATCATATCCAACAGCTAATCCTAAATTTAATTCTTCAATAAGAACCTCTCTTGGTAAGAAAAGTTTTGATTTTACTTTTTTTAAAATTAATTCACCTAGTTCTCTTAAATTTTTTGCTCTTTTTTTTATAATTAATTTGGAAACCTGGGGCATTCTTGATGCAGGGGTATTATTTTTGGGAGAAAAAGGAAATATATGAAGGTGAGATATTTCATTTTCTTTCAGCAGTCTGTATGTATTGTCAAACATTTCATCTGTTTCTGTAGGAAATCCAGCGATTATATCTGCACCAAATGAAACATCTTCTCTAATTTTTTTACAATGCTCAACGAATTCAAATACATCTTTTGAGCTATGTCTCCTTTTCATTCTTTTAAGTACCATATCATCACCAGATTGAATACTGAGGTGAAGATGAGGCATCACTCTTTGATCTTTCAATACTTCATCAAATTGCTTATCAATCTCTACACAGTCTATTGAAGATAGACGTAGACGCTGTAATTTAGTTTTATCTAAAATATCTAAAATTAAATTGCTCATGCTATATCGGTGTTCAAAATCACTCCCATAGTCAGATATATCTACTCCTGTCAAAACTATTTCTTTGACTCCGTTCTCGACAACTCTTTCAACTTCATCAATTAAGTAAAAAGGATCAAAGCTCCTATTATTACCCCTTCCAAAAGGAATAATACAAAACGTACATCTATGATTACAACCCTGTTGAATTACAAGGCTTTCTCTGATGCTAAGATTGTTTGTATCTAAAGATGGGCGGATGTCTTGAGGTGAATCAAAGATGTCCTCTTTAAAATCAATTTGGGACTCTTCATTAGACAAAGATATCCAGGTTTCTGATTTTAGCTTACTGATATTATCAATAACTTTATCAACTTCAGTCATTGATAAATATTTATCAGGTGATATTTGAGCGGCGCACCCTGTCATTACAATTTTTTTATTAGGATTTTCTTTTTTAATTCTTCTAATAGTTTGTCTTACTTGTCTTTCAGTTTCATTTGTAACCGCACATGAATTAATAACAATTATATTTTCATTATTATTAGATAATAATTCCTCAATTTTCTTTCCTTCAAAATTATTTAGCCGACATCCAAAATTTACTACCCTAGACATTTATATATTAATGGTTGATTTATAAACTAATTCAGCTGGACCTTGAAGATATACCATCTTATCTTGAATTTCTGTTTTTAACCTTGATTGTTCTGTAATTACCATAATTTTAGAGGATACAATATCGTTGTAGTTTAAAACAAATGCTGTCGCACACGTTCCTGAACCACAGGCAAGTGTATGCCCGCCACCTCTTTCCCAAAATAATACTTTGATTTTAGATTTATTGAGTACCTGAACAAAAGTAATATTTGCCTGATCAGGGAAAATTTTATTTTTTACAAGTAAAGGTCCTAGATGATTTAATTTAATTGATACTAAATTTTTTACTAACACCACACAATGGGGATTGCCAATATTTGCTGTCATTATTTTTACTAATCCAGGTATTTTAATACCTTTAATATTAATACCTTGGGTGTCCATTTTTTTTGATAAAGGTATTTTCTCCCAATCTAAAGTTACTTCTCCAACATTGATTTTGTATTCTTTTTCAGCTCTTTTACCGTGATGGATAAATTTATGACTTTTGATAATTACGTTTTTAATTTTCTTTTCTTCAACTAAAAATTTATAGACACAACGTAGTCCATTTCCACAATTTTTTCCAAGTGAGCCGTCTGAATTATAAAAAGCAACTTGATGGTACGCCCCAACTTTTTTCAATAAAATCAATTGATCACAGCCTATGCCAAATCGTCTGTTACATAGTTTTTTAATAATTTTTTTTGATTTTCTAATTAAATCAACGTTTTTATCTATTATTACAAAGTCATTTCCTGCCCCATGAGCTTTCATAAAAGGTATTTTCATAGACCAGCTATAGTGATATAAAAACTTCACTTAATAAAGGAAAAATTAGTCGGCCGATGAGTATCATTCGCCGATTTTTTTTATTTTTTAGATGCTCGAAAATATAACAAATAAAATAACTGGAATTTTTCAAGGCCTCTCAAATAAAGGAGCTATTACTGAAAAAGATTTAGAGTTAACTTTACGTGAAGTGAGAGTAGCTCTATTAGAAGCAGATGTTTCTCTAAGAGTCTCTAAAGATTTAATTAAAAAAATTCAAGACAAAGCGCTTGGCCAAAAGGTAATTGAAAATGTTCAGCCAGGACAACAAATTATTAAAATTGTTAGTGATGAGCTTACAGAAATTCTTGGCACACAAAGCAGTGAACTAAATTTTAAAAACAAACCCTCAATCTTTTTAATGTGTGGTTTGCAGGGTGCAGGTAAAACAACATCGATTGCAAAGCTTGCGCATTACTGTCAAAATTCTCTCAATAAATCTGTAGCACTAGTATCAACAGACTTAAGAAGACCCGCAGCGATTGAACAACTTCGTATTTTATCTCAGAAAAATAATATTCAATTTATTGAACCAGTTAACCAAAACATAAAAGATATTGTCAATAATGCAATGGAACAAAGCAATAAACTTTTATCAGATATTCTTATAATCGATACCTCTGGTCGTATCAGTACAGATGAGGAATTACTTTTAGAACTAAAAACTATTCACGATATCGCAAAACCACAAGAAAACTTACTTGTATTAGATTCTATGATGGGTCAGCAAGCTTTAAGTGTTGTAGAGTCTTTCAACTCCACTGCCCCTCTTACGGGATTTATCTTAACAAGACTAGACGCAGACCCAAGAGGAGGAGTTGCGCTCTCAGCAAAATATCAAACAGGTTTGCCTATTCGTTTCTTTGGATCTGGTGAAAACATTGAAGACTTTGAAGTTTTCCACCCAGAAAGAATTGCTTCAAGAATACTTGGCATGGGAGACGTTGTATCACTTGTTGAAAAGGCACAGAAAGACTTTGATGAAAAAGAAATGGAAAGTCTGCAGTCCCAGATGTTGAGTGGGAAATTTAATATGAATGATCTTTTGAAGCAATTTTCACAAATGAAAAAAATGGGAGGTATGTCTGGACTGATGTCACATATGCCAGGTGTAAGCAAAATTAAAAATATGATGGAAAGTGGAGATTTTGACGAAAAAGTTATTGATCATCAAATAGCAATTATTTGTTCAATGACTAAAGATGAAAGAGTTGACCCCGACTTACTAAAAGCATCAAGAAAAAGAAGAATAGCAACTGGGTCTGGAAGACAAGTACATGAAGTCAATAGGCTTCTCAAACAATTTGAGCAAACTAAAAAACTTATGAAACAAGCTCAAAAACCGGGTTTTGCAAATAAAATTAAAGGTTTATTAGGCGGAAACCAAATGCCAACGATTGATTAAATATAGAAGGGAGAGATCATGGCGACTAAAATAAGACTAGCAAGAGGGGGTTCAAAGAAAAGACCTTTTTACAGAATAGTGGTGGCTGATGAAAGAGCACCTAGAGATGGTAATTTCATTGAAAAAATAGGTAACTTTAATCCAATGGTGCCGAAGGACCACAAAGAAAGAGTTATGCTAAGCAAAGAAAGAGCTGAGCACTGGTTAAAAGTAGGAGCATTACCAACAGAAAGAGTTCAAAAAATTCTCTTTGAATTAGGAATGATGGAAGCCCCAAAAATAACTGAGAAGACGAAAAAACATTTACCGAAGGCAAAAGCTCAGGAAAGAGTTAAGTCTAAAGAGGAAGCGGCATTAAAAGCAGCAGAGGATGCAAAAGCTGCTGAAGAAGCGGCAAAAGCAGAAGCAGAAAAACCTGCTGAAGAGACATCCACTGCAGATGAGCAACCTCCTGTTGAAGAAGCTGCAACTGAAAAACCAGCTGAACAAGAGGTAAAATCAGAAGAAACACCAGAGCCTGAGGAGAAGAAAGAAGAAGCCCCTGAAGTGGGAGAACCTAAAGCAGAGGAGGTTTCAACCGAGGCTACTGAAGACAAAACTGACGATAATAAAGAGGAACCTAAAGAATAATTTTCTTGTGACTTCCTTTAACAAAAATTTCATTCAAGTTGGCGTAATTGGCAGACCCAAAGGAACTAAGGGTCTGCTTAGGTTTCACAGTTTTTTAAATGATGATCGTGATGTAAATCAATTTAAAGAATTCTATTTAGACGACGAAAAAATTATTGAATTAAAACTCGTCTCTTTCGATAAAAAAAGCCCACTTATAACAATCAATGAGATAAACAATAGGACGGATATTGAAAAGTTTGTTAATGAAAAAATTTTTTTAAAAAAAGAACAATTATCACCTGTAAAAGGTAATGAATATTACTTTCATGATTTAGAGGGATTAGATGTAATGGACAATAAAGACCAGAAAGTAGGCGAAGTATCTTCAGTCGTGAATTTTGGAGCAGGAGACTTATTGGAAATATATTTTACGAAGAGCATGAAAAAAGAATTTTTTAGATTCACTGAACAAAACTTTCCTTTGGTAAACATCAAAGAAAAAAAAATAATAATTAAAAATTAATGATCACATTTAATATCCTCACTTTATTCCCAGACGCTTTCCCTGGTATTTTACAACATGGTTTACTAGGCAAGGCTCTTTTAAAAAATCATTTTAAAATCAATACTATCAATATAAGAGACTATAGTGATCTGTCTGCGAACTCTGTAGACGATAAACCATTTAGCGGCGGCGCAGGGATGATTTTAAGACCAGATATAATTTCTAAAGCTATTGAGGCAAACTTTAATAAGGAGGAGCTAGATACCTTTACAAAGATTTGTTTTTCTGCCAAAGGCAAAAATTTTTCTCAAATTGATTTAATTCAAAATAAGTCAAATCAAAATTTTATTTTATTAAATGGTAGATATGAGGGAATAGACCAAAGAGTGATTGACTATTATGAATTCCAAGAGATCTCAGTAAGTGATGTCATTTTAAATGGAGGTGAAGTGGCATCGTTATTGTTTATTGAGGCATTTATGAGATTACAACCCGGTGTATTAGGTAACGAAGATACTCACTCTAATGAGTCTTTTCAAAATGAACTAGTTGAACACGATCAATATACAAGACCAAACCCATGGGTAGCTCCTGACCATACAGACATAGAAGTCCCAACTGTTCTTTTAAGTGGTAATCATGCGGATATAGATTTATGGAAACACCAGAATTCAAAGGAAAATACTGAAAAAAACAGGCCAGATTTATTTAAAAAGTATTTAAAAAAAAACAAAAATGAGTAGAATATGGCGCTCTAATACCACCCACAAATTAGTATTGGATGGGGCACACAATGAATGAAATAATTAAAAATTACGAACAATCACAAATACAGCAAATTTTAAAAGGCTCAAAAGTTTCAGATTTCGCACCCGGTGACACAGTAAAAGTTAATGTAAAAATTAAAGAGGGAAACAAAGAAAGAGTTCAGGCATTCCAAGGCGTATGTATCGGTAAAAAAAATAATGGCCTTAACTCATCTTTCACTGTTAGAAAAATTTCTAGTGGTGAGGGCGTAGAAAGAGTTTTTCCACTTTACAGTAACGTTATTGACTCAATTGAACGTATCAAAGTTGGAGATGTTAGAAGAGCAAAATTATATTACCTCAGAGGCCTATCTGGTAAAAAAGCAAGAATAGCTGAGAGAACAGATGGTCGAGCATATGATGATAAACAATATGTATCTTCAATAGAAGACGTCAAAGAAGTTATAGAGGAACAGATTGAAGAAAAAAAACCTGAAACTCCTGTAACTGAAGAGGCACCTGTAGAAGTTGCTAAAGAAACCAAAACAGAGGAAGCATCTCCTCAAGAAGACTCTAAAGCTAAAGAGGAGCCAAAAGAAGAGATACCTGCTGAAAAAAAAGCAGAAGAGGCTGAAACTAAAAGCTAAGTTAAGTAGTATCTTGAGCAACCAAGGCCCAAAAACACTTTTTGATAAAATTTGGTCTGAGCATCTCGTCGGTCAAAGAGAAGATGGCACAAGTCTTTTATATATTGATCGTCATTTAGTCCATGAAGTAACCAGTCCCCAAGCCTTTGAAGGATTAAAAATCTCTAATCGTCCAGTACATCGACCAGAAGCAACCATAGCTGTTGCAGACCATAATGTTCCTACAATAAATAGACAAAATATTGAGGATCCACAAAGCAAAATACAAGTTGAAACTTTAGCAAAAAATACCAAAGAACATGGAATTCAATATTTTGATTTAATGGATCAGAGACAGGGTATCGTTCATATTATTGGACCAGAGCAAGGGATTACCCAACCTGGAATGACAATAGTCTGTGGGGATAGCCACACATCAACCCATGGAGCATTTGGGGCACTCGCTTTTGGTATTGGCACAAGTGAAGTAGAACACGTATTAGCTACACAAACAATAGTTCAAAACCCCGCTAAAAACATGAGAATATCAGTACATGGCGACCTTCCTTTTGGCGTCAATTCGAAGGATTTAATCCTATATATAATTGGAAAGATTGGAACAGCGGGTGGAACTGGACATGTAATCGAGTATGCCGGATCCTCTATTATGGGGCTTTCTATGGAGGGAAGAATGACCATATGTAATATGAGTATCGAAGCCGGAGCACGTGCTGGTTTAATCAGCCCTGATCAAACAACTTTCAACTATATTCAAGGAAGACCTTATGCACCAGGTGCTGATCATTGGGATCAAGCATTGGAATACTGGTCGTCTCTCCCATCAGATAATGATGCTAACTATGATCATGAAATTGTTATTGATAGCTCCGAGATTGACCCAATGGTGACGTGGGGCACTAGTCCTGAAGATGTTGTATCTGTAAAAGGATTGGTACCAAACCCAAGTAGCGCTCAAACAGAAAATAAAAAGAAAAGTATTGAGAGATCCCTTGAATACATGGGTCTTAAACCTGGAACAAAAATAACAGATATAAAATTAGATAAAATATTCATTGGCTCTTGTACCAATGGTCGAATTGAAGATCTTAGAAAAGTTGCTTCTATTGTTAAGGATAAAAAAATCGCTTCACATGTTCAAGCTATGATAGTCCCAGGATCAGGTTTGGTTAAAAAGCAAGCAGAAGAAGAGGGAATAGATATAATTTTAAAAGATGCTGGCTTTGAATGGAGAGAGGCTGGATGCTCTATGTGCCTTGGTATGAATCCTGATCAATTAAAACCTGGCGAAAGATGCGCCTCAACTTCAAATAGAAATTTTGAAGGTCGACAAGGTCGAGGTGGAAGAACTCATTTAATGAGCCCAGAACTTGCGGCAGCTTCCGCTATTACTGGGAACATTTCAGATATAAGAGATTTCACTTAAGATGGATAAGTTTAATTCTTTAAAAGGGATCGCAGCCCCTTTACCAATCGTAAACATTGATACAGATATGATCATCCCGAAGCAATTTCTTAAGACTATAAAAAGAACTGGTCTTGGGGTTAGCTTATTTTATGAGATGAGATATGATAATGATGGAAATCTAATAAAGGATTTCGTATTAAATACATCTCCTTTTGATCAATCTAAAATATTAGTAGCAGGAGATAATTTTGGATGTGGTTCTAGTCGAGAACACGCTCCTTGGTCTCTTAAAGATTTTGGAATTAAGTGTGTAATTTCGACAAGTTTTGCTGATATTTTTTATAATAATTGCTTTCAAAATGGAATTTTGCCGATTGTTGTCAGTCCTGATCAACTTGATCAATTAATGATTGCAGCTACAAATCAAATAGAGTTCAGCATCGATCTCCCAGAGCAAACTGTTAAAGCTGGCAATCATTCAATTAATTTTGAAATTGAAGAGTTTAGAAAAGATAGACTTTTGCAAGGATTAGATGACATAGGCATTACTCTTGGATACCAAGACAAAATTAGCGCCTATGAAGAGGACAAAAAAAATAAAAAACCTTGGTTATTTAAGGACAATTAAATGAGCTCTAAAATTCTAGTTTTACCTGGTGACGGGATAGGTGTGGAAGTTGCAGACCAAACAATCCGAGTTATTGAAAAATTAAATGAACAAGGTCTCGATGCTATTTATGAAAAAGATTTAGTTGGAGGGGCCTCTTATGATGTCAACGGTGAGCCTTTAACAGAGGCTGTCTTAGAAAAAGCAAAAAACTCTGATGCTATCTTATTGGGAGCAGTTGGTGGATCTAAGTGGGATGATGTAGAAAGATCAAAAAGACCTGAAGCCGGACTATTAGGTTTGAGGAAAGAGTTAGAACTTTTTGCAAATTTGAGACCCGCCCTTGTTTTTGATGCACTTGTTGATGCTTCAACTTTAAAAAATGATGTAGTTAATAATTTAGATATAATGATAGTAAGAGAATTAACTGGGGGTGTATATTTCGGTCAACCTCGAGGAATTGAGGATACATCAAATGGTAAAAAAGCGATCGACACACAAGTTTACCACGACTACGAAATTGATAGAATTGCCAGAGTCGCCTTTGATTTAGCTAGTAAAAGAAATAATAAAGTTACTTCTGTTGAAAAGGCTAATGTTATGGAAACAGGTGTTCTTTGGAGAGAGGTTGTTAAAGAGACTCATAAAGATTTTTCTTATATTACCCTAGAAAATATGTTAGCCGATAACTGTGCCATGCAGTTAGTTAGAAACCCAAAACAATTTGATGTAATAGTTACAGATAACCTTTTTGGGGATCTTCTTAGTGACTGTGCTGCCATGTTAACTGGGTCACTGGGAATGTTACCATCAGCATCATTAGGGGCAGAAAAAAATGGAAAAAGATATGGTCTTTTTGAACCCGTTCATGGAAGTGCTCCAGATATTGCTGGTCAAGATAAAGCAAACCCTATTGCTACTATTTTAAGTTTGTCAATGATGTTGAAATATAACCTTAATAAACCTGAATTATCTAATAAAGTAGAAAATGCTGTTCAACAAATCCTCTCTGAGGGTTATAGAACAGGAGATATTTACACAGATGAAACCCAAACACTTGTTTCTTGCTCTAAAATGGGTGATTTAATTATAGAAAGAATTTAACTTGGCTTCTTCAAAAAAACCTAAAATTGCTGTTGTCGGAGCGACTGGAAATGTTGGAAGAGAGGTCTTAGATATAATCGATGAAAAAGAAATTCAATACTCTGATTTAATCGCTTTAGCTTCATCCCGCTCTAAAGGAAGTACAATTGATTATGGAGAAAACAAGTCTATAGTAGTAGCTGATTTAGCCGAATATGATTTTTCAGATACTGACATAGCCATTTTTTCTCCTGGAGCAAAAGTATCTAGTGAGTTTGCTCCTAAGGCAGCTAAACAAGGATGTATAGTCATCGATAATACTTCGCACTTTCGAACAGACCCAGATGTCCCCTTAGTGGTTGCTGAAGTCAATCCAGAGGCCTTAAAAGATTTTAGAAAAAAAAATATCATAGCAAATCCAAACTGCTCAACCATGGGGATGCTAGTTGCAATTAAACCTTTACATGATCTATTTAATGTAAAAAGAATTGTTGTTTCAACTTACCAATCAGTTTCAGGGGCTGGCAAGGAAGCTGCTGATGAATTATTTAATCAAACAAAATCAATTTATGCTAATGAAGCAGTCGTCAAAGAGAAATTTACTAAACAAATTGCTTTTAATGTTATCCCGCACATTGATGTTTTCTTAGAGGATGGACAAACTAAAGAAGAGTGGAAAATGTTCAACGAAACAAAAAAAATACTTGATCAAAACATTGAATTAACAGCAACCTGTGTTCGTGTTCCAGTTTTTGTTTCTCATTCTTTAGCAGTAAATGTTGAATTTAATAAACCTTATGATGAGGACCAAGTAAGGGAAATTTTTAAAAAATCACCAGGTTTAAAAATGATTGATTATCGCGCTGATGAAGGATATGTCACCCCTATTGAGTCTGCAGGCTTAGATCCAGTTTATATCAGTAGAATTCGAAGAGATCCTACTATTCCAAATGGTTTAAACTTCTGGTGTGTTTCTGATAATTTAAGAAAAGGTGCTGCTTTAAATACCGTACAAATTGCAGAAATACTAATTAAAGATTATTTAAGTTCTTAGCTCTAAATTTTCTTCTCTCTAATTTTGCATAAGCTTTGTTTTCAAGCAAGATACTATAGATATCATTTGTAACATTTTCTAAAATCTGCCTAGTTGTATTTTTTTTAGAGATATAGTGTGCATACAAAGCAGTAGACTGATCGCCCGCTCCATGAAATCTTTCTTTAAAATTTATATAAGGTGTTTCAATTATAAAAATGTCGTTTTTGTTACATAATATATTTATTAATTTTTTATTTTTTGGCACGCTCCTAATTAATACTTGGCTATTAAATCTCTTAGTGAAAGATTTAAGGTCAGCTATAATTTCCCCTAGGTTATAATTAATTACATCTTTATTATTTAAGTAAGACCACTCAAAGAAATTTGCTGAGATGTATTTGACTTTTGTCATTATTTTTTTAAAAAAATTAGCAACATCTTTTTCTACATAAAGCCCTATTCCAATATCTCCCATGACAGGGTCTAATATAACTCTATTTTGTATTTTAATTATTTTACTGATTAATTTTGAAACTTTTAAATTGGGTGTGTAGCCGACAATCGTCAAATCATTTAAACTTAATTTATATGTTTGCTTTACCTTCTTAAAAATTATCCATGGATTTAAATTATTATCACTAATTTGAATTGTATTTTTAACACCTTTATGAGAGGTTAAAATCACAGTGGGTATCTCATAAAATTTGTAACCCCTACTACTTAAAATTGAGCGAGCTGCATGATTTCCAACTTTGTCATTTAAGACTGTCGACTGAACACTGACTATATTCTTCATGTTTTATGTTGCTATTTCTTCAATGGTTGTCATTAGATCCACAATAATATAAAAAATACGCATTAAGAATTTTAATTAAAGGAAATAAATATGACTTTTGAATTACCTAGCTTACCTTATGCAAGTGATGCTTTAGCTCCATATATGTCATCAGAAACTCTTGATTTTCATCATGGCAAACATCATCAAACATATGTAACAAATTTAAATAATCTTGTGAAAGATACTGATATGCAAGACTCTTCTCTTGAAGAAATAGTTGTAAAATCAAGTAAAGATCCATCTATGGCAGGAATTTTTAATAATGCAGGCCAACATTGGAATCACATTTTATTTTGGCAATGCATGAAACCTAATGGCGGTGGCTCAATGCCATCCGAATTAGAAAGCAGAATTACATCTGACTTAGGCGGAATTGACCAATTCAAAGAGGCATTTATCCAAGCTGGAATTACACAATTTGGTTCTGGATGGGCTTGGCTTGCTATTGATAATGGCAAATTGGTTGTCACCAAATCACCTAATGCTTCTAACCCCTTGGTTGATGGGATGAAGCCAATCCTAGGCTGTGATGTATGGGAACACTCTTATTATATAGATTACAGAAACAAACGACCTGATTACTTAAAAGCTTTCTTAGATAGCATGGTAAACTGGGAATTTGTTGCTTCCCAATTAGATTAAATTTAAGGGCTGCTTGTAAAAAGCAGCCCAAATTTTATTTAAGCTGATAAAAGTTTAGAATTTGTGTTAACTTTTATTCTCCTTGGTTTTTGGTGTTCGGGTATCTCTCTTTCGAGATTTATACTTAACAGACCATTTTTTAAATCAGCTTCTATAACTTTTACAGTATCAGCTAATTCAAATTTTCTTTCAAAATTTCTGTTGGCAATTCCTCGATAAAGGTATTCTGATTTATTATCAGTTTTATCATCACCCATTTCTCCTTTAACAGTTAATAAATTTCCCTCTTGGGATATATCAATTTGGTCGTCACCAAATCCAGCCACTGCCATAGTTATTTGGTAAATATTTTTGTCATGTTTGACAATATTGTATGGTGGATAGGAAGACCCTTTGTTATTTGTAGAAAAAACAGTATCAAAAAGTCTATCAAACTCATCGAAACCAACTGATGATCTCCATAGGGGAGATAAGTCAAATGTAGTCATAATTAACCTCCTTAAGCGTTAATTGTTAATTGCAGTTTTTTAAAACCTGCGTTAATTAAGAAATTCCTAATGGCAATTTCTCCTATTATTCATTTGGTATTCCAAATTAGAATTTCAAGATATTTAAATAGACTATTTATTCATTTTTTTTGATGATAAGTTCTTTCAATGTATTCAATTGTTGCTGAGAAGCCTGGTGATATAAGCGTTCTTCAAAAAAAAAGTATTGATTTCTCTGAGCCTAAGTCAAATGAAGTATTGATCAAAAATAGAGCAATTGGGGTCAATTTTATTGACATTTACTTTAGGGCTGGATTATACCCTTGGCCAGTAGACACAGATCTTGTTCTTGGCTCTGAGGGTGCAGGGGAAGTAGAGGCCGTAGGCCCAGATGTTAAGAATTTTAAAATAGGCGATCGTGTAGCATACGCACAGCCAAACAATGCTTACTCAACTCATAGAATAATATCTGAAGACCTTGTAGTCTCCATACCTGATGGCATATCTTATGATCAAGCTGCTGCTTCAATTCTTAAAGGATTAACTGTTAAATACCTTCTTTGCGACAGCTTTAATTTGCAAAGCGATCATGAGGTTTTATTTCATGCTGCAGCAGGAGGAGTGGGATTGATTGCAGGACAATGGATAAAAGAAATTGGTGCAAAATCAATTGGTACTGCAGGTAATTTTGAAAAATGTATGTTGGCAAAGCAAAGAGGATTTGACGAAGTTATAAATTATTCTGAAAAAAATTTCTTAGAGGAAGTATTAGAAATTACAAACAATAAAGGCCTTGATGTGGTTTATGATAGTGTGGGTAAAGATACAATGTTTAATTCATTTAAATGTCTAAAAAAGCATGGGATGTTAGTTAGTTTTGGTCAATCATCAGGCCCCTATAAAGATATACAAATGACTGATTTGGCTTTTGGATCTTTTTATTTAACTAGACCAACACTTTTTCATTTTTACGCAAACAGAAACTGGCTTGAAAACTCAAGTCAGAAATTATTTAAAATGATAGTTAAAGATAAAATTAAATTAGATAAAATGACAAAATATGATCTTGATAATGTAGCTGATGCTCACACGGATATGGAAAATAGAAAAACTTCGGGTTCTATTATCCTAAAGATTTAACCTCACTAAATACCTCTTTTAAAGTTTTCTCTAAAGTTTCAAAGATTATATCCATTTCTTCTTCAGTTGTAATAAAAGGTGGACATAAAACTATAGAAGGACCCAGGGGTCTACATATTAACCCGTTTTCGATACACTTATTAGCAACGCGCTCACCAATAGAAATTGAACCATCAAAAGGAATTTTATTTTTTTTGTCTTGAGCCATCTCTAATGCGCCCATTAAACCTATGCCGCGGGACTCTCCTATGAATTCTAAATCTTCAAATTTTTTTAAACCACCTATGAATATGGGTTCAAGGTGTCTAACATTTTCAATCATTTTCTCATTAATTATAATGTCTATTGCTTCTAAGGCGAGGGCACAACCAACGGGGTGTCCACCAGCAGTGAAGCCATGAAAAAATTCCTCTGCTTGATAAGAAGCCTCCATCATTTCTTTAGTCATTTTTTCTCCTAAAATGACTGCACCAAGTGGAAAGAACCCTGAAGTAATACATTTTGATGCAATTATAATATCGGGATTAATTTTATATGTTTCAGATCCCCATAAATTACCGGTTCTACCAAAACCACAAATTACCTCATCAGCGATAAATGGAATATCGTATTCATTTAAAATCTTTTGAACTATTTCAAAATATCCTTTTGAAGGAGGTATGACACCTCCTGCACCCATGACAGGTTCGGCAAAAAAACCAGCAATTGTATCAGGCCCTTCCTTTTGAATTAAATTTTCTAAATCTTCGCCCATTCTTTTTGTAAACATTTCCTCACTCTCATTTTCTAGACAATATTTCCAATAATGAGGACAGGCAGAGTGAATGAAACCATCTAAAGGTAAACCAAATTCACTATTATATGGTTTTCCAGTCATCGATGCTGAAACAGCTGTTACACCATGATAAGAATTTATTCGAGTTATTATCTTTCTTCTGTTGGGATAACCTTTTCTTTTATTTATAAACCACAATAATTTTACAGTAGTATCATTTGCTTCAGACCCCGAATTTGTAAAAAAAACCTTACCATCTGTAAATGGAGAGATTTCAATTAATTTTTCTGCAAGTTCTACTGCTGGCTCAGAGATTCTTCCAAAAAAAGCATGATAGCCTGAAAACTTTTCATACTGTTTTTTTGCAGTTTCAACCATTCTCGGGTGATCGAAACCAACTACCGAGTTCCACAACCCTGAATTGGCATCCAAATATTTTTTTCCATCTTGATCGTAAACATAGATACCTTTAGCTTGGTTAAGAACAATAGGCCCAAGTGAATTTAAATTCTTAAGATCTGTGAATCCATGTAAAACTTTATCTGTATTAATCATATTTAATCTACAACCTCATATAAATTTTCTAAATAAGGAATATCTCTAAATGGTATATCTACTAACTTTGTATCAGCTAGAAAGTATCCCATAAAAAAAAAGAGTATCATGAAAATTAACCTAAGCATTCTTAAAAAAAGATAATATAGAAATAGAAAAAGGGTTAGAACAATTTATCCTAACCCTTTTATAAAGAAGTGGCCCACTAAGAAAAAAGCCGCTTCATTAAGGCTGTAAAAAGAGACTAATCTCTTAAAAACATTATAAAATGGCTATAAAATAACATCAAGAAAATTGAAACAACCACAATATATAGAATAAATTAGATCTTTATGCTACTAAATTTAGTTAAATCAAAATGAACTTCTTTAGATTCCCAGAAAGTATTCCCACTATTTTTTATACCATCATCTGGATATGTTTCTTAATAGTAGTCAGTTTAGGTACACCTTACTATTTTATTGATGACCTAAATTTATTAATTGCTACAAAAGATAATGATTTATTCTCAAATTTTTCGGAATTTATAAATCCACATTTAATATTATTAAATATTGTTATCAAGATATCTAATGAACTTGCCTTAGAAAATTACCTTTTATTAAGATTTCTAAATTTTATTTACTTAGGATTAGTAATTTTAGTAACCTATAAAATTATTAAATTAAAATTTTATGATCTTCATTATTTAATGCCACTAACTGCAGTATTATTTAGTGGCACAATTTTAATTTCAATAACAACTATTAACGGCTCTCTTCTTTCTGGATTAATAATTTTATTAGTAATTTATTATTTAATGAGAATTTTTGATGAAGAAAAAATTTTAAATGTATTTTTTTTTATTCTCTTTAGTTTAATTGCATTATTTTCAAATAATTTCTCCTTTATTATTTTAATCTCATTTTTAACTATATTAAAATTATTTAATCTAAAATTGGAAAAGAAAAAACGATTGAGCTTAATTTCTTATCTTTGCTCAATATATATAATAGCTTTGATATTTTTAATTATTCAAGGTATTAATGAAACTGATAACCTATATACCTTCAACTATGATTTTACCATTTTGATTAAGAGAATTATAGAGAGTGTTATTTTTTTACTTCCCTTAATAAGTCTATTAATTGTCGCTATATTTTATAATGTTTTCAAAAGAGTTAATTGGAATAAGGATTTAATAACTTTTCTTCTATTAATAATTATTTCTTGGTTTTTATTTATTTTTTCTAATAAATTAAATTTATCAATTTTGATATTTCTGTTGCCAATAATGTCTATTTACATTTTTAGAACATTAGAATTTGTAGAGTTAAAATGGTCAAAAATTGTTTTAATTAGTATTATTCTAATTCCAGCTATCATTATCTATTTTGATACATCTCTTTATCAAAATACATCAGATATACCTCACGTTAATTATATCTTTTACAGCTCGATAATTTTAGCCTCATTAATAAATCCTATCTTTTTTTTGCAGCAAAAATCTATAACTGCAGTATATAAAACAATCTCATTTTCCTTAATTTTAAGTTTATTTTTTTCTATGATATTTCTTTATTCTCAATATAGGTCAAAAACATTAAGTTTTGTAATACCTGATACTTTAGTAAATGAGCTTAATTGTGATATACAAAAAACCGAATTTATATTAGAAAAAGACTATCCATTGGATTTAATGTTATTTTTTAGCGATAAAGTCGACTCAGATTATCTTTCTGATTGTCAAATATTACTTACATTTAGCTCAATGGATAGCACTCCTATAAACGATATTGATGCTATAAATAAAACTATATTAGATTTGACATCAAAATCTTATATTAATCTTAACTTTAAAAAATTATGACTTTTTTAAATCAATTAAATGCTCAAGAAAAAAAAATAAGTATTTATTTATTAATTGGTGCTCTTTTTTTCTTATTATTCGATTACTCTATAGCTTCATTTTTTCATAGCTTAAACTATCAAACCAAATTACTTTTTGGAACTCTTACTCATTTTGGAGACTCTTTATATTTTTTCATACCTACTATTTTAATATGGTTACTAGTTAAAATAATTAAAAGTAAAAATCAGATTATTAATACTATAAGTGAGATAAGTATATTTATTTTTTTAAACATTTTATTAAGCGGCATAGTCACACAAATATTAAAACATATTATTGGAAGACCAAGACCAGTTTTATTTAATGGTTTTGAACAAAAATCTTTAAGTATTATAAGCTTTGACTCAAAGTGGCATTCATTCCCATCAGGTCATACGGCAACTATATTTGCATTTATCTTTTGTATGGTACTATTATTTCCGAAAATTAAGAATTTTCTGATAACAGTCGCGATTATAATTGCTTCCACGAGGGTTATAGTTGGCGCTCATTTTATAAGTGATATTTTTGGAGGAGCGCTAGTTGCATACCTTTCATCAATATTTATCTCAAAAAATTTAGCTAGTAAAAAAATATTGTTTACAGCAGAGGGTGAAAAACTTATCCCAAATTCAAATGTAAATATAATTTCAAGTTATATTGCCATGGTTTATAAAAATATTTTTTCTCTTTACTTGAATTTCAATTTTTACTTTAAAACTCTTACAATAACCCTATTGCTTTCAATTGTTTTCTTCTTATTCCCTTCTTTGGACATAACGGTTAGCGGTTTATTCTTTGGACAGGATAGTAAATTTATCGCCACCGATTCTGATTGGTTTATTTACTTTATTCGCAAAATGCTGCTACCACTTTTGGCATTACTAGTTTTCTTTGTTCCTATAGCTGCAGTTATTAAACAAATTTATTTTAAAGAAAAAATTTTAAATATACCTGTTAGGGAATGGGCTTACTTATTTTCTTGCCTTATTATCGGAACAGGTGTTGTTGTAAATTCTATTTTTAAAAATCTATGGGGGCGAGCAAGACCTAATGATACTATCCAGTTTGGTGGCCAAGAGCCATTTACTATACCATGGCTAAATGTTGATTATTGTAGCACGAATTGTAGTTTTGTTTCAGGAGATGTATCCTTCTTTACGTTATCATTGGCTTTGTTGATCATATTCAATAAGACCTCATGGAATGTTTTTGCATATGCCTCTATTCTTTTAATTTCATTATTAAGAATTATGGAGGGTGATCATTTTTTGAGCGACACGATTATGAGCTTTATAATTACATATGTAATCATTAAAGGTTTAAATGATATTTTTAAGTATTTTCCAGAGGATTTGAATTTAAATCAATTAAAAAGATTTAATTCGCTTTCCAAAAAAGAATCAAACTCAGATTAAATTTCCAATTTTAAATAAATAATATTAATATTAGAAATGAGATATTTTTTAAGTCTTTTAATTATTTCTTTATTTTTTCCATTTTTATTAATTGCTGAAAATTTAATTCCTGAAAAGTTTCATGGAACTTGGAGCAATGATTGTTCAAAAGAACAGGATGTTTTTATTATAAGTGAGAGTGGTTATTTCAATCTTTATGAAAGTCAGGACGAAATAGATGAGTATACCTATTTCTATCTTCAGTTTACAGACTCTAAGACATATGAAAGTTGGACTTATTTAGATGGTGAAATATTTGAATTTAAGAATGTTTTTATGAAATTGGATAATGATATTTTAGAAGTTGTGTTTGAAGAATTGGATAACCTTGAGGGATCTTATGATTTTTTAAATAATACAAATAATACGTTTACATATGCAAAATGTGACAACACTCCTGGTAGCATAACTTTATTGTTTGGAGAGGTTTTGTCTTATATGAATTCAAAAGCATCTTTATCTTGCAATAATTTTAGCAAAAATAAAGGAAAGTGTTTTGAAGATCTATTTAGTTTTTTAGATATTTCTGAAAATAAAGCTCTTTCAAATGCAGAGATTAATAGAGCATCAAAGCTTTTAGTTTTTTTTAGTACTGTTAATGGTCAAGAATTTAATGAAGCAGGAATATTTGGAATAATCTCTAGTTATGCCATTACCCCTTTGCTTACAAAAGTAATTTTAACCAATTTCGATTTTGATAATAGTGAAGATTTAACTTTGGAAGAAATGCTTCAAGATAGAGAAAGTTTATTTGATTTAGATTTCAGTAATAATGATCAAATTGAAATTGATAACCAAAAAATTAATAATCAAATCAGAGATTTTATTAATAAACTTCAAGGATTGGGGAGTTTTTTATAGATTAAAATGGCGGTTCCGCAAGGATTCGAACCCTGACTAAATGATCCGAAGTCATTTGTGCTATCCGTTACACTACGGAACCGAATGTCCTATTATCAACCAATCTAGCATCTTTCTATCATTAAAATATAATTTGTGGAACAAATATGGGCCAGTCCCACTTAAAAATGGATAAGAGGGTTTTCATTTACCAATTCTTGGTCTGCGCTTACCCTAAGTGTTTGTTAATTTACATTTTTTCCAATTTATATACTTCATCAACATTATTGAATTTAGCATCAAATTCTTTAGATCTTGGATCATCAAAAATTGCATAAAATTTCTCTTCGTCTGTAACATTTGCCACAACTATTACTTTGCCATCTCTGACAAAGCCCATTTCAAATCCATCTGTAAACTTTGCAATATCATCCTTAAATGATTCATATAATTTTAAATAATCTTCTTTTGTTCCATCAAAGGTAGACACGACGCATATATTCATTTTATTTTCTCCCTTATTTATATTATAAATTAATTTTATAAATATTTAATTTAAATCCTAGGAGAAGTATATGAAAATAATAATAAGTGCAAAAATAACTGAAGGTTATTCAAAGTGGAGAGAAGCTTTTGTCAGTGCCGATGCTTTAAGAGAGAAATATGATATGAAAGTTTTAGCTTGGGGGCATCCTAAAGGTGATGAAAATAAGGTTTACCAAGTGGTTGAAGTCGAGTCGATGGAGAGAATGCAAGAGGCTATTAAAGACCCAGAAATTGAAAATTTAAGATTAAATGCTGGTGTTGATTTCGAATCCCAAGAAGTAATTGTTTTAGAAGAGTAATAATAGAATAACAATTAAACATTTGCCCAACCTAAACAAGGTATTTATAAAATTAGACTCAAGAGAGTTTTTCATAATAATTATCTGGTTATATTACAATTCATATAATACATAGTTTTAAGTGTATTGTCTTTAAACGTTCCACCACTTATTTCTAAAGTAAATCTATTTAACTCAAGAATTTCAGAGTGTGTTACATTCATTGACGTATTCTCATATTTATAATAATAAATAGCTCCATCAGATTTTTCATTATCTAAATAATATTCTTTGTTACCATAGTCGTAATATCTTATTAAAGACTTATCACTGCAATTAAATATTAATATATGTGGATTTTTAAAATTATAATTAAATGATTTTTCACCGTCTGGCCCAACAATCATTTCTTTTATGTAATCACAACTAAACTTTATATCCTCACTCAAACTCAAACTAGGAATTAATAACAATAGAGCTAAGAGAATTTTCATTCAATAATGATAGCCAACATATTCAATACTATCAAATATAGATTTCTTTTCTTGAGTCTAAAAAGATATGACTTCAATATACAATCCAGGCACCTTAATTCCCGTAACTGACTCTACTTATGTGCAACTGCTAAATGAATAAGCATCTAATCATTTCTAATATCTTATTAGTTATTAAATTTTTGCATTTATCTAAAGGTATCAATTAGATTATTTTAATTATAGCTAATTAAATTATAAAAAATATATGGCTCATAAAATAATTAATAACGAACAGTTTGAATTTTGGAACAAGGGTATTGGTCAAAAATGGGTGGATGAAGACGAGTCGATGAATGAGAGATTATCTATACTTACTGAAGAATTATTTTTAAAATCAAATATTAAAAAAGATGATAAAGTTTTAGATATTGGATGTGGCGGAGGACATACCTCATTTGAAGCATCTAAATTAGTTGGACCTAATGGATATGTAGTAGGAGCTGATATATCAAAAATTTTATTAGAGTTGGCAGAAACAAAATACTCTCAAATAAAAAATTTAGATTTTAAATATTGTGATGTTCAAAATTATGAATTCAAAAAAAATGAGTTTACTAAAATTATTTCAAGATTTGGTGTCATGTTTTTTGAAAATCCATTTGCTGCTTTTAAAAATATATATAACTCTTTAAAATATAATGGCTTTTTAAATTTTGTATGTTGGACAAATGTTATGGAAAACGAATTTTTTACTTCAGCAACGAATATAATAATCAGACATTTAAATAAAGACTTTCCTGAAATTACAAGATCACCTGGTCCGTTGGCATTTAGCGAAGAAAAATATATTAATGAGATTTTATATAATTCTGGATTTAAAAATATTAAAGTTGAAAAAGTTTATTCACTTATAACAACTAATGACTCACCTGAAAAAGATGGGGAACTTCTTCTTAGCATAGGTTTAGGTGGAAGATTACTAGCAGAGGAAAACTTATCCGATGAAGAGCTTTTATTAATAAAAGATGAAATTGTAAATATGTGTATTGAAAGACAAAAAGATGGAAAAATTTCTTATAAAGCTTGTTTAAATTACGTATCAGCTACTAAATAAAATAAATCTAAATCAATATCTAAAATATCTTATTTCAGTTTGAATTATGTCTGACACATCTTAAACAAATATCTTATAAAGTATAAATAGTAAGTTCATAAAGTAGTAAGGTTGTAAATTAGTTGGGGATAATGCAGATCATATTTAAAATTATCACTTTATTAAATTATTTACTTTCTACTCAATAACTTAATTTGGAGTCTATCAAATTTGAGCAATTTACCTCCAAAATTAAAATATAATATTTACCATATGCTTAACTAAATAATTATAAAAACCTTTGGTTGGATTATGCCAAATATACAGAATACATGTCTAATATTTTAAATAAGACTCATAGAGAAACAAAATAAATATTTTTGGGATATTAATTTTGTAGAGATGCTTTTTAAAACTCTCTGTATGTATCTTAAAATGAAAAAAACATATCTAAGTTTTATGGGTCAGATAAGTGACATTCTATTAAGTAAATGTAAGATACACATTTAGGAATATTCTGCAAAATTAATTAATATAGATACTAGAGAGACATGTTCTGATAATCTGAAGTCATTTGTGTTATCCATTACACTATGGAACCAGTAATTGAATTTTTAATTTATTTAATTACTTTAGTATAGAAATATGACTTCTTTACCAAGCTCTATTTTCTATATTTTAACAGGATGGACATGCGCTATAAATATATATAAATTCTTTTATCAAAAAAAGCTAAATGACTTATCTAAAAATGGAAATCAGCTTAATGATAGTCAATTCAATGAAATGAATCTACATTTTAAAAAAGCAGATAAATTGGGCAAAATCTTCCTTATACTTTGGTGTTTTTCATCACTTTGGTTCTTTTATGATTTAAATAAATATTAATTCCATTGATGTATTTTTATAATTATAAATTAATATTATTACATACACATAATTATTTACAAACACAGCTTGCATTAAAAGAGTTAACTGCCCTGTAAGTAAAAAAATATGATAATGGTCTTACTTTGTTTGTAAACTGGTCTTGAAGAAGATGAAGAATGTGAGCAATGAATACGAATATAAAACTAGTATCATTTAAAATATAAAATATAAAAATTAATACTATTGATAATTCATAGGAATGAAGTGGAAGGTAAATTTTATTGCAAATTTTAAAATAATTACCAGACATAAATTCTTGTAAATTGAGCTTAATACTTTTCTTAAAGAGTAAATAGTCAAACATGTGATCTATGTCAATCATCCAACCAAAAAAAATACACAAGCCTACAAAAAATAAATTAAAATTATCAAAATAAATAACTAAACTAGCACATATAATTGTTGGAGGGAGATGTTCAAATAAAACTTTATATTTATTCATTAGCCAATTATAAAAGAGATTTATCAAACTACCTTAATATTTTTTATTTAATACAATTAATTAATATTTGTATTTTATTTTAAAATTTTTTTTGTTATACCAAATAAATCGGATTTATTAATTCTAAGATAGTTATGTAAAACACTCAAAATTAAATGACAATATATGATTAACCCATTATTTGATAAAAAAACCCACACTAGGTGGGAATATAGAATTTATACACAATTTTTAGATGATGATGAGTTAAAAATCGAAAATGACTGGCTGAACAAGGGAGGAAAAGAAGGCTGGGAGTTGGTAAATGTGATTAAAGATAAATCTGATATCACTTCAAAATACAAAATGATTTATTATTTTAAAAGAAAAAAAATATAAGAAGAAATTTTTCCAATATGAAAAATAAAACTTTATTTAATTTTAACTCAATAATTTTTTAATCTCAGGAAATAATGACATATTTTCATCAATATATTTAACAAACTCCTTACGGTCATTGTTTGATAGGTCTAATTGGATCGTATTTATATAATTATTTTTTGATGGTTTTATAATTTCATTAAATGGTATTTCAAGTAAATTTAATAATTCAATAATTGTTGTGTCGAAATTTAAATTTAGTTTCTTGTAGCTTACTAAATAAATATTTTCAAATTTTTTTGATGCCTCTATCCATTCCATTAAATGATTTAACCATCTTGAAAATATATTTATATATGACTTTCTCTGATATCTTTGCATTTGACCTTCGGGTTCTGTCTTAACAAATTTAAGAGGAGTGTCTAATTTTGGTCCCTCATGCCAACTCCAATGATGCATAAATTTCCAAAATGATAATAAAGTTTCAACAGGATCCCTATAGATATAAAAGAAAAAAAAACTTTGATTATTGAATAATTCTTCAAATATATATGATGGATGATGGCTTTTAATCAGACTTGATAATCCATGCTTTCTATTTTGATGTTTAATGTTACTTATCTCATCTACAAAACTTTTAACATGCGAGGCTGAAAAGAAATTTACAGTATCACCCAGTGGAATTAAATCAAAATTTAAATATGGATCAACCGTATAGTTGGAATTTGTTGCTATTGAATTCATTAAAAAATGAGTGCCGCTTCTTTCATGGGAACATACAAAAATTGTCTTGTTAATATTTTCATCAACACAAATCTTAGTTTGTTTTTTTTCTAAATTAATTATCATATTATGATCTAAATATTATTAATATGTTGTATGATTAAATCTATCTAAAATTTTATAATTTTAGAAAAAAATGAAATGGACGACTTCAGGTATCTTATCTTTGGTATAGCTATTATAACTATAACTTACATAATTTTTTTAGGTCTAACTAATTAATGTATAACTTCAATTTAAAAATATATTACGAAGATACAGACTCTGGAGGTGTTGTTTATTATGCTAATTATTTAAAATTTATCGAGAGAGCTCGAACTGAATTAATAAATCAATTTGGTTTTACACTTAATTCTTTATTAAAAGACTATGATCGCCTTTTCCTAGTAAGAAAAATTGAATGTGATTATATTCAATCATGTAAACTTGAGGATAAACTAGTTATTGTTAGTAGAATTTTATCTGTAAAAAAAGCTTCTTTTGAAATTGAACAAAATATTTTAAAACAAAAAAATATTATATTTAAATCAAAGATTTTAATGGTTTGTGTTAATTCACAAGGGGCTCCTAACAAGATACCTGATGTTTTATATAGTTTGATGAAAAACAATGATGGATAAATTATTTGAGCCAAGCAAAAAATTTATAAAAACTACAAATCTTTATAAATTTCAAAAATATTTAGAGAAAAAATTTTCAAAAAAATTTTTAAGCTACAATAAGCTTTGGATTTGGACTAATAATAATCCAGAAAATTTTTGGATGTCTATTGTTGATTACTTTAATATTGATCTTAAAAAAAAACCATATTTTAATATATATAAAATAAGAGACTCATTTTGGAATTCAACTTTTTTTGATAAATGTAGTCTTAATTATTATGATTTAATATCTAAAAATAATTCTTTAGACTCGGCAATTGAGTTTATTGGAGAAAATAAAATTAAAGAAAGGATTACTTATAGTGATTTAAATAAAAGAATAAATGCTTTAAGTAATTACTTTTTAGATTTAGGTATTAAAAAAGGTGATGTAGTAGTCGGATATCTTCCAAATATACCAGATACCATCATTAGTTTTTTATCTGCAGCTAAAATAGGAGCAGTTTGGTCTTCCTGTTCTGCTGATTTTGGAGAAAAAGCTGTAATTGATAGGTTTTCTCAATTAAAACCCAAGTTACTAATTGTTGCAGATCATTACTTTTATAATGGAAAAAAATTTAATTATTCAAAAAACTTGAGTCTATTAAAACAAAAATTAAATAATCCAAGAATTTTAAAAACTAGTTACCCTTCTAATAATAACACTTCTCAATTTAAAAAAATTATTAGTCAAAAAAAATACTTAATGGCTAATAAACATACCCAATTAGACTTTAATCACCCTCTTTATGTTTTATTTTCAAGTGGAACTACTGGACTCCCTAAATGTATTACTCATGGACACGGTGGCTCTCTACTTCAACATTTAAAAGAATTAGCTTTACATACTAATGTTAAATCAAAAGATAAGATGTTGTTCCTGACAACATGCGGCTGGATGATGTGGAATTGGACTGTTTCAAATTTATTATTGGGTTCAACAATTGTACTTTATGATGGTTCTCCATTTTACCCAAACAAAAACAGAGTTATAAGCATGACAAAAAACTCTAAATCAACAATGTTAGGTGCTGGTGCAAAAATTTATGAAACCATCCAAAATAATCATAAAGCTAATAAAAAAAATGTTTTAAATCAAATAAGTTGCTTTATCTCCACCGGTTCTCCTCTAAGTCCAAATACTTTTAAATTTATAAATAAAAATTTAAACCCTAAATCATTTATACATTCAATAAGTGGCGGTACAGATATTGTCTCATGTTTCATGTTAGGTATTCCAACTCTACCTGTTTATTCTGGTGAAATTCAAGGACCAGGTCTTGGTATGAATATTGATGTTTATAATGAAAAAGGGAAGTCTACAAAAAAAACAGGTGAATTAGTTTGCAAGTCTCCCTTCCCATCAAAGCCAATTTACTTTTGGAATGACAAATATAACAGAAAATATAAATCTACTTATTTTGAAAAATTTCCTAATATATGGTCTCATGGAGACTATGTAAAAAAAACAAAAAATGGTGGTTATGTAATATTTGGTAGGTCAGATGCTACATTAAACCCTGGTGGTGTTAGAATAGGTACGGGAGAAATATATAATTGTTTGCAAAAATTTCAGTGGATTGAGGATTGCTTGGCAACAGGATACATATATGAAAATGATGAAAAAATTGTCCTTTTTTTAAAATTATTAAACCCAAAAATAAACATAGATTTTAGAACGATATTAAAGAAAAATCTCAAAACTTCACTTAGTCCAAAACATGTCCCATGGAAGATATTCGTGGTTAAAGATATTCCAAGAACAAAAAGTGGAAAAAATTCTGAAATACTTGTCAAAAAAATTATCAATAATGATAAAGTACAAAATCTAGGATCATTGGCAAATCCTGAGTCTGTAACTGAATATAGAATGATAAATATAAATGAGTGATGTTTTTATAATTGATGCAGTTAGGACACCTATAGGCGCATATCTTGGAAATTACAAAAAAACTGAATCAGTAGATTTAGGAGTTTCTTGTCTTATGGACTTAATTGAAAGAAATAAAAAAATAAACACCAAAGAAATTGAAGGGTTGGTATTGGGACAGGTCTTAACAAGTGGTCTAGGAATGAATACAGCAAGGCAAGTTGCCTTAAATTCTGGAATGCTACAGTCTTCTTTCGCTTATGTTGTAAATCAAGTTTGTGGTAGTGGCATGAGGGCCACCATTGACGGCTCATCTAAAATTTATTCAGGTGAGTCTGATTTATTAATCGTTGGCGGTCAGGAGAGTATGTCAAGAGCACGTCATGCCTATTTAAGTAGGACAGGTGAAAAAAAATTAGGAAATAATATTTTTATTGATACTTTAGTGAATGATGGACTGACGGATGCCTTTTCAAATGAACATATGGGTATTACTGCAGAAAATGTCTCAAGAAAGTATAATGTCACTAGACAAGACCAAGATCATTTCGCCTATCAGTCATATCTTAAAACTTATAAGTCAATTAAAAATAATTATTTTAAGAGTGAATTAACTAAATTTTCAAATAAAGATGAAGTTCGCAAAGATACTACTCTTGTTAAACTCAGACAACTTAAAGCTGTTTTTAAAAAATCTGGAACAGTTACAGCTGGAAATGCTTCCTCACTAAATGATGGAGCTAGTTTTTTAGCTTTAGCTTCTGAGAATTATATAAATTCTAATAAAATAAAACCTATAGCAAAAATTTTATCTTGGGCTTCATCAGCTGGCAACCCTGATTATATGGGAGTCACTCCTATTACAGCTATACAGAAATTAATGAAGAAAATGGGAGTTAATATTAGTTATTTTGATCTTGTAGAGATTAACGAAGCGTTTGCTGCAACTTCAGTTGCAGTTCAACGATCATTAAAAATAGATCCAAATAAGTTAAACATCGCAGGGGGTGCTATTGCATTAGGTCATCCTATTGGTTGTTCAGGTGCAAGAATTGTTACAACCCTGGCTCATCAATTAAGACGAACAAAACTAAAATTTGGTGTCGCAAGTATGTGTATTGGTGGTGGGCAAGGTCTAGCAATTGCTATCGAGAAAATTTAATAACTACCCTAAGTGAGTACATCTTTAAAAGCAGTAATATTTTTGTGTTTCGCATCACTTTTTTGGTCAGGTAATTTTGTAATAGGAAGGTTTTCTTCACTTGAAAATATAGTTTCGCCCTTATCTCTCGCATTTTATCGTTGGGTTGTTGCTTTTCTTATTTTAACACCTTTTTGTATTCAAAAAGCTGTTAAAGAACTTCCTCTTTTAAAAAAACAACCAGGAATGATTTTTTTAATTATTTTGACAGGTCCTACTCTTTTCAACACACTAGTATATTTAGGGTTAACAGCGACCACTGTAATTAATTCTCTTCTTATTATTTCTACAACTCCAATGCTTATAATTTTATTTAATAAATTAATCTATAAGGCTCAAACAAATATATTTCAGATGATAGGAATTTTTATTTCATTAATTGGAGTTAGCTATGTTATAGCAAAAGGTAGTTTTCAAAATATTTTCGGTTCCGAATTTTATTTTGGAGATTTATTTATATTATTAGCTGTCACATCTTGGGCACTCTATTCGATATTTTTAAAAAAAAATGAGACAGGAGTTTCTGGTTTCAGTTTTCTGTATTTATCATTTGTATTCACAGTGATACTTTTGTTTCCTGTGTATTTATATGATATCTTTATTCAAGATAATTATATAAATATTGGTCAAAAAACACTCTTAGTCATTGGATACACGGGTATTTTCCCAAGTATTATTTCTTATATGTGTTGGAATACTGGTGTTGCACTGATTGGCCCAAATAAATCAGGCCCCTTTTTACATTTAATGCCGATCTTTGGTGGTATTCTCGCCTTTTTAGTATTTCGTGAGACTTTAGAAATCTATCATTACGCTGGTATTCTATCAGTTATTATTGGTATAATTATATCTAACAAAAAATAATTATTATTTGTTTCTAGGAGGAATAATTAGAATGGCAAAAAAGATAATTAAGAATAAGTCCATTAAGAGAAGAAATTTCCTAAAAGGCGCCGGTGCTGCAGCACTTGGTGCTGCCGCAGTTTCTTCTTTGCCAGCACCTGCTTTATCAGGGGGGCATAAAGAATGGATTGTTTGCTGTGCATTTGGTAAGGCTGGTCTTTTAGGACAAGCCATTGCTGCTTACGCAGACAATATTAATAAATACTCTGACAAACTTAAAATGAAAGTCTATTACCCTGGCGAACTTGTTCCAGGTCTTCAGTCTTTCGATGCTGTTAGAGAGGGTACCGCACAAATGGCATATGGTGCACCTTATTATTGGACCAATGTATCAGATGCAATTGAATTTGTTGCTACTGGGCCTTTCGGTATGAATGCAATGGAGCAAAATGCTTGGTGTTATTATGGCGGTGGAATTGAAGCTGCTGATAAAATTTACAACGAGCTTGGTGTTAAATTTTTACCAATGGGTAATACAGGTAACCAAATGGGAGGCTGGTTCAATAAAGAGATGAACACAGCAGATGATTATAAAGGTTTAAAAATGCGTATGCCTGGCCTTGGTGGAAGAACAATTGGAAAATTAGGAGCAACAGCTGTTTTAATGGGTGGTCCTGATATTCTTACTTCATTAGCTTCTGGTGCTATTGATGCAGCAGAATGGATTTGTCCAGTAGCAGATTTAGGTCTTGGAATGCACCAAGCTGCTAAATTCTATTACGGACCAGGTTGGCACGAGCCATCAACACTTCTAGACCTTTCTATTGACCTAAAGGAGTGGGAAGGACTTGATGGTGATACTCAAGGACTTATGATGGAAATGGCAAAAGCATTTAATGTTGATGTATTTAGTCGTTTTCAAGCTTTAAATGGTCCAGCACTCGGTAAACTAATTAATGAACATGGAGTTGCTTTGAAGACATTTCCTGATGAGTTACTTATAGCTCTTGGTAATGCAGCAGGTGAAGTTATGGAAGAGAGAGGGTCAATCAACTCTCAAACAAAAGCTATCTGTAATCATATTTTATCATTTAGAAAAAATATTATGGATTGGTCAACAAAAGGTGAGTCAGAATTCGCTAGAATTAGAAATTTACCTTTTAAATTTCCAAGCTCTGTTTAACAAGCATCAGTTGGAGGGGCTTAATTGCCCCTCCAAATTTTATTAAAATATTTTATTTGGTAACCAAGTAGCTATCTCTGGAAAAAAACCAACTATAAATAAAGCAAAAATTTGAACAGCAATGAAGGGCAAAACTCCCTTATACATATTTTGAGTCTTAATCTTTTTAGGAGCAACTCCCCTAAGAAAAAAAAGGGAAAAGCCAAATGGTGGAGTCATAAAACTAGTTTGTAAATTTAAAGATATCAAAATCCCAAGCCATAATGGGTCAGCACCATTTGCGATTAATACAGGACCTACTAACGGTACGATTACAAAAATTATTTCAATATAATCTAAAAAAAACCCTAATACAAAAATTGCAGCCATTACGACGAACAACGCACCATATTGACCTCCAGGCAAAGTGCCCAAAAAATGTTCAATCATCTCATCACCATTAAATCCCCTAAAGACTAAAGAGAACATTGAGGCACCAATTAGTATTACAAATACAAAAGAACTTAATTTGACCGTACTGAGGGATACATCTCTGATATTTTTGTAATTTAATTGACCTTTAAGAGCAGCTATTATTGCAGCACCTACAGCACCCACAGAAGCTGACTCTGTTGGGGTTGCAATACCCATTAAAATTGAACCCAAAACTAAAAGTATAAGTATTAAGGGCGGGAGAATAGAAGTAACAGCATTAGTATAAATTTCACTCCTAGTCCTCTCAGTTCTAACTGAAGGGCAACTGTTAGGATTTATTCTTGCATAAAAATATATCAATATAATGAACATACCCACTAACATCAATCCAGGCATTAAAGCACCAGCAAATAAATCAATTGCTGTTACAGGCTCTGGGACCAAACTGCCAGTCATCATTGCTGCTTCCTCATTTGCTCCTTGAAGAATGGATGCAAGTAAGATTAATACTATTGAAGGAGGTATTATTTGACCTAAAGTTCCCGCAGCACAAATTGTACCTGTAGCAATTTTTTGGTCATACCCAGCTTTGATCATTGCAGGTAATGAAAGTGTTCCCATAGTGACCACGGTTGCTCCAACTATTCCAGTTGAGGCAGCAAGCAACATACCTACTAATACAACGCCAATGCCCAAACCACCTTTAATAGAACCAAATAACTCACCAATTGATTGTAATAATTCGCCTGCTATTTTTGTTTTTTCTAACATTATTCCCATAAAAATAAATAAGGGAACTGCCACCAAGGCTTCGTTTGTCATCGTACCAAAAATTCTTTGTGGAAAAAAACCAAGCATCCTAAAATTAAAAATTTCAAGTGCATCTCCAATAAAAGCAAAGATTAATGCTGAGCCAGCTAGAGTAAATGCAACTGGAAATCCAAAGAGAAGTAATACCAAGGTGCTAAGAAACATAATTATAGCTAAAACTTCAGGAGTCATTTAACTCAGAAATATTTTTTATTGATGTGATAATATTTGAAATGGATTGAATTAATAAAAAAATGCAGAAAAATAATATAGCGCTTTTTAAAATATATAAAGCAGGTAACCCTCCTACTTCTCTAGATATTTCATTTATTTGAAATGATCTTTTAACAAATGTGAAACTATATTTCCAAATTATGTACAGAAATGGTAAAACAAAAATTACATTTCCTAAAATATCGACTAAGCTTTTATATTTTTTTGAGGCATCCCTATAAAATACATCTATTCGTACATGATCGTTTGATAAGTAAGTAAAACCAGCTCCCAACATAAAAATGAATGCGTGTAACCACACATAGCTTTCTTGCATCCATATAAAGCTGATACCAAATCCGTACCTAAGGACTACTACCGTAAAAACAACCAAAACCATTAGGACTGCAAATAATCCACATAGATGGCCCACAGCTTTATTAATGGTATCAATGATCTTTGCTAGTTTGATCAAAAATGGCATAGGCGAGAATTATATATGGAGAAATAACATATTAAAGTAACTTAATTATGAGGTCGAGGTGCCAACTTTATTAAAAAACAAAGCTTTTTCTCATGCGGGGTGAGGTTCGGCACCTACAAAACATAATGTTTTCATGATCGACCAATTTGAATAATAGTCGATTTATTAAGTTTTGCAGGCTTGAAATTTGTCAAATTAAGAATTTGATCAACATTTTGTCCACAATTTGATTAATTTATATAATGCATGAATTAATAAAATAATAGCTTTTTACTATAAGATTTTTTTGAATATATTTCCCTTCTATGGCTCCGTTGTCACCACATTTACAGATTTATAGGCCTTTTTTAACTATGATATTTTCTATTTCTAGCAGAATAGGCGTCATAGCATTTGCATTTTCGATTCCTTTTTTTGCAATCTGGTTAGGTAGTGCAAATACACTTCCTCAGCTCAATGTTATATTAACAATGTTCATCAATTTTTTACCAGTAAAGTTGATATTTATTTTTTGGTTTTTTATTTTTAACCATCATTTATTGAATGGCCTTAAATATTTTTTATGGTCGTTTGCAATTGGAATGGAAATTAAAAATGTCTATTTAACTACATATATCATATTAGCATTAAATGTTATAATGACATTAACATTCACATGGATGGTGTTTTAATGAAAGCCTCACAAAAATGGAAAATTGAAAGAATTTTGTATCTTGCGTTAATTCCTATTAGTTATTGGTTTATATTATTCTTTATAAATTCTCATTCTGATACAAATTCTTTAAATGTGTTATTATCAAATACGTCTAACAAGTTTTTACTATTAATTTTTTTTGTTGTATCAATGCTCCATATTAGAATTCAATTGGGTAAAGTTTATGAGGATTACTTTAAGTTTAATCAAATGAAATTTTATTCTCTTTTGACAGATTTTGCCATAAGTATTTCATTTTTAATTTTTTTACCGGTATTATTTTTTTGAAATGAATTTCACTGATCATAAATTAGATGTTGTTGTCTTAGGTGCTGGAGGAGCTGGCTTAAGAGCAGCTCTTGGATGCTCCGAGCAAGGCCTTAAGACCGCATGTGTTTCAAAAGTTTATCCTACAAGAAGCCATACTGTGGCAGCTCAAGGTGGTATAGGCGCCGCGCTAGCTAACATGGGTGAAGATAGTTGGCAATGGCATATGTTTGATACTGTAAAAGGCTCTGATTGGCTTGGTGATCAAGATAGTATTGAATATCTATGTGCAAATGCAGTTGACTCTATTGTTGAGTTGGAACATTACGGCATGCCATTTTCCAGAACTGAGGAAGGTAAGATATATCAAAGACCTTTTGGTGGGCACATGACAAAAAATGGTAAAGGCGAACCTGCAAGTCGAGCTTGTGCTGCAGCTGATAGAACAGGACATGCATTACTTCACACGTTATATCAGCAAAGCCTTAAAAATAATGTTGATTTTTATAACGAATACTTTGCCATTGACTTATTAAAAGACGATAACGACTCAATTTGTGGGCTCCTAGCAATCAATATTGAAGATGGGTCATTGCACCGTTTTATTGCAAAAATGACAATTTTAGCTACCGGTGGTTATGGAAGAATATTTCAATCTTCAACAAGTGCACATATTTGTACAGGTGATGGCGCAGGTATTGCTCTCAGGGCAGGACTTCCGCTATCTGATATGGAGTTTATTCAGTTTCACCCCACTGGAATATACGGCGTTGGAGTTTTAATATCAGAGGCAGCTAGAGGTGAGGGTGGTATTTTAAAAAATAATGAGGGTACAAGGTTTATGCTTGAGTACGCTCCAAATGCCAAAGACCTTGCAGCTAGAGACGTTATCTCAAGATTCATAAGTAAGGAGATCAGTGCTGGTAGGGGCTGCGGTCCCAATAAAGATTATATAAATCTTCATTTAGAACACCTTGATGCTGATATGCTTGCAAAGAGATTGCCAGGAATATCAGAGTCAGTTAAAGCATTTTGTGGAAGAGATATTTCTAAAGAGCCAATACCAGTTATCCCAACTGTTCATTACTGTATGGGAGGTATTCCAACAAATTTTAAAGCAGAAGTTTTGAAACCTAATGTCACGAATACAGAAGAAGTTTGCGAAGGACTAATGGCAATAGGTGAAGCAGCATGTGCATCAGTTCATGGAGCAAATAGACTTGGAACTAACGCTCTTGCAGAACTTGTTGTTTTTGGAAGAGGTGCAGCCATCCAAGCAGGACAAGTTATTGATAGTAAAGAGTCATTAAGGATGCCATCTCAGTCACAAACAAATTTAATAATTGAAAGACTTGAATCAATTAAAAATAATAAGGGCGATGTGTCAGTTGGAGAGTTAAGAGAAAAGATGCAAAAGACTGTCCAGAAAAGATTTGGTGTTTACAGAGAGAGTGAAACTTTAAAACTGGGCAACGACGAACTTTATTCAATGTCCCAAGATCTTAAACATATTAAAGTCAAAGATCAGTCAGATGTTTTTAATACAGACCTTGTCGAGGCCTTAGAACTTCATAATCTAATGCAAGTCGCTGGCAGTGTCGGCGTTTCAGCTGAACAAAGAACTGAAAGTAGAGGCGCTCACGCCAGAGAAGATTTCCCGGAAAGAGATGATGAAAATTGGCTAAAACATACTCTTTTTTGGGGAGATGCTGTAAATTATAAGGTCACTCATAGGCCCGTAAGAATGACTACATTAAGCAATCAAATTTCTGTTATACCTCCACAAGTAAGGGTTTACTAAGTGGTACAACTCACTCTTCCTAAAAACTCTATTCCAGTTAAAGGAAAATCATATTCCAATGTAGATCTCATTGATGAACAGTCCCAACAAAACCATGACATCAGGATAGTTAATGTTTATCGATGGTCAGGTGAAGAAGGCACTCCCCCTCAAATTGATCGATTTGAAATCGATGTAGCGAAAGCAGGCACGATGGTTTTAGATATATTAAACAAAATTAAAGCTGACGTTGATCCAACTTTAACTTTCAGAAAATCATGTAGAGAGGGTGTTTGTGGATCATGTGCAATGAATATAGATGGCGTCAACACACTTGCATGTCAAAAACATATAGAGGAATGCTCTGATGAAATCAATATATACCCTCTTCCTCATATGAGAGTTTTAAAAGATTTGGTGGTAGATTTGAAAAAAGCTTTTGAACAATTTAAATCTATAAAGCCATGGTTAAATAAAAAATCTTCAAATAATACAAGAGAAAATATACAATCAGTTGAAGATAGAGATAAGCTAGATGGCAAATGGGAATGTGTAATGTGCTTTTCTTGCAGTACGTCTTGTCCAAGCTATTGGTGGAATGAAGATGAATATTTAGGACCTGCTGTATTACTTCAAGCAAACCGCTGGATAAAAGATAGCAGGGATGAAGACAAAAAAGAAAGGTTGAATGAATTGGATGATAGTCTTAAATTATACAGATGTCATTCAATCATGAATTGCACAAACTCTTGTCCGAAAGGATTAAATCCAGCTAAAGCAATAGCCGAAATAAAACATGAAATATCCAAAATGGATAAATAGTGAATAAAATTTCATTAATTGGCGCCGGAAACATTGGTGGTACCCTCGCACATTTAGCCGCTTTAAAAAAACTTGGAGACGTAACACTAATAGATGTTGTAAGCGGTATGCCCCAAGGAAAAGCTTTGGATCTCAGTCAATCTTCTGCTGTTGAAGGTTTTATTGGGTCGATAGAGGGCACAAATGACTTTTCCAAAATTAAAGGATCTGACGTAATTATCATAACTGCTGGTTTACCTCGTCAACCTGGAATGAGTAGAGACGATCTACTAGAGACCAATGGGAAAATAATCAAAAAAATAGCTCTAGATATAAAAAAATATGCATCAAAAGCATTTGTTATTTGTATTACAAACCCCTTAGATGCAATGGTATATGTGCTCCAAAAATATTCAAAACTTCCTAAAAATATGTGTGTAGGAATGGCAGGAGTATTAGACTCTTCTCGAATGAAATATTTTTTATCAGATGCTTTGAAAGTTTCTTTGAATGACGTTGAAACATTCGTATTAGGAGGACATGGAGACGATATGGTTCCTCTCATCAACTATACAACAATCGGAGGTGTGCCCCTAATGGACTTCCTAAAACTTAAAAAATTTCCCTTCTCAAAAATTGAAAAAATAGTTAATCGAACAAGAATGGGTGGAGGCGAAATAGTGAAATTACTTAAAAGAGGATCCGCTTTTTATGCACCTGCTAGTTCAGCCATTCAGATGGCAGAGGCATTTTTATACGATCAAAAAAAACTATTACCCTGTGCAGCCTTTATTAATGGACAATATGGCCTTAGTGATATGTATATGGGTGTTCCTACAATTATTGGAAAAAAAGGAATTGAAAAAATTATTGAGGTAAAACTTACTTCTAAAGAAAAGCTAATGCTAAAAAAATCTGTAAAATCTGTTCAGGGATTGGTGTCAGCAGTCGATAAGCTTTTATAATTAAAAATAAAATGACATTTTTATGAGATAAGCGTATACATTATCTTACTAATGAGATCTTATAATTCATTTCTCACAACTAATAATGCCTCCCAAGTTATTTCTATTTATAAGGACTATATAAAAGATCCAAGTCTAGTTGATAAAAGTTGGCATGATTTTTTTAATACTCTTGCACCTGAAGAGATTTCTATCTTAGCTGATTATCAAAAGATTGATTGGTCACAAACTTCAAGAGGTGAAGACTTTCATCATACTTCGCTTGATCAAGCAATTACTGACTCTTTGAGACTAGTAATGATGATTAGAGCCTACAGAGAAATCGGTCACTTAATTGCTGACTTAGACCCTTTGGGTTTAATGATAAAAAATAGCCCATCAGGTTTAGACCCTGCGTATTATGGTTTTCAAGAAAAAGATTATGACCGTAAGATTTTCTTATTTGGTTATTTAGGTTTTGAAAAAGCAACTGTTAAAGAAGTTTTTGAAAAGTTACAATCTATATATTCTGGAACACTAGCAATTGAATATAAGCACATACAATCTGCTGAAGAATATAAATGGCTTAAAGATAGAATTGAGGAGAAAAAGGATATGCAACTTACTCCAAGAGGCAAAAGGACTATATTAGAAAGATTAATTTCAGCAGAATACTTTGAAAAATTTTTAGATACCAAATACAGAGGAACAAAAAGATTTGGTCTTGAGGGTGCTGAGTCCACAATACCTGCCTTAGAACAAATTTTAAAAAGATCATCGGAGTACGGCGTCGAAGACTTTTCATTTGCTTGCGCTCATCGTGGTAGACTTAACATTTTAGCAAATATAGTTAAAAAACCTCATGTACAAATATTTGGCGAATTTATCCACGGTGGGGAAAATGCTTTTAGTGATCAAGGGTCTGGTGATGTAAAATATCATTTAGGTGCAAGTTCAGACAGAAGTTTTGGGGGTAATTTAATACATGTTAGTATGGCTGCAAATCCTTCTCATTTGGAAGCAGTAAATCCAGTAGTTGCTGGTAAAATTAGAGCAAAACAAAGACTTATCAAAGATAAAAATAATACAAGAGTTTCTGGTCTCTTAATTCACGGAGATGCTGCAATTGCTGGTCAAGGAATCGTAGCTGAAACTTTTACAATGTCACAACTAAATGGTTATAGGATAGGTGGATTAATACATTTCATAATTAACAACCAAATTGGTTTTACTACAAGTCCTCAATATAGTCGTTCGGCACCCTATTCCTCAGAAATTGGAAAAATTGTTCAGTCACCTATCTTCCATGTAAATGGTGATGACCCTGAGGCCGTAGTATTGGCCTCAAGAGCTGCAACAGAATTTAGAAATACTTTTAAAAAAGACACAATGGTTGACATGTTTTGTTATAGGAAACACGGCCATAATGAGGGAGATGAACCTTCATTTACCCAACCTTTGATGTATGAGACTATTAAAAAGAAAAAAACAGTTGCAAGTATTTATGCAAACAAACTTTTAGAGCAGGAGGTTGTAAATCAAAAACAAATTGATTATTTGAAAGATCAGATTTGGTCTGATCTTGAAAAAAAATTTGAGAAAGCAAAAAATTATAAATTAAAAACGAAATTGTGGATGGGTGGTCAATGGAGTGGTTTAAGTCGTGCTCCTAAGGACCCCTTAAGAAGGGGAAAAACCTCTGAATCTGAAAAGTCTTTAAAAGATGTAGGTATAAAAATAACTAATATTCCAGATAATTTTAATTTACACCCAAAATTGCAAAAATTTAATAATGCTCGCATCAAAGCTATAAAAACTGGAAAAGGAATTGATTGGTCTTTCGCAGAAGCTTTAGCGATAGGGAGTCTACTAAAAGAGGGATACCAAGTCAGACTAGCTGGTCAAGACTCTGGTAGAGGTACTTTTAGCCAAAGACACTCTGTTTTTTATGATCAAAAAACTGAAGAAAGGTATATTCCTTTAAACAATATTTCAAAAAAACAAAAAGAATATGAAATAGTAGATAGTTTTTTGTCTGAATTAGGAGTGCTTGGTTTTGAATACGGGTATTCACTAGCTGATCCCAACACACTTGTTATATGGGAGGCTCAGTTTGGAGACTTTGCTAACGGTGCACAAATTATTATCGATCAATTTATAACCTCAAGTGAGAGAAAATGGATGCAAATGAGTGGTTTGGTAATGCTTTTACCTCATGGTCATGAAGGCATGGGCCCTGAGCATTCAAGTGCAAGGATAGAAAGATTTCTCCAAATGGCTGCTGAAGACAACATTCAAATTGTAAATTGCACTACTCCTGCTAGCTATTTCCATGCACTAAGAAGACAAATACACAGAAATTTTAGAAAACCATTAATAGTATTTACACCAAAATCTACATTACGCCATCCAAATAATATTTCTCACATTGAAGAATTTACAGGAAAAACATCTTTTCATAGAGTAATTGACGATGAAATTAAAAATCCAAAAAGAGTTGTTTTCTGCTCTGGTAAAATTTTCTATGAGCTAGACGATTATAGATCTGAGCAAAAAATCAAAGATGTTAAAATTATTAGAATTGAACAGATATACCCTTTCCCTTTTGACAGATTATCAGAACTACTTATGAAATATAAAGATTGTGAAATGATTTGGGCCCAAGAAGAACCAAAAAATATGGGCACTTGGGGATTTGTAAAAAGTAGAATAAGACATGTATTTGTTCGAAATAATTACGAGAAAAAAATACATTATGTTGGTAGGCGCCCTGCTGCAGCTCCAGCAACTGGTATTTCAAAAAGACATATTACTAACCAAATGCTCATTAAAGAATTAGCACTTAAATCACCATTAAAACGTGTTATAAAGGAAAGAGGTGGTGTGAGTTTTATGAAATTTAAAAACCTCCCAAGAGAATAATGAAAAATATAACTGTACCTGAGCTTGGTGAGTCTATAATTGAGGGAACAATTACATCATGGTTAGTTAAAGAGGGAGAAAACTTTAAATCCGGAGATAATTTAGCTGAAATAGAGACTGAAAAAATTACAATTGAAATTCCCGCCCAATCATCAGGAAAGTTAACTAAGATCATTGCCCCTGTAGGTGCTACGGTAAATGTTGGCCAGTCTATTGCTGAGATTACTGATGAGGTTACAATTGATGAAAGCTCTGAAAGCAAAATTAATCAGATTAAAGAGATGAAAGAAACTGCAAAGGAAGTAAGACTTCCTAATAAGCCTGATATTATTGTGAAAACTGAAAACTCTCCAAGCTCAGAAGATAATCTTCAAAATTTCGATATTGAAATAGAAAATCAAAATGAAAAAACCATTCCGATGTCTAAGCTTAGACAAACCATTGCTAGAAGATTAAAAGATGCTCAAAATACTGCCGCAATTCTTACAACATTTAATGAAGTTGACATGTCGGCTATTATGTCTTTAAGAAAAAAAGAGCAATCATCTTTCAAAAAAAAATATGGTGTCAAACTAGGCATTATGTCTTTTTTTGTTAAAGCCTGTACGGATGTCCTAAAAGAAATACCAGAGATAAATTCAGAAATTTATGAAAATAAAATAATTTACAAAAATTATTTTGATATAGGAATAGCAATTGGATCAGAAAAGGGTTTGGTTGTTCCAATAATTAGAGATGCTGGAAATCTATCAAATGGTGATATTGAAAAAAATATCATTAATTTAGCTCAAAAGGCAAATTCAAATAAGCTTACAATGAAAGACTTATCAGGTGGAACTTTTTCAATTACAAATGGAGGAATATATGGCTCAATGATGAGCACACCCATTATCAATCCTCCTCAAAGTGCTATATTAGGTATGCATTCTATCATAGATAGACCTATTGCAGTAAAAAAGAAAATTGTCATAAAGCCAATGATGTACATAGCCTTAAGTTATGATCACAGGCTTATTGACGGAAAGCAAGCAGTTACTTTTTTAGTAAGACTTAAAGAACTTTTAGAAAATCCAGTTATAATTTAATTTTTTAAAATATTTTTCAAAACAAAATTCAATATACCATCAGCCTTGTAGTATTGTAGCTCATTGATGGTATCAATTCTTAATGTACATTCTAAAATTTTAACACCCTCATCGCTTTTAATAAATATTTCCAAATCTTGTAAAGGCTTAGTTTCATTATAGAGTTTTATGTCTACAAGGTCAGAAGATTTTATATTTAAATCATTAAGTTTGTGTCTATTAAGTTGTATTGGAAGGACGCCCATTCCAACTAGATTTGATCGATGTATTCTTTCAAAGCTCTCTGCAATAACAGCTTTAATGCCTAACAATTTTGTTCCTTTTGCTGCCCAATCGCGAGATGAACCAGTTCCATATTCTTGACCTGCAAAAACGACAACATTTTCAGACCTTTTTGCATATTCCATGGCAACCTCATATACGCTCATTTTCTTTTTATCTGGTTCTAGAATTGAGTATCCTCCTTCAACATCAGACAGTAATTGATTTCTAATTCTGATATTAGCAAAAGTACCTCTTACCATTACTTCGTGATTACCCCTTCTTGCCCCATATGAATTAAAATCATTTTGTCGTATTTGTCGCTCCATAAAATAGTTTCCTGCAGGACTCTCTAGTTTGATAGCTCCAGCAGGTGAGATATGGTCTGTGGTAACACTGTTCCCTAAAAGCAATAAGGGTCTTGCATTTTCAATATGTATAATTTCTTTATTATCAGACTTACCAGTAAAAAAAGGAGGTTGTTGCACGTAGGTTGATGTTGGTTTCCATTTATATAAGTCTCCAGAAGATGTATTAATTTTTTGCCATTCTTTAGGCCCGTTTAAAGCATTAGAGTATTGCTTTTTAAACATTTCAGGTGATACATTTTTTTCTACTACTTCACGAATTTCATTATTGCTTGGCCATATATCTTTTAAGAAAACCTCTTTACCTTTTGTGTCGATACCAATTGAGTTTTTGGTTAAATTTGAATGCACAGACCCAGCTAATGCATAAGCTACAACTAATGGAGGAGAAGCAAGATAGTTTGCTTTGACATGTGGATTAACTCTTCCCTCAAAATTTCTATTCCCTGAAAGCACTGAGGCAACTGTCAAATTATTTTCTGTAATGCACTCTGCAATATCTTTATCAAGAGGTCCCGAATTTCCAATACATGTAGTGCACCCATAACCAACTAGATGAAAGCCTAATTGATCTAAATATTTATTCAAACCTGATTTATCTAGGTAATCAGTAACAACTTTTGAACCAGGTGCCAGAGAAGTCTTGACCCAGGGTTTTACTTGTAACCCTAATTCACATGCTTTTTTTGCGACTAATCCGGCTGCAACTAAAACATCAGGGTTTGAGGTATTAGTGCAAGAGGTAATAGCAGCAATAACAACATTTCCATCTTGCATTTTGTAATTATGGTTTTTCACTTTCCTTTCAATGGGTTTGTTCTTCGAAAACTCTTTGAAGTTTAAATCCACACTCTCTAGATTAATTCTATCTTGTGGTCTTTTAGGTCCAGCCAAAGACGCTTGAACATTTTCGAGTTTCAAATGAACGGTTTCATTATAATCACAAGTGTTATCAGCCCATAACCCTTGAATTTTATTATATTTTTCAATAATTTCTATCATAGCTGAGCTTCTAGAAGTTAATTTTAAATATCTAATGGTCTCTTCATCAACTGAAAAAAACCCACAGGTTGCCCCATATTCAGGGGCCATGTTGGCGATAGTTGCTCTGTCAGCAAGTGATAAGTTTTTCAGACCATCACCATAAAATTCAACAAATTTTCCAACCACTCCTTTTTCTCGAAGCATTTGAACAATTGTAAGAACAAGATCTGTCGCTGTAACTCCTTCGTTCAGCTTTCCAGTTATTTCAAAACCAACAACCTCAGGTAAAAGCATAGATACAGATTGACCTAGCATCGCAGCTTCAGCTTCAATTCCACCCACTCCCCAACCTAGTACTCCTAACGCATTTACCATAGTTGTATGACTATCAGTTCCAACTAATGTATCAGGATATAAAAAATTTTTTTCGTTTTGTTCTTTACTCCATACAACCTCTGCCAAATACTCTAAATTAACTTGATGACATATCCCTGTACCAGGGGGTATCACCCTAAAATTTTTAAAAGCTTGTTGTCCCCATTTTAAAAATTCATATCTTTCTAAATTTCTTCCAAATTCCATATCAACGTTTTTTTGAAAGGCTTTTGGACTTGCAAAATAATCAACCATTACTGAATGATCTATTACCAAATCAACTTGCGACATGGGATTTACTTTGGAGGGGTCCTGTCCTTTTTCTGAGACAGCATCACGCATTGCTGCTAAGTCTGCAACTGCAGGTACACCAGTAAAATCTTGCATTAAAACTCTAGATGGAAGAAAAAAAAACTTCATGTTTTTTTTTCTGGGTTTTCCAAAACATTTCTAATAAGATTTACGTTGACATCTTCACCGTCTTCTAATCTTAATAAATTTTCAATAAGTATTTTTTTTGATTTAGGGAGAGTTTTTAGTTTTGGAAATTCATCTTCTAATAAGGATAAATTATAAAAGTTATACCCCTTTCCATTTAGAGAAAACTTGTCCAAAGTCTTAAAACTATTAACTGACATAATAACTAATTAATATCATTAATTAGTATATTTTTTTATGCATAATGCTGATTAATTATCTTTTAAATTTATCTTTCAGTAAGTCATATAATTTTTGTGAGTCATAACTAAGATCTCTTCCCGATCTTTTAATTAAGCCAATTGTTCTGGTTACAGATGGATCTATTAGAGGTCTAAACGATAAAGAAGTATAGTCTTTAGAAATAGCCAGTTTAGGGGCTAATGTTATTCCTAGTCCTTGTTCAACCATATTTAAGGCAGTAGGAATATGTCTTACTTCATAAGCCCAATCCATATCTTCTTTTTGAAGTGCTAGAGCATTTTCAATATAAATTCTACTTCCTGAACCTTTCCAAATTGATATAAAATTTCGATCTTTGATCTCTGAAAGTTTTACTTTTCTTTTTCTTTCTAACTTATCTCCTTTTGGAAATGCAACTACATAATCCTCCACAAATAGTTTTTCAAAATTGATACCTGGCTCTTGAATACCTGTAAAATTGATACCAAAATCACACTCTCCTCCTAAAACACTATCAACAACATTATTTGATGACCTCTCTATGATTTGAACTTTACATCTAGGTTCAATTTCTTTAAAAGATTTTAAGGCAGAAAATAATATATTTCTGAGAGCTGAATGGACTACCCCAATTTTAATTATTGATGGAAAGCTATATTTCTCATTAAGTGTTTTGGTTGCTGTTTTAACTGCTTCTATAATACCTCTAGCTCGGTCATAAAAATTTCTTCCAGAGTAAGATAATTGAACTTTTCTTGTGGTTCTATCAAAAAGGGTAGTTCCTAGTTCGTGTTCTAACTTCTGAATTCTTCTTGAGAGCGCAGGTTGAGATAAATTTAAATTATTTGCCGCCCTAGCAAATGAATTTGTTTCAGTTAGTTCAATAAATGCTTCTATATCACCAATTTCAATATTTATGCGCATGTAACATAAATATCAAAATATAATTTTATTTGCTATTCTTTTTTGTAGTAGTTTTCTTTACAGCCTTTACCCATCCTTGATAAAGATACTTAACTTCTTTTTTATGAAGTCTTGGTTTAAATATTTTTTCACTTTGCCATTTTTTTGATATTTCTTCAGTATTCTTGATAATTTTTAAAGAAAGCCCTACAAGATAAGCTGCCCCCAATGCTGTCGTCTCAGTTATTTTTGGTCTATCACAATTTAGGATTAAAATATTTGATAAAAATTGAAGGAATTTTTCATTTGTCACCATTCCGCCATCAACTTTAATTTGTTTAATAGATAAGCCACTATCTTTCTCCATTGCAATTATCAAATCTTTAGTTTGATATGCAACACTATCTATAGCAGCTTTAACATATTCAGCTATTCCTGTATTTCTTGTCATGCCAAAAATAGCTCCTCTTGCTTCACCATCCCAATATGGAGCTCCTAAACCTACAAAAGCAGGAACAAAATAGATTTGTTGACTCTGATCGCTTTGGGAATATAAAACCTCTGTTTCTTGTGCCGTCTTTATAACTTTAAGGGAGTCTCTTAGCCATTGAATTGCAGCACCTGCAACGAAAATTGACCCCTCCAAGGCGTAGGTAGTTTTATTCTTAATTCTATATGCAATTGTTGTAAGTAAATTGTTTTTAGAAATTTTTGGATTCTGTCCGATATTCATGATCATAAAGCAGCCAGTGCCATATGTAGACTTAATAGATCCTGGTTCAAAACATGCTTGACCAATTGTTGCGGCTTGTTGATCACCAGCTATGCCTCCTATATTAATTTTATCTCCAAAAAAAGTTGTATAACCAAAATCGTCCGCACTATCTTTAACCGTAGGAAGAATTTTACGAGGAATATTGAAAATTTTAAGTAACTCTTTTGACCAGCAGTTTTTTTTGATGTCGTATAGCATAGTTCTCGAAGCATTTGTGGCCTCAGTAAAATAAGACCTTCCATCTGTTAACTTCCAAAGCAGCCAAGTATCTATAGTTCCAAATAAAAGCCTATCTTCTTTTAAAAGTTTTTTTGATAACTCTATGTTATCGAGTATCCATTTAATTTTAGTAGCAGAAAAATATGAATCAATTACAAGACCAGTTATTTTTTGTATCTTTTTTGCAAATCCTTTTTTAGTTAAGTCTTTGCAATAATTTACTGTTCTTCTGTCTTGCCAAACAATAGCTCTATAAATAGGTTTACCTGTTTGCTTATCCCATACTACAACAGTTTCCCTTTGATTAGTTATTCCTATGCCCAATATCTGGCCTGAATTAGCTTTAGCTTTCTTAATCGCATTTTGTGAGGTTTGTATAACAGAATTAAATATCTCCTCTGGATCGTGTTCTACACAACCATCTTTTGGAAAGTACTGCTTAAATTCTAATTGATCACTAGAGATAATTTCAAAGTTTTTATTAAAAATTATTGAACGTGTAGAAGTTGTTCCTTGATCAATTGATAGAATAAATTTTTGCACCTTAGTATAATATCATAAGTACTAAAGGTGTCTTTTTAAAATAATTTCTAATTTATCCCTTGCTTCTTTGGGAAAATTAATTCCAAGCTTTGTTCTCCTAAAAAGGATATCTTCTGAAGTTCGAGCCATTTCTTCTTTAATAAGATATTTTACTTCAAATTCATAAAAGTCCCCAAAAATCAACTCTCCACCAGTTTCAAATTCATTATAATACTTGTTAAGTTTTGATATTTTATTTCCATAAGTTTCAACAAGACGTCCAATTATTTTCTCTGAAATATTTGTATTATCTATTTCATTATTATGAGCGCCCGGTAGTAACTCATTGTAAGTCCATGATTTGCTTGAGAAGCTAAGGTACTTTGATAATTTTTTCATAACTTGTTCAGAGATTTTTCTATATGTTGTAAGCTTTCCACCAAAAATAGTAATTATCGGAGCTCCTTTGATATCATCAATTTCAAAAGTGTAGTCTCTTGAAATTTTTGAAGCCTTTTGATTGTTATCCTCAATCAATGGTCTTACTCCTGCATATGTCCATATAATATCATTGTTAGTTATTTTCTTTTTTATGAACGAATTGACCGAATTAATTAGATAGGTTCTTTCTTGATCAGTAATCTTTGGGTTCTCAAAACTTTTAACTTCATGATCAGTTGTGCCAATTAAAGTATAATTTTTTTTATAGGGTATCATAAAAATTACACGTTTGTCACTTAATTGAAGTATATATGCTTGGTCACCGTCATATATTTTTTTTACTACTAAGTGGCTTCCTTGGACAAGTCTCAATATTTTTTTTGATTTAATCCCAAAAATATTATTTAAAACTGAAACTGAGTAAGGACCCGTTGCGTTAATAATCACCTTTGATTTTAAAATTTCCCCATTCTTCAAATAAACTGACCAGTATTCACTATCTCTTATAACTTTAGTAATATTTGTATTTAAATAAATTTTTGCACCTCTATTGATCGCATCTTCAGCATTAAGTAGAGCTAGTCTCGAATCATCAACAAATAGGTCAGAGTACATATATCCACTTTTAAAATTTTCCTTTAATGGGTTTTCATCAAATTGTTGATTTAGATAAATAAATTTTGATCTCTCAAAGGAGGATTTGCCACCCAATCTATCATACAAAAATAATCCTATTCTTATCATCCAACTTGACCTTAAACTTGGAACATGAGGTAAAACAAATTTTATTGGTTTCGTAATGTGGGGAGCAATTTTTTTTATAATATCTCTTTCTTTTAGAGACTCCCTGACTAATTTAAAATCATAGTTTTCTAAATATCTTATACCCCCATGGATTAATTTAGTAGACCATGAAGATGTTTGTGAAGCAATATCGCCCTTTTCAATGAGACAAGTATTTAAACCTCTACCTAC